>CAZCGE010000148.1:0-58937 GCA_964498125.1 uncultured Devosia sp. | reverse complement strand
GCATCCTAGCTCAAACCCGGAGGGCCACCTCGCCGCAGAGAGTCTCCCAAAAAAAAGGCCGTCGGCACTTCTTCAGTGCCAATCAGCGAGTCACTTCAACGGCTTGGCTCAAAGTGGGCGCGGATTATGGGGAAGGTCCTGAATAATGACAATGCAGTCCCCCATAATCGAACCATTGCGGCGAGAGGTTGGGCCGGGGGCCGAAATCCCTCGGCTTAGTCGTCTGTCACGGGCCTATGCCGCCGGCCTCCCATACGATAGGTTGAGCATCACAAACAAAAAAGAGGGAGGACAACATGCAGTGTCGTCGCCTGCTCAGTGCGCTCGCCGGTCTCGCGGGGTTGGCCGTCGGCCTGGCGCCGGCCTCCGCGCCGGCGCAGACCTTTACCAAGCCGGTCCGCATCATCGTGCCGTTCGCGCCGGGCGGAACAAGCGACATTCTTGCGCGCCTGATCGGCCCCAAGCTGCAGGAGGCCGTCGGCCAGCCGGTGGTGGTGGAGAACAAGACGGGCGCCGGCGGCAATATCGGCGCCGACTTCGTCGCCAAGGCCGACAAGGATGGCCACACGCTGCTGCTGATCGACGTCAGCACGCTGGCGATCTCGCCAAACCTGATGTCCAACATGACCTACAGTCCAACTAAGGACCTGGCGCCTGTCGGGCTCATTCTGTTCGCGCCCTACGTGCTCGCGGTGCATCCGAGCCTGCCGGTCAAGAGCGTGGCCGAGCTGGTGGCGCACGCCAAGGCCAACCCGGGCAAGGTACCGTTCGGCAATGCCGGCATCGGTGTCGCCAATCACATCTCGGCGGTGCAGCTCGAGAAGACCTGGGGCGTCACGTTCAAGCATGTGCCCTACCGCGGCGGCGCCGATGCCATCAAGGGCACCGTCTCGGGCGAGAGCCAGGTGCTGCTCAACGGCGCCACGGCCACCGCCTCGTTCGTGACGCAGGGTCAATTGAACGGGCTGGCTGTTTCCGGCGACAAGCGCGTCGAAAGCATCAAGCAGCTGCCGACCTTCAAGGAGCTCAATCTCTCCCCGACCGACGTCGGCACGCGGCAAGGCCTGCTCACCACAGCGGGTACCCCGGCGCCGATGCAGCAACGGCTCAACGCCGAACTCAACAAGATCCTCGCCTTGCCCGATATCGCCAAGCGGATCCTGGATATCGGCGGCGAGATCAAGGCCGGTCCGGCCGCCGACCTGGCGACATGGATCGAGACCAACACGGCGAGCTACGCGGCGATCATCAAGGAAGCTGGCATCAAGGTGCAGTAGGGGAAGCGGAGCTTGCCGTGCCGCACCGGATCGATGTCAAGGAACTGGCGTTCGGACTGTTTCTGATCGCGCTGGCGCTGGTGGCGTTTGCCTCCACCAGAACGCTCAATGTCGGTACCGCCGATGACATGGGTCCGGGCTTCGTGCCGCGCGCCCTGGCGTGGGTCATCCTCGGCTTCGGCGCGGCGTTCTGCATTGCCAGCCTGCTCAAGGCGCCGCAGCCGTTCGCGACGCTGGCATGGCGGCCGTTGCTTGCGATCCTCGCCTCGATCGCCCTGTTCGCGGTGCTGTTCTCCACGCTTGGGCTGATTGTCGCCTGTGCCGGCTGCGTGCTGGTCGCCGGCACGGCCGTGGCGCCCGTGCGGTGGGGTCAATTGCTGCTGTTTGGTCCGCTGCTGGCCGCGTTCTCGGCGCTGCTGTTCGTCAAGGGTCTGGGCCTGCCGTTCAAGCTCTGGCCGTCGTTGCCGCAAATCTGGCCCTAAGCAGAGTTCCCAAAAGTGGTCTTTCCGGTTTTGGGATAAAACTCCGCGAAAAAAAAAGCACTGCGATGGAGCTGTTCGACAATCTGGCGCTGGGTCTGGCCACGGCGGCGAGCTGGCAGAATCTGCTGTTCTGTTTTGCCGGCGTGATGATCGGCACGCTGGTCGGCGTGCTGCCCGGCATCTCGCCGCTGACCACGGTGGCGATGCTGCTGCCCTTCACGTTCGGCCTGCCACCGGCGTCGGCCCTGATCATGCTATCCGGCATTTTTTACGGCGCGCAGTACGGCAGCTCGACGGCCGCCATTCTCGTCAACGTGCCCGGCGAGACCTCCTCGATCGTCACCTGCATCGACGGCTACCAGATGGCGCGTCAGGGCCGCGCCGGCTCGGCGCTGGCGATTGCCGCCATCGCCTCGTTCTTCGCCGGTACGGTGGCGACGCTGGTGATCGCGCTGCTGGCCCTGCCGCTGGCCGCCCTGGCGCTCAAGTTCACGGCCGTCGAGACCGTCTCTCTTGTCATCCTCGGCTTGCTCGGCGCGGTCATTCTGGCGCACGGCTCGCCGGCCAAGGCCATCGCCATGATCATCGTCGGCGTGCTGATTGGCCTGGTCGGCATCGACGTCAATTCCGGCGCCCTGCGCATGACGTTCGGCATCCCGGATATCGCCGATGGCATCAGTTTCGTGCCCATTGCCATCGGCCTGTTCGGCATCGCCGAGATGATCCGCAACCTCGAGCAGCCGCAGGATCGCGATCTGGCCGGCATGCGCATCTCCAATCTGGTTCCGACGCGCGCCGATCTCGCCGCCGCTTTCCCGGCGATGGCGCGCGGTACGGTGGTCGGCTGTGTGCTGGGCGTGCTGCCGGGAGGTGGCGCGGCGCTGCCGCCGTTCTCGGCCTACGCCCTGGAGAAGAAGATCGCCGCCGACCCATCCCGCTTCGGCAAGGGCGCCATCGAGGGCGTCGCCTCGCCGGAGGCCGCCAACAACGCCGGCGCGCAAACCAGCTTCGTGCCGATGCTGACGCTCGGCCTGCCGACCAACCCGCTGATGGCGCTGATGATCGGCGCCATGATGATCCAGGGCATCCAACCCGGCCCGCAGGTGATGACCAAGCAGCCGGAGCTGTTCTGGGGGGTGATCGCCTCGATGTGGATCGGCAATCTGATGCTGATCATCATCAATCTGCCGCTGATCGGCATCTGGATATCGCTGCTGCGCGTACCCTACAATCTGCTGTTTCCGGCCATCGTCGTGTTCTGCGCCATCGGCGCCTACAGCATCAACTCCAGCCTGTTCGACCTGTGGCTGATGCTGGGCTTCGGCCTGCTCGGCTATTTCTTCATCAAGGTCGGCGTCGAGCCGGCGCCGTTCGTGCTGGGCTTCGTGCTGGGGCCGATGCTGGAGGAAAACTTCCGGCGCGCCATGCTGATCGCCTCGGGCGATTACATGGTCTTCGTGCAACGCCCGATCAGCGCCGTGCTGCTGGCATGCTCCGCCCTCCTGCTCGCGGCCCTGCTGGTTCCCGAAATTCGCCGCAAACGCGAGGTGCTGAAGGAGTGATGGCCGGGGTCGAGACGGGAACGGACGATGAGCGACAACGACGTGAGATGGAACGGTTGGCCGCGGGTTGCCGCCAGTGCTGCGATCTTGCGTGGCGGCGATGTGCTGCTGGTCGAGCGTGGCAAGGCGCCGCGCCGGGGCATCTGGAGCCTGCCTGGCGGACATATCGAACCCGGTGAGACGGCCAAGGCCGCGGCCCTGCGCGAACTCGACGAAGAGACCGGCGTTGCCGCCGATCTCGCCGGCCTGCTCGACGTGCATGACGTCATCATGCGCGGCACCGATGGCGCGCTGACGGCGCACTATGTCTTGACGGTTTACTGGGGGCGCTGGAGCGGGGGCGAGCCGCGTGCGGGCGGCGATAGCGCGCAGGCGCGTTTTGTGCCCGTGGCCGAGATCGGGCGCTACCCAATGACCCCTGGCGCCGCCGAATTGATCCGCCGTGCCGCGCTGTTGTGCGCGATGTGATGCTTGCCGCACCCTCGCCGAGAATCGATGTTAGATGCGGGGCATGATGCACGCGATGGGCAAATCCGGATGGCGAAAGCCAGTCCTGCTGGCGATGGCGGCGTTGGGCCTGCTGGCATCGCCGTGCGCGCGCCCCGCGGCGGCGCAAGGCAGCGCTGTCGAGGTCAAGCCCTACGACGATCGGCTGCTGCGGCTGTCGGAGGTTCTTGGCGCGGTGCATTATATGCGCGAGCTGTGCGGCGCCAATGACGGCCAGCTTTGGCGCGATCGCATGCAGGAATTGATGAGCGCGGAGGGCTCCTCGGCGCTGCGCCGCGCGCGGCTGACGCGCTCATTCAATCAAGGCTACCGCAGCTATTCACGCACCTATTCGAGCTGCTCGCCGTCAGCGCTGACCGCCATCAACCGATTTGTCGCCGAAGCCGCGCAGTTGGCCGATGGCTTGCTGAAAATTCCGTGAAACAGCGTGCAAGAGCGAGCATATTTACTCTGACTCCGAGGAGATCGGGCAGACGCCGTGGCCGCATGATAAGAGCATCGCATGGTCGGCAAGGCCGGGGGGCCACCGACGTGTGCAATACACAGCTCAACGAGCCAAATCGGGGGATGCTGCAAATGATGTTTGAAGACTTGCGCCAGTCGAGCGACACGAGTGTGAAAGCACTGAGCATCATCCTGGATGCTTGGGATGCGGGCGCGGAGGACGGCGTTGCACCCGAGGTCATGGCCTACGCCGCGATCTACGCGGCGCTCACCGATCTGGTGGCGCTGTTTGGCGAGGAGACGGTTGCCATCCTGACCGGCAACCTGGTGCGCAAGATCGAGATGGGCGAATTCTCCAAACCGACCTCGGCCTGCCATTGAAGGCTGGCATTGAAGATTGGGCGCGCGCGCCACGCGATCAGATGATGTGCGCCATCTTCAGGGCGATCTCGCCGACCAGCAGCGCACCAAAGCCGACCAGCAGGGTTCCAGAGATCCGATTGATCTTGGCCAGAATGCGCTCGCTGATTCGATGCCGGAAGCGGCCGATGACATGCGACAGGCCGACCCACCAGGCCAAGCTGCCGATCATGGTCGCGGCGACCAGGACCAGCGCGTCGACCTGGCTGTGCACCTCCACGAACGAGCTGACGCCGCCGAAAATGGCAAACAGGCTCAGCACCGCGCCGGGATTGGTGATGGTCAGCACGAATGTCTGCGGGATATCCCAGAGATAATCGCCGATCGACTTGGTGCCGCTGCTGGCCGCATCAGCCGGCTCGACGTGCGGCTGTGTTGAATAAAGCTTGATGCCGAAGGCCGCCAGCGCCAAGCCGCCGACCACCTGGATGGCGGTGCGATAGTCCTGCACCGCCCCCGATATTGCGCCAACGCCCATGGCTGCGAACAGGGCAATCAGGCCATCGCCCAGCACGGCGCCGATGCCCGCCGCGACGCCGCCGAGAAACCCGCGCTGGATGGCGCGTTGGATGCAGAGCACATTGACGGGACCGACCGGGGCGGCCACAAGGACACCGATGATGAGGCCGACGGGAATGATCAGCGGATTGGGCAGCAGCGTCACGACTGACGCCCTCCGCCCGCTGCCGGGGCGGTATCATCCCGGGCGGCTGGCGGCCGGCATGCCGCGGACGCCGCCTCGATGCCTGGCGAAGCGGGACAGCCAAGCTCCTGCACCGGCGTTCTGTGCAAAGATGGACACCTCGCCATGCCGTTGGGCTTTGCCTCTCGCAGATTGATTGCGCCGCTAGTGGTACTTGTGTCGGTGTGCCTTGTCCATTGGCCAAATGGCGCCGCACGCAGCCAGGCCGAAGCGGTGGCCAAGCCTCGGAAGCAAGCTTCTCCCGCCGCCCGTACCCCCCAGCCGGCAGCAGGGCCGCAATCGCTGCCGCAACCGGTGGCCGAAATTCGCGCGGCGATCCTGGCCGCCGTCGACAGCGGCGACATTCAGGAGTTGCGCACCGCGCTCGATTGGAACGAGTTGAAGCCGGAAGTCGCCGACACGGCCGTGGCCGATCCCATCGCCTATTGGCGCGGCCTTTCGAGCGACGGCGAGGGCAGGGAGGTTCTGCGCATCCTGGGCGAGATCCTGCGCCAACCCTTTGCCGTCCTGCCCATCGGCCGCGATATCGAGAACAACCGCCTCTACGTCTGGCCGCGCTTTGCCGAAGTTGTCGGCGCGCACCTGACGCCGGCGGAGGCGGCGGCCATGCGCCAGCTCATCCCACCCGCCGTCCTGGACGAGATGGCCCGCACCGGCCGCTACCTTTTCTGGCGCCTCGCCATCGGCGCGGACGGCACCTGGCATTCGTTCCTGAATGCGCGATAGACGCCGCCACGCCGGCCGGCCTACCAGATCACGGGGACGGCGAAGCCGGCCGCCTGCATGCGCGTATTGTGGCAGATTAACAGGCGACCCACATGCGTCATCCTCGCCGCTCGAGGGCCCTTCGGTCCGAGTGCGGCACCCTGTAAACGTCGCGCTCGAAGGCCTGCAGCCGGGGCGACGAGTGTGCTATCATTGTCCCGACGCCGCAGCGAGGGTTCTGCAACCATGGCAGATACGGCACGCATCAACGAGACCATCTCGCCGGAGGACTATCTCGTCAGGGAACGGGCGAGCCGGGTTCGCCACGAGTACGTCGATGGCGCGATGTACGCCATGGCCGGTGCCAGCGACCGGCACAATCGTATCGCGGGCAACCTGTTTATTGCTCTGGGAGCGCATCTTCCTGATCGGTGCGTCGCCTACATGGCCGACATGAAGCTGCGGGTCAAGCTCGAGCGGGCGGAGCTGTACTACTATCCCGACTCGATGGTGTGCTGCGGGCCTTCCGACCAGTCGCTCGACTGGCGCGACAACCCGCTGGTGGTCGGCGAGGTGCTGTCGCCGGCGACCGAGCGGGTCGACAGGACCGAGAAGCTCCATGCCTATTCGCGTATTCCCACGCTCGAGGACTACATCCTGATCGAGCAGGCGATGCCGCGGGTCGAGCTGTTCCGGCGCGCCAACGAATGGCAGCGCGAGGTGCTGCTGGCGGGGGATACGCTACGGCTGGCGAGCGTCGATTTCGAGATCGGCGTCGATGCGCTCTATCGGCGGGTGGAGTTTTGACGGGTGAGACGCGGGCGATTGCCGGCGACGCGCGTGGCGCTCCACCGACATCGCGACGAGGACGATGCTGCGCTCAGTTCTATTGCTTCTGCGGCTTCGACTGGAAAGTGACGCGCCTGGTGCCGGGGCCATAGGGGCCGGGCGCGCCTACCAGACGACCTGTGCGCCGAGATCGGAGATGGCGCGATCCACGGTGACCACGGTCAGGCCCTCCAGCAGGGCCTGCGCTGCGATCACCCGATCGAACGGGTCGGTGTGGCTGCTGGTAAGCGCAGCGCCTGCTGTCGCGTGCCGGGAGGTCACCGGAAGTGGCATATAGGCGCTGGCAAGCAGCCGGCCGTCGAAGTCGTGCAGGTAGCCCGGGTCGAAGATGAGCTTGCCCAGGTGGAATTTGATCGCGATCTCCCATGCGGTTGCCGCGCTGACCCAGATGTTGTTGGCAGGTGAGGCGATGATCTGAGAGGCATGAGCAGACAACCGATGGGGTTCGCGCACCACCCAGATCAGCGCATGCGTATCCAGCAGTAGCCTCACGGCTTCGCAGCTCTCTTGCGCGCCTTGGACTTGGCGGCGGGTGGCGGATCGAGCGCCAGATCGTCCGTGTGCGACCACATGCCGAACTCCTCCTCCGTCATGGGTGTGAAGAACACCTCATCCGGGATTGGCGGGAACTTCCCTTCCAGGCAGCCGAACGCGGCCTTACGACGCCGGGCGATCTCCTCCCGATCATAGCTCTTGAGCACCGCCACCGGCTTGTCGCCGCGCGCGATAATGATCTCCTCGCCTGCCTCGACGCGGCGCAGCAGCTCGGAAAGATTGGTTTTCGCCTCGTGGACGGTGACAATGGGCATGGTGGGGCTCGGGTTAGCTAAGTTGGCTAATGTAGTGCATCAGTGTCCGTGGGTCAAACGCGTGTTGAAGGTTTTGTTGGGGGTGTCGTGCGAAAAGGGGTCAGACCCATGGGTCTGACCCCGCCCGACCGGTACCTGTTACCGTCTTACCCCATCGCCGTCTTCAGGTTCTCGTCGATCTTGTCGATGAAGCCGGTGGTCGACAGCCATTTCTGCTGGTCGCCGACCAGCAGCGCCAGGTCCTTGGTCATGTGGCCTGCCTCGACGGTGTCGACACAGACCTTCTCCAGCGTGCCGGCGAACTTGCTCAGTGCTGGGTTGTTGTCGAGCTTGGCGCGATGGGCGAGGCCACGCGTCCAGGCAAAGATTGAGGCGATCGAGTTGGTCGAGGTCTCCTTGCCCTTCTGGTGCTCGCGGTAGTGGCGCGTCACGGTGCCGTGCGCGGCCTCGGCTTCCACGGTTTTGCCGTCGGGCGTCGACAGCACCGAGGTCATCAGGCCAAGCGAGCCAAAACCCTGCGCCACGACATCGGACTGCACGTCGCCGTCGTAGTTCTTGCAGGCCCACACGTAGCCACCGGACCACTTCATGGCGGCCGCCACCATGTCGTCGATCAGGCGATGCTCGTAGGTGAGCTTCTGCTTGTCGAACTCGGCTTTGAACTCGGTGTCGAACACCTGCTGGAACAGCTCCATGAAGCGGCCGTCGTACTGCTTCAGGATGGTGTTCTTGGTCGACAGATACAGCGGATAATTGCGGCCCAGCGCATAGTTCATCGAGGCGCGCGCGAAATCGCGGATCGAGTCGTCGAGATTGTACATCGCCATCGTCACGCCCGAGCCCGGCGCCTTGAACACCTCGCGCTCGATCACCTTGCCGTCGTCGCCGACGAACTTGATCGACAAGGTCCCAGCGGTCGGGAACTTGAAGTCGGTGGCGCGGTACTGGTCGCCGAAGGCGTGGCGGCCGATGATGATCGGCTGCGTCCAGCCCGGCACCAGGCGCGGCACGTTCCGGCAGATGATCGGCTCGCGGAAGATGACGCCGCCGAGGATGTTGCGGATGGTGCCGTTGGGCGAACGCCACATCTCCTGCAGCTTGAACTCTTGCACGCGGCCCTCGTCCGGCGTGATGGTGGCGCATTTCACCGCGACGCCGTGCCTCTTGGTGGCATTGGCGGCGTCGATCGTCACCTGATCGCGGGTCTTGTCGCGGTACTCGACGCCGAGGTCGTAGTACTCGAGATTGACGTCGAGATAGGGGTGGATCAGCTTGTCCTTGATGGCCTTCCAGATGATGCGGGTCATCTCGTCGCCGTCCATCTCGACGACGGTACCGGCTACTTTGATCTTCTGCATGGCATGCACCTTGGCTGAGCGTGGGGCGTTGTGGATGTGAGACGCGCGTCCCTGGATGGACCACGCAGCTTGCGGGGGCGTGATAGCAGGGGGGCGGGCCGAGGCCAAGAGGCGGATGCGAAATGCCGATGCAGTGTCCGGCCTCGGGTCAGGCTCCCGTTCTCGTGATCAGCCGCTCATGCCGGAGGCTGGGCGCCAGCCAGAAGCAGGCCATGCCGCAGAAGGCGGCGGCAATGCCGACCAGGAACGAGATCAGATAGCTACCCGTCAGGTCGTGCAACAGGCCCGAACCCCAGGAGCCCAGCGCCCCGCCCGCGCCCATGCCGAGCGACATGGCGCCGAAGATGGAGCCGACGTTGCCGCCACGGTACAGCGTGGCGATCATGGCCAGGATGATGGGCCCGCGCGCGCCCTGCATGGCGCCGAAAAAGACGACGAAGCCGTAGACCAGCACCAGCGAGGGCCACGCCATGACGCCCAGCAGCAGCACGATGCCGAGGATGGTCGAAAGGTAGGACAGGGTGGCCGCCCCCGCCCGGCCGATGCGATCGGACAGCACGCCCATGGCGACGATGCCGGCGGCGGCCAGCGCGCCAGCCATGCCGAAGGCGCTGGCGGCGACGATGGGCGCGAAGCCCTGCTCGACGAGGTAGGCGACGATGTGCGGCGCAACGCTGAAGGAGGCGACGGAGGTGAAAAAATAAGCGGCGAGAATGCCCCAGAAGGCGCCTGTGCGCATGGCGCGCGACAACGTCCAGGCGTTGCCCATGGCGGAGGCCGCCTGCCGGCGCGTGCGCTGCCATTCGGCCGAGCCTTGCGCCATGCGCTTCAGCGGCAGCAGCAGCAGGAGCGGCAGCAGCGCCAGCAGGCCGAGGCCAAGGATGCGGTAGGCCATGCGCCAGCCGAGCAAATCGAGCAAGATCTGGGTGAGCGGCGGCAGCAGCAGCACGCCGGCGCCGAAGGCGGCATAGGGCACCGACATGACGGCGCCGAGCCGGTGCGTGAACCAGCGCGACAGCAGGCTGGAGGCGACCACCATGCCGAGGCAGGCCGCGCCGACGCCGCTGATGAGCCCGATCGCCAGATTATATTGCCAGAGCGATTGCGCCTCGCCCGCCACCACATAGCTGGCGCCGAGCACCAGCACGCCGAGGCCATAGCAGGCGCGGATGCCGAGCCGGTCGACCATTTGGCCGGCGAACGGCCCGGCGCAGCCGAGCACCAGGATGTAGAGCGAGTAGGTGGCCGCCACCGCCGAGCGGCTGGCGGCGAATTCGGCCTCGACCGGCAGCAGGAACACCGCGAAGGTCTCGGTGATGCCGCGCCCGAGCATGTTCATGACGAATGTCAGGCCGATGACGCCGGCCAGCATGAGACGGGTCTCGCCGGCATCGAGGGCGGCGGTCGACGCGGCTGGTGCATCGCTCTGGCCGTTGGAGTTCGCCATCAGATGCGCGTGAACTTGGCCATGGCCTCGCGGAAGGTCAGGCCCTTTGCCAGTTCCGCTTCGGCCAGTTTGTCGTCGGCGCTATAGCGGCTGGCCAACTCGGCCACCCTCTCGGCGTGCTCGGCCGGGATGCAGACGACGCCGGAGCCATCGGCGACGATGGCGTCGCCCGTCCTAACGCGCACGCCGCCGCATGCGATCGGTTGGCCAATGGCGACGACCTTGATGCGCGAGCGTCCCGTCAGCGGCGTCATGTGCCGCGCGAACACCGGGAAGCCGTGCTCGACCATCTCCTCGCGGTCGCGCACGCCGCCATCGACGATGAGCCCGCCAATGCCCTTCACCTTGGCGGCGTAAGTCGCAAGCCCGCCCCAGGTCGACACCGGCCGGCCGCCGTTGTCGACGACGACGATGTCGCCGGGTCCGGCCGCATCGATCATGTGCCCGACCTTGAACTCATCGGATGTGTAGTCGCCGCGTTGCGAGGAGACCTGCAGCACCGTGACGGCGCGGCCGGTGCAGCGCACGCCAGGCACCATCTGCGTCAGGCCCAGCATGATGCCGGGAAATGCCACATCATCGAGCGCATTGGCGATGGTCGGCGTGGCCAATCCAGACAGCACCTTCAGCACGGCATCGGACACGGGCATGGCGGTGGACTCCAATGTCGGTTGCGTTGAGGCGCGCCGTCAGCCCAACCTACGCCTGAAATCTACGCCGCCGCCAGCGCCTGCACCACACTCTCGAACAGGCGGCGGCCGTCCGAGCCGCCCAGCGCCGGCTCGAACAGGCGTTCGGGATGCGGCATCATGCCGAGCACGCGACCACGCCGGTCGGTGATGCCGGCGATGTTGGCCATGGCGCCATTGGGATTGGCCCCTGGCGTGACGGCGCCGCTGGCGTCGCAATAGCGGAACAGAATGCGGCCCTCGTCCTCGAGCTGCTGGAGGGTGGCGGCGTCGGCGAAGTAGTTGCCCTCGGCGTGCGCGATGGGCACGCGGATGACCTCGCCCCTTAGGTAGCGCGACGTGAACAGGTTGTCGGAGCGCTCGACCCTGACCCAGACGTCGCGGCAGATGAAGCGCAGCGAGGTGTTGCGCAGCAGCACGCCGGGCAACAGGCCCGACTCGCATAGGATCTGGAAGCCGTTGCAGATGCCGAGCACCGGCGTGCCACCCTTCGCCTTGGCGATGACATCGCGCATCACGGCGGAGTGCGCCGCCATCGCCCCGCAGCGCAGGTAGTCGCCATAGGAGAAGCCGCCGGGGATGACGATCAGGTCCGAGGCCGGCACGCTGGCATCGCCATGCCAGACCATCTGCACAGGCCGGCCCGACACCGCCTCGATCGCCACCTTGACGTCGCGGTCGCAGTTTGAGCCGGGGAAGACGATGACGGAGGTGCGCATGGAGGTTCGCTGCTCGGTTGCTTCGCTATTCGGCGGCTTGCAATTGCCGGATGCCAGAGGTGTCGACCTTGCGCCTGGCGTGCCAGAGGTCATAGGCCGACTGCATGCGAAGCCACATCTCGGCGCTCGGCTTGAAAGCCGCCGCCAGGCGCAGCGCGATCTCGGCTGTCACGGGTTTGCGTTCGGCCAGGATGTCGTTGAGCGTTCGTGCCGTGATTCCGAGTGTCTGGGCGAGCTCGGGCACGCTGACGTTGATGGCCGGCACCACGTCCTCCCGGAGGATTTCCCCTGGATGTGTGGGGCGCAGATCGGGGTGTCGCGTGATGGGTTTGGTCTTGCGTGGCATCAGTGATAGTCCTCGTGGTCCACGTCGATGGCGTCCACTCCGTCCCAGGCGAAGGTGATACGCCAATTCGCGCGCACCGTCACGGCATAGCGGCCACTCAGATCGCCGGTCAGTGGATTGAAGTGGTAGCTGGGCAGGTCGAGTCCTTCCGGCACTTTCGCCTGGTCCAGGATTTGCAGGATACGCGTGATCTTGGGGACATCGTGCGGCGGCAGCTGTCGCGGATCGTTCCGCACCCACAATCTGCGTAACGACCGGCTGCGAAACGAGCGGATCATTGTTCCATTTCAAGCCGGTTGCTTCACCATCGCGATCGAGTCGCGTGCTCATGTCCACCGACATCTTGGCCAGGCCAGATCGCGCGTCAAGCTCGACGCTTTCCGACCTACCACCGCCGTAGGGTGCGTTAGGGCGTAGCCCGTAACGCACCGCTCTGGCCAGTGCACGGAACGGTGCGTTACGGCCGGATCAAGTGTCGGGCCTAACGCACCGTACGGCCTACCCCAAGATCTCAAACGCGTAATTCTCGATCACGGTGTTGGCCAGCAGCTCGCGGCACATGCGCTCGACCGCCGCGCGGGCCTTCATCTCGTCGGTCTCGGCCAGCGTCACCTCGATGTATTTGCCCTGGCGCACGTCGTCGACGCCGGCGAAACCCAAGGCGCCGAGCGCGCTCTGGATGGCCTTGCCCTGCGGGTCGAGGACGCCGCTTTTCAGGGTGATGCGGATGCGTGCTTTCATGTGGTTCGAGGCAGTAGGCAGTAGGCAATAGGCAATAGGCAAACGCCCCTCACCCTACTGCCTACTGCCTATTGCCTATTGCCTCCTAGTTCGGCTTGCCTGTCGGATTGGACGCCACCAGCACCGGGCCGGCGCCCTTGGGCGGGCGGTTCTCGGTCAGCACGCCCAAGCGGCGGGCGACCTCCTGATAGGCTTCCAGCACGCCGCCCAGATCACGGCGGAAACGGTCCTTGTCGAGCTTGTCGCCCGAGACGATGTCCCACAGGCGGCAGCAGTCCGGGCTGATCTCGTCGGCCAGGATGATGCGCATCTGCTCGTTCTCCCAGTGGCGGCCAAACTCCACCTTGAAGTCGACCAGGCGGATGCCGAGGCCGAGGAACAGGCCGACCAGGAAGTCGTTGATGCGCAATGCCAGCGACATGATCTCGTCGATCTCGGGCGGCGTCGCCCAGCCGAAAGCGGTGATGTGCTCCTCGGAGACCAGCGGATCGCCCAGCTTGTCGTTCTTGTAATAGAACTCGATGATCGAACGCGGCAGCGCGGCACCTTCCTCCAGCCCGAGCCGAGTCGCCAGCGAGCCCGCCGCGACGTTGCGCATCACCACCTCGAGCGGCACGATCTCGACTTCGCGGATCAGCTGCTCGCGCATGTTCAGGCGCTTGATGAAGTGGGTCGGCACACCGATCTCGCCAAGCCGCGTGAAGATGTATTCCGAGATGCGGTTGTTGAGCACGCCCTTGCCTTCGATCAGTGCGTGCTTCTTGTTGTTGAAGGCAGTCGCGTCGTCCTTGAAGTGCTGGATCAGCGTTCCCGGCTCGGGGCCCTCGTAGAGCACCTTGGCCTTGCCTTCGTAGATGCGGCGGCGCTTGTTCATCGTGATCCTCTGGTCCCGGACGTGCTGATGGCAAGGGTGGGCAACCCTCGCCACCCGCTGACGTCGCGCGCGGTTTGCTGTTAGCCAATGCCGCGGAGCGCTGAAGCCGCGCGGCAAAGAAACTTCGCTCTGACACTAGCTGAACCGGGGGGGAGAAACAATCTTAACCCATGACAAGTGACGGAAGTGGGTAATGCGCCGAGCGTAACGTTGATTTGGGCCTCGTGGCGGGCTATGGCTCGATGGACAAAGGGCTGGATGTGGCTCATGCAACTCAACTTTTGCGTGAGCTGGACAGATAGTGCGCGCTAAAGTGGAGAAATTCGCATGACAACGTTCGACGAGCGCGAGAAGGGCTACGAGAAGATGTTCGCGCACGACCAGGACCTCAAATTCAAGGCCGAATCGCGCCGCAACAAGCTGCTGGCCGAGTGGGCAGCCTCCAAGCTCGGGATCAGCGGGCCGGCCGTGGAGGACTACATCAAGGCGGTGCGCAAGGCGGATCTCGCCGAGAAGGGCGACGAGGATGTCGTGCGCAAGATCCGCAAGGATTTCGATGACAACGCCGTCAAGGTCAGCGACGCCGAGATCCGCAAGGCGATGGGCCAGTTCCTGGCCGAGGCGGTCAAGCAGATCGAGAGCGCGCCGAAGGCCTGACCGCCGAGCTCCCCCTCAGCCGAGCCCCTTGAGGAACAACCCGAAGGTCAGCAGACCGTCGGGCCAGGGGCCGTATCCGGACGCCGCGTTGATGTGGCCGGCGTTGGCCAGGATCGACACGTCGCTGCCCCAGGCCGCCGCAAAGGCTTGCGCGCGCTCGATGCTGCAAAAAGGGTCATCGGAGGAGGCGATCAGGCGAGTCGCGAACGGCAATTTTTGCATGGGCATTGGCGCAAAGGTGGCGATACCCGCGGGCCAGGCCGCCGCCCCCTCCGGCGCCGGCCATTGCGCGCGGGCATCCAAGTCCGCGGGCCCGACCAGGAACGCGCCGGCGACCAGGCCGGCTGGCAATGCCGCGCCGGCGTGGGCGATGGCCGCCACTCCAAGACTGTGTCCGACCAGAACCACGGGCCGCCGCGCGTTGGCGACCGCGGTGCGAATCCGCGCCGTCCAAGCTGCTTCTCGAGGATTTTCCCAGTCCGCCTGCTCGATGCGGCTGGCCGTCTTCAAGTTGCGATCCCAGCGCGACTGCCAGTGATCCGGGCCGGAGTTGCCCCAGCCCGGAACCAGCAAGATGTCGACGTCGCCTGTCCGCATGCGCCGCAGTCCTCCGGTCGCGTGCGGCCTCAGTCCGCCGGTGGGTTCGCTGGCTTGACGGCGCCACTGACCAGCGTGAAGGCCACCAGCGAGGCGGCGGCGATCTGGCTGTCATAGAGCTGCGTCAGGTCGCCAAAGTTCTGCATGAAGAAGCTGCCGCCCATGGCATAGGTCCAGACCGCGAACGCCAGCGTTGCGACGAACGCGTGCGTGCCCCACGGGCTGCCGGCGCTGCGCCCTTGTTGCCAGATGTAGAGCGGCGTGCAGATCAGGCCGAGCAGGAACACGGCGCCGGCGAGCTTGGTGCCATAGGTGGCAACGAGGCTGGAGCCGACCCCCGTCGACTCGGTGATCCCCATCTTGGCCTTGGCGACCACGTTCTTGAGATCCAACAGGTTCTCCAGCGACAGGTAGGCGCCGATAACTTCGGCCGGGATGTATTTTACCAAGCGTTCCGTGAACGGGTCGCCGGCGACCTCGACCTTGGCCCGGCCTTTTGTTCCGCCCACGCTTTCCTGCGCACTTGCCGGCGCTTCGATGACGCGCGTGGATTGTACCAAACGTCCCATGGCGTACCCCCTGTGTTTGCTGACGCGAAACCCGATCCGGCCAGCATAGGGTGCCTGAGCGAAAAGTTGAAGTGGTCAGTGCGCGATGATTTCCCCAAATCCCAGTTTTCGTGCCTTGCGGGTTGGCTTTGCGTGCGGCAGGAGGGGCGGGCTGCGGCGTTGACAGGCTAGGGCATTGAT
Organism: uncultured Devosia sp.; assembly: GCA_964498125.1. GTDB lineage: Bacteria > Pseudomonadota > Alphaproteobacteria > Rhizobiales > Hyphomicrobiaceae > CAMDBL01. Next base: position 43,002 of record CAZCGE010000148.1, on the reverse strand, counting down.
GGGAGAAGCTTTTCAATCGATCAACAGGCGGGCGCCCGTCGGCAGGTGGGCGCCAGGTATCCGCAACCTCGGCCTGCAGTTTGCAATCGAGCAAGCCAATTGCCAAGATGCGTCATAGGGAGTGGAAGCATGACATCCAAATTGCGTCGCATATCGCTGAGCGCTTGCGGCCTGGCCGCACTGGCGCTGGCCATGACAGCGGACCGCGCGGGAGCCCAGGAGCTGAACGCCACCGAGAAGAAGCTGATGGCGGCGGCGAAGGCGGAGGGCGAGGTCACCATCCTCAATCCGCTGTTTGCCGACGAGACCGGCCGCAATCTCGGCGACGCCTTCAAGAAGCGCTACGACCTCGGCGCCAATTTCAAGGTCAACAACGTGCGCAAGGGCACTGGTCAGGTTGTTGCCCAGGCGCGTCAGGAAATCCTGGCCGGCAAGCTGACATCGGACATCGTTATTGTCAGTGCACCACTGTTTTACGAGGAAGCCGCCAAGCGCGGCGCTTTCCTACCGCTCGATAGCGGCTATTGGAAGGACCACGAGGAGGTGGCGAAGAAGGCCGGACAGTATTTCAACTATCCGCATGTGGTCCTGCCGTTCGCCTACACCTTCCAGCCGGTCTGGAATGCCTCGTGCCCGGGTATGGAGAATTTCAACCCGACCTCGTACGCCGATGTGGCGACTGCCGCGCTCGCCAAGAAGACCATTGCATCGGACGTCTCCAAGAGCATCACGTATGCCAACACTGTCGCGGCCCTGCAGGAGTCCGGCGCGGTCGACATCCCCAAGCTGTGGGCGGCAATCAAAACCACCGATCCCGTCATTGAGTTCCGCACCGAAGCCAAGATGCAGATGGTGGTGAGCTGCGAGCGTCCGTTCGACATGTGGAACCTGTCGGGGCGCGTGGCCCAGAACATCGAGAAAAAGCCCGAGCTTGCCAAGGCGCTGAAGATCGGCTCCTACAAGGAAGGTCACGTGATGCTGGGCAATCAGGCCGCCGTGCTCAAGGGCGCGGCCCATCCCAATGCCGCCCTTCTCATGATCGAGTTCATGCTGAGCAAGGAAGGCACCGACATCCTTGTCGTCGGCGAGGGCGTCTACAGCTTCATGAAGGGCTATAAGCCGCCAGCCGCCATGGCGCCGTATCTGCTCGATCTGGAAAAGATCAAGCTGATCGGCATGAAGGAGTGGACGGGCAGCGACGCTCAGAAGGACTTCAAGTCGGTGCGCGACGAGTGGCAGAAGATTTTCCAGTAAGGCGTCGCACGCCTGCCTTTTGCGGCCGGGCCGATCAGGCGCTCGTCTCGCGCGCCGCGCGGCCTGGCCTCTCGCACCTGCCCTGAAGGGATCGTGATGAGCACCCAATCGGTACCCCAGACGGGCCCGTTCGCCGATGCGCCGCCGGCGACCAGCCGCTGGCGCAGCATCTTCACGCAGGAGGCGGTGGCGACCAGCGTCGTCAGCCTGATCGTCGCCGCGGTCGTCGTCCTGCCGCTGTGCGTGCTGGTGGTATCGAGTTTCCGCGTGCTGGATTCATCAGGCTTCGATACCGCCTGGGGCCTCGACAACTATCGCAAATTGTTCACCGACCGCATCATCCCCAAGGCGTTCGTCAATACGCTGATCATCAGTTCTGGATCGACCGTGCTCGCCACGTTGCTCGGCGTGTCGCTGGCCTGGATCAATGCGCGCACCAATTGTCCGGGACGCGAGACGCTCGAGCCGTTCAACCTGATCCCCTTCTTTCTCAGCCCGTTCGTCGGCGCCATCGCCTGGCACAACATGGCGGCGCCCAAGACCGGCCTGCTCAACGCCCTGGCGCGCGATGTCGGCCTGGTCGATACCTACCTCATCAACGTCAACAATCTGTGGGGCGTGATCTGGGTGACGGGCATCTTCTTCACGCCGCTCGTCTACCTGTTCGTCATCGGCTCGCTGCGCCGCATGGACCCCTCGCTGGAGGACAGCGCGCGCACCACCGGCGCCGGCTTGCTGCGCACCACCATGACCGTGACGTTGCCGCTGGTGGCGCCTGCGATCCTTTCCGGCGCCGTCATCGTCTTCGTGACCAGCGCCGGCGAGTTCGGCGTGCCCTTCAAGCTCAGCGCGCCCTACGGCTGGGAAACGCTGACGACGCAGATTTTCTCCAAGGCCGTCGGCGATGACGCCAACCACTATCTGGGCGCGACCATGAGCCTGGCGCTGGCGTCGATGACCATCCTGCTCATCTGGGTGCAGCAGGCCTATATCGCGCCGCGCTCCTTCACCACCGTCACCGGCAAGGGCTTCCGCCCGAATGTGCTGGACCTCGGCGGCTGGCGCTGGCTGGCATTTGGCTACAACCTGGCCTTCATCCTGGTCGCCGTGGTGCTGCCGATCGTCTGCTTGTTCCTGGTCAGCCTGCACCCCGTCTGGCAAGGGCGCCTGATCCCGGCCGACATGTCGTTCGGCAACTACCAGAAGACCCTGTTCTTCTGGCACCCGGACTCCATCAAGGCGGCAACCAACGGTATCGTCAACAGCGTGTTCCTGGCCTTCCTCGGCGCCTGCATCGGCATGGTGCTGTCGCTGGTCGTCAGCTACATGATCCACCGCACCCGCGGCTTTGGCGCCCGCCTGCTCGATTTCCTCTGTGTCGTGCCGATCGGTTTCCCCAGCATCGTGCTGGCGATGGGCGTGCTGGTCACCTACATCCAGACGCCGATCTATGCCACGCTGTGGATTCTGCTACTGGCCTACATCACGCGCTATTTTCCCTATGGCCAGCGCAACATCTCCTCGATCATGCTGGCGATTTCGGAGGAGCTGGATCAAAGCTCGCGCATGGCCGGCGCCAGCTGGTTCACGACGTTGTGGCGCATCACCATCCCACTGCTCAAGCCCGGCATCTTCGCTGGCTGGGTGCTGCTGTTCATCATCTATCTGCGCGAGCTGCCGATCTCGATCATGCTCTATACGGCCGGCACCGAGACGCTGTCGGTCGGCGTCTACTACCTAGCCAACTTCGAGAACGAGCCGCTGACCTGCGCGCTGGCGATGGCGCAAACGGTGCTCTTGCTGTTTTGCATCTACGTGTTCCGGCGGGCCGCCGGCCGCGAAGCGTTGACGGCCTGATTGGGAGTGATGCGGGACATGCAGCTCGGCGCCGCCAAGGAGCCCTATCTGGAGGTGCGCAACCTCGTCAAATGGTTCGGCAAGGACCGGGCGGTCGACGACGTCTCGTTCAGCATACCCAAGGGCCATTTCCTGACGCTGCTCGGCCCATCGGGTTGCGGCAAGACGACGACGCTGATGAGCATCGCCGGCCTGCACAAGATCGATGGCGGCAGCATCCAGGTCGGCGGCACTGTCTACACCGAGCCGGCCAAGGGCCTGTTCCTGGCGCCCGAGCGCCGCGACATCGGCATGGTGTTTCAGAGCTACGCCATCTGGCCGCACATGACCGTGACCGAGAACGTCGCCTACCCGCTCGAGATCCGCAAGGTGCCGCTCGCCGAGATCAAGGATCGCGTCGCCGATGTATTGCGGCTGGTCGGTCTATCGGACATGGCCGGCAAGCTGGCCACCCAGCTGTCCGGCGGCCAGCAGCAGCGGGCCGCGGTGGCGCGTGCCATCGTCTCCAAGCCGCGGCTGCTGTTGTTCGACGAGCCGCTATCCAACCTCGACCTCAAGCTGCGCGAGAAGATGCGTGTCGAGCTGAAGCGAATCCAGCGGGAGGTCGGCATCACCTCGATCTACGTGACGCACGATCAGTCCGAGGCCTTGGTGATGAGCGATGAGATCATCGTCATGAGCAAGGGCCGCATCGAGCAGCAGGGCGGCCCGCTCGGGATCTACACGCGGCCGGTCAACAGCTACGTCAGCAACTTTATCGGTGTCGCCAATCTGCTCGCCGGTCGCGTGACGAAGGCTGATGCTCAAGGTCGCGGCGAGGTGGAAGTCAACTTGGGGGGCACGTGCGCGCTGTTTTCGGCGGTGTTGAGCGACGGCGTGGTGGTGGGTGCGGAGACCGTGCTGTCGATCCGGCCGGAGAACGTGCACGTGTCACGCGCCTTCGAGGGCGCGGTGAGTGTCGTCGGCGAGGTGGTGCAGGCCATCTTCCTCGGCAACTGCATCGACGCCCGCGTCAAATGGGGCGCGTTCGAATGGAAGGTGCTGGCGCATCCCAGGACGCGCCTGACCAAAGGCGAGAAGGTATTCCTACGGCCCGATCCGGCGCATACCCTGGCGGTGCGGCCATGAGCGGGACCGGCCAGGTCATGGTCGAGATCGGCCATCTGTGCAAGAATTTCGGCGCCGAGACGGCGGTCATGGACGTCACACTTTCGGTTGGCGAGGGGGAGTTCGTCACGCTGCTCGGACCATCGGGCTGCGGCAAGACGACGACGCTGCGCTGCGTCGCGGGCCTGGAGCGACCCGATAGTGGTGAGATCCGCATCGGCAATCAGGTTGTGGCGGCGCCCGAGCGCGGCATCCACCTGGTACCCGAGAAGCGCAACATCGGCATGGTGTTTCAGAGCTACGCCGTCTGGCCGCATATGACGGTGTTCGAGAATGTCGCCTATGGCCTCAGGGTGCGCCGCGCCTCTTCGGCAGACATCAAGAAAAAGACTCTGAAGGCACTGGAGCTGGTCGGGCTCGCCCCACTCGCCGACCGGTTCGCCACCAAGCTCTCCGGCGGCCAGCGTCAGCGCGTGGCGCTGGCCCGCGCCATTGTCTACGAGCCGCGCGTCGTGCTGTTCGACGAGCCGCTGTCCAACCTCGATGCCAAACTGCGCGAGCAGATGCGCGTCGAGCTGGTGCGGCTGCAGAAGGAGGTCGGCATCACCTCGATCTACGTGACGCACGACCAGTCCGAGGCTCTCGTCATGAGCGACCGCGTCGTTGTCATGGACAAGGCGGTCATCCAGCAGATCGGCGATCCGCTGTCCATTTACGCGCAGCCCGCCAACGCCTTCGTCGCCAATTTCATCGGTGTCGCCAGCCTGCTCGCGGGCACGCTGGCCGGCCGCTCGGGCGACAGCGTCGAGATCGATGTGCCGCTCGGTCAGGGGTTGGCGCCAATCCGCATCCGCGCCATCGGCGGCGAGGGGGCGCTAGCAGGTCGCGCCGTGATCGTCTGCCTGCGGCCGGAAGATGTGGAGTTGCACATCGTGCGACCTTCGCTGGCCAGCGGCGTCAACCTGCTCGAAGCCCAGGTGATCGATACGGTCTACCTCGGCAGCTTCCTGGAGTGCCACGCCCGGATCGGCGACCACGAGATCACCATCCAGCTCAATCACTTCGAGCAGCTGACGGCCGGCCAGCGCGTGTTTCTCTCCTTCGCCCCCGCGCATGCCCTGTGCCTGCTGAGCTGATCGGTCGGGGTCAGACCCTGCGGGTCTGACCCCATGTGCCGACCTGCGACTGTTGAACGTGGGGTCAGACCCGCGGGGTCTGACCCCTTGTGCGATCGTGCGCCAGCGCCGCCAGTTGCTCAGTGAACACCGCAATATCCTCCAAGCAGCGCAGGTCGAGCAGCAGCCGGTTGTCGTGGATGCGGCCGATGACGGGGCGGGGCAGCCGGCGAAACGCGGCGGCGAGCTCTTCAACCGCGCGGCCGGAGGCGGTGGCGCTGGCCGGCGCGATGGCGAGCCCGGCGCTGGCGATGCCGGCCATGGGCAGCGCGCCGCTGCCGACTTCGCTGTCGCAGTCGATCGCCTCAACGCGCCAGTCCGATCCGAGCGCGGCGGCGAGCGGCGCCACCAGTGCGTCGGCTACCGCGCGGATGTCGTCCACCATGCGCGTCAGAGTGCGCAGCGTCGGCAGGCGCTCGGCCAGCCGGTCTGGATCGCGATAGAGCCTCAGCGTCGCCTCCAGCGCCGCCAGCCGCATGCGATCCAGCCGCACGGCACGTTTCAGCGGATGCCGGGCGAGCCGCCGCACCAGATCGCGACGCCCGACGATCAGGCCGGCCTGTGGGCCGCCAAGAATCTTGTCGCCGCTGAAGGTGACCAGATCGGCGCCGTCGCGGATGGCCGTGGCGACACTGCGGTCGGGCGGCAGGCCGAAGTCGGACAGCTCGATCAAGGCCCCAGAGCCCAGATCGTCGACGAACGGCAGGCCGCTCGCGTGCGCCACCTGCGCCACCTGGCGATGCGCGACCTCGGCGGTATAGCCCTGCACGGCGTAATTGGAGGTGTGCACCTTCATCAGCAGCGCCGTTTCCGGTCCGATGGCGTCCTGGTAGTCCTTGTGGTGCGTGCGGTTGGTGGTGCCGACCTCGCGCAGGATGGTGCCGGCGCTGGTCATGATGTCGGGCATGCGGAAGGCGCCGCCGATTTCCACCAGCTCGCCGCGCGAGACAATGGTCTCCTTGCCCTTGGCCAGTGCGCTGAGCGTCAGAATGACGGCGGCGGCGTTGTTGTTGACGGCAATGGCGTCTTCGGCCCCGGTCAGCTCGATCAGCAGCCCACGGACGTGGTCGTCGCGCTCGCCGCGTCGCCCGGTGCCGAGGTCGTACTCCAGATTGGTGGCGCTGCGCATGGCCTCGAGCGCCGCATCGCGCGCCGCCTCGGCGAGAATGGCGCGCCCGAGATTGGTGTGCAGCACGGTGCCGGTGAGGTTGAACACGGGCCGCTGGGCGGGTCGCGCCTGGCGCGCGGCAAGATCGGCGGCGGCGGCGGCAATCGTCGCGATGCTGGGCGATGGGCCGGGCGAGATGTGCCCGCGCAGCCCCGCCACCACCTCACGCACGCAGTCGGCAAATGCGACACGGCCGTGCGTGGCGATGGCGGCGTGCGCGCTGGCGTGATCGAGCACCGAGCCGATAGCCGGCAGCCGGCGGTTGGGTGGCGCCTCGGCCGGCGGAGACGATGCAGATTTGCCGTCGCGCGATGCCATGGCTCAGCCGCTGATTTCGGTGATCGGCACACCGGGTTCGCGCTTGGCGCGCCGGATCACCAGATTGGTCTTCACCGTCGCGACATTGGACGCCGCCGTCAGCTCGCGCGTGACGAAGTCCTGGAAGCTCGGCAGGTCCGGCGCCACGCAGTACAGAATGTAGTCGCTTTCGCCCGTCAGCATGTGCGCCTCGCGCACCAGCGGCCAGCCCAGCACGCGGTTCTCGAAGGCCCTGAGATCGGCCTCCGCCTGGCTGTGCAGACCGACCATGGCGAACGCCATCAGCTCGAAGCCCAGCGCCGCCTCGTCGAGAATCGCCGTGTAGCCGGTCACCAAGCCGGCCTCCTCCAGCGCCCGCACCCGCCGCAAGCATGGCGGCGCCGACAGGCCGATGCGCGCGGCCAGCGCCACGTTGGTGATGCGGCCATCGGCCTGCAACTCCTTGATGATGCGCCAGTCCGTGGCGTCGAGGCGAGCGCGGGTGGACAAACGGTGACTCCCATGCGGCGGCTGGATGGTCTCGAATCTACGATTTATGCGCCATTGGAGCAAGAAATGAACCAAGGATGCAGGTTTGACGATTGAAACTTACGCCAGGGCCCCAGCGAGACAGCCGGTCGCGGGCAATCGTCGCTGCGGCCCTGGGCAGCATCGACAGCCGCCGGACAGCCAGCCAGAGTCGCCCCATGGCAGATCACGTGGCCGCTCAACCATCGCGCACGGCCCGGCCCTTGGCCGGCGCCCGCGGCTGGGTCATCACCGACGGCAAGGCCGGCATGGTAGTGCAAGCGCGTGGCGTGGCCGATGCGCTGGGGCTGGCCGTCGAGATGAAGCAGGTCACACCGACCGGGCTTTACAGGGTGATTGCGCCCTGGGGGCCGGTGAACCCGGCTGAACGGTTTGGCGCGCCCGACAGTGTGTTTGCGCCGCCATGGCCGCAAGTGGCCATCGCCACCGGCCGCGCCAGCATACCCTATATCCGCGCGCTGAAACGGCGGGCCGGGGCGGCGACGTTGACCGTCGTCCTGCAAGACCCGCGCACCAGCACCCGTGTCGCCGACCTGATCTGGGTGCCCGCCCATGACCGTCGGCAGGGCGCCAATGTGATGACGACCTTGACGTCGCCGCACGTATTCTCGCCGCAACGGTTGGCCGAGCTTCGCCGCACCCAACCGCCGGAAATCGCCGCCTTGCCGGGGCCCCGTGTGGCGGTCATCCTCGGCGGCAAGAACGGGGTCTATCGTTTTACCGATGCCGACGACGATCGGCTGGAAAAGTCGCTGAAAGCATTGGCCGACCTCGGCGCCAGCTTCATGATCACGCCATCGCGGCGCAGCCACCGGCGCCTCATCAGGGCGGTCGAGACGGCAACCCGTGACCGCCCGCGCTTGCTGTGGGACGGCGCCGGCAACAACCCTTATGCTGATATGCTGGCGCATGCCGACGTGCTGGTCGTCACCGCCGACAGCGTCAACATGACGGGCGAGGCCTGCGCCACGGGCCGCCCCGTCTACGTCTTCGAGCCTTCCGGCGGCAGCGACAAGTTTACCCGGTTTCACGCCGCGCTGAGGCACCATGGCGCAACGCGCCCGCTACCTGAACGGCTCGCGAGCTGGCAGACTTGGGCCTATAATCCGCTCGATTCAGCGTCCACGATCGCCGCCGAGATCGAGCAGCGCTGGAGCCGCCGGGCGGCGATGCTTTCTGGATTGATGCGGGCCGGCTCGGCGCCGGGCTCGAGGGATTGAGGGGGGAACCATGGCGCATCTGCGATTGGAGAAGCTCACTGCGGCGAAGATCGAGACCGATCCGTTTGAGTACACGATCGTGCCGGGATTTCTGTCGCGGGACAGCCTGCGCCGCATCAATGCCACCTATCCCCCGATCAGCCAGGGCGGCTCGTTTCCAATCGAATCCTTGCAGACCGGGATGGTCATCAAGGAGGTGATCGAGGAACTCGACGGCGCCGAGTTCCAGCAGGCGATCGAGGACAGGTTCAGCGTCGACCTCGACGGCCGGCCGAAGATGTACAGCCTGCGCGGCTACACGCGCGGCAAGGACGGGCAGATCCATACCGACAGCAAGGACAAGATCATCACGGTCCTGCTCTATCTCAACGAGACGTGGGACAAACCGGGCGGGCGGCTGCGCATCTTGCGCGATGGCAAGAACGTCGACAATTTCGCCGCCGAGGTGCCGCCGGACAACGGCACGCTGCTGATTTTCAAGCGCTCGGCCACCTCCTGGCACGGACATCATCCCTTCGAGGGCCCGCGCCGCTCGCTGCAGATGAACTGGATGACGAGCGAGGGCTCGAGCGGCTGGCACAAGGTCCGCCACAGCATTTCGGCGGCCGTCAAGAAGTTCACGGCGGCGGGGTGAGGCAGTCTTGCGTGTGCCGCCCCGGATGTTACCGCGAGGTGCATGACGGCGGAGCCCCATGCAAACCGTAGCCACCTTGTGCCGCGACTGCTGCGAGATGATGCAGGCAGTGCCGCGATGTTGCGAGCATTGCGGCTCCCACCGTGTGCAGGCCCATGCCGAGTTTGCCGCGCTGGACATTGCTCACATCGACTGTGATGCCTTTTATGCCAGCGTCGAGAAGCGCGACCGCCCCGAGCTGCGCGAGGAGCCCCTGATCGTCGGCCATGCCGGTGGGCGCGGCGTCGTGACAACGGCCTGCTATATCGCCCGCCGCTTCGGCGTCCGCTCGGCGATGCCGATGTTCAAGGCGCTCGAGGCCTGCCCGCAAGCCATCGTCATCGCGCCCGACATGGCCAAGTACAAATCGGTCAGCGACGCCATTCGCGCGATTTTTCTCTGGGCGACGCCGATCGTCGAGCCGGTGTCGCTGGACGAGGCCTATCTCGATCTGGGCGAGGCAAGCCGGCACGAGGGACCGACGGCCGCCGCGGCACTTGCCCGCATTGCCCAGCGCATCGAGCGCGAGGTCGGCATCACCGTGTCGATCGGGCTTTCGGCCAACAAGTTTCTCGCCAAGCTCGCCTCCGAGCAGGACAAGCCGCGCGGCTTTTCCGTGATCGGCAAGGCCGAAGCCAGGGCGTTTTTGTCCGGACTGCCGGTCGGCAAGATCCACGGTGTCGGACCCGCCACCGCGGCCCGCATGCAGGCCGACGGCCTGATGACCATCGCCGATCTGCAGGCGCTGGGTGCGCGCCAGCTCGAGGTGCGTTTCGGCAGCTTCGGGCGCCGGCTTGCCCAGTATGTGGAAGGCGACGATGACCGGCGGGTCACAGCCACGCGCAAGGTCAAGAGCGTGTCAGCCGAAACCACCTTTCGCCGCGATACGGCGGCCATCTCCGACCTGATCGACGCCGTTAAGCCACTGTGCGAGCGCGTCGCCGGCCAGCTCGCACGCCAGCAGGTGGCGGGCGGGACGCTGGTGCTGAAGCTCAAGACCGCGGATTTTCGACTGCTGACGCGGCATCGGCGCATGCCGCACCCGACGCAGCGGGCCCAGCAGCTGCTCGAAAATGTCGACGCGCTGATCCGGTTGGAAGCCGATGGCCGCGCCTTCCGCCTGATTGGTATCGGCGTGACCGACCTGGCGCCTGCCGAGGCCGCCGACCCGACCGACCTATTCAGCCTGTTGCCGGCACCCCTGAAAGCCACGTGAGGCGCGTTGCCAGCTCCCCATTCGCGCCGCGCGCCGATGCCCTTGGGGCGGTACGCGGACGGACGTCACTGCACCCGGGCTCGCTGCGCCTTGACAGGCGGGGGTAGCGCCTCGCATATGTCCGGCGCCTTCGGGTACGGTCCGGGCGGTTAGCTCAGCGGTAGAGCACACGCTTCACACGCGTGGGGTCGCAGGTTCAATCCCTGCACCGCCCACCATTCGACCGGGTCTTCGTCCTTCGGCGTCTGCGTCTCGCACCCGGACTGACCCATGGCTGGCGCGGATGGCGGCCATTTGTGCGCCCGGGTCATAGACATGTGGGTGATATGGCCAAAACGATGCGAAGCGGTCGTCTGGTCACCGGCATGTGCCTCGTTTTTCTCGGGCACATGGGTGTGTGCGGGGCGCTGATGGAGGCTGCGGCCCAGTCACTCGCTTGCGCCAAGGGCATGCGCGAGCACAGCGTCGCCGAGCTCGTTTTCGGCCGCAACATCGGCGAGATCGTCGGCGCGGTGAGCGAGGAGGAGTGGCTGCGTTTTCTCGACGAGGTGGTCACACCGCGCTTTCCCGACGGGCTCACGGTCATCGACGCCCATGGCCAGTGGCGCGGCGGCTCCGGCAGCCAGATCGAGCGCGAGCCGGCGAAAGTGCTGCTCGTCGTCTTGAGCCGGGAGAGCGTGCAGCGGCCCCGCCTCGGCGAAATCGCCGAGGCCTACAAGCGTCGCTTCAGCCAGAAATCCGTCATCGTCATGCTGCGCCGGGCTTGTGTGCTGCCTTGAGCGAGGCTCGCGCCGCATTCAGGCCTTTTGCCGCCGGCCAGCGAGCGCAATCGGACGCGGGCGAGGTTGCGTGCCGGAGGATGGCGGCACTGCGTCCGGGCGCGGGGTTGGGGCAGACCGCCGGCGCGGCGTGACATCGGCGGTATTGGCCCAGCCATAGGCCAGCATGGTGATCAGCGCGCTGGCGGCGAAGAAATACGTGCCGGGCAGCACCGTGGCCTCAGTGTAGCCCGACGAATTGACGTAGAAAATCATCAGCGCCAGCACCATCACGTCGGTCATCGAGTAGCGGCCGAGCCATTCCATCGTCGAGACGGATTTGCGGCGGAACTCGGGGCTGAGATCGGGTGAGGTGACGAGCGTCAGCAGGTAGAACAGCTTCAGGAACGGGAAGAACAGCGAAAAGGCGAACAGCACGCCGCACAGGAAGAATTCCTGATTCTGGTACAGCGCCCAGATGATGGTGACGATCGAATGCTCCTTGCTCCAGACGTAGACGGTGGTGAAGCGGATCACCGGCATATAGACGCCGAGCGCGAAGCAGACCGTGGCGAAGATGATGAGGAAGCTCAGGAAGAAATTGCGCAGCGGCCAGGGCCTGCGGACTGAGTTGCGCTCGGCGATGTCGACGGGAATGGTCGGCTCGATACGCAGGTGATGCGCTTGGGTCTCCTCTGTCCCCAGCCAGGCATAGGCCAGGATCATCAGGACGACGGCGGCGGTAAAAAAATAGACGCCGTACAGGCTGGCGGCGTCGTAGACCGACTGGCTCTTGATAAAAAAGATGGTCAGCGCCAGCACCAGCACGTCGTGCATCGACCATTTGCCGAGCCATTCCAGCGCGCGCAGGCGCTTGGCCTGGCGCGTGATCTCGCTGGCCGGCAACGTCGACACCAGCAGCAGATACAACAGTTTGACGATCGGGAAGATGATGGAAAAGATCAGCACCGTGGAGCCGAGAAACGTCTGCCCGTCGCGCAGCAGCACCTGCACGGTGTCCAGCAGCGAATGCTCCGTGGTCCAGAACACGTACTTGGTGAGGCGGATGATCGGCTGGCTGATGCCGAGCGCCAGGCAGACACTGGCGCCCAGGATGGCCAAACTCAACAAAAACCGGCGCCCGCCAAGCCGCATGGGTTGACGCTCCCGCACGCGCGCAAACCTCCCCGGTGTCGTGCCGGCCGATTGCCGCCAGCGTGGTTCGACGCCTCAGGGACGCCAACTCGACGGCTAAAATTAGGCAGGGCCACGTCGCATCAGTGCGCCGATGCGCGGCGGGAGAGGCTGGCGTCAGGCGTGCTTGTGCTCGTGGGTGTGGGCGACGCCCTTCTCGTGCAGCAGTTCCTCGAGTTCGCCGGCCTGGAACATCTCGCGGATGATGTCGCAGCCGCCGACGAACTCGCCCTTGATGTAGAGCTGCGGGATCGTCGGCCAGTTGGTGAAGGTTTTGACGCCGTCGCGGATGCCGACGTCGTCGAGCACGTTGACGTCCTTGAAGTCGACGCCGAGGTGGTCGAGGATTTGATTGACCTGGCTGGAGAAGCCGCACTGCGGCATGCCCTTCGTGCCCTTCATGAAAAGCACGACGTCATTGGTGGCAATCTGCTTGCGGATCCAGTCGTGGACGGCCTGCTCGCTCATCGGAGTTCCTTTGCTGCTTCGTCATCGCGGTCGGCGCGCCCGTGGGCCCGAGGCCGGAGGCGGCGTGTTGGGGGCAGATGTGGCCCCGCTCGAGCCAAGTGTCAATCCGTCGCCGAGGCAAACGCTCAGGAAGTTGGCGCCGCCGTGGTCAGCGCCAAGGCGTGCAACACACCGCCCATGCGGCCTTCCAGGGCATCATAGACCAGCTTGTGCTGCTGCACGCGGGTCTTGCCCTTGAACGTCGGCGAGACGACGTGCGCCGCATAATGATCGCCGTCGCCGGCAAGATCGCGGATTTCGACCGTGGCATCCGGCAGTTTGGCCTTGATCAGCCGCTCGATCTCGTGGGCATCCATCGCCATGGCACCGATCCTTCTGCCTCGATACATGTCTTTGTAGGCGGTTGGCGAAAGCCGGTGCAAGTGACACATTGCCCTTTACTCTTGCTTTCGCCTCAATCGGTTAGCAGCGGCTCAACCGCGAAATGAGGGGCCTCGACGCCATCTCGATCGCCTCACCCCCCGCCCATATACGCCGGCAACCAGGCCTCGTGGGCGGCGCGCAGGTTGGTCAGGGGCAACTCGGCCTCGCCGGGCAGCCTGAGGCCCTGCCCACCCGAGCGCCCGACGATGCGGACCGGCAATTCGAGCAGGCGCGCGCGCTCGGCGACGGCTTCGGCCGCCTCCGGTGATACGGCGACCAGATAGCGGCCCTGGTCCTCGCCGAACCAGACCGCATGTGCTGGCAGCTTGCCTTCATAGGGGAACAGCTCGAGACCGAGCCCTTCGCCGTTGGCGCCGCCAGCCAGTGCCATTTCCGCCAGCGCCACGATCAGGCCGCCGTCGGATATGTCGTGCACGGTGTCGGTCAGATCCTCGCGGATCAGGGCGCTGACCAGGCGGCCGGCCTTCAGTTCACCGGCGAGGTCGACTGGAGGCGGGGCGCCGTCGAGTCGGCCCGCGAAAATCTGCTGGTAGAGGCTCTGGCCGAGCCAGCCCCGCTCAGAGCCGATGGCGATGATGAGATCGCCCGCCCGCTTCAGGCCGATCGAGGCCATATGCGCAATGTCGGGAATGAGGCCGACGCCGCCAATGGCAGGGGTCGGCGGGATGCCGACGCCATTGGTCTCGTTGTAGAGCGAGACGTTGCCGGAGACGACGGGGTAGTCGAGCGCGCGGCAGGCTTCCGCCATGCCTTTCACGGAGCCGACGAACTGGCCCATCACTTCGGGCCGCTCGGGGTTGCCGAAGTTCATGTTGTCGGTGATGGCGATCGGATTGGCGCCGACGGCGATGAGGTTGCGCCAGGTCTCGGCGACGGCCTGCTTGGTGCCCATCGCCGGGTCGGCGGCGACATAGCGTGGCGTGACGTCACAGGTTGCGGCCAAGCCCTTCTGGGTGCCGTGGACGCGCACGACGCTAGCATCCCCGCCCGGCCGGCCGACGGTGTCGCCCATCACCATATGGTCGTACTGCTCCCAGATCCAGCGGCGCGAGGCCAGTTGCGGCTCCCCCATCATGGATTTCAGCGCGCCGAGAATTGCGTTGGGCGCCGGCACCCATTCCGGCAGGATCGGCTTGGGCGGGTCCTTGAGAATGTAAGGCCGTTCATACAGCGGCGCGGAGTTGGCGAGCTTGTCGACCGGCAGGTCGGCTTCCACGATGCCCTTGTGCGTGACGATCATGCGGCCGGTGTCGGTGGTCTTGCCGATTACCGCGAAATCGAGCCCCCATTTCCTGAAAACCGCCTCGGCCTCGCCCTCGCGGCCGGGCTTCAGGATCATCAGCATGCGCTCCTGGCTCTCCGACAGCAGCATCTCATAGGCGGTCATGCCGGGCTCGCGCTGGGGCACGTGGTCGAGGTCGAGGTCGATGCCGACGCCGCCCTTGTCGGCCATCTCCGAGGTGGACGAGGTGAGGCCGGCGGCGCCCATGTCCTGGATAGCGATGATGGCATCCGACGCCATCAGCTCCAGGCAGGCCTCGATCAGCAGCTTCTCGGTGAACGGGTCGCCGACCTGCACGGTCGGCCGCTTCGCGTCGGAATTGTCGTCGAACTCGGTCGAGGCCATGGTGGCGCCGTGGATGCCGTCGCGGCCAGTCTTGGAGCCGACATAGACCACGGGCAGGCCGACGCCCTTGGCGGCCGAATAGAAGATCTTGTCGGCCTTGGCCAGGCCGACGCACATGGCATTGACCAGGATGTTGCCGTTGTAGCCGGCGTCGAAGTTGGTCTCGCCGCCGACGGTGGGCACTCCGACGCAATTGCCGTAGCCGCCGATGCCGGAGACGACGCCGGCGACGAGGCGGCGGGTCTTGGGGTGGGCGGGATCGCCGAAGCGCAGCGCGTTGAGGTTCATGACCGGGCGCGCACCCATGGTGAACACATCGCGCATGATGCCGCCGACGCCGGTCGCCGCCCCCTGATAGGGCTCTATGTAGCTCGGGTGGTTGTGGCTCTCCATCTTGAACACGGCGCAGTCGCCATCGCCGAGGTCGACCACACCGGCGTTCTCACCCGGGCCCTGGATCACCTTGGCGCCGGTGGTCGGCAGTGTCTTCAGCCAGAAGCGTGAGGATTTGTAGGAGCAGTGCTCGGACCACATCACCGAGAAGATGCCGAGTTCGGTCAGCGACGGCTCGCGGCCGAGGATCGCCAGCAGCCGGCCGTATTCATCGGGCTTGAGCCCGTGCTCGGCGACGATCTTGGGCGTGATGGCGGACGGGGATGTGGCGGTCATGTTGGGCTCGCGGGCGAGTCGGCAGAAAGACACGGCGGCTTATAGCTGCGCCCGGCGCGTTTGTCGCGCCGAGCCCGTGGAAGGTGTGCAACACAAGCGCTAGACTAAGCCTGGAGAGGACACCGCATGACCATTCATCTTAAACCAGATCTCGAGGCCATCCTGCGGGCGCAGGTCGCCGCTGGCAATTTCGCATCGATCGAGGAGGCGCTGGAGGCAGCGATCCTCGGCCTCGCCGCAGACGCGCAGGAACCCGATGGCGACCTGTCGTGGGCCAAGCCGTATCTGGCCGAGGCGGAAGCAGACATCGCGGCCGGGCGCACGGTGGGCCACGAAGACGTGTGGGCTCGCATCAATCAACGCTTTGGCAAGCGCTGAGCGATGTTCGACATCGCATATGCGCGTCGTGCGGAATTGGATCTTGCGGAGATTGCCGACTTCCTCGAACGCAAGGTCGGCGACGCGGAAGCTGCGCGCCTGTTTGACCAGATGAAAGTGCACATCGAGACCCTGCGGCGCAACGCTGACCGCCTGCACGTGCGCCCGGAACTGGGGGCGGGACGCCGCGTGCTCAACCATCACCCCTATTTGATTTTCTATCGAGTCGACGGAAATACTGCTTTCATCCTTCGGGTGCTGCATGGGGCCAGGAGGATCACACCGGACATGATCGCGGACTGAGGCGGCCATTCCCCCCATCTCCGCCTGCGGCACCCTCACCAGCTGCCCGACCCCCTGAATGTGGCGGGCTCGGGCGATGCGGTCATGCGGGGCTCGCGGGCGAGTCGACTGAAGGGCTTAGCGGCTTACAGCGGCCGGGAGCGGGCTTGTCCTGCCGAGTCAGTGGAAAGCCTGCATGTCAGGCGCTATGACAGACATCGAGAGGACACAGCATGACCATTCATCTCAAGCCCGGCCTCGAGGCCATCTTGCAGGCGCAGGTGGCGGCCGGCAATTTCGCTTCGGTCGAAGAGGCGCTCGAGGCCGCGGTTCTACGCCTCGCCGCCGCCGATGACGAGCCAGATGGCGATCTGTCGTGGGCCAAGCCACTATTGGATGAGGCTGACAAGGCCATCGAAGAGGGGCGCACGGTCTCCGAGGCGGACGCGTTTGCCGAGCTCGAGCAGCGTTATGGCAAATTGTGAGCGGTGATGCTGGCGATCCGCTATTCGATGCCCGCCAAGCAGGATCTGACCGAAATAGCTGCCTTTCTCGAGCGGGAGCGCTCCGCGGCGGTTGCCAAACGCGTCATCAGCCGAATTCGCCAGCGCGTTCGTACACTACGCCGAGATGGCACGCGGCGCATGGAACGCCCTGTGTTCGGTCCAGGGCGCCGTGTCCTCCACATCAACCCCTATTTGGCTTTCTACAGGGTGATCGGCCAGACGGTATACATCCAGCGAATTCTACATGGTGCCCGCAACATCACGCTGGACATGCTCGAGGACTGAGCTGGCCATTCACCCCGTCACCGCCAGCGGCAGCGTCGCCAGCCGCCCAAACCCCGCGATCTTGTCCTCCACCCCCAGCCGCCGCAGGGCCATCCAGTAGCTCGCCACATTGACGGTGATCACCGGCTTGCCGTGCTTCTTCTCCAGCATGTCGACCAACGGCAGGACACTCAAGGCGCCGCCGACGTGCACCAGCGTATCGACGTCGGGGCGATCCATCTCCTCGAAGGCGGCGATGATCTCGGCGTCCGTGACCTTGATGATGTCCTGCGGCAGCTGCACGCCGAGGCAGTGGTCGACCACGACCTCGAAGCCCATCGCTTCGTAGAAGGCACGCGCGCTGCCGGAATAGCGCTTGTGCATGGGCGACAGCAGCGCGATACGGCGCGCGCCGACGGTGCGCAATGCGGCAACCGTGGCATCGCCGCCGAGCACCAGGGGAATCGGGCTGATGGCCTCCGTCAGGATGGCGCGATGCCGGTCCTGGCGCGCCACCGACCAGTCGCGCATCTCGATCGAGTTGCCGACCACGACGATGTCGGGCCAGCAGCCGCGCGCGCCCTTGATGACGGCGGCGGTCGCCTCCGACACCTTGTCGGCGGTGCCCAGGTCGATGCGGTAGATCTGGTTGTTGATGCCCTTTGGCCGCAGCATTTCGTACTCGGGCTGCATGTTGGCATTTTGCAGCGGCACGTGCAGCGCGATCACACCCCTTGGTCCAAAGCGATCGGGCATGGCGCACCTCGGCAAAGGCGGTGGCTGGAGGCCGCACTATAGACCTATCGCAGACCTTGCATAACCCGCAGCTATTGAGGCCGGCAGGGCTCATTTCGTCGTGTCGGGGCGCTGCCAGATTTTCGCGCAGAGGTCGCGGTGCTCTGCCACGGTCAGCCCGCGGCTCCGCGTCCAACTGCCAATGCACGGCTCCAGACCCGGCGGTACGGGGGCCTTGCCGGATGATGTGGTGCGCGGTGTCGGGCGATCATGCAGCACGCCCTGAATGGGCGCGCCCTGCACGGCGTTGAGGCCTGGCTGCGGCGGCGGTCCGACGGGGTTGATCGAGCCGGCTCCTCCCGGTGGCATCGGGTTGACATAGCCGCTCGGCGCCCCGAGCAAAGGGGCCCCTGGATTGATCGACCCACGGCCGTCAGGTGGCATGGGAGCAATCGATCCTGGCGGCAGGTTGAGTGAAGGCGCCATTGGATTGATCGAGCCGGCGCCGCCGGGCGGCATTTCGGTGCCGAACGAGCGGCGTGTCGGTGATGTATCGGCGCCGGGATCGCGGCTGCCGCGGCCTTGGGCGCCGGCGGCAGACAACGGCCAGCCGAACCAAGCGAGCACCATGACAAACATGACGAGTCGGCTGCCGGTTTGGCCCATCATCGCGGATCCTGCCCTGCCCACCCACGCGGGTGCCGAGCAATTGAACTCGGCTCAAACCCTCCAGCGAAAGGTTCGACCCGAAAGAGGTCTCACCTTTCGAAGAACGGCGCTCGCGCCGGGCCGCCTTGCGGCCTCGCCAAGCGGATAATGCCGAAGAGTCTATCCTTCTGCTTTGCGGTATCACAACCGCTTTATTTGATTGTGAAGGGGCTACAGTGCAAGCTCCCTCCGTGCACGTTGACCTGAGAAATGCGCTTGAGCGCCGAACAGCCAGGGAACAGACGGACGGCCTTTGTGCTGGCTGGCGGCGGCAGTTTCGGCGCCGTCCAGGTCGGCATGCTGAAAGCATTGGCTGCAGCAGGCGTGCGGGCTGATCTGGTTGTCGGATCGAGCGTCGGCGCGATCAACGCCGCATACTACGCCGGCGATCCGACACCGCAAGGCGTGGAGCGGCTGGAGGCGATCTGGCGCGGGCTCAGGCGCCGCGACATCTTCCCCATCGGGTGGCGCGTGCTCTTCGGGCTGGCGCGCGGTCACGACGGGCTGGTCCGAGCCGATGGCCTGCGGCGTCTCGTCGAGCAGCACCTGCCCTATCGCGACATCGCCGAGGCGCGGGCGCCATTGCACGTCGTCGCCACCGACGTGCTGTCGGGCGATGCCGTGGTGATCTCCCGGGGGCCCGCGGTCGATGCCATCGTCGCCAGCTGCGCCATTCCGGCGGCGTTCGCGCCGGTACGTTTCGATGGCCGATTTCTGATCGATGGCGCGATCACCTCCAACACGCCGGTGCGCGTCGCCGTCGGTCTCGGTGCGACGCGGCTGATCGTGCTGCCGACAGGGTTCGCGTGCGCGCTGGCCACCCCGCCGCGTGGCTCCATCGCCAGCGCGCTGCATGCCTTGACGCTGCTGATCGCGCGCCAGCTGGTGGCGGAAGTCGAGGGGCTTGGCACGCCCATCGAGTACGCCGTCGCGCCGTCACTGTGTCCGCTGGACGGCTCGCCCTACGACTTCTCCCGCACTGTCGACCTGATCGCAGCCGCACATGCCTCGACGCGCGCCTGGATCGATGGCGGCGGCCTCAAGCGACAGGAGATCCCGGACGGCCTTCGCGCCCATCATCATCCTCGTGACTGAGACCACTGTCGCCGCCCCGCGTCGCCCGCCAAGCGCAGGCGCCACCACCGGCAAGGATGAAGGCGGCGACCAGATAGGGCGCGCCGGGCAGAGCCCAGCCGCCCTCGGTGATGCCTCTGGCAAAGGTCAGCGTAAACAAGCTCGGGGCAATCAGGCTGGCCACCGCCATCAGGCTCGAGGTGGCGCCCTGCAGCCGGCCCTGGGCATCGGCAGCGACGCGCCGGCTCATCAGGCCTTGCGCGGATGGGCCGATGAAGCCCCATAACGCCATCAGCGGCATGCTGGTCCAGAATTGCAGGGGCGTGGCGGCCGTGGCGATGGCCAGGAACCCCAGCACGCCGGCAGCCATGCCGAACAGCAGGGCACGGCGCTCGCCGAAGCGGGACACGACCGGCTGGATCAGCGCGCCTTGGACAATGGCCGAGCAGAAGCCGAAGCCCGCCAGGGCCAGTCCGACCATGTCCGCGCCCCAGCCGAAGCGGTAGCCGGCGTGCAGCACGAACACCGCCGGGAAAGCGCCGTGCGCCAGGTAATAGAGAAACATCGCCAGCGACAGGCCAGACAACTCACGATGCGACCTGAGCAGGCGCAACGCGCCGATCGGCTTGGCATTGCGCCAATGAAACGGCGCGCGCCGCTCCCGCGACAGCGATTCCGGCAGCACGAAATAACCATAGGCTGCATTGGCGAGACTGAAGCCCGCCGCCACCCAGAAGGGCAGGCGCGGATCGGCGCTGCCGAGCAAGCCGCCGACCGCGGGTCCCAGCACGAAGCCGACACCGAAGGCGACGCCGATCAGGCCGAAGGCCTGAGCGCGCTTGTTGGGCTCGGTGACATCGGCGATGTAGGCGGTGGCGGTGGTGAAGCTGGCGGCGCAGATGCCCGAGACCACGCGGCCGATGAACAGGATGGCGAGGTTGGGCGCCAGCGCCATCAGCAGATAATCGAGCCCGAGACCGAGATTGGACAGTAGGATCACGGGGCGGCGTCCAAAGCGGTCGGACAGCGCGCCCAGCACCGGCTGGAAGATGAACTGCATCAGCGCCCAGGCGGTGCCGAAGATACCGAATATTTCCGCGGCCCGACTAGTATTGCCGCCTGACATGCTCTCGACCAGCTTGGGCAGCACCGGCACGATCAGTCCCAGCGCCAGCACATCCAGTGCCACCGTGATCAATACGAACGTGACGGCGGCTGCTCGCGGCCGTGGCACCATCAGTTGCATCGATCGAGATATATACTAGTGGGCCTGGGTGACGAGGATCTTGATGGCGAAGCCGCCAAACACACCGGCGAACAGCCAGTCGATGGCCCGCATCAGGCGTGGGCGGGACTTGAGGCCGGCCACGACATGCTCCGCCCCCCAGATCATCAGCACCGCCAGCGGGAAGGAGAAGACGACGAAGTAGAGACCAAGAAACAGCAATTGGCCGGCCGCATTGGGGTCTCCGGCATCGACGAACTGCGGCAGGAAGGTTACGAAAAACAGCACGACTTTTGGGTTCGAAAGATTGACTGTCAGGCCCAGCAGCAGCGTGCGCGACACGGGCTCCGACGCCTGCTCGCCCGCCGCGACGTTGAGGGCGGAGCCACGGCGAACGGCGTCGATGGCAAGCCAGGCCAGATACCCCGCGCCCGCAAGCTTCAAGGCGAGGAAAGCGCTGGGTGTGGTGGCGATCAGGGCCGAGATGCCGAAAGCCGCCAAAAGCGAGTGCACGACGTTGCCGAGGCTGGCTCCGGTCATCGAGGCGATGCCGGCTCGGCGCCCACCGGCGATGGTCTTGGCGAGGAACAGGCTCATATCCGGTCCCGGCGTGACGAACAGCACGAAGCAGGCGATCGAGAAGGCCAGCAATGTCGGCGTATCGGGGAGGAACGTCATGCGGGCTCCGCTCGCCGCTTGGATTGTTCGGCGGCGCCAACGCCGTGTGCTACATCGTTGCGCCGGCGTGTGGGAAGGGGCGATCCGGTCGCACCGCAACCGCTTTCCGCCTGTGTGCGGGCCGGGAACGCGCTGCAATATCGCTATTCCGGTAGGGCTTAGGCTGACTTTTGTGGTGACTTTTGCCGGCAAGTTCGCCATGTACGGTGGCGGCGGCAACCGTTGGCGGACCAGCCTGCAACAGCGCTGATGGCGGCAAGGATTGAACGAGGGAAACAATGGCCAAGGCAAAGCCCAAGTCCGAAAAACTCCAAATCGCGGTGATCGCCGGTGATGGCATAGGCAACGAGGTCGTGCCGGAGGGCATCCGCGTGCTGGAGGCGGCCGGCCGGCGCTTTGGCATCGAATTCAAGTGGGATGAGCACGACTGGTCGTGCGAGCGATTCAAGAAGAAGGGCGCCATGATGCCCGAGGACGGGCTGCAGCGCATCGCCAAGCACGACGCCATCTTCCTCGGCGCCGTCGGCTTTCCCGGTGTGCCGGACCACGTCTCGCTGTGGGGTCTGCTGATCCCGATCCGCCGCGGCTTCCAGCAGTACATCAACCTGCGCCCGGTGCGCCTTTTCAAGGGGCTGCCGTGCCCGCTCGCTGGCCGCAAGCCAGGTGACATCGACTACTACATCGTGCGCGAAAACAATGAGGGCGAGTATTCCGCCGTCGGCGGGCGGATGAACGAGGGCACGGAGTACGAAGCCGCCGTGCAGCAGGCGATCTTCACGCGGCGGGGCTGTGACCGGGTGATGCGCTACGCCTTCGAGCTGGCCATGACGCGGTCGCGCAAGGAAGTCGCCTCCGCGACCAAATCCAACGGCATCTCCATCTCCATGCCCTACTGGGACGAGCGCTTCGCCGCGATGGGCAAGAATTATCCCAAGGTCAAGACCAGCCAGTTCCATATCGACATCCTGACCGCGCATCTCGTTCGCAATCCGACCTGGTTCGACGTCATCGTCGGCTCCAACCTGTTCGGCGACATTCTCTCCGACCTCGGTCCCGCCACCACCGGCACGATCGCCATCGCGCCCGGCGCCAACATCAACCCGGAGAAGGACTATCCCTCCATGTTCGAGCCGGTGCATGGCTCGGCGCCCGACATCGCCGGCAAGGGCATCGCCAATCCGATCGGGCAAATCTGGTCCGGCGCCATGATGCTCGACCACCTGGGACACAAGGCGGCGGCGGCGGCCATCGTCAAGGCCATCGAGATCGTGCTCGAGGACGGCAAGGCCTTGACCCGTGACATGGGCGGCAAGGCCTCGACCAAGGACCTCGGCAAGGCCATCGAGGCCATTGTTGCCGGCTGAAGGCGGTCACTCGCCTTGGCATGTGGGCAAAGTATGGTCGGGCCTTTGCAACTGGAGCGGGTTGGTGCCGGGGGCCCTGGCCCGGTGCTGTCATTTCGACACTGCAATTATCATGGACCGATTGCCGCCGCGGGGAGGCGGCTGACGCGCGAGATGACAATTGACCCGCACGTGATAGGCTCATTGGATGAGGGTGAATCGCCAGCGGATTGGCGCCATCTCGCGGCGCGCATCCTGGACATGAGGCAAACGCGACCCATGGTCAGAGGCTTGATGCTGCTGCTCGTCCTGGGTGGGCTGTCGTTGCCGGCCGCCGCGCAGGACCCCGTGGGCCTGCGCATCCAGGAGGCGGCCTCGCAACTGGCCAAAGGTAACGCCGGCACCGCCGTTGCGCAGTATTCCGATTTGCTGCGCGATCAGTCTCTGCCTTCCGATCGTCGGGCGATGATCCACAACGATCGCGGCGTGGCCCAGTCCAGGCTCGGCCAGACCAAGCTCGCCTTGGAGGATTTCAATCGCGCCGTGCAGCTGTTTCCCGAGCATGCGCCGACCTACAACAATCGTGGCAGCCTATTGCTGAGCGTCGGTCTGCCGCGCGAGGCGCTGAAGGATTTCGACCGCGCCATCGTGCTGGCGCCGGGCTACTCGGCTGCCTTTGCCAACCGCGCCAGCACCTCCGTCAAGTTGGGCCAGGCCCAGGAGGCGCTGGGCGACTATACGCGGGCCATCGAGTTGGTTCCGACCAGTGCCGCAGCCCTCTCTGGGCGCGGGCGGGCCTTGCTGCTGGTCGAGCGGCCGCACGCCGCCATTCGCGATTTCACACGCGCCGTCAACGCTGACAGCCGGTTCGCGGCTTCCTACCGCAGTCGCGCCGAGGCCCGGATGGCGTTGGAGAAGACCGAGGAGGCGATCGAGGACCTGACGCGCGCCATCGCCTTCGACAGCAGCAATGCGGAGATCTACGTGCTGCGCGGCTATGCCTATCTGTTCGCGCGCAATTATCCATCGGCGGTCAAGGATTTCACGCGCGCCATCGAGCTGGATGGGGTGACGGCGGCGGCATACGAGGCACGCGGGCTCGCCTTCGCAATGCTGGATACGCCGACCGAGGCGTTCGCCGACATCAGCAAGGCGCTCGAATTCGATCAGCGCAGTGCCGTGGCATTTGCCTACCGCGCCTGGATCTATCAGCGCGGAGGCCAGCTCGACATCGGCGGCAAGGACCTGCAGACCGCCCTCAAGCTCGATGCCAACCGGGCAGAAGTGGCCTGGGTCAAAGGCGAATACGAGCTGCTGCAGGGCAAGCCGGAAGCCGCGATCGCCGACTATCGCCGCGCGCTCGGGGTCAAGCCGACCTTCAAGCTCGCCAGCGATGCGCTCGATCGCCTGGGCGCGCGCGCCAATGATGCGCGCGAGGTCGAGCTGCCGGGGTTGGGCGTCGACCGCTGGCGCGTCGTCAAGCGGGGCGCGCGCTACTTCGCCGTGAACGACGAATTCCGCCGCCTCAGCGTGCCGCTCGAGATGGAGGGCAAGGGGGAGCCGCGACTGGTCGATTGGGAGGTGCGCAAGCCGCCGCTGAAAGGCATTGCCGCGCTGCGTTTCCACTCGGGCGTCGTGGCGGGGGCAAAGGGCCCGGAGGACACCGAGCAGGTGGCCATCATCGACCTGTTCTCCCACGCGGTCGTCGCCATTCAGCCGCATCGCCTCGGCAACAAGTATTCGACCTGGTCCTGGGAAGAGGGCAAGGTGGTGGTCGCCAGCGTCGATGGCGTGACCGACGAGTACATGTTGCGGCATATCCTTGCCAAGGACCCGGCCTTGTTGGCCCAGGCTCGCCGGGTCAGTTCCAGCGGCCAGACGCCGAGCTGGGCCCCATGGCAGCCTTGGGAGAGCAACAATTGGGCCTCCTCGGGGCCGCCGCCGCCCGGGCCGCGCGGACCAAGGCCGAGCCAGCAGAAGTCACTGTTTCAGATGTTGTTCGGCAATTGACCCACTGACGGCCTCAGCGGCGCGCAATGGGCAATTGCTGGGATCTGGGGTGGAGGGGCTGCGTTAAATCGCCCACCCGTGGTGAGCGGTTCTGCTGGTTACAAATTAACAAAGACCTGTTAAATATTCGCCTCCGCTGCGGTCTTTGCCGCTGGTGCCAATATGGCGGATGGGGCGTCGGGGCGTTGTCGTTGTGCCTAGGCGAGGTTGGAGAATGCGCCAAAGATTGGTGCTTATTGCCGCGTCGATTGTGGCTGTGTTTGCAGTTGCGTCCGTCGCGTCTTTTGATTGGCGAACGGTCCTCGGCCCCTCGGGTGCAGGGCTGAATGCCGCCGGCGAGAGCGTACGCACGGCGACCGGTTTCGGCGCGACCCCGGAAAAGGTGGTCATTGCACCAGGCGCCCAATCTCCAAGCGGGGGCGCGAAGGGTGGACAACCGCCAGCGCCGCTCGTCACCGTCTCCAAGCCGATCGTGCGCGAGATCGTCGAGTGGGACGAGTACACCGCCCGCATGGACGCGATGGATGCGGTCGACGTCAGGGCGCGCATCAGCGGCTATCTCAACGAGGTGCGTTTCAAGGACGGCGAGGACGTCAAACAGGGCGATCTGTTGTTCCTGATCGATCCACGACCGTTTGAACGGGCGCTCGATCAGGCCCGGGCCGAACTCGAGGCTGCCACCACAAAGTCCGAGAACGCCCGCCTCGACGTCGATCGCGGCAAGCCGCTGGTCGACCGGCGGGTGATGTCGGAGAAAACATTCGATGATCGCGCCAGTGCATTGCGCGATGCGCAAGCCACCATCAAAGTGGCTGAGTCGAAGGTCAAGACGGCCGAGCTCGAGCTCAGCTTCACGCGCATGGCGGCCCCGATATCGGGCCGCATTGGCCGAAGCCTCTCCAGCCCAGGCAACTACGTCAATGGCGCCGGCGCCAATAACAGCACGCTACTGACCACGATCGTCAGCCAGAACCCCATCCACGTTTACTTCGATGTCAGCGAAAACAATCTACTGAAATACAAGCGGCTGCGGGAGCAGGGGCAGAAGACAGGCGCATCCGCGCTTGGTTCGGTCGTACACTTGGCATTGCCGGACGAGCAGGGCTACAAGCATTTCGCTCAGCTCGACTTCGTCGACAACCGGCTCGACCAGGCGACGGCCAGCATCAAGGTGCGCGCGGTTTTGGACAACGCTCAGGGTCTCTTCTCGCCCGGCATGTTCGCGCGCGTGCGCATTGCCGCCACGCCGCCTCATGCTGGCATTCTGCTGCCTGACGAGGCAATCCTGTCGGATCAGGCCAGCAAGTACATCTACACGGTGACCGAGGACGGCACGGCGGTCCGCAAAGGCGTGGTCCTGGGCCCGCTGTTCGACAAGCTGCGTGTGGTTCGCTCGGGTGTGGTCGCGGAGGATTGGGTGGTGACCAAGGGCCTGCAGCGCGCGCGTCCAGGTTTGAAAGTCACACCGAAGCGGGAGTCCATCAAGGTTTCGGAGGCAGGCGGCGACGCGCAGCCCGCCCGCCAGTAGCCTGGTCACCGGCCCGCCGCGCCCGAAACCGGCGCTGATATCTCCAAGGACGCCTCAGTCATGCGCTTTAGCCGCTTTTTCATCGACCGGCCGATCTTCGCGGTGGTGGTATCGCTGTTCATCACCATTGTCGGCGCCATTGGCTACAAGGCACTGCCGCTGACGCAGTTTCCCGAGATCGTGCCGCCGACGATTACGGTGACGACGTCTTATCCCGGCGCCAATGCCCAGACGGTGGCCGACACCGTTGCCGCCGTCATCGAGCAGGAGGTGAACGGCGTCGACGGCATGCTCTACATGTACTCGAACTCGACGGCCGACGGGGCGATGAACCTGACCATCACCTTCGAGGTCGGCTTCGACATCGACAAGGCGCAGGTGCTGGTGCAGAACCGCGTCGCCGCCGCCGAACCGCGGTTGCCCGACGAGGTACGCCGCAATGGCGTGCTGACGCGTAAGAATAACCCCGACCAGCTGCTGGCCGTGCATCTGGTCTCGCCCGACAATACCTACGATCAGGTCTACGTCTCCAATTACGGTCTGCTCAACGTGCGCGACGTGCTGGCGCGCATCGAGGGGGTTGGCGCGGTACAGATGTTCGGCGCGCGCGAGTACGCCATGCGCATCTGGCTCGATCCAGAGCGCATCGCCATGCTCGGCCTCAGCGCCGAGGAGGTGCTGCAAGCGTTGCGGCAGCAGAACGTGCAGGTGGCCGGCGGCGCCATTGGCGAGCCGCCGATCACGGGGACGGGAGCCTTCCAGAAGCCGCTGCAACTCAGGGGGCGCCTGAAGGACGCCGAGGAATTCGAGCAGATCATCCTCAAGTCCGGGACGGACGGGCGGGTGGTGCGCTTGCGCGATGTCGCCAAGGTCGAGCTCGGCGCGCTCAGCTATTCCGCGTTCGGCTACCAGAACCGTTTCCCGGCGACCGTGCTGTTCATGACGCAGGCGCCCGGCAGCGACGCACTCAAGGCCGCCAACAAGATCAAGGCAACGATGGAGGAGCTGTCGAAAAGCTTCCCCAAGGGCTTGGTTTATCGGATCATCTATAACCCGACCGAGTTCATCGAGGTCTCGATCGCCGAACTCTACACGACGATCGCCCAAGCCGTCGCGCTGGTGGTGCTGGTCGTCCTCATCTTCCTGCAGAACTGGCGTGCGACGCTCATTCCCGTGATCGCGATCCCGGTGTCGCTGATCGGCACCTGCGGCGTCATGCTGGCGCTTGGCTACTCGATCAACATGCTGACGCTGTTCGGTCTGGTGCTGGCGGTCGGAGTCGTCGTCGACGACGCCATCGTCGTGGTCGAAAATTTCGAGCGACGGCTGAAGGAAGGGCTCAGCCCCTTGGAAGCGGCTCGCTCTTCGATGGATGAGGTGGGAACCGCGCTGATTGCCATCGCCGTCGTCCTTTCGGCCGTTTTCATCCCGACCGCGTTCGTCAGCGGCATCACCGGCCAGTTCTACCGCCAGTTTGCCGTGACGATTGCCTCGGCGACGCTGATTTCCGCATTCGTGTCGCTGACACTCAGTCCCGCCATGGCCGCTTTTCTGTTCAAGCACCACGGACACGCGGCGCCGCGGCGCGGGCTGATGCATGCGCTCGGGGTGCCGCTCCGCTGGGCATGCGACGCCTTCAACCGCGGGTTTGATCTGATGGCGGCGGGCTATGCGCGCCTGGTTCGTTATCTGGCTGGCGTTTCCGCGATTATGCTCACGGCCTACGCCGGCCTGGTCGGGCTCGCGCTTTTGCTCGTGGCGCAGACGCCGACCGGCTTCATTCCCAACCTTGACCGCGGCATCGTCAGCATCTCCATGCTGCTGCCGCCCGGCGCCTCGCTCGATCGGACCAACGCGGTGCTGCGGCGCGCCAACGATATCGTGCTGGAAACGAAGGGTGTGGCCTACACGAATGTCAATGTCGGCCGCTCGAACGCGACGTTCACCAATGCCTCGAACGCCGGCAGCATTTTCGCCGTGTTGGACAAATTCGAGGATCGTCTGAAGCCGGAGCTGCACGTCACGCGGTTGGCGGATGAGCTGCGCTCACGGCTCAATCGGGGAATTCAGGAAGCCAACATTATCGTGCAGATCCCACCACCCGTGCGCGGCGTTGGCTCCTCGAGCGGCTTCTCCATGCGGTTGCAGGACCGGGCCGGGGTCGGCTCCGTGGAACTGGCGCGCATCAGCCAGGAGCTGCTGCGCGAGCTCGGCGCCTCGCCCCTGGTCCGCAATGCCTTCACCACATTCCAGACCGGCACGCCGCAGGTGTTCGTCGATGTCGACCGGGTCAAGGCGCAGATGCTGCGCGTGCCGCCCAACAATATCTTCGAGGCGATGCGCATCTACATGGGTTCGGCCTACGTCAACGACATCAATCTGTTCGGGCGCACCTATCGCGTCCAGGCCCAGGCCGACGGCGAGTTCAGGCTCGATGCCGAGAATGTCGGCCGCATTCGCGTGCGCAACCTCGATGGCCAGATGGTGCCGCTGGGCTCGCTCGTCACCTTCCGCGAGATCGCCGGGCCTGATCGCGTGCCGCGTTACAATCTGTTCCCGACGGTTGAAGTGCAAGGCGCGGCGGCGGCAGGCGTGTCGACCGGGCAGCTGCTCGATGCCGTCACCGAGATCTCGAGCCGTGTCCTGCCGGAGGGCGTCGGCTACGAATGGACCGACCTCTCCTTCCAGGAGAAGCGGGTCGGCCGCACCGGCTACTATATCTTCGTGCTCTCGGTGCTGTTCGTGTTCCTGGCGCTGGCCGCCCAATACGAAAGCTGGTCGCTGCCGATCGCCATCCTGCTGATCGTGCCGATGTGCCTGTTGTCGGCGCTGTTCGGCGTCTGGCTGCATGGCTACGACATCAACATCCTGACGCAGATCGCCTTCGTCGTGCTGATAGGCCTGGCCGCCAAGAACGCCATTCTGATCGTCGAGTTCGCGCGCCAGATCGAGGAGCAGGGCAAGGACGTGGTAACAGCCGCGGTCGAGGCTTGCCAGCTGCGGTTGAGGCCGATCCTGATGACGTCACTCGCCTTCACGCTCGGCGTGCTGCCGCTTTATTTCGCCACGGGCGCCGGCGCGGAGATGCGCATCGCGCTCGGCACCGCGGTGTTCTGGGGCATGATCGGCGTCACCCTTTTCGGTCTCGTGTTCACGCCGATTTTCTACATCGTGGTGCGCCGGATGGCCTTGGCCAGGGCGCAGAGGAGCGCCGCGGCGCACACATCTCTGCAACCGGCGGAGTAGACGGGTGGGGCCGGTCTGGGTCAGACCCATGGGTCTGACCCCGTCCGATCCTCAAAACGGATTCCAGGTCGGCCGCGGCGTGAAGCGGACGTAACCTATGCTGGCGCCGAGCCGCAAGCCGATGCCCGAACGGATCGGCGCCATCACCACCTCGCCGTTGGTCAGGAAGGTGATGCCGACCCCGCCGACCAGATAGGCCGAGCCGTCGATGCCGGTGAAGCGGCGATGGATGTCCTCGGGGCTCTTCAGATTGTAGATCAGGAACATGGTCCGCGAGCCGGCCGCGCCGACGTCGTAGCCGATCGAGGGACCGTGCCACCAGATGCGCTGGGTGCCGCCGGCCCGCAGATACAGCGTGCCATCGCCATAGCGCAGGCCCGCCAGGAAGGCGCCGCCGCCCTCCTGGCCGAGCACGTACGCCGTGGGGCGCCCTGAATGCTTGAAGGCGTGCTCGATGACGCTGGCGAGACCTGTCGAGATCTGACCAAAAAATCCGCGCGTCGCCTCCTGGATCTCATCGATGGTATACCCCTCGTCGGACCCCGGCCGACCGGAGGGTGGAGAAGGCGGGGGTGGGCTCGATGGTGGCTGTTCGCTGAGCGTCACGGTCGACCAGGCCGGTGTCTTCTCACCTGGGCCGGCCGGTGATGCCGGCGATGGCGCAGGCCCAGGCGCGGTTTTCGCTGTTACCGACGGGGGTGGCGCCTTGCTCACCGTCTTGGGTGCTGACGGTGTCGGGACAGGGCGGTCTTCGAGCAGGGCATCGGCTCGCGCGATCATGTAGGCCGATTTGGCGCGCATCGTCGCCAGCAATTCCACGCCGGCCGCCTGCAGGTCGGCAAGGCGCGCGCAATTCACCTGAGCTTGCGTCGTGGGGCTGGGCGCGTCGATGCGGCCGAGGATCTCGTTGGCTTGCCGGTCAAGATCGGCGATCCTGGAATCGTGCAGGATGTCGATGCTCTTTTCCTCGTACTCGGCGTCACTCCAACCGCGCTTGGTCTTCAACTGCCGGAGCTTGGCCTGCAATCGCGGCGCGGCCTCCGCATTGAACTCGCGCAGGCGTGCGCCGGCGTCATCGACCGCCTTGGCGACATCATCGGCGCTGCAAGTCTGGGCCCGCACGCCCTCCGGCAGCAGGGTTGCAGTTATCAGCAGCGTCATCAGCGCCAGGCAAAATCGCATGCTGTCTCCTGCCATTCCATCACTGCGGCAAGCCTATGGGCTATCACGACGGCTGGGTTCGTGGCCCGCCCCTCGCCAAATCCTCCCCATAATACAATCTGGCCGGCGCCGGCTGGCAGCGCGGCTGACGGACATGAGGGGCAGGCGTCCTTGCACATTTGGGGGTGGTGTGGGGTGGCTACAACCCCGGCACTGCGCCCTGGCACAAGTCGCCTCATTCACCGGCCATGCGCGGCGGCTCCACCCGGTGCTGGGTGGCACGGGCGAGATCGTGCTCGGCCGCGGTCATGTAGTCGCGCGTGATGGGCAGCGTGTCGATCTGCTTGGTGAGCTGGATCTGGAAGATGACCAGGTTCTGGTAGCGGAATGCAGCCTCCGAGCCGGCCAGATAGAATTCCCACATGCGGGCGAATTCGCTGCCCCGGAGCGCCACAGCCTTCGCCCAATTGGCGACGAACCGCTCGCGCCATGCCCGCAGCGTCGCGGCGTAGTGCAGCCGAAGGATTTCGATATCCGTGATGATCAACCCCGAGCGCTCGATGGCAGGCATTACTTCCGACAGGGCCGGGATGTAGCCACCCGGGAAAATATACTTGGCTATGAAGGCGTTGGTGGCCGCCGGTACATCGGTGCGGCCGATGGTGTGGATGAGGGCCACCCCGTCGTTCTCGAGCAGGCTGGCGATCTTGCGGAAGAAGGCATCATAGTGATTGATGCCGACGTGCTCGAACATGCCCACCGAGACGATGCGGTCGAAGCGGCCCTCGACGTTGCGGTAGTCCTCGAACTCGAAGCGCACGCTCTGGCTGAGCCCAAGTTTGTTGGCACGCTCGCGTGCGACCTTGAGCTGCTCCTGGCTCAAGGTGACGCCGGTGACCTCAGCGCCAGCGACACTGGCGAGATACAGGCCAAGGCCGCCCCAGCCCGAGCCGATGTCGAGGACTCGGTGGCTGTCATCGAGCCGGAGCTTGGCCGCAATGTGCCGTTTCTTGTCGCGCTGCGCCTCCTCCAGCCCCACACCCTCGGCGAAATAGGCGCAGGAGTATTGCCGGTCGGGATCGAGGAACAGATCGTAGATGGCGCCGTCAATGTCGTAATGGTGGGCGACATTGCGTTGCGCGCGCCTGCGCGGATTGTATTGGCTGAGGCGCCGGCCGAGGTAGCGCAACCCATCCAGGCTGGAGGCCCACACCGGCGGCCGCCCCGTCCCGAGGTTGCGCATCAGGATCTCGATCAGGTCGTAGATCGTGCCCTGCTCGAGCACGATCTGGCCATACATGTAGCCCTCGCCAAAGGCGAGGTGGGGGTCGAGCAGCATCTGGCGCTGGATATGTCGATCCGTGAGGCGGGCCCTGACAGCAACGCCGTTGCCATCGCCAAATCGGTACGCCGCGCCGTCGTGGTCGACAAATGTCAGGTCGCCAGTGTCGACGACCAGTCGCAACAGAACTTGCAACGCTTTCAACATGCCCACACCCGACGTTGGTGGCCTGAGCCCGCCGGCGATCTGAGGCCACTGTTTCATCGTGCCCGGACGGCAACACTACACTAAGTCTTGCGACATTGTGACCGGTTTGTCGACGATCAAGCCGCAGTTGATTCGCACATGCGAGATGGCCCACGACAATGTGGGCCATCTCAGCTGAGCCGATGTCAGGATTTGTCGGCGCCGTCCTCGCTAGGTGCTTCGGCGCCGCGTGGGGCCGCGCCTTCCTCGAACACCAATTCCGGGTTGAAGGTCTCCAGCTCCAGGCGCTCCTCGCGCACCATCGCCACGTTCTCGCCGCGCGCCTGACGCTGGGCTTCGTCCTCCGAACGGGCGACATTGAGGCTGATCTTGACGATCACCTCGGGGTGCAAGGCGACACGGGCGGCGTTGAGGCCCAATGTCTTGATCGGCCGGTCGAGCAGAACTTGGTTGCGATTGATCGTGAAGCCGCCGGCCGTGACGACCTCGGCAATGTCGCGGGTCGAAACCGAGCCGTAGAGCTGACCGGTATCACCGGCCGAGCGGATGGTGACGAAGCTCTTGCCTTCGAGTTTGGTGGCGACGGCTTCGGCTTCCTTCTTCTGCTCCAGGTTGGTGGCCTCGAGCTGCGTGCGCTGAGATTCGAACTTGGCGAGATTGTCCTTGTTGGCGCGCAACGCCCTGCCTTGCGGCAGCAGGAAATTGCGGGCGAACCCGTCCTTGACCGTGACGACGTCGCCCATCTGGCCGAGGCGGCCGATGCGTTGCAGGAGGATGACTTGCACAGGAGTGTTCCTTTCGTCTTGTTGGCGTGGGGTTGGTCAGGTTGATGGTCCGCTGGGTGGCGGTGGCGAAGGTGGAGGCGGGGTCGACGGCCGGCGCCAGGGCGCGAACGGCTCGGTCAGCGCGAGCAGCGCCGCGGCCAGCGCCGACCAGGGATTGAGGAAGATGAGGGCGGCATAGAAGGCAAACAGAGCAACGACGCGCCAGGATTTGCCGCGGGTGATGCTGTGAACGATGGCCATGCCGGCGAGCACGTAGGCCAGGAATAACGCGCTGGAGAAACCCGAGACGATGGTGCGCGGGTAGTCCGGCACGCCGGTCCAGCTTCCAGGCAGCGACACGGCCACCGTCAACGCCAACGCCATGGCGGTGCCCGAGGGTAGCCGGATGCCGGCGAGATCGGGCCAGGGGCGCAGCAGCCGTCCCGAGGCACGGGTGATGCGGGCGGCCAGCCAGAGATTGAACAGGATGCCAACGAGAGCCGATGCGGCAAAGGTTGCCGGCACCAGTTTGAGCATCAGGTCGGCCATTGCTGGCACATCGAGCGCGTTGGCCGCCTGCGGATCGACCTGGCTCAGAGCTTTGCGAAACAGTTCGACCAGCTTGTGCATCTGCTGGCGCAGGGCTTCGGTCGTGCTGCCGAGGTTGTAGATTGTCATGGCCGTCAGCGCGCCGGCGATACCCGCGGACCAGGCGATGAGGTGGCCGACGGGGTACCACTCGATCTGGGTGGGGGAACCCGAGCCTGCGCTGACGTCGCGGTTGAGATAGGCCAGGTAGCACAGCCAGACGGCGGGGATGCCCTGGCTGAAGCCATAGACCAAGCCGGACAGCGGATTGGCGAAGACGCCGACCAACAGCGTGGCGGTGACTGCCGCGATCAGGGCCGCGCGCCAGCCCCAGCCGAGCCCGGCCAGGAACTTCGGCAAGGGCACGACAAAGAGCAAGATGATGCCCAGCGCCGATTGCCCCAGCACCGCGGAAGCAAACAGCAGTGCGGCACAACCGCCGGCCCCAAGGCCAATGAAAATATAGCTCGGCATGTCTGGTCGCTGTCCCGCGTTCGGCGGTTAGGGCAGTCCGGCAGGCGCCGCTGTCCAACTTCGGGCGATGTAGGTTGGGTCGAGGTCTTCTTCAGGCCGAGACCCAACACGGCGCGATGGAGTTGTTGGGTCTCGCGCGAAGGGCGCTCGACCCAACCTACGGCTACTTCAACACGTACGGCAGCAATCCAAGAAACCGCGCCCGTTTGATGGCCTGCGACAACTCACGTTGCTTCTTGGCGGAGACGGCGGTGATGCGCGAGGGCACGATCTTGCCGCGCTCGGAGATGTAGCGGCCGAGCAGGCGCACATCCTTGTAATCGATCTTCGGTGCCTGGTCGCCGGAGAACGGGCAGGTCTTGCGGCGCCGATGGAATGGCCGGCGGGCTTGCGGTTGGGATGCATCTGACATGGATCAGTCCTCCGACTTTGCAGGGCCGGCGTCACGCGGGGCAGGGGCGGCGTCACGCGGGGCAGGAGCACCATCGCGGGGAGGACGCGGACCGCGGGAGAAACCGCCGCCGGGACCACCAGCTCCACCCTCCCTGGGAGGCCCACCTTCACGTGGCGGCCCACCTTCACGTGGCGGTCTGGCGCGGAAGGTCGAGCCACCCTCGCTGGCCTCACGTGGCGGCCGATCGCCGCCGCGGAAGCCGCCACCACCTTCGCGCGGGCCACGATCGCCACCGCGGAAGCCGCCGCGCTCACCGCGGAAGCCACCGCCTCGCTCGCCGCGATCGCCATCGCGGCGGTCCTCGCGGTCGCCCTTGCGCATCTGGGCGCTGGGTTCGGTTTCCAGCGCATCGACGCGAATGGTGATGAAGCGCAGCACGTCGCTCGAAAGTCCCATGCGCCGCTCCATCTCGGCGACGGCGGCCGGTGGCGCATCGAGATTGAACAGGGAATAGTGCGCCTTGCGGCTCTTCTTGACCTTGAAGGCCAGCGTCTTGAGACCCCAGTACTCGGTCTTGGCGACTTTTCCGCCGCCTTCCTCAATCACCCCTGCAAACTCTTTGGTGAGCGCTTCGACTTGCTGCTGTGAAATATCCTGGCGCGCCAGGAAGACATGCTCGTACAACGGCATGATTGGCCCTTCCATCTGTTTGTCCGCGCCGGCGCAAAGCCCCTGTTGAGCCCGGGAAGGCTCACCAAGTCGACCCAAAGAGCGGAGACACCGGGAAGCGGGCGCTTGGCCCAGCGGCATGGCCATTGCAAGACCCTTGCAAGCATGCCGCCTCCCCTTCAGCCTCCGACCGGAGCGGGTGAAGCCGGGTCTCTAGCAGGTCTGGCTGCGCCCAGCAAGTTTCTCGCCGCGCCGTTTCTGTCCGCGCTCGTTATCGGGCGCGACAGGGGCGGGGGGACGCCGTGTCGCCCGGCGACGGCGGCGGCGGCATAGTTCGTCGCGCTGGCCAAGTCCGTGCGGGGTCGGCTACAAGCCTTGCGCCCTGCCTTCCTCGTTGCATCGGCCCGGCTCGGCCCGCAGACAAGGCACCGCCATCACAGGCAATCCGCGAGAGCGCCATGACCACCTTCGACTATGATTTCTTCGTTATCGGTGCGGGCTCGGGCGGTGTGCGCGCGGCGCGGATCGCCGCCACGCACGGGGCCAAGGTGGCGGTGGCCGAGGAGTACCGCTATGGCGGCACGTGCGTCATCCGCGGTTGCGTGCCCAAGAAGCTGCTGGTTTATGCCGGCCGCTTTCGCGATGAGTTCGAGGATGCGGCGGGCTTCGGCTGGACGGTCGGCCACTCCAGCTTCGACTGGGCCAAGTTGATCGCCAATAAAGACATCGAGATCGTCCGGCTCGAGGCGATCTACAAGCGCAATCTCGACCGCGCCGGCGTGGCGACGTTCGCGACGCGCGCAGTTCTCGAAGGCCCGCATTCGGTGCGTTTGCTGGCCGAGAACCGCACGGTGACGGCCAAGGCCATCCTGATCGCCACGGGCGGGCGGCCCAAGCTGGAAGACAAGCTGCCCGGCGTCGCGCATGTCATCTCCTCGAACGAGGCGTTTCACCTGGCTGAGCTGCCCAAGCGCATCGTCGTCGTCGGCGGCGGCTATATCGCCGTGGAATTCGCCGGCATCTTCCATGCACTCGGCGCGCAGACGACGCTGGTCTATCGCGGCGAGAAAATTCTGCGCGGTTTCGACGAGGATCTGCGCGACGGGCTGACTGAGGAATACCGCCGGCGCGGGCTGAAGATTCTGACCGGTCGTGTATTCGAGCGCATCGACAAGACGGCGGCGGGGCTGAGCGGCATGCTGTCGGATGGATCACGGCTCGAGGCCGACCAGATCATGTTTGCGATCGGGCGCGAGGCCAACACGGCGGGCCTCGGGCTCGAGGTGGCCGGCGTCAAGAGGGGCCCCGCCGGGCAGATCATGGTCGATGCGGCCTCGCGCACATCGGTCGACAATATCTACGCCGTCGGCGACGTGACTGATCGCGTCAATCTGACGCCGGTTGCCATCCGCGAGGGCCATGCCGTCGCCGACAGTTTGTTCGGCAAGAAGCCATGGACGGTCGACCATGCGATGATCCCGACCGCTGTGTTTTCCACGCCCGAGATCGGCACGGTCGGCTTGCCCGAGCATGAGGCGCGCAAGCGCTGCCGTCAGCTCGACATCTACAAGGCCCGCTTCCGGCCGATGAAGGGTACACTGTCGGGCCGCGAGGAGCGCATGTTGATGAAGTTGCTGGTCGATGCCGACACCGACAAGGTGCTGGGTTGCCACATCCTCGGCCCGGATGCCGGAGAAATGGTGCAGATGGCCGCCATCGCGTTGCGCATGGGGGCGACCAAGGCTGATTTCGACGACACCATGGCGCTGCATCCCAGTGCCGCCGAGGAGCTGGTCACCATGCGCGACACGTGGGTGCCGCCGGCGCAGGCCGCGGAATAGAATTTGTTTTTCGGCGCCGTCTGGGCTGCCAGCGGCAGGCCCGCGGAAATCTCGAGCGGTTGACAAGTTGGCCGTTGTTCGCGGCCGCTGCGTCAGCCTGAATGTTGTCACACGCTGCCGCCACTGAAGCGGCGAGAGCGCTTTTGATCGGGAATTGGACCATGGCACGGCTCGAAGGGCGCATCGCGCTGGTGACGGGGGCGGCGGCCGGCATCGGCCTTGCCACCGCGCGCCTTTTCGCCGCCGAAGGCGCCCACGTCTGGCTCGTCGACGTCAATGGTGAAGCCGCCATCGAGGCGGCGCGGGATCTGACCAATGCAGGCCGATTAGCCAGCGCCGCCACGGTCGATGTCTCGCGTGGCCAGGACGTCAGCGCGCTTTTCCGAGATATCGCGCAGGCGCATGGCCGCATCGATGTCCTGGTCAACAACGCCGGCCTCAATGTCCGCTCCGACTTTCGCCATCTCACGGACGCCGACTGGGTGAAGATCCGCGAGGTCAACCTGGATGGCGTCATGCGGATGGCCCGCGACGGTTTCGAGCTGTTGCGCGCCTCCAAGCGCGGCTCGCTGATCAACATCTCTTCGGTCCTGGGGCAGCGCGGGCTGCGCCCGCTGGTCGCCTATTCCACGACCAAAGGCGCCGTTTCGGCGCTGACGCGGGCGCTGGCGGTCGAGTACGCGCCGTTCGCCATTCGCGTCAACGCGCTGGCGCCAGGTTTCATCGAGACGGCGCTGACCCAGCGCGTGCTGAGCAATCCATACATCACCAAGGCCCTGATCGATCGCACGCCCATGCGCCGGTTTGGCCTGGTCGAGGAAATTGCCAAGGCCGCCTTATTTCTGGCCTCAGACGATTCCAGCTATGTCACGGGCGCCGAGCTGGCGGTGGACGGCGGCATGGCCGCGGCGCTGTGAACAGGTATTGGTTGGCGCCAGGACACGGACCCGCTTACACTTTCCACCCGTGACGCGGGGTGCAACAACAGGAAGGTCACAGCGTGCGCGCTTGGATGGCGACTTTGCCGACACGCCGATCCGTGCGGACTGGATTGGCGTCGTTGGTCGTTGCGGCACTGCTAGTTGGTATCGCCGGCCAACGCGTGCACGCCGACACCTGGCAACTGATCAAGGGCTATAGTGAAGTCCGTTTCAGTTGGGACAATCTGGGGCTGTCGCGCCAGTCGGCGCGCTTCACGGATATCGAGGCGAAACTGGACTTCTCACCGACGGAGCCGGAGCGGGCCAACGTCGAGGTGCGCATCCGGGCCGCGAGTCTGCAATCGGGCATGCGTGAGTTCGACGAGTTGCTGCGGCGGCCGGAGTTCTTCAACGTGGCGACGCACCCCACCATCGTCTTCAAGAGTGGGCGCGTCGAACCCATTTCCGATCGAACGGGCATCGTCGCGGGCGATTTGACACTGAACGGTGTGACCAAGCCCGTGGCGCTGGCCGTGACGTGGAATTTTACCGGCGCCCATCCGCTGGCCACGGTCAATCCGAGCTACCAGGGCCAGTGGGTCTCGGGGTTCTCGGCCAGGGCGACGTTGCAGCGCAGCGCTTTCGCCATGGGCCGGGGCTTGCCATTGGTGTCCGACGACGTCGATATTGCCATAGAGGTCGAGTTCGTCCGCAAGGGCGAATAGGCCGCGCAATGCTAGTTCCATCACCCTCCGACACCGATCAACAGGCCAAACTTGCCGGCGTCATCGCACAGCTTTCGCGCGTTGTTGGCGATGCCCGATTACCGGCGTCTGTGGGCGATCGGCGCGGGTGTCGGCATTGGCCGCTGGCTGGAAATGCTGGCGCTCGGCATCTACGTCTTCCAGACGACGGGCTCGCCGGCCCTGGTGGCGACGGTCGCCATCGTCCGCATGCTGCCTTATGCGCTGTTCGGGTTCTTCATTGGCGCACTGGCGGACTATGTCGATCGCCGGAAATTGCTGGTCATCGGCATGGCAATCGCCGTGGTCTCCGCCGGGGCCATGACGGCGCTGACGGCGACGGGGCGCGCCAATTTCGCCGTCGTCCTGCTGGTGACGGGTGCGCTTGGCGTGATGTGGGTGACGGACATGCCGGTCAGGCGGCGCTTGATGGTTGATACGGTCGGCGTCGAACGTCTGCCGGCGGCGCTGGGGTTTGACAATTCGACCAACTACGCCATGCGCGCGATCGGGCCGGCGCTGGGCGGGCTCATCTATCAGGGGCTGGGGGTCGAGGGGATTTTTGCGCTATCGACCATCATCTACCTGATCGGATTGGTGCAGGCGATGCGCTTGACGGTTCAAGCCGAGCCAGACCAGCCTGGCCTCGCCCGCCCATCGCTGCGGGCCATGTTGACGTTGCCGCCGGAACTGCTGCGCAGCCGGCCGTTCCAGATCCTGCTGGGCGTCACCGCAGTCTACAATCTATGGTGTTTCCCGGTGTTCGGGATGGTGCCCGTGATCGCGCAGAAGGATTTCGACCTCGGACCAGCCGCGGTCGGTGCGCTGTCGGCGTGCGAAGGCATCGGCGGGACGCTGGGCGCCCTGATCGTCAGCCTGATGGCGCGGCAGGCCACGCTGTTTCGCTTCTACTATTACGGCACGCTCGGTTTTCTCGTGCTGCTGGCGGGCCTGTCCTTGTACCTGACGGTCGGCTCGGCGGTGCTTGGCTTTCTATCGGTGGGCCTGTGCGCTGCTTTCTTCTCCGCGACGCAATACGGCCTCATCTACAGTCTGTCGAGCCCGCACGCGCGCGGCCGTGCGACCGGCTTCCTATCGCTGTTCATCAGCTTGTCCACCGTCGGCCATTTCCATACGGGGTTGATGTTCGGTTGGTTCAGTTCGACGGATGCCCTGCGCATTATCGCCGCCGAGGGGTTGGCGGTCATGCTGCTGCTGGGCTGGTGGTGGTCGCGCAGCAGCCGCATCTGATCCTGATCCGCGGCGCGAGTGGCCTATAGATGAGGTGCTGCTCGAACTCTGGTCCATTGTTTGTCGCATTTTCTACGCCAAACCGGTGCCCACTTTGGCGGAAAATGCTCCAGACGCCGATCAGGCAGGGCGCTTGACGAGAACCACGCACAGGCGGCGGGGGCCGTGCGCGCCGATGACTAACCGGCCACCGATGTCGGCGGAGCGCGAGGGCCCGCCGATCATGTTGACGGTGCGCGGCATCTGCCCCTTGCCGAAACGCGCCGCGATTCTGTCGAGGGCGTCCTCGTAAGGCCCGACGATGTCGGCTTCCTCGACGACGACGACGTGCGTCTCGGGAAGAAAATTCAACGTCACCGGATTGTCTGGGCCCGAGGCCATGACGATGGTGCCGGTCTCGGCGACGCCGGCGCTGGCGTGGCTGATGCTCGCCTCGTCGTCGCCGACGGCGCGGCCGGACGTGCGCTCCAGTGTTGGCTCTGTCGACCAGGGCAGCGCCGACAGATAGGCGTCATCGCCGAGCCGGACGCGCTGCGGCAGGTTCTGCCCGCGCAGGTATGTTGCAATGGCGGCTGGCACGGCATCGGCGTTTTCCACTTCGACGACGCTCGCCAGCGAGGTGGTGAGGAAGCTTGTGAACAGCGTGGTCAATTCCGCCGGCGACTTGTCGATGCGCTCGGGCAGCGGATGACGTACCGGGTTGGCGAGCCGAGTCGCCACGGACTTTCTCCTGTCCTCGACCGGCGCGCCGCCGGCCAGCGCCGCCCGCACCTTGCTTAAAATCTGCTCGCGGCTCATCGTGGCACTCCCCGCTGCGTTTCCGCCCACAAGTGCTGGAAGGTGCGGCCTTGCGGGGCGGGGAAATCGCGGTGCTTCGTCCAGCCGCCGGCGAAAGGTAGTGAGCGGAACCTGCCGCGTCCGCGCCCCAGGAAGCCGAGGCCAGCCATGCCGAACCGCGCGGCGATATGATAGAGCCGCGGCCGACGCGCGATGGCGGCCCACACTTTCAAGCCCTGGCGATTGCTCCAGGTCATTCCGCCTTGGTCGAAGTCCGTCTCGCGATGCTTGCGCATCAGATCGGGCAGCGGGATCTTCATCGGGCAGACCTCCGCGCACTTGCCGCAGAAGGTCGAGGCATTGGGCAGGTGCGCCGCCTGCTTGACGCCGATCAGGGCGGGCGTCATCACCGCGCCGATCGGGCCCGGATAGACCCAGCCGTAGGCATGACCGCCGACGGCGTTGTAGACCGGACAGTGGTTCATGCAGGCGCCGCAGCGGATGCAGCGCAGCACCTCTTTCAGCTCGCTGCCCAGGATCTCCGAGCGGCCATTGTCGAGCAGGACGACGTGGTAGGCCTCGGGCCCGTCGGGATCGCCTCGGCGCCGGGGACCCGTGGAGAATGTCGTGTAGTTGGAGAACTCCTGACCCGTCGCCGAGCGCGCCAGCAAGCGCAGCAGGCAGCTGACATCGGCCAGCGTCGGGATCACCTTGTCGATCGAGGCGATGACGATGTGCACCTTGGCCAGCGATTGCGTCAGGTCGCCGTTACCCTCATTGGTGACGATGATCGACGAGCCGGTCTCCGCGATCAGGAAATTGGCGCCGGTGATGCCGACGTCGGCCGCCAGGAATTTCTCGCGCAGGATGGCGCGCGCCTCGCCGACCAGTGTCTCGGGCTCCTTCAGCACGCGGTCCTTGGGCAGGTGCGTATGCTTGCGGCGGAAGTCGGCCTCGACCTGGTCCTGGGTCAGGTGGATGGCGGGCGCGATGATGTGGCTCGGCACCTCGCCGCGGATCTGCACCAGGTACTCGCCGAGGTCGGTCTCGACCACCTCCATGCCGTGCGCTTGCAGATGGGCGTTGAGCGCGATCTCCTCGGAGATCATCGACTTGCCCTTGGTGACGACGCGGGCGTTCGCTTCGCTGCAGATCTTGTGAATGATCGCGCGGGCATCGAAGGCCGTGGCCGCCCAGTGCACGTGGCCGCCGGCCGCGGTGGCGGTCCTCTCGTATTCTTCCAGATAGAGGTCGAGGTTGGCCAGCGCATGATCGCGGATGTCGCGGCCGACGTCGCGCAGGCTCTCGAACTCGGGCAGCCGCGCCCGCGCCGCGGTGCGCTGGGCGACCAGCCCGCCCGGCAACCCGCCGAGCGCGCGCTGCAGCTGCGTGTCGTCGAGCGCGGCGCGGGTGTTGGCCTTGAACAGTGTGGTGGTGGGGTGCATGGGGCAGCATGCTCCAATTGGGGGCTGACAGTGCTCGGCAGGCTCGTTGCACCCCGGAGTCAGGGGCTGCCTTCAGGTTGGTGGGGACGGCATAGTTCTGGCACACACCCGGCGCTTGACGCCAGCATGGGTTTGAGCAGGCGGGAGGGCAAAGTGATGCGGCGTTCGTCGCTTGCGCGCGCGTGCGGCGCGTAGACTTGCGACGCTTGATACGGCCGGCTCGCCGCGTGAGAACGTTTGGCTCTCAGCGGAGCCTCGGCTTCAGACCAAGGGTGCATGTCGATGGTCGATCTGAAGGTGCTAAAGGACGAGCGGGATGCCGATTACGTGTCCAAGGCAGGACGGGCCCTGTACGAGGATCTGCGTTCTCGTCTCGAAGGGTTGCCCGTGGGCAGCTACGTGGTAATTGCCGTCGAGACGGGGGAATTCGTCACCGGCGCATCGTTGTCGGAGGCGGCAGACGCGTTCGAGAAAAAGCACGGCGACGTGCTCGCCTATGTGCGGCGCATCGGACAGCTGACGCGTGTCTAAGCAGGGTTTCCAGCCTTGACCAACCCATGCCGCTGTGCCGATATGTCCGCAGCTGGTGAGGGCGGACATGGCGGGGCGCCGAAAGAAGGTCGGGAAGGACCCACAGCACGCATGTTGCCGCAGCGTGACAGTTGTGACCATCGGGCACCAGCTATTCCACTTTGAACTCAATCGCCAGCGGGCAGGTCGAGCAACGCGCCGCGCGACTGTAGAAACGGCGGCAGATTAAACCGCGAAAAAAGTCGGCGCCGCCGTGGTGATAAGAGGATTGGCATCCTCCGGGACCACGGCAGCGCCCAACT
>CAZCGE010000147.1:0-10100 GCA_964498125.1 uncultured Devosia sp. | reverse complement strand
AATTGGAAAGACAGGTCGGCGTCTGTCCGCGATCGCAAGATCGGATCGCTGCCGGCAGTGACTTCGCGCAATGCGTTGATGGCCTTATCCCGGGCATCGCTCAGCGTCAGTTGAGGATAACGGCCGAGCGTCATCCTGCGCTTCAGACCGCGATGGCGAAACATCAAGACAAACGTCTTCGTGCCGCTTTTCGACACGCGCACTCCAAGGCCGGGAACGCGTGCATCCCAAATCTCGAGGCGATCTGCGTCAACGGCCGTGAGCCTGCGAATGGTGAGATCTGTGAGTGGCTGCGCCACGACAATGATCCTCGAAGCCAAGAACGAACGCTGCCTTTCGAGTTGCCCGAGGCGAACCTCGAGGGCGACCCTGTTGGTCACCCTGGGTACCACATGGGTACCAAAATGGCGAGTCTTCGTACGCTCTGTCATGCGTCGAAATGCGCAACTAACATATTGAAAAGGTACGTTTAAACTTGTGCGTCAGATGCCGTTAACGTTCTTTATGTGTTCTTGAATCCTTTGGCTCATAACCTGAAGGTCGTTGGTTCAAATCCAGCCCCCGCAACCATCTATTGTGAAATTACCTAGATAAATCCATGACAAAGACGCTTGGTGATGCCGCAATCTGGATGCCGACCAAACAAAATCAATAGCCTTTGGCCGTTGGTTCAAATCGGGTCGCACTTCAGCCTGCAACCAACTCACCCCCCAGTCCTCACTTCGGCGTGGGCTTTATAGCCGCCTCGGATGGGTTCACCGCCGCAGTGCAGCGAGGTCGGCAAGGTCCTGTTTGCGTTGTGCGACGCGCCGCTCGTAGCTCGCCTGGTTCTTGACCGAGATCAGGCTGTGCGGTGAGCCCCGGCGCTCGGTGCTGGTGTCGACGTCGGCGTTGGCGCGGCGGATCTCGTTTTCGACATGCGTCCGGATTTGCTGGGCGGCTCTCAACGTCCAGCTCTCTTTTCCTGCGTCGGCAAGAAATCTGGAAAGCTCCCTGCAATGCTGGCACTGGCAACCGATACTGCTTGGTCGGGTCCAATCTTGAGGAGCCTCAAGTGCCTCCGCGATGCGCGACACTAGGTGCGCAATCGCGGCCGCATGCAAGGCGTCGAAGGCAGGGCCGCTCCGGCACCGTGCCTGGATCAAGCGTTTGACTGCCGGAACCAGAACGCGATCGGCGCCGAAGTGCCGCGGCCACGCGAGGATATGGCGGCTCGCGTGCTTGGCAAGCCCGACATCAACGCGGTCGACCACTTGGGCAAGATCGACAAGAAAAGCTACATCGGGTTTCGCACCTCTCGGCCGGCCCCATTGATCCTTCGGTGCGGTAGCGGGATCGCCCGGGAGCTGGTCGACAAGCGTTCGCACGGCACTGAGCAGTTGTGCCGGCGTCTTGGAGAAAGCGCCTTTGA
Organism: uncultured Devosia sp.; assembly: GCA_964498125.1. GTDB lineage: Bacteria > Pseudomonadota > Alphaproteobacteria > Rhizobiales > Hyphomicrobiaceae > CAMDBL01. Next base: position 8,689 of record CAZCGE010000147.1, on the reverse strand, counting down.
GTGCGCCGGCCAGCAGGGCGCCACAGGAGCCGAGCGCTTCTACGGCGTTCGCGGCGATCATCTTCTGCAGCCATCCGGCTGCTCGATCGGGCCCAAAGAGCGCCAGTGCTTCGAGAATCGCAGGGTTGTCGGCATTGTCATGGCCCTGTCGGCTCATCAGCTTTTCGAGCATCCGTTCGATAAGCGCTGGATTGCCGAGACGGGCGAGCAGGCTCAGCATGCGCCCAAACTCGCTCGGCTCGGAGCGGTCACGTTCGTGCCACGTGCTCACCGCCCACGTCGCGATCATATGCCCCGCGAGTTCCTCGGCTTTCCGCTTGTGCTGCAATCCCTGCTTGGCGCCGGCCGCTTGCCATTTGCCGACGAGTTCCTGCAGGAACGGCAGCGTCGCCTCGAGACCGCCTTGGTTGAGGATGGCCAAGATACGCTTGCTCGGCCAAACGACCAGAGCGGCGCGAGCGTAGGTGCGGTCGAACGAGGCGCCCTCGTTGCCCGTCGCCTCGTGGAAATGCTCCTCGTCCGGCTCCATGTCCTCGAGCGCATCGGGCGGCGAAACTTCGTGGTCCTCGATCGGCAGCTTGCCGAGCGTCGTGGCAACCCCGTCCGGCCGGCGCCAGTCCGACAGTGTTTTGCTCCAGTCGTGCACTTCGATGACCTCGAACTCGTTGGCATTTTCCTCCACGCCCGAGTCGCGCCGACCACGGCGATAGTGCCAATTTTCACGGCCACTGTATTCCGCGGATCCGCTCTCCCAGACCGTGAGCAGAGCCAGATGCAAGTCGCAGCCGGCTTGCGGTGCCGCCGTGCCGAGCAAACGCGCGACTGCGGCATCCGCGCCCTTCAGCTTGTCGAAAGCCAGCTCGGCCGGTGTGTAGGCGTGCTCCAGCGGAATGATCAGCTTTTCCGGAGAGGCGAGTTCGGCGCCATCTGCGCTTGTAGCGTCGACGCTGGCGGAGACCTTCGCGTCCACCCAACCACGCAATAGCTGAGTGACCTGTTCCGCCTCGGCCTCGTAGCTCGGCGGCTCCGGCGCTTTCCCTTTTGCCTTGCGCACGAGGTTGAACACGAGCGTCGCCCGGCAGCCGGAAGTCACGGGGAGGACCTCGTGCACGCAGTCCGCATAGAACGCCGCGAACGCGATCTCGGACGGCTCCTCGCAGGCAAGGTCCAGTCGCGCCTCCCGGTCTTTGTGCCGAACCATCAGCTCGCCGCCTTTGGACTGCGATGGCAGCGCCAGCACCAGCGTCGCGAACATGCCGGGGGTCTTCTCGGTGTCGCGATGGCTGACGAAAAAGCTGCCCTTGTCGTAGACGAGCAGCTTGTAGAGCTCAGCCGCAACCGGCTCGGTGACGCCAAGCCCCTCGGCGGCGCGCTCCACAATGCCAGCGAGCGTTGTCGACCAGTGCTTGCCACTGAGGCTGATGCGGCTTGCTTCGATCTGCCATGTGCGGCGGACTTTCGTATCGACGATCGTGTCGGAGCCACGCCCGTAGGGCGCACGGCTCGCCGCCTTGATCAACTGCTTGGCCTGCGCCGGCAGCAGCGGAATCGCGATTGGCCCGACACCCTCGACTTCGAGGCGCGGCGCCAGAAACTCAGCGCGGTCCGAGGCGAAGAAGTCGCCGGGCCTGTCGACGTCGCCGAGGATCTCGGCCAGCTCTTGTGTGATCGTCATTTTGCGCCCCCTGATCGCCGCAGCATGCCACAGGCGGCATCGAGGGTGTAGCCGATTGACCTGGAGCTTCGCGATGCATCGGGGGCCAACGCATGAGACCGCGGTGCAGTTTGTACAGCGACCAACTCCACGCTCCATACGCTCACTTTGCTGCCACCTCGTATCCAAGGCTGCGATAGCCCGACTGCCGCTTCAGTGCCATGCGCGCCAGCATCGGAACGCCTGAATCGACGTAGTCGTAGACGACGACCTCGCGCTTGGCGTGATGCTCGCGGTGCAGCCGGCCGACGTACTGGGCGAGTGTCCCTTTCCATGAAATCGGCATGGTCAGGAACAGCGTGTCGAGGGAGGCATCGTCGAAGCCTTCGCCGAGGTAGCGGCCCGTCGCCAGCACCAGACGTTCCTCGGTGTCGGGACGTTTCAGGCCTTCCTCGGCCGTGCGCCGCTCGGTCGCATTCATGCCGCCGTAGAGGACGACGAGGTTTCGCGTGAACTTTTCCAGCCGCGTGTGAAAATATTCGAGATGATCGCGCCGCTCGGTCAGGATTACCGGCCGGCGCCTGTCCTCCAGGCTGAGCAGCACGTCGTCGAAGATCAGATCATTCCGCTTCTCGTCCTGTGCCAGCGCCGCATAGAGCGCCGTCATCTGTGACGGGCCATGCGCATCCTGATCGGGCCGGTGCTGAAATCCTGTCTCGCGCAGGCGGACCTTGTGGCTGAATGACCGGGTCGCGGCCTGCGATTTTGCATCCACCCGGTAACGGACTGGCCCACATTGCATGAAGATGATCGGGTGATGGCCATCCTTGCGTGCAACCGTGGCCGACAGCCCGAGCACGTAACGCGCCTTGGTTCGGCGCGCGACCAGCTCGAAGCTGACGGCCGAGAGATGATGACACTCGTCGACAATCAGGTGGCCATAGTCGGCAACAAGGTCGCTGACCTCGCCGTTGCGAACGAGGCTCTGAATCAGCGCGATGTCGATCCGACCCGTGGGCTTGCGCTTTCCGCCGCCGATTGTGCCGATATCGCCGTCCTTCACGGACAGAAACGACTGAAGGCGCTCGCGCCATTGGTCGACGAGTTGGCGGCGATGGACGAGAACGAGCGTGTTGACACCACGCGCGGCGATCATTCTCGCGCCGACCACGGTCTTGCCGAACGCCGTCGTAGCGGCCAGCACTCCGTAGTCGTAAGGTTCAATCGCGGCAACGGCGGCGGCCTGCACATCGTGCAGAGTTCCGAGAAATTTGAGGTCGAGCGGTTGGCCAGCATTGCGTTCGTCTTTGAACTGCGCTGTCGCTCCGTTCAACCTGAGCAGCTCGACGGCTTCATCGAGGCAGCCACGCGGCAGGCCGACGTGGCGCGGATGAAGCTCGGCACAGGAGATGATGCGCGGCTTGCCAAACGTCGACAGCCGCATGGCTTGGGCGCGATAGAACTCGGGGTTCTGAAATGCCGCAATCCGAGCGAGTTGGGCCACCATCGTCGAAGGCAGGCCGGAACGGTCGACATAGACCTGATCGCCAAGCACAACGTTGACTCGTTCGGGCATCGGTTCCTTGGAGGACTGCGCCTGGCGTCGCCGCGACGGCATCATCTTCCACGGCTCGTCCGCATTCTCGTCGTCGACGGGCAGTCTGACGCCCGTGGCGCCGCCAGGCATTTCCGCTTCGATCTTTGCGATCACGGAGGAAACCTCGGAACACGTCATCCGGCCCTGGAGCGAGAGAAACGCCCACTGGTCATCATGGGGCCGCAGATCACCGTCGACGAAGACGCTGTTCCCATTTTCCCGAGCGTGTCGTTGCAACGGCAGCGCGATCAGGTTTCCGAAGCCGCCACTCGGCATCGTGTCCTGGCTCGGAAACAGTCGATCGTAGGACTTGAATCCGATCTCCGGTCGCCGGTTCATCGTTCGTGTCAGCAGCAGCGTCCCGAGACGACGGGCGTCCGATGCCGCGACGGGCTCAGTGAAGAACAGCCAGACGTGACCGCCGTTACCGGAACGCGACCGTTCCAGCGCGACCGGCACCTCGCATTCACGGCACGCAGCGATAAAGGCCAGGGCATCGGTCGACCAATTTTCGTCGTCGAAGTCGACGGCCAGAAATCCGCACGTGTCGTCGAAGAGCAGCGGATAGACCCCCGCCACGAAGTCTTTGCCTCGCCCGTTGGGGCGAACGCGGTCCTCGCCGCGCAGATGGCATTCGATCACGTCGGGTGTGACCGGGATGAACGCCTTGTTCGGACAATCGCCGCATTTGACCTGCGGCTTGCCGCACACGCCGCGCACCCATTCGTTGGCACAAGCCGGAGCATAACCCGATCGTCCGGTTTTCGGGTTATCCCATCGCGCCGGGAACACATCGGTGCGACCGCCGAAGAGGCGCCGGAAGAGCGCGATCTTGTCCGTGGCAGGCGAACTGTTGGTAACGAGCGGCTTGGGTTGCAGGACAACGGTTGGAGGCTCCTTCACGAGTTGCTGCAATTCACGCAGCCGCCGTTCCAGCGTCTGCCGCTCTTGATCGAGCTCCTGCATTCGCAGTCGGATCTGGCTTGCCTCGTCGCCCATGGGTTTCCCTGCGGTCATGAGAACTCAGAAATCACGTGCGGCCCGGTTGCGATTGATTTTCGCCGATGTCGCGCCCGAGCTATGCTCGCTGGCCACGCCGAGTCGCTCGAATCAAGTTGATATCTTTACTGCGGTTGCCAGGCGAGGTCGGCGATCCGCGCTTCTTGCGCTTCCTGGAACAGGTCGGCGACGAGCAGCTCAAACGCTTTTCGACCGACGACTTCCTCGCGATCGATCTCGTGCATCGCGAGGAGGCACTACAGCGGTATGCGGGTTCGCGGTGACGTTGCAACGGCCCGCTGTAGCTTTACTGGCCCTCTTCGCCATCCTAATCTGCGCCGTTCTCGACGCCCGCTACCTCTGCAACGAGCGACGGTTTCGCGGCCTGTACGACAAAGTGCGACAAGAGGACTGGTCGACACTCCCCTCGTTCGAGATCTCCTTGAATGCGGCACCGCCGGAAAGTTTTGCTTCGTGCCTCGCCCGCTGGGCGATCTGGGCCTTTTACGCGCCTCTCGCCCTCGCCGTGACCATCGTCGTCATCATCGCAGGATATGCCTATGGCCAGCTCTAACCCCTTCGCACCTTACTCCGCCAATAGCCTGATCGGCGCCGCATTGAATGCGCCATTCGTGCAGGCCAAGAAGCGGCGCGCGTTCTTCTCGTTCCACTATGACGACATCATGCGCGTCAACGTAGTTCGCAACGCCTGGAAAATTGATCATCCTGATACTGCAGCCATGCGCAGCTTCTACGACAGCAGCCTCTGGGAAAGCCGCAAGCTCGAAGGACTGGAAGCGCTCAAGCGCCTAATCCGGGAAGGCGTGGACAATACGTCGGCGATCTGCGTACTTATCGGTTCGGAAACTTGGTCGCGTGAATGGGTGCGCTACGAGATCGCACGTGCCGTCATCGACAACCGTGGCTTGCTCGGCGTCCACATCAACAACATCAACCACCACCAGACCCGCGGCCCGCATTCGCTCGGCAACAACCCGTTCGCCTATCTCGGGCTCTATCGCACCCCGGCCGGCCTCCTCAACGTCGACAAGTACTACCTTTACGAGCACAATGGTTTGGGCTGGTACCCCTACCAGCACTATTCCAACGCGATTGATCTGCCTGCATACCTATCACCGCCATCACCAGGATATATCCGCCCGCTCTCAGAAGCGGTTCCCATATACGACTTCATCCACGGCGACGGCGCAAAAAACATTGGCGCCTGGATCGACACGGCTGCGCAGCGCGTCGGCCGCTAATCCACAACGGGACTGTGTGCTCAAGCCAACGGCCCGCCGAGTGCCCTTACAACACACCACCGCAGCTTGGGGTCCCCACCCGGCCCTCCCCCCTCACGTCCGCCCTTGCCAGCTGCGCACATCTTCGGCCACAGTCGTGCGCGCCTCGCCAACGCCGCAGAATCCGTAGGGCGCAATAGCCCGCAGGGCGTATTGCGCCGCCGCTGGTGAACCTTGGCGACACCGTGGCGCAATACGCTCCGCTATTGCGCCCTACGACCGTCGCGTCCGGCCCCCTCCCCTCCGCCCTTGCCAGCTGCGCACATCTTCGGCCACAGTCATGCGCGGGTCAATCTCACCAACTCTGGCTCGCCAACTCCGCATGGTCCCGGCCGTCGCGTGAGAACAGGGGCATTGCAGCAATCGTCTCATGACAGCCACCGCAACCGGCTCGGCAAGCAAAAGTCCAGAAGCCCTGGTCGTGCGCGGCGTCAGCCACCGCTTCGGCCAGACCCTGGCGCTGGACGATGTCTCGTTGACGGTGCCGGTCGGCGCGTTCGTGGCGCTGCTCGGCCTCAATGGCGCCGGCAAGTCGACGCTGTTCGCGCTCGTCACCCGCCTTTACGACAACGTCACCGGCGAGATCCGCATTCTCGGGCAGGACGTGCGCCGCAGGCCGACGGCGGCGCTGCCCCATCTCGGCGTCGTGTTCCAGAGCCGCACGCTCGACACCGACCTCAGTTTGACGCAGAACCTCGTCTATCATGCCGCCTTGCACGGCATCCCCCGGCGCCAGGGGCTCGCGCGCGCGAGCGAGATGCTGGCGATGGTGGGGCTCGCAGAGCGTGCCGGCGACAAGGTGCGATCGCTTTCAGGTGGACAAGCGCGCCGGGTCGAGATCGCGCGCGCGCTGCTGCACCGCCCGACCTGCTTGTTGCTCGACGAGGCGACGACCGGTCTCGACATCAAGTCGCGCGAAAGCGTCATCACGCTGGTGCGGCGGCTGGTTGCGGAGCAGCGTCTCGGCGTGCTGTGGGCGACGCACCTGATCGACGAGATCGCGCCGACTGATCAAGTCGTGCTGCTGCACAAAGGCCGCGTGCTGTTCGCCGGTCGTGTCCCCGAGCTGCTGGCGGCGGCCGGCCGCGACACCATCCGAGCCGCGTTCCAGGCCATGACCGGTGGGTCGGCCGACGAGAGCAGCGAGGCCGCATGATCGAGACCTCGGATATCGCTGCTGCGCGGCGCCTCGGACCGGCAGCCTATCTCGTCTGCTTCAACGGCATCGTCTGGCGCGAGGTGCTGCGCTTCCTGCATCAGCGCGAGCGGTTCCTGGCAGCACTCGTCAGGCCGCTGGTCTGGCTGTTCATCTTCGCGGTCGGCTTCCGCCAAGTGCTCGGCGTCTCGATCATTCCGCCCTACCAGTCCTACGTGCTCTACGAGGTGTTCGTGACGCCGGGGCTGATTGGCATGATCCTGCTGTTCAACGCCATGCAATCGTCGCTGTCGATGGTCCATGACCGCGAGACCGGCGCCATGCGCACGCTGCTGGTCAGCCCGTTCCCGCGCTCCTTCCTGCTGATCGCCAAGCTGATCGGCGGCGTCGCCGTGGCGCTGCTGCAGGTCTACGTCTTCCTGGCCATCGCCTATCTGTGGGAGATCGAGCCGCCGCTGGTCGGCTATGTCAGTGTCCTGCCGGCCTTGGTCGTCGCAGGCCTCATGCTCGGCGCGATTGCGCTGTTCATGTCGTCCGTGATCAAGCAGCTGGAGAACTTCGCCGGCGTCATGAATTTCGTCATCTTCCCGATGTTTTTCGCGTCCTCGGCCCTCTATCCGCTCTGGCGCATCAAGGAATCGAGCCCGCTGCTGTACGAGATCTGCCGCATCAACCCTTTCACGCACGCGGTCGAGCTCATTCGCTTCGCGCTGTATGGCCAGCTCGATCTCGCCTCGCTCGGCATCGTGCTGGCGTACACCATGCTCTTTCTGGCGGCGGCGATTTACGCCTACAATCCCTCGAAAGGGATTATTGGGCGTCGTGGAGGGCCAGGCGCCCGTGCTTGAACTGGGACACCATGTGCCTAGCGCTTGCAGAGTCTCGCCGTTGGCGTGGATCATCGGCACGGCGCTGGCCCTTGCGGCGCTGACCACGCCGGCCGCCGCACGGGACGATGCGGTCTCGGATTGGCCCTGCGTGCAACGCAAGATGCACAGCTTGACCACCACCCAGATGTGGGACGGCCCCCCTGTCGACGATGTCGACGCGTGGCGGGATGACCCGGACGTCATGGGGATCCTGCCGCGGCTGGTCAGCCGGCGCGTGCCGATCGAGGAGGCCGCGACCGCCGTTCGACGCTTCGCCGATGGCGTTGCTCCCGAGGCGCGGGATGGCAAGCTGAAGCTGTTGTTCGCCGCCGTGCTGGCGACGATCAATGTCGACCGGTCGGCCGTCATGAGCGGCATCGAGCGCTTTCAGCAGCGCCAGAAAGCGCGCGCGGCCGAGCTCGAGCGCCAGGGCCTCGCGCTGAAAGCGCTCCGGGAGAAGGCCGCCGCCGCCGACAGCGCAGCCAAGGCGGAGCTGGCGCTTGAAAGACACTGCGCCAGAACGGCGTGACATGCGCCGCGTGGCTGTCAGCAACAAAGGCGCCGCGCTGCTTTCAGGTCAGCCCCTGTCCAAGGCGAGGAAATTCGCCCCGGCGCTCGCTGGACCAATCGAGCAGCATCGCCGCCGCTGGGCCGAACTGCTCGCGTGGATCGTCTTCTCGACATGGCGCCATCCCCATGGTCCGCCCTGGGAGGATTTTGCCATCACTGCACGCGAGCTGATGGCAGGCCGCCCGTTCGTCAACATCCCCCTGATGCACCACATCGCCGAGCTGACGGTCGGGGTGCATGCCAGCAATGCCGGCGTTGTGTCTGCCTCGGGGACCGCGCGCCTGACCAGGACAAGATCGGCCCGTTGACGCCGCGCCAGCTGAACCGCATCTGCCATCTGAAGGCCGATCTCGCGGGACTACCGAAGTGGGTTGCGCCGCACACGCGTCATGCCGAAGGCGTGCTTCGGTGCGTCCGTGATGTTGCATTGTCAGGCTGGTGGAAGTCCAGCCCATAGGAGGTCACGACCTATGTAGCCGAAGGCAACTGCGTCGCAGCGATGCGGGGTGGAGAGCAACCGGAGGCGAACGAGTAGCCCGTAGG
>CAZCGE010000146.1:0-31394 GCA_964498125.1 uncultured Devosia sp. | reverse complement strand
GCTACCTATCGATCTGCGTCCCCGGCCGAAGCGGCGGTGGCCGCGCAGAGCCGGGGCCTTCCCCATCTCAGAAGAGTGAAGACCCCGGATCATCGCGTTCCGACCTCGCGGTCGGATCGCTTGTCCGGGGACGCAGAGGATAGGTTGCACCCTCCAACAGACCAAAGTTAGCGCGTATGGGCGAGCGCCCTGGCCCGTCACGCCACCTTCTTGCCCCTGGTCGCCAACTCCGCGACCAGCACCCGCACCCCCTTCAAGCGCTTCTCGGGCAGATCCCAGTCCGCCTTGAACACCAGTTTCTGGTCGGGCTGCACACGGTCTGGCAAAACGGTCTTGCGCTCAGGCGCCGCTAGGCACACTATCTCGACGTTGCGCGACCGGCAGCTTCGCAGGCTGAGCAGGAATCGGCAGGCGTGCCGGACGCAGGTCTTCGTCCAGGAGGTGCGTCATGGTTGCAATCGCAATGACCCGTGAAATGGGCACGCTCGGCAAGGATGTCGCGCAGGGCCTTGCTGATTCACTGGGCCTCAAGGTCATCCACAGCGAGTTGGTCGAGCACGACCTCGCCGCGCGACTTGGCGTCCAGGAGAGCGCCGTCCATCGTTATCTCGAAGGCAGCGCGTCGGTTCTGGAGCGATGGAAAATCGACAAGGAGAAGCTGTCTCAGTACACGGCCGAGGAAATCATCGAGTTCGCCCGAGACGGCAATGTCGTCATCCGGGGCTGGGGTGCGGTTGCGGTCTTGCGATCCGTGCCGCACGTGCTGCGCGTGCGCGTGTGTGCCCCCATGCCCTTCCGCGAGCGGGTGATCATGGAGCGAATGGAACTCAAGAATGCGAGCCAGGCCCGCGTCGAGATCGAACAAAACGACGCTGCTCATGCGCGGATCATGCGAGGTTTCTTCGGTGTCAACTGGGAGAATCCGCAACTTTACCATGTTGTGCTGAACACCGGCTGCGTTCCGGTCGACACCTGCGTGAGAATGGTGCGGTTGCTCGCCGACGATCCGGTGTTTCAAGAGAGCAAGGAGTCTCGGGCCGCTCTGGCCGACAAGCTGATCCAGACGCGAGCCCGCACTGTGATGGACGCGCTGATGTCTGAAAGGACTTTCGGCAACGACCTCGAGATTGCCGTTACCGCCGGCAAGGTGACGTTGAGCGGCGCCATCGGCCAAGGCGGCGACCTCGCCAGCGTGGTCGCTAAGATCCGTCAAATCGAAGGCGTCCAGGACGTCGAGAACAAGGTCCACCGCCTCGCGCCCATTTCTGGCGTCTGAGCCCAGCAATTCTTGTTTTGACGAGAAGCCCGGGCATTGGCTCCAATGGCAAGATTGTCGCTCGAGCCCTTTCCGGCTGACTTGAATCAGCGGCGGGATTCCCCTCCCCCTCACGCCGCCTTCCTGCCCTTGCCGGCCAGTTCGGCCAACTCCGCGACCAGCGCGCGCACGCCCTTCAGGCGCTTCTCGGGTAAATCCCAGTCCGCCTTGAATACCAGTTTCCGGTCGGGCTGCACCTTGAAAAGCCCGCGCGAGCGCGTGACGATCTGCACAAGGCCTTCCGGATTGGGATAGGCATTCTTGTGGAAGCCGATCAGCGCGCCTTTGGTGCCGGCATCGATCGAGGCGATGGCGGCCTGCCGGCACAGCCCCTTGATCTCCATGACGTCGAGCAGGGCGCGCACCTCCTCCGGCATCTCGCCGAAGCGATCGGTCAGCTCGGCGGCGAAGGCGTCGATGTCGGGCCGGCGCTCTAAGGACGACAATCGTCTGTATAGACCCAGTCTGAGTTGCAGATCCCCGACATAGGTCTCCGGGATCAGCACCGACGTGCCGAGAGAAATCTGCGGCGACCAGGTGTCGCGGCCCTCGCCCAGATCGCCGCCGCGCAGGTTCGCGACCGCCTCCTCGAGCATGGACTGGTACAGCTCGAAGCCGACCTCGCGGATATGCCCCGACTGCTCCTCGCCGAGCAGGTTGCCCGCACCCCTGATGTCGAGATCGTGCGAGGCGAGCGAGAAGCCGGCGCCCAGCGTGTCGAGCGATTGCAAGACCTTCAGACGCTTCTCGGCGCCCTCCGTCAGCTTCTGGTTCGGTGGCATTGTGATGTAGGCATAGGCGCGCGTCTTGGAACGGCCGACGCGGCCGCGCAGCTGATAGAGCTGCGCCAGCCCGAACATATCGCCGCGGTGCACGACCAGCGTGTTGGCGTTGGGCACATCCAGGCCAGATTCCACGATGGCCGTCGACAGCAGCACGTCGTAATGGCCCTCGTAGAAGGCGGTCATGACGTCCTCGAGCTCGGAGGCGGCGAGCTGGCCGTGCGCGCGCGCCAGTTTCAATTCCGGCACCGCCTCGGCGAGGAACTCGGCCACCTCGTCGAGATCGGCGATACGCGGCACGACGTAGAAGGTCTGCCCGCCGCGGTAGCGCTCGCGCCGCAGCGCCTCGCGGATGATCACCGGGTCGAACGGCGAGATGTAGGTGCGCACGGCCAGCCGATCGACCGGCGGCGTCGTGATCAGGGAGAGTTCGCGCACGCCGGTCAGCGCCAGCTGCAGCGTGCGCGGGATCGGCGTCGCCGTCAGCGTCAGCACGTGCACATCCTCGCGCATCTGCTTCAGACGCTCCTTGTGGGTGACACCGAAGTGCTGCTCCTCGTCGACCACCAGCAGGCCAAGGCGCGCGAAGTTGATGGCCTTGCCGAGCAGCGCGTGGGTGCCGATGACGATGTCGATCTGCCCGCTCTTGAGACCGTCCTTGACCTCGGCCAGCTCCTTGGCGCCGACCAGGCGGGACGCCTGCGCGATCCTGACCGGCAGCCCTTGGAAACGGTCGGTGAAGGTCTTGAAGTGCTGCCGGGCGAGCAGCGTCGTCGGCACCACCACGGCGACCTGCAATCCATTGAGAGCGGCGGCGTAGGCGGCGCGCAGCGCCACCTCGGTCTTGCCGAAGCCAACGTCACCGCACACCAGCCGGTCCATCGGCCGGCCGGAGGCGAGATCGGCGAGCACGGCCTCGATGCTGGCGGCCTGATCCTCCGTCTCGTCGTAAGGGAAGCGGGCAACGAACTCCTCGAAGTCACCCTGCGGCGGCATGACGACCGGCGCTTCCTTCAATTGGCGCAAGGCCGCGATCTTGATCAACTCGCCGGCGATCTCGCGCAGCCGCTTTTTCAGCCGGGCCTTGCGCGACTGCCAGGCGGCGCCGCCGAGCCGATCGAGCTGGGCGCCCGTCTCGTCCGAGCCGAAGCGCGTCAGCAACTCGATGTTCTCGACCGGCAGGAACAGCTTGTCGCCGCCGGCATATTCGATCTCGAGGCAGTCGTGATTGGCGCCGAGCGCGGTGATGGTTTTCAGGCCGGCGAAGCGGCCGATGCCGTGGTCGGCATGCACCACGAAATCGCCGACCGACAGGCTGGTCGCCTCGGTCAGGACATCGGCGGCGCGGCGGACCTTGCGCCGCGGCCGCACCATCCGGTCGCCGAGGATATCCTGCTCGCCGATGATGGCGAAATCCGGCGTCTCGAAACCCTGTTCGACACCGAGCACGGCCAGCGCCGTCATCCGTGGCTGCAAGGCCAGCACCTCGGCCCAGCTCTCGACCTTGCGCACATCCTTCAGGCCGTGATCGGCCAGCAGCGCCGCCAGCCGCTCGCGCGCGCCCGGCGTCCAGGTCGCCACCACCGCGCGGCGATTGTCACCTAGCAGCCTGCGCACGTGCGTGACGACGGCATCGAAGACGTTGATGTCGCCGGAAGCGCGCTCGGCGGCGAAGGTGCGGCCCGTCCGGCCACCGAGCGAGCGCACGCGCGCACTTTCGGCCTGTTCGAACGGCGTGAAGCGGCGCACGATGCGATCCCCGAGCACCGCGCCCCAGGATCGCCCGTCGAGAAACATTCTGTCGGGCGGCACCGGCTTGTAGGGGGGCGCGCCGAACGCCGACACCTCCAGCGCATCGACGCGCGCCTTGTAGTGCTCGCCGATCTGCTCGAAGCGCTGCTTGACCGCCTCCTCGGCCAGATGATCGAAACTCACCGGCGCGCCCGCGACATAGTCGAACAACGTCTCGAGCGTCTCGTGGAACAGCCCCAGCCAGTGCTCCATGCCTGGATAGCGGCGGCCGGCGCTGACCGCCTCGTAGAGAGGATCATCGCCCTTGGCGCCGCCAAACATCTCGACGTAGCGGGCACGGAACAGCTTCTCGGCGGCTTCCCCGGCCGCCACCTCGGTGATCGGCAGGATGTAGAGCTTCTGGATGACCTTGGGCGCCGTGCGCTGGGTCTCGGGATCGAACGCCTTGATCGATTCCAGCGTGTCGCCGAAGAAATCCAGCCGCACCGGCGTGGATCGGCCGGGCGGGTAGAGATCGAGAATGCCGCCGCGCACGGCATATTCGCCGGGCTCCATGACCGTGCTCGAACGCGTGTAGCCGGCCAGCGACAGGCGCTGCGTCAGCCGGTTCAGATCCATGCGCTGGCCCGGCGCCACCTGCTTGACGGCGTGGCGCAGGAAATCGCGCGGCGGCACCCGCTGCAGCACGGCGTTGACGGTGGCCAGCACGATGGTCGGATCGCGCCGCCCGCCGATGGCGAGCTTGGCCAGCGCCGTGATGCGCTTGGCGACGATCTCCGGGCTCGGACCGATGCGGTCATAGGGTACCGTGTCCCAGGCCGGAAACGCGATGACCCTGGTCTTCGGAGCAAAGAAGGCGAGTGCGGTTTCCAGCGCATCGAGCCGGCGGTCGTCGCGGGCGATGTGCAGCACGACGCCGGCGCCGGCGGATGTGCCAGCCTCCGCGGCCAGGCGCGACAGCACGATGGCATCGAGCCCTTCGGGCACGCCCGAGAAGACGAAGTCGCCGGCCGTTGTCTGTTCCGTCACGGTCATTCAGTTGGCATCCTGCCGTCGCCCACCCCGACGCGCCGTTATGGCGTGCTTCTCCATCCCCGCTAACTTTGGTGCTCTGGACCCGCCGCGAGCACGGTGGGATTCCCCTCCCCTCGACGGGGAGGGGTTAGGGGTGGGGTGATGAAACGGGAACGACGCCAGCCATTCACCCCCGCCCCCTCCCCGCAAGGGGGAGGGGAGCGCAGGTGGCACTGCCGCGGCACTTATGTCAGCACTCATGGCATACGTCCCTCGAGGCCGTGGAAGCTGCGGATCACGGCGATCAGCGGCGCCAGGTCCGTCTCGCCCAGCGCCTCGCGGGCATAAATCGAAGCTTCGATATCGGGATCGGGCAGCGCCAGCAGGCGCTCGAACGACGCCAGGTCTGGGTCGCGCATATCCGCCAGCCGCGCCAGTGCGAAGCCACCGAGCACCAGATCCATCTCCTTAGTGCCGCGGTGCTGGGCGCGATAGAGCGCACGCCGGCGGCGAATGTCGATGTCGTCGGTCATGTGGCCCCATGTCCAGCCGGCTGGCGCAATAGCGTCGCGGCCGGACGGCACATTTGGCCGACCAGCTGCTACAGCGCGATGCTGGCGCTGATATAGCGCCGTCGCTGATCCGGCGAAAGGGGGACGCGCCGGCTCGACTGCTGATGCCGCTGTCAGCCCGAGCCCGGTTGGCCGCTAACCTGACCGCTCGCCGTCCCCGGCCGGCGGCTGCACGTAGCGCTCCATCATGGCGCGCTGGATCTCGGGCGAACTCGGCCAGTGGCCGCGCCGCCGTGGCAGGTGCTCGACATAGGCCGACAGGTTGGCCGGATCGGGCTCGACCACCTTGCCGTCTTTCAGAAACAGCCGCCCAGCCTTGTCGCTCGGCATGCGGGCGACGAAGGCCTCGGCGACTTCGATGGCAGCTCGCAACCGTCTGGCTAATCCAGTCTCGACTTACGCCGCCAATTGGACGTCGCCGCCTTTCACAACGGAGAGACCCGCCTCGATCCAGTCCTTCTTACCGCCGGTGTAGACACGCACGTTCGAGTAGCCGACGGCCTCGAGCGTGGCGGCGGCGATGTGCGAGTTCTGGCACGTGTCGGATGCGCAGTAGACGACAATCGCGGCCAGTTTGTCGGCAACGAGCACCGGTGCCAGGGTGCGAGCACGATCGTGCGGAAAGTGGAGCGCGCCGGGCAGATGGCCATCCAGATAGTATTTAGCGGGCAGGGCCTCGAGCAGCACAGGCGCTGGCGCCTTGGTCAAGCTGACCTGAAGCTTATCGCGGGTGATCGTGCGGGGCATGGGTTGTCTCCAGTCGTTGTGTTGGTTATAATTGCAATTGCGATCGTTGCAATTGCAATGACATATATAGCGAGCTTACGGCCCATGACAAATCACGACATCGGGAGGAACGGTTGAAGGTCAGAGGTAGCAACAAGGACGGCGATCACAGCAGCAAAGACAAGAAATCGGCCTGGGCACTGTTCCTGACCGTCCATGCCGTAGTGGTCAGCCGCATCGAGCAGCGACTTCGCGCGGCGCACCTGCCTGAACTCGCTTGGTACGACGTCCTGTGGGCGCTCGAACGCGCGCCCGAGAACCGGCTGCGCATGCACGAGTTGGCGGAGATGACTGTCATTTCCCGCAGCAATCTGACCCGGCTCGTCGACCGGCTGGAGGCTGCAGGGCTCGTCACCCGTGATCGCGATTGCGCAGACCGCCGCGGCGCCTATGCTGTGCTCACCGCGGCTGGCCGGGCAAAGCGCCAGAAAATCTGGCCGGTCTATTCAATGGCTATTGAGAGCCTTTTCGACGCCTACATGAGCGCTGCCGAGAGTGTGGTGATGCGGAAGGCGCTGATGCGGGTCCTCCAGCCCATACGAGCCAAAGTTGTCGACGCTAACAAATCAACTGAGAGAGCACGGCGAAACGATTATCGGCGAGGCTAGATGTGGTCGACGAGGTCGCGCGACGCAGCGATAACCCTGAGCACATCGGCCTGAATCCTACTGATCGGCACGCGCCAGCCTTTCGATCTCCTCGGCGAGCCGTCGCGCGCCCATGTCGCCTTCAATCCGCAAGGACAGCGTAATAGCGGGTGCCTGCGCCACGGTCGGCTTCTCGTGCCGCCTCAGGTTCCAAAGCGCCCACACGCCATACTTGTCGAACGCCTCCGCATACAGCGCGGCGATGCGCTGCTCGCGGTCGGTGATCGATGGGGTGTCGGTCATGCGGGAATTCTACCACAAAACGGGTGTTCTTGCGGGGGTGCCGCACCACAAGACCGAGGACAAACCACACCCGCTGTTGGCCGCGGCGGCTGACACGCCTAGATTGCCAGCAACATCCCGAGCCAGATCAACGTTCAGGTGCCACAACCAACTCCATGCGTCCCAACGAGCTGACACCGCTGTTCGCCTCGGCCCAATCGGTCACTGGCGTCGGCCCGCGCGTCCTCGGCTTCCTGAAGAAGGCGCTGCGGCTGCCGCCGGGCGTCGCCGAGCCGCGCGTGCTCGACCTGCTGTGGCACACGCCGACCGGCGTCATCGACCGGCGCGCCGAGCCGACCGTGGCCGACGCCGTGCCCGGCACCATCTCGACGCTGGCCGTGCGCGTGCTCAAACACAAGGCGCCGCCGCGCTCCAACGCCAAGGCGCCCTACAAGGTTGCCTGCGAGGACGACAGCGGCCGGCTCGACCTCGTCTTCTTCCACGCCGAGCGGAAATTCATCGAGCGCCAGCTGCCCGAGGGCGCCACGCGGTACGTCTCGGGCCGGGTCGAGCGCTACGGCGACATCCTGCAAATGGTGCATCCCGACTACATCGTTGCGCCCGAGGCGCGCGACGAGCTGCCCCTGCTCGAGCCGGTCTATGGGCTGACCGCGGGATTGTCCGGCAAGATCCTCACCAAGGCTGTCCGCCAGGCGGTCGAACGCGTGCCGGCGTTGCCGGAATGGCAGGAGCCGCAGTGGCTCGGGCAGCAGAAATGGCCGGGCTTCAACGATGCCGTCACACGCTTGCACAAGCCGGGTGAGCCGGCCGATGTCTCGACTGGTTCACCCGCGTGGCAGCGACTGGCCTATGACGAGCTGCTGGCCGGCCAGCTGGCGCTGTTGCTGGTGCGCCAAAGCCTCAAGGCGCGACCGGGCCGCATCGTCCAAGGCGACGGCCGCATTCGGCAACGGATCGCGAGCGCCCTGCCCTTTGCGCTGACCGGTTCGCAAATCACGGCAATTGCCGAAATCACCGCCGACATGGCCGCCCCACGGCGCATGTTGCGGCTGCTGCAAGGCGATGTCGGCTCCGGCAAGACACTGGTGGCATTGATGGCGATCGCCTGCGCTGTCGAAGCCGGCTGCCAAGCCGCGCTGATGGCGCCGACCGAGGTGCTGGCGCGCCAGCATATGGAGACGATCACCCCGCTTGCCGAGAAAGCCGGGCTCAGGCTCGGACTATTGACCGGCCGCGAGAAAGGCAAGCCGCGGCGCGAGGTGATCGAGCGCCTGGCCAGTGGCGAAATCGACGTCCTGATCGGCACGCACGCGCTGTTCCAGCCCGATGTGGAGTTCAAGGATCTGGCCTTCGCGGTGATCGACGAGCAGCACCGCTTCGGCGTGCATCAGCGCATGGCGCTACAGAGCAAGGGCGGCCAGGGCGGCGCCGATGTGCTGGTGATGACAGCGACACCGATCCCGCGCACGCTGCTGATGACGCACTACGGCGACCTCGACGTCTCGAAGTTGACCGAGAAGCCGGCCGGCCGTAAGCCCGTGAAAACCACCTCGCCCGCGCTCGCCCGCCTCGAGGACGTGATCGACGGGCTGCGCCGCGCCGTCAGCCAAGGCGCACAGGTCTACTGGGTGTGCCCGCTGATCGAGGGCTCGGACGTCTCCGAGCTGGCCGCCGCCGAGGAACGGCACGCCCACCTCGCCCAGATCTTCGGCGATGCCGTCGGCCTGCTGCACGGCGCCATGTCCGGCCAGCTCAAGGACGCCACCATGGCCGCCTTCGCCGCGGACAAGCTGAAGATCCTGGTCGCGACGACGGTGATCGAGGTCGGCGTCAACGTGCCCAACGCCACCATTATGGTGATCGAGCACGCCGAGCGCTTTGGCCTAGCCCAGCTGCACCAGCTCAGGGGCCGCGTCGGCCGTAGCGACCGGCAGTCCTATTGCCTGCTGCTGCACGACGAGCCGATGGGCGAGGCGGCCCAAGCACGCCTGAAAATGATGCGCGAGACCGAGGATGGCTTCCTCATCGCCGAGAAGGACCTGGAATTGCGCGGCGGCGGTGAGGTGCTGGGCGCGCGCCAGAGCGGGTTGCCGGAATTTCGCGTCGCCAACGTGCCCAACTTCGCCGAGCTGCTGGGCGCCGCGCGCGACGATGCGCAACTCTTCCTGGAGCGCGACCCGAACCTGATCAGCGCGCGGGGCCAAGCAGTACGCAAGCTGCTCTACCTGTTCGAGTGCGACGAAGCCGTGCGCCTGTTCCGGGCGGCGTAGGCGCACCGTGGTGCTCCGACACTCTGGCCCTTGTGCACCGCCTTGGCGCATCGCGCTGCGCCCTGCAGCTTGTCATCTACCCGCGAACCACGCGATAGTGCAGACACAGCTGGCGACCGCGACGAAGGAGCACTGGCCATGACAACGATGACATCGCCCTCGGCGGTCAACGAGGCGAAGGCCGAGTTCGCCGCAAGAGCGGGAAAAGAGTATTTCAAGCAGATCAGGGGCGAGTTGTCGGCTCAGGGAATCGCATCTGGTACCATGGTCGGCATCAACGTGCTCGATGGTCAATATGTTCTCGGTCGCAACGACCTGGAGTTGATCGACGCATTCAAAGCGCGTTTCGGGGCCGAGACCATCGGCTGGTTCGAGCAGTACTGGGACTGACCCGATGCCCGCGATCGTCGGCTACCTCGACGGGCTCATTCGACCGCGTGCCAGCATTCAAGCAGCAAACGGTGCACGCCTCAACGTGCTGATCGACACAGGATTCAACAGTGGCCTGTTTGTCGGAGATCGAACAGCGAAGCGGATAGGCGTCAATCTGCTTCCATACTGGCGTGACGTCCCGGTTGCGGGTGGCAGCTTGGTCCAGGTTCAAGAGGGTCTGGTCGATGTAGACTGGATCTCGTCCACCTCGGGAACGCCCCAGCGAACAGCGCAAGTGCTGGTTTACTCACCCGAGCCGCACATACGCCGGGGCGAGCCAGAGGGCCTGCTGGGCATGCTGCTCATAGCCCCCGACAAGCTGATCATCGATTGTCTGAATTCGGATGTCCGGATCACGACTTGACGCTCGACGCGCAACATTCCGGACGAGGCTGGCTCGAATGCGACGAGGCGGCGCGGTTGTTCCGGGCGGCGTGAGGGGCGTAGGTCGGGTCGACGAAGGAGACCCGACATTGCGCTTGCTGGGATAGGACTTTGTCCGGCAAGACTTGGGTCACGTGACGTGCTAGGGGAAGCGAAAGCAGCGGCGGCGAACACGGCTGCAGGCATCGGGCAGGGGCGCGAGGAGCGTTGGCGTGACAGACAGATGGAAGCGGATCAAAGAAACTGGGTGTCACGGATCATCAGAAATCCAGTGGCCGTCCTCGGCGCCATCGGCAGTATATTGGTTGTCCTGGCCAACGCCGAGCATGCCATCGACGGCACGACCAAACTTTGGCATCGCTGGACGCTGACGCCTGCGCATCTCGAGAGCACCTGGCAGGGAAATTGGAAATCTCGCAATGGTTTCCACTTTGGGTTCGCAATGCAGCTCGACACTACCGAGAACGGCGACGCCAACGGACAGATCAGCTGGGAACTCTTGGCAACGCCGCCCAACTCGCATTTGGCATCGCGCGTCGGTAACATTGGGGTCGAATTTGTCCGTGGACATTACGACCGCGTGCAGGGCTTGGCGATCCTATCTGGCTATGAGGTTTCGGACCCGACCCTGCTCGCCCTCGACTCCTACAAATTCCAGCTCAGACCCGACAAGATTTCATTTGTCGGCATGTCGAAGCACCGCGGCGAATGGGAAGCCCAGGCCAGCGGATCAGTCATCGTGACCCAAAAGAAGTAGGCCCGCGGGCGTCGCCGATCCCAAGCAGCCCGATGCATCAATAGACACGTCGGCGTGGCCGGTTGTGGCCCTCGCGTCGCTCTCCGTTCACTCGCGTATTGAGGCGACCGGGAGTTGCTGGCATCGGCGCCACGCCACTGGGCGACGCTGCTCAGAACCGGCAACCGTCGCGCAGCGGTGCGATACGGCCGGATCAAGTGTCCGGCCTATCGCACCCTACGCCCCCGCGCGTTCCTGATTGAGGCGGAACAGGCGTTCCAGGATTTCATCATCGGCGAGGCCGTCGGCGCCCCAGTCGGCCCAGCCGTAGGAGCTAGCAACGGCACTGTCGAGGTCGCGGTGGGCGTTGTCGAGCCAGGTCGGGCGCTCGTTGTAGAGATTGGTTAGGGTGCGTCTCTTCAGGATATTGGCCGCCTTCTCGTCGGCCGGCAGGATGCGGTCGGGATAGCCCGCCACCACCTCGGGCACGCGCTGCACCAGATCGGGCGGGTTGAGCCAGGCCTCGCGCAACTCGTCGAGGCGCTTGGCGGCGGCGGCGATGGACTGGGCGCGCGGGTCGTCGGCGTACTGGCTGGCCGGGATATTGGGCGTCAGGCCCTCGGGGAAGGGGAAGGTTTCGAAGGTGGTTCCAATCGTATAACCGGGGGTCATTTCCAACACCGTGCCAGCTGCCTAGTCGCAACGACCAAGCCAAATGGATTCTCGAAACAAGGATCCCAAAACAAATATCATCGTCTCTTGTGATCACTTGTAGCTTATGATCTGGCAAGATTTTATGATCCAACCACGCGAATACTCGGTGACGTGAAACCTCAGGCGTGACCAACCAGCGCTTCAAGTTCTCACCTCGTCGCATCATACCGGGGCGAGGCTCTACGTGGCGCCACCACAAGGTTGCGTAAGCTTCTCGATTGTTTTGAATTCGTATCGGGCGAACCTGTTTCAATACATGCTGGAATGGAGCCTCATATAGGGCCGCCTCACCTTCGCCCATGTTACTCCCGAAATCGATTATCCACTTATCTGCCGTCCGACGAGTGACGTGCATGCCATTCATCCACGGCTTCAACACATCCGAGTTCGGCCGGCCATTCGGGTTGAGCGGCAGTGCCAGCCATTCGCGCGCCAACTCTCCGGGAATATCGAACGCTCCACCTTTCGTGTCTCCCATGAAGGCAACGCCCGCATTCTCCAACAACCGTGCCGCCTGCGTCAGATTGGTGGCGGTCGAGGTCAGATCGGGGTTGATCCGCGCCACGGGCTGGCCATCGAGGCGCAGGCCGTTCTCGGCTCCGTTGCCGTCGATGCAGGTGATGGAAACGCGCACCGCCGCACCTTCGACGATCCAAGGCTCGTCGCTCCAGGCCTCGAAGATACGGCCGCTCGCGGCGATATCATCCAACACCTCGCGGTTGGCGCCGCCACGGATCGAGTTGGTGCTGACGAGCCCCGCCCGCGTGGTCCTTCCTGCCTCGATCTGCCCGCGGGCCATGGCGAACCAGTAGCAGACGAGGTCCGCCTCGGCCGGCACGCGGCCATCGAATGCGGCGAACAGTCCGTCGACGGTCGCGTCGCCCAGGCCGTCCCTCAGCCGCTTGCCGCCCAAAAACGGCGGATTGCCGATGATCACATCCACCGGCGGCCAGTTCGCCTCGGTGCCATCGGCATTGAGCAAGGCATCCCGACACTGGATCGTATCGAGTGGCTTCAGGATCGGGTTGCGCGCGGCGTCGAAGCCGTGCTCGCGCATCCACTGGATCTCGCCGATCCACACCGACACGCGCGCCAGCTCGGCCGCGAAGGTGTTGATCTCGATGCCGAGCATGTTCTCCGGGCCGACGGCGGGAAAGTCGCGCGGCAGTCCCAGCGTCTCGCACTCCGTGTTGACCCGCAGCTCGATGTCCTTCAGCGCCTTCAGGCCCATGTAGAGGAAATTGCCCGAGCCGCAGGCCGGATCGAGAATGCGGAAATTCTTCAGGCGTTCAAGAAAACCTGACTTCAGCGCCTTGGCCCGGTTGAACGATTGCGTTCTGGCCCCGGGTGCTTTGGCCGCCGCGCGCTTCTCCATCTCGACAACAATGGCCGCCTTGACGTCCTCCCACTCGCGCGCGAGCGGCGCGATGACGACCGGCGCGATGATCATCATGATCTTGTCGGGATCGGTGTAATGCGCGCCGAGCTGGCTGCGCTTGTCGGGGTCGAGGCCGCGCTCGAACAGCGTGCCCATGATCGAGGGATCGATGCTCGACCAATCCTGCTCAGCCGCCCGCTGCGCGATCCTGATGTCATCGCGCTGCAGCGGGATGGCAAAATCGTCGTCGAACAGCCCGCCGTTGAACCATTCGATGAGAGAAAGGTCGAAATCGCCGCCTTGACGCATCTGACCGAATAGCCGACCGGCATTCTTTTGAAAGCTGTCTGGGCGGGTAGCACTGACCTTCAACAGCTTGCTGAAGAGCTTGTCCGGCAACAGGCCGACGTCCTCGGCGAACATGCAGAAGACCATGCGGTTGACGAAGTGCGCGACCTTCTCGGCATCGTGACCGCGCTCGCGCAGGTTCTGCGCCAGGGTGACGAAGTCGCGCGCCACGTCGGCGGTCAGATCGGCGCGCCTGCGGCCGGGCCTGAAGGCCTCGACCTCGGTTTCCGAGAACGCCGTCTTGAGCAGCGCGAGCCGGCGACCGTCGAGCAGATCCTTGAACGTGAAAACATGCGTCTCCTGGACCATGTTGGTCCAGGCGGTGTGCACCTCGATCTTCTCCATGTCGCAGACGATCAGCAGCGGCGGGTTGTGCAGCGCACCCTGGTAGAGCTTGAGCTGCTTCAGCGCCGCGGCAAGGTCCTTGCCGGGGCTCTTGTACTCCCAGGCAAAGCAGCCGCGCTTCCACACGTCCGCCCAGCCGTCGCCGCCGCCGGTCTTCATCGCCCCCATGTCGAAGGCATACCACTCACCCTTGGGGTCGGCCTCGGCGGGCGTCGGGGCGTCGAGCAGCCGGCAGAGGTCGATGAAGTGCTCCTGCGAGCCTTGCCGCTCCCGGAGCGTGCTGCTCGACCATTTGTCGATGAATTCGTGCGGGGTCATGGCGGCCAGCAGTAGCCTGCTTCGGCCAGATTCGGAATAGGCCCGATCGCCGCCAGCATCGCTGCTCACCGCCGCCGTCGCCCACCCCTTGCCTGCGGCTGGAAGCGCTCCGGGCGGGCGTCGGCGACATCGGACCCGGCCGCCGCCGCGGCGGGTGGGAGCATGGCGGCGCTCGGGCCGTTGCCATTGCCGTTACCCGGCAAGCGCGCGTTGGGCATCACCATGCCGCCGGATATGACGACCTTGGCCGCGTCCTCCATGCTCATGTCCAGCAACGTCACGTCCTTGCGCGGCACGAAGCAGACGAAGCCTGTCGGCGGCACGATACCCGTCGGAATGAAGACGCTGAGCAGATCATCCTGCCCGCCCGGCCGCATGTCTCGGACCACGCCGGAGGTCTCTCCCGTGACGAAGGCGATCGACCACAGGCCCTTGGAGGGAAACTCGATGATGCCGACTTTCTGGACCGGCTGATCGGGGCCCGTGGCGGTGATCACGGACTCGAAGATCTGCTTCATCGTGCGATAGACGTTGCGCACGATCGGCATGCGGCCAACCATCAGTTCGCCAAAGCTGATCAGCGTGCGGCCCATCAAGTTCGCGGCCAAGGCCCCCACCATGGTCAGACCGACAATGGCGACGATCAGGCCGACGCCCGGGACGGCAAACGGCAGGTAGGTTTCCGGATTGTAGATGCGCGGCAAAACCGGCTTGATCCACGCATCGACGATGTTGATGAACCACCAAGCGATGTAAATGGTGATCGTCACCGGGCCGACGATAACGAGGCCTGTGAGAAAGTAGTTTCTCAGGCGCGTGCCGGCATGCCAGCTCGGATCGGAATTCA
The DNA here is from genome assembly GCA_964498125.1 of uncultured Devosia sp. GTDB lineage: Bacteria > Pseudomonadota > Alphaproteobacteria > Rhizobiales > Hyphomicrobiaceae > CAMDBL01. The sequence continues at coordinate 16,511 of CAZCGE010000146.1, read as the reverse complement.
GGGCAAGGCGAGCCAAGCCCTCCTTGAGCTGGGCTACGTGCTGGCCATCATCGCGCGGCCGCGTCTCCTGATTTCGCTGCTGTGCTTTGGACATGCAAATCGAGGCCAACCCCACGACGGGGAGGCCCGAACCGCCTCGCCGTCATCATCCCACAAGCCGCCGCTCTATCGGCTCACTCGGCTTTGGCGGAACTCAACTAACCAGGATTGACACCGCAGCCAACCAGCAAATTTGGTTAATCGGCGGTGACCTTTCAACGCACGGGGCGCATTGCACGCGAATTATTGCGTCACCACCATGCAGTCATAGCCAACCTGGCGCAGCTTGACGCACAGATTGCGCGGCTCGTTGGCGGTCGCATAGGGACCAAGCCGCACGCGCCAGGCGCCCGGCTGCGCCGCGTCGGGCCCGGCCTGATCGACGTCGATCGCGCGCTTGGCGACGATCCTGCCTTGCTCCTTTTTCAGGCGGGCCACGATCAAGTCGGCATCTTGCCGGCTCTTGACCGCGCCAACTTGCAGGCGAAAGCGACCTTCAGGCGCCGCGACGGCAGCTTTTGGCGCAGTTTCGGCGGGCGCAACCGCAGCCACGCGCTCCGCACCCGGCGACACCGACCGTGTCGCTGCCGCACCCGCGTCAGCCGGTTTCCAGGGCCCCGCACCATCGAGGGGCGCCGCGGCGACGCGCCTTGGCGGGATTTCCGGTGCCGTCGGCGATGGGGCTCCCAGCGACAGATCACCGAACACGCTGGAAAGGAACGAGCCTGTGCCCGATGCCGATGGGCTTGCCGCCGGGGACTGGCTCGATGCGGCGGCCGACGTTGGCACTGCCGCCGTTGTTTCGGGAATCAGCGGCCTGGACGACCCACTGGCCTCGCGCACCGAAGTCCGCCACTCAGTCGCAGGCGCGGCGGCAGGCACGGGGGCGGGCGCGGCGGACATCTTTGGCTGTAGCTTGGCCACGGGCGCACGTTGCGGTGCGGCGGCGCTGACCTTGGTCGGCTCAGCGACTTTGTTCACTGATTCGCTGACCTTGCCGGCCTGCGGATCGGCAATTCCGGCCTCACGGTAGGCCGCCGAGCGCGCGGCAAGCGCGTCGGCCCGCTCGTTCTCGCTCAAGGCGCCTTTGAGCCATAGCGCGTTCTGCAGATCCGAAATCGCCAGCGCCGGCTTGCCGAGCTTGCGCTGCGCCAGGCCGCGCACATAGAGCGCCTTGGCCATCTGCTGGTAGCTGAGTTTGCCCTCGAGAACAGAGGCATTCAGCTGCTCGACAGCCACATCGGCTTTGCCTGACTGCCAGGCTTTGATGCCGGCGTCATAGGCCATGGCGGCGGTTGCCGCCTCACCGGCCTCGCCATCGCCGGCCGGTTGGGCGGGCGCTGGTGCGCTTCTTGCCGCTTTCTGGCTGGTTTGCGCCTCCGCCACGTCCGGCACAGGCATGCCCAGGGCGCCAACACACAGCGCCAGGCCAACCATTGCTCGCAGCTTCAGCTCCATGCGTCTTTCCTTGTCCCCAGCCTCTTCTACGCCAGAGCACTCCGCACATGAAGCCACATGACACGGCTTGATGAAGGCAATCGCATGACCAAACCAGCGGTGCACGCGATTTTATTGCTCATTCCACAGTCACGGACTTGGCCAGGTTGCGCGGCTGATCTACGTCGGTGCCCATGACGACCGCCGTGTGGTAGGCGATGAGTTGTACGGGCAGCGCATAGAGCAAGGGCACCGTAAAGGCATGAACGTCCGGCATGTGGATGTGGGCTGCAACCTTGCAACCGACATCCTCGGCCGCCGCATTCGAGATGAGAATGATCTGTCCGCCGCGCGCCGCCACTTCCTGCATGTTCGAAACGGTCTTTTCGAACAGGTCGTCCTTGGGCGCCACCACCACCACTGGGACATTCTCGTCGATCAGGGCGATCGGACCGTGTTTCATTTCGCCAGCCGCATAGCCCTCGGCGTGGATGTAGGAAATCTCCTTCAGCTTCAGAGCCCCCTCCAGCGCCAGGGGGTAGCTGAGGCCACGGCCGAGATAGAGCACGTCGCGCACCTTGGAGAGCTGGACCGCCAGCGCCTCGTATTGCGCATCGTTGCGCAACAGCGTCGAGGCATGCCGGGGCACCTCGGTCAAGGCCTTCACCAGCTCCTGCTCGTCGGCGACGCTCAATGCCCCTCGCGCCCGTCCCAGCGCGATGGCCAGGCAAGCCAGCACCGTAAGCTGGCACGTGAAAGCCTTCGTCGAGGCGACGCCGATTTCCGGTCCGGCCAGCGTCGGCAGGATGGCATCGGACTCGCGCGCGATGGTCGAGGTCCGGACATTGACCACCGCGGCAATGCGCTGGCCGTTGGCCTTGCAGTAGCGCAGCGTCGCCAGCGTATCGGCGGTCTCGCCGGATTGCGACACGAACACGGCGAGCCCACTGGCTGGCAGTGGCGCCTCGCGGTAGCGCAGCTCGGATGCGACATCCACTTCGACGGGAACGCGCGCATACCGCTCGATCCAGTATTTGCCAACGACGCCGGCATAGTACGCTGTGCCACAGGCGGAAATGGTCACCCGCGAGACCGCCGACAGGTCGAGCCCCAGATCGGGAAAGGCCACCGTGCCAGCAGACATGTCCAGGTAATGCGCCAGCGTGTGGCTGATCACTTCGGGCTGCTCGTGGATCTCCTTGGCCATGAAATGGCGGTGATTGCCCTTGTCGACCAACAGTGAACTGGCCACCGACTTGACGACGGGCCGGGTCACCTCGCGATCGCCGCGATCGAAAATGTGCACGCCCGCGCGCGTCATCACGGCCCAGTCGCCTTCGTCCAGGTAGGTGATGGCATCGGTGAACGGCGCCAGCGCAATGGCGTCCGAGCCCAGGTACATCTCGCCCATGCCGTGGCCGATCGCCAGCGGCGAGCCCTGCCGGGCGGCGATCATCAGGTCGTCGTGGCCAGTAAACACGATGCCCAGCGCGAAAGCGCCTTGCAGCCGTTTCAACGCCCGGCCGACGGCGGCCTGCGGCGTGCAGCCGGCGCGCAGCTCCTCAGTGACGAGATGCACCACGACCTCGGTGTCGGTGTCGGTCTCGAACACATGTCCCTTGCCGGTCAGCTCGGCCTTCAACTGGCGGAAATTTTCGATGATGCCGTTGTGCACCACCGAAACGAGATCGCTCATGTGCGGATGGGCGTTGCGCTCCACCGGCTCGCCGTGCGTCGCCCAGCGCGTGTGTCCGATGCCAGTGTGCCCGCTCAGCGGTTCGGCGTTGAGGCGCTGCTCGAGATTGCGCAACTTACCTTCGGCCCGGCGGCGCGCGAGATGACCGTTCTCGACAGTTGCGATGCCCGCCGAGTCATAGCCGCGGTATTCGAGCCGGCGCAGCGCATCGATGAGGTCGGGCGCCACCGGCTTGCTGCCCAGAATGCCGACGATTCCGCACATGCTGCTCGTTCTCCGCCTGCCAAGTCCTGCTGCTTAGGGGATAAACCTCCCCAACAAGCAAATCAAAAAGCATTTCAGTGCTTTACAGCGTCGGACGCCAGGTGCCGGTCGGGCCGCTCAGGACCGCCGTTCCTTGCCCCGCAGCATGCGCTGCCGGAACTTCTGCGCCCAGCCCGGACGCACCTCCTGCGTCGAGCGCCCGACGGCAAGTGCGCCGGCCTCGACATCCTTGGTGATGACGCTGCCAGAGCCGATGTAGGCACCCGCGCCGATCTTCACCGGCGCCACCAACGATGCGTTGGAGCCAATGAACGCACCGTCGCCGACCTCGGTGTGATGCTTGTTGAAGCCATCGTAGTTGCAGAAAATCGTGCCGGCGCCGACGTTGGCATGGGCGCCGACACTGCCGTCGCCGATATAGGCCAGGTGATTCGCCTTGGCGCCTTCAGCAAGCGTCGCGTTCTTGACCTCGACGAAGTTGCCGATATGGACATCGCGGCCGATCTCGGCTCCTGGCCGCAGCCGGGCGAAGGGGCCGATCACCGCACCGCTCTTGATGTGCACGCCGGCGCTGCTCCTGCCATCGCCACCATCGATATGGCAGTTGGCCTTGATGGTCACGCCGTCCTCGACAACGACTCCGGGCCCGAACACGACATTGGGCTCGATCAGTACGTCGCGGCCGATGCGCGTGTCATGGCTGAACCAGACCGTCTCGGGCGCGTTCAATGTGGCGCCGCCAGCCATCGCCGATCGGCGTGCGCGGCGCTGGAACCCAGCCTCCGCCTCAGCCAGTTGCATGCGCGAGTTGACGCCCAGAACCTCATCCTCCGGGCACACCACGGCGCGCGCCTCCAGGCCATGGGCGCGCGCCAGCGCCACCGCATCGGTCAAATAGTACTCGCCTTTGGCGTTGCGATTATCGATACCTGCCAAGAGCAAGAGCAGGTTCGGGCAGCGGAACGCCATGACACCGGAATTGCACAGCCGCGTCAGCCGTTCCGCATCAGTCGCGTCCCGTTCTTCGCGAATGGCCAGCAAGCGGCCCGCCGGATCGCTGATCAACCGGCCATAGCCGCTGGGATCGGCGGCGTCGAACCCCAGCACGGCAACGGCTGCCCCGGCATCCAGCGCGCCCCTGAGACTTTTCAGGGTCGCCGGCTGGATCAGGGGTGTATCGGCATAGAGCACCAGCACATCGCCGTTGTGCGCACCGATCAGGCTGCGCGCCGCCAGCACGGCATCGGCGGTGCCGCGCTGCTCGGCCTGCACCACCACCTGGACCCCTGGCGCCAAACCTTCGGCCTCGGCGCGCACCGGCTCCATGTCCGGACCAATCACCACCGCCAGTCGATCGGATCCGGCCGCGAGCGCCGTCGCCAGCACATGGCCGAGCATCGACCGTCCCGCCACGGCATGCAGCACTTTGGGCCGCGCCGACAGCATGCGCGTGCCCTTGCCGGCAGCGAGAATGACGGTGAGGAGCGCGGGCGCGGTCATGGTGGTCCCGGTCAGAGAATCGCGGGGCGTGTTAAGACGAGCTAGCCTTGCTCAGACCGTTGTCAATTGCAAGGCGGCCGACCGCCGGCACAGGGTAAATCGCGGCCGATGCTGGTGCGCGCCAGGCGCCGTCGCCTGTGGCAACTCGGTTCTATCCACAATGCAGCCGCCGCCGCGCCGTGGCCCGCGTTGACCCGGTGGCGGGACTCATATTGACGAGACAGCACACAGGTCCAAAGCCGAGGGTCACGACACCATGGCAACCAGCAGACGCGCACGCATTCCGGTCCACTATCTGGGTGTCTGGGCGCTTTTGATGACACTGGCGGTGGCCTACATCGTCACCGCGACGATTCGGCCTGAATGGCTGGATGACGTGGCTCCGCCGTTTCGTCTGAGCAGCGTGCTGCTGCAGGAGGACGAGCAGGCCATTCGCGCGGCTGCCGAGGAGACCGACGCGCTGCAGAAGCAATTGCTCGCGGCCCGCGCCGAGTTGAACAGTATTCGCGGCGAGCTTGCCCGCAGGACGGATCGCGAGACGACGCTGGCGCTGAAGCTCGCCGCCATCGAGGCACGCGAAGCCAAGCTCCGCGAGGAGCAGGCCATTGCGCCGATCCTTGCGCCGATGCTGGCCAATGCTCAGGTTACCGAGCCGGCCGCGCCGCGTATCGCGGAGAAGCCGCGCGCAGCCAAGGCGCCGCCACCGGCTGCGCCGCCCGCGACCGCAGCCGCCGCAGCGCCCGGCCAACAGGTTGCAAGCGCACCCGTCCGGCCAGCTCCGCCACGCCCGCCCGCACGCACGGCCGCGGCCGGCGCACCTCTGGAAACCAGCAGCGTGCCCGCGGCCCCCAAGGCCGAAGCCGCAGCCGTTGCGATCCAGCTCAGTGCGGGACCCTCGGTCGATGCCCTTCGCCTCAATTGGATGCTGCTCAGCCAGCGCCATCAGGCCCTGCTGCAGAAAATGCAGCCTCGCTACATGGCGAGCCGTGAGCCCAATCCCAATGGCCCTGCCTTCGATCTGATCGCCGGCCCGGTGCCCAACGCGGCGGAAGCCCAGCGCGTGTGTGATGCGCTGCGCGCGCAGAACGTCACCTGCAAGGTCAGCACCTTCACCGGCAACGCGCTGTAGCGCACCGGCGGTCGTCGCCGTGTCAGCGACCTGTCTTTTGCCAATCCTGGGCATGCTGTCGACAGGTTTGGCAATATGGCATGCGGCCAAACCCGCGGCCAATGGCTTCACAGCTCCGACTTGGTCACCGAAAACGTGTCGCAGGCCTGCAACTGGGCCTTGTCGAAGCCGCGCTTGAACCAGCGCACGCGCTGCGCCGAAGAGCCATGCGTGAAGGCGTCGGGCACGACACGGCCCTGGGTTTGCCGCTGCAGCGTATCGTCGCCAATGGCGCTGGCGGCATTCAGGCCCTCCTCGATATCGCCGGGCTGCAGGCGACTCTTGGCGTCATCGATGCGTTTGGCCCACATTCCAGCCAGGCACTCGGCCTGCAGTTCCATGCGCACCTGCACCTCGTTGCCCTGCCGCTGGTCGAGCCCGCTCTTCAGGCGCCACACGTTGTCGCTGATGCCGAGCAGCACCTGGATGTGATGACCCACCTCATGGGCGACGACATAGGCCTGGGCGAAATCGCCCGGCGCCTTGAAGCGGGTTTTCAAGTCCTCGTAGAACTTGAGATCGATGTAGATCTTGCGATCCTGCGGGCAGTAGAACGGCCCCATCGCCGCACTGCCGGCGCCGCAGGCGGTTTGCGTGGCGCCGGTGAACAGCACGAGCTTGGGATCCTCGTAGCGTAACCCATGCCGCTGGAACTCCTTGCCCCAGAAATCCTCCATGTCGGCCAGCACGCGGCTGACGAAGCGCTTCATATCGTCCTGGCTGGCGCGCGACGGACTGCCTGGGGTGCCGGCGGCCGGCAGGTCGAACGTGCCACGCCGGCCGACGGGGCCCGGCTGCGCCTGGTCCGATCGCGGCAGCTGGGCAATGTCGGGGAAGCGGATGCTGCCATCGCTGCCCAGGAGATCGAGCGGATTAATGCCGAACAACAGGCTGATCGCGGCGATGATCAATAATCCGGTCAGACCGAGGCCGCCCCGGCCGATGGGAATCTGCATGCCGCCCGCACGCGGCCCGAACATGCCGGAGCCCTGCCCCCGCCGATCCTCGACGTTGCGGCTTTCGCGATCACCATCGTCGTAGCGCATGCTCGATCCCGCCTGCCCTGCTGCCTCGTTGCGAGGTCGGTGTACCGCCGACCGATGACAGATGGCAGTCATAGCAGAGTTGGCCCGCACGACAACTCGGGCTCGCGCGCCTTGGACGCCTCAGCTGCCCGCCGCGTCGCGCACCGGCTTCGCCAGGCGCGTGGCTAGCGGCGTAGCCGTGACCGGATCGCCGGCCACAACCTTGCCCTTGGCCAACGGCCTGAGCAGGCCGCGCACGGCGCGCGAAGTGGCGATCACGCCGTCGTTGGCGAAGGCCTCGTGGTTGCGCTCGATCTCTTTCAGATCGTAGCGATAATTGACCATCAGGCCGTGCGCTTCGCGCAAGCCTTTCTCCGACACATCGCCCAGCCAATTGATGCGTTCCAGGCGCGCGCCGTTACCCAGATGGAAACGCGCCACCGGATCGACCGGCCGCCCGTCGGCCGACTTCGCCGTGAGGAAATAATGCGCCGCCAGCGCCATCAGCGAGGCCTTGAGCGGCTCGGAAGACTGATCGAGCCAGCCGGGATCGCGCAGCATCTTGATCGCCAGCCGATCCGCCTCGGTGACGAGGCCCAGGGAATCATCCGCCAACTGTCGGTCGAGCCATCGGGCGAAATGCGGCGCCGGCGACAGCGTCACGAACGTTTTCAGGCTGGGATGGTCCTTGGCCAGCTCCTCGACCACGTGCTTGATCAGGAAGTTGCCGAACGAGATGCCGCGCAGACCCTCCTGGCAGTTGGAAATGGAATAGAACACCGCCGTGGTCGGCTCGATCTCCTCGCCGTTCTTTCGCTCCTCGTTCAGCAGCGGACCGATCGCCTGCGGCATCTCATCCATCAAGGCGACTTCGACGAAAATCAGCGGCTCGTCGACCAGCGAGGGGTGGAAGAAGGCAAAGCAGCAGCGATCGTCGGGATCGAGGCGGCGGCGCAGATCGTCCCAACCCTGGATCTGGTGCACGGCCTCATAGGCGATGATCTTCTCGAGGACTGCCGCCGGCGTCTGCCAGTCGATGCGCCGCAGCACCAGGAAGCCGCGGTTGAACCAGGATTGCAGCAATTGCATCAGGTCGTCGTCCACCGCCTCGAGCGACGGCTCACCCTTGGGCAGGCGCAGCAGATCGCGCCGCATCGACACGATCGTCCCGGTCGCCCCCGGCGGCAGATTGAGACGGCGAAAAAACTCCTGGCGCACGCTGGCAACCGCGTGTTGCACGGCCATCACCGTGGCCTGCGAGGGATCGGCCAGATAGGCCGCGCAAGCCTCGGCCACCCGCGCCTGATCCGGTTGCAGCGCCTCGGCCAGATAGCGGAAAAACGCGCGTCGCTCCTCGGGGCCCAAGCGCTTGTAACAATGCAACAGTTCGCGCGCTATGGCCACGCCCGACGCCTCGCCGCGGCCCGACATCACCGCCTTGGCGAGTTCCTCGATGTCTTCCTCGACCTCGCTGCCGAACAGGCGGCTGGGAAGCAACGCCCGGCCCTGCTCGGCCACAGTGTTGAGCAGGTCCTGGAGAAAGGAAACGTTACGGGCAGGCATGATCGTCCTTCAAACGTGGCAGACGGGACTGATGGCGTGGGTCTGGCCCGGGCGAGGCAAGGTAGTATACCTCAAGTTGATGAACCATTCAGCCACCAGCCTAACAAACATTTGTGTTGCGGGGCTGTCGGGGGCTGAATGCCCGCACGGACACCCCATCGACAACATCCGCGGATTGGGCTATGAGCCGCCCTTTCCCCCATGCGGGTTGCCCAAACATGGGCTGCATGAGCTGTCCAGGTCGGTCTTGCCGGCATCATGGTTCAGCTCCTCTGCCGTGATGCGATGAAGGACAAACAACAATGAACATCATCGAAGAAATTGAGCGCGAGCAGGTCAATGCGCTGCTGGCCAAGCGCGGCGTGCCGCAGTTCGAGCCAGGCGACACCGTCAAGGTGCTGGTCAAGGTTTTCGAAGAGGTCGAGGACCCGAAGTCAAAGAAAGCCAAAGCCAAAGCGCCAGCCGTGGCGGGACAACAGCAGCAATTTCGTCTTCAGGCCTATGAAGGTGTGGTGATTGCCCGCGCCGGCCACGGCATCAATGAAAGTTTCACCGTCCGCAAGATCTCCTATGGCGAAGGCGTGGAGCGGGTGTTTCCCGTCTACTCGCCGTTCATCGCCGAGATCGAGGTCGTCCGCCGCGGCCGGGTGCGCCGCGCCAAGCTCTATTACCTGCGCGGCCGTCGCGGCAAATCCGCCCGCATCCTGGAGCGCACCGACGCTCGCGCCAAGCGCCTCAACGCCGCCTGGAAGGGTTTCAAGAAGCCCAAGGGTGACGCCGATGACCTGTCACAGATCACCGGCATCGATGCCGAGCTTGCATCGCGCCTGAAGCAGGTGAACTGCATCAAGCTCGAGCAGATCGCCAATTTGTCCGATGACGACATTGCCAACCTGGACGACGCGCTGGATCTAGGTGGCCGCATCGAACGGCAGGATTGGGTTACCCAGGCCCAGCGCCTGATCGCCGAGGCCACCGCCGCGGAAGTGCCGGCGGAGGAGACCAAGGCCTGAGGTGGCGCAATCCGCGCGATTGCCCTCTCTTGCGATTTGCCCTAGCAGTGCGGCCAGTCGACACCGCCGCAAGGCCGCGCGCCATGATCATCGCCATCGACGGCCCGGCCGCGTCCGGCAAGGGCACCATCGCCAGGCTCGTCGCCGACCACTTCTCGCTGCCAGTCCTCGACACCGGCCTGCTGTATCGCGCCGTGGCGCGCGATGTGGCCGCCCGCGGCGGCACTCTGGAGGATGCTGGCGCTGCCGCTGCGGCAGCACTGGCGCTCGATCCGGCCACGCTCGGTGACCCAGCCCTGCGCGGGGCCCAGGCCGGGGATCGCGCCTCGATCGTCGCCCGCATCCCCGAGGTACGCGCCGCGCTCCTCGCCTTCCAGCGCGCGTTCGCGAACCAGCCCGGCGGCGCCGTGCTCGATGGCCGCGACATCGGCACCGTGGTCTGCCCCGACGCCGACGTGAAGATTTTCGTTACGGCAGCACCCGAGGTCAGGGCGCAGCGCCGCTTCCTCGAGCTGCAGGCCCGCGGCGAACCCATTGAATATGAAAGCGTCTTGCAGGACATCCGCACGCGCGACGCACGCGACAGCCAACGCACCAACGCGCCAATGAAGCCGGCCGCCGACACGCTCTTGCTGGATACCACCGAGTTGGCTATAACCCGGGCATTCGACGCCGCTGTCGGATTGATCAAGAGGAAGATCAGCCAATAGGGCGCAACCTGGGCGACACCCAGGCATGCGGCCAAATTCATATTGGCGGGCTGGGCCTTTCCACGGCGGCGCACAGACCAGAACCACATCCGCAAGAGGCCGGCTCGAACCGGTCTGCCGTTGCTCGTGCCGGCAGATCAGTGCGCGTGCGGCCTGCCCCCGCAACTCTCACCATCGTCCGGCCTTGCCGGATGAGCTGACTTCAGGAGTCGACCGTACCGATGTCTGTCACCGAAACCATCAAAGAGATGAACCCCAACCGCGATGACTTCGCCGCGCTCTTCGCCGAGAGCCTGCAGCATGACGAGGCCCTGGAGGGCAGCGTCGTCAAAGGCAAGATCGTCGGCATCGAGAAGGACCTGGCCGTCATCGACGTCGGCCTCAAGATGGAAGGCCGCGTGCCGCTGCGCGAATTCGCCATGCCCGGCCAGACCGCCGAATTGAAGATCGGCGACGAGGTCGAGGTCTACCTCGAGCGCATCGAGAATGCGCTGGGCGAGGCGGTGCTGTCGCGCGAGAAGGCCAAGCGCGAGGAGAGCTGGACGCGCCTGGAGAAGCAGTTCGAGAAGGGTGAGAAAGTCACCGGCGTCATCTTCAACAAGGTCAAGGGTGGATTCACCGTCGATCTCGACGGCGCCGTGGCCTTCCTGCCGGGCAGCCAGGTCGACATCCGCCCCGTGCGTGACATCGGCCCGCTGATGCATCAGCAGCAGCCGTTCCAGATCCTCAAGATGGATCGCCGTCGCGGCAACATCGTCGTCTCGCGCCGTTCCGTGCTCGAAGAGACGCGCGCCGAGCAGCGCGCCGACATCGTTGCCCGGCTCGAGGAGGGCCAGGTCATCGAGGGGCTGGTCAAGAACATCACCGATTATGGTGCGTTCATCGACCTCGGCGGCATCGATGGCCTGCTGCACGTCACCGACATGGCCTGGCGCCGCGTCAATCACCCCAGCGAGATCGTCAATGTCGGCGACACCGTCAAGGTGCAGATCATCCGCATCAATCCGGATACGCAGCGCATCAGCCTCGGCATGAAGCAGCTGCAGTCGGACCCCTGGGCCGGCATCGAGGCAAAGTATCCCGTGCAGGCGCGCTTCCAAGGCACCGTCACGAACATTGCCGACTACGGCGCCTTCGTCGAGCTGGAGCCCGGTGTGGAGGGCCTGATCCACGTCTCCGAGATGAGCTGGACCAAGAAGAACATCCATCCCGGCAAGATCGTCGCCACCAGTCAGCAGGTCGAGGTCCAGATCCTCGAGGTCGACCCCAACAAGCGGCGCATCAGCCTGGGACTGAAACAAACCCAGGACAACCCCTGGGATACATTCCTGGCGGCACATCCGCGCAACTCGATGGTCGAGGGCCCGATCCGCAATATCACCGAGTTCGGCTTGTTCATCGGCCTCGACGGCGGGGTCGACGGCATGGTGCATTTGTCCGACCTCGATTGGACGCGCGCCGGCGACGAGGTCATCAAGGAGTACAAGAAGGGCGACAACGTCAAAGCCGTCGTGCTCGACGTCGACAGCCAGAAGGAGCGCATCTCGCTCGGCATCAAGCAGGTGGGCGGCGATCCGCTGGACGCCTTGGCCAAATACAAGAAGGGCGACGCTGTCACGTGTGAAGTGACCGCGGTGCAAGACGGTGGCCTCGAAGTGAAGGTGGTGGGCACCGATCTGGTCTCCTTCATCAAGCGAGCTGATCTGTCGCGTGAGCGCGCCGAACAGCGGCCGGAGCGCTTCAATGTCGGCGACAAGGTCGACGCGGCTGTGACCAACGTCGACAAGGCCACCCGCCGCCTTACGCTATCGATCAAGAGCCTCGAGCTTGCCGAAGAGAAGCAGGCGGTCGCCCAGTACGGCTCGACCGACTCTGGCGCCTCGCTCGGCGATATCTTCAAGGCCGCCATCAAGAAGCGCGAAGGCGACGAGCCCAAGGAGTGACATGCCTCTCGGCCATCGTGCGCCCCGCCAGGCTGCACGATGGTCGAGAATGTCTTGCAGCCATGCCACGTGTGCCAAAACTGGGCAGGTCGGCATTCCCGCCTGCCCCGGAACGGCCGGGGATCCTGGGACCGGCCTGGGTCGTCACTGCGTTAAGGTTGCCTGTGAAGCATAGGCCACGTCGCCGTTGCCACACTGGCTTGATCCGGCAAGCTCCTTGCAGTGCGGCTTGCAGCCCACTGCCCGACACAGCCAGTTGAGCTCGAGGCCCGCACGCCTTACTCTGCTCGACCGCCTGCCTGTCAACATCAGTCATCCTGGAGTAGATCGTTCCATGACTCTCGAGACAGAAGTTGTCCTCGACCGCCGCCGGATGCGGCGGTCACTTTCGTTCTGGCGCGCGGCAGCCATCATCGGCGTCATCGCGCTGATCGCAGCCATCGCCCTGGGCAGCAGCCAGTTGACGCAGCTCGGCGAGAGCAAGCAGATCGCCCGCGTCACCATCGAAGGTCTCATCACTGAGAACCGCGACCAGCTTCGCATGCTGAAAAAGCTGGCGGAGGCCAAGAATGTCGAAGGCGTCATCGTCTTCATCAATAGCGGCGGTGGCACCACCACAGGCGGGGAGGCCCTGTTCGAGGCCATGCGCAATGTATCCGCCAGCAAGCCCGTGGTGGCTCAGTTCGGCACGGTGGCGGCCTCGGCCGCCTACATCACCGGCCTGGGAACCGACCACATTATCGCGCGCGGCAACTCCATTACCGGCTCCGTCGGCGTCATTTTCCAATGGCCGGACTTGTCCGGCCTGCTCGACAAGATCGGCGTCAAGGTCAATGAGGTCAAGACAGGCCCGCTCAAGGCCAACCCGTCGATGTTTGCACCGATCGACGAAGCCGGCAGACAGGCCGCCAACGCCATGGTCGATGACGGCTTCCGTTGGTTCCTGAGCCTCGTCAGCTCGCGCCGCGGCATCGCCACCGCGCAGGTGCCCGGCCTCGAGCAGGGCCGCGTGTTCTCCGGCCGCGAGGCGTTGCTCCACAAGCTAGTCGACGAGATCGGCGGGGAGAGCGAGGCGGTACGCTGGCTGGAGGAGAAGCGCGGTGTCACCAAGAACCTGCGCGTCGTCGACTGGAAGCCGAAAAAGGACAACGGCTGGGGCGGATTGACAGGGGCAATCACAACTTTCAGCGCCCGGCTCCTGGGATTCGACACGGACGCCCTGACGCAATTCTTCGCCGCGGAGAGTCCCTTCGGGCGACTTGGACTTGACGGCCTCGTCTCAGTTTGGCAACCTGCGGAAAATTAAGCAATTACAATATCTTTCCGTCGGGAGAGGCCAGTGATAAAATCCGAACTGATCCAAAAGATCGCGGCAACAAATCAGCACCTGTTTCACCGCGACATCGAGCGGATCGTCAATGTCATATTCGATGAAATCGTCGAGGCCCTGGCGCGCGGCGACCGGGTCGAGCTCAGGGGGTTTGGCGCGTTCACGGTCAAGCACCGCGCCGCGCGGCTCGGGCGCAATCCGCGCACCGGCACGCCGGTGCCGGTATCTGAGAAGTTCGTACCGTTCTTCAAGACCGGCAAGGAGCTGCGCGAGCGCTTGAACACCCCTCGTCCGACCGCCCGGCGCAGCAAGCATTGAGAGGCAGTTGGCCGTGCTGAACCGCATCATCTGGCTACTGATGGGCTTCCCGGCCGTGCTGCTGCTGGTGACGCTGGCGGTGATCAACCGGCATCCCGTACGCCTGGTGCTCGACCCATTCCGGCCCGAGACGCCGGTGGTGTCGCTGTCGATGCCCTTCTATTACTATCTGTTCGGCGTGCTGGTGCTGGGGGCCTTGCTCGGCGGCTTCGTCACCTGGGTCAGTCAGGGCCACTGGCGGCGGCGCGCCCGCAGCCGCGCGCAGGAAGCCGTGCGCTGGCAAGCCGAAGCCGAGCGGCTGGCGCGCGAGCGCGATACCGACCTTGCAGCGCGCAAGCCATTGACGGCCGTGGCGCGGTAGCAAAATATCCCCCTTTCCCCTGCGTCTGGCAGAGGAGAACCAGGGGACCCGCATGCGCATCATCGAGGCCGCCGAGGTCGAACGCGCGCTCGCCTATCCGCGGCTGGTGGACGTGCTCGCGGAAATGTTGCGCACCGGCGCCATTGCCCCGCCTCGCCATCATCACACCATCGCACTGGACCAGCGGCCCTCCGCAACGCTGCTGCTGATGCCGGCCTGGTCGAGCGCGGCGCCGGGCGGCGAGGCCGCGGGCCGCTATGCCGGCGTCAAGTCGGTCACCGTCTTTCCCGACGCCGGCCAGTTCGGCAAACCCGCCGTGCAGGGCGTCTACCTGCTGTTCGACACCCAGTCCGGCGCACCGCTGGCGCTGATCGATGCCCCCGCGCTGACGGCGTGGCGCACAGCGGCAGCGTCGGCGCTGGCCGCCCGCTACCTGGCGCGCGCCGACGCCTCACGGCTGCTGATGGTCGGAGCCGGAACGTTGGCGCCCTATCTCGTGCGCGCTCATGCCTCGGTGCGCCCGATCCGGGACGTGGTGATCTGGAACCGCTCGCGCCAGCGGGCCGAAGCCTTGGCCAAGCGCCTTTCGGGCGAGGGCTTTGCCACAAGGCTGGCCGATGATCTCGCCGCCGCCGTCCGGAGCGCCGACATCATCTCGACGGCAACTCTATCGTCGAGCCCGTTGATCGAGGGCCGCTGGCTCTCTCCAGGCGCTCATCTCGACCTCGTCGGCGGCTTTCGGCCGACCATGCGCGAAGCCGACGACGAGGCGGTCACCCGCGCCAGCGTCTACGTCGACACCCGCGCGGGGGCCACTCAGGAAGCCGGCGACATTGTCCAGCCGCTGCGCTCCGGCGTGCTGACGGAGTCCGCCATCCGCGGCGACCTCGCTGACTTGGTCAGCGGCGCCGCAATGGGGCGCGCGTCGAGCGATGAGATCACGCTGTTCAAGTCGGTCGGCGCTGCCATCGAGGACCTGGCCGCCGCAGTGGAGGTGTATGAAAAGACGGGACCGCCTGCGTCCCCTACCCCCGCCCCGGCACCTTGATGCCTTTCGCCTTGGCCGCCTTCAGCACGAACTTGTCGGTCTGCTCGTAGGCGCCCTTCAGCTCTTGCATGCCGGTCATGTCGGAAATCTCGGCGAATCGAGCGGCGATGGTTTCGGGCGTGCGCTCGGCCTCGGCGAGGTGAATGCCTTCCGTTTCGTGGATCAGAGTGCGGGCAAAGCCGCCGGCGCCGGCGCACAGGATGACACGCGAAGGTGCGTCCTGGCTGACGAGATAGAGCACGCCGGGGGTGATCGAGGCCGGCGTCATCAATTCGAGCGCCTCCTTCGACAGCAACGCCTCGGTCATGCGCGTCGCCGCTGTCGGCGACAGGATATTGACGCGCACGTCGTTCTTGGCGCCTTCCTGATGCAGCACGTTCATCAAGCCGACCATGCCGGCCTTGGCCGCCCCATAGTTGGATTGGCCGAAGTTGCCATAGAGCCCGGATGACGACGTGGTGAGGACGATGCGGCCGTAGTTCTGCGCGCGCATGATGTCCCACACCGCCTTGGTGCAGATCACGGTGCCCATCAGATGCACCTCGAGCACGGCGCGGAAGTCGTCGATCTCCATCTTCGCGAAGGTCTTGTCGCGCAGGATGCCGGCGTTGTTGACCAGGATGTCGACGCGGCCCCATTTGGCCATGACGCGCTCGACCATGGCCTCGACCTCGTCAGGGGCGGTGACGCTGGCGCCGTCGGCCATCGCCTCGCCGCCCGCGGCCTGGATCTCCGCGACCACCTTTTCGGCCGCCGCCGATGTGCGGCCCCGGCCGTCGAGCGAGGCTCCCAGATCGTTGATCACCACCTTGGCGCCGCGCGCGGCAAGCCCCAGGGCGTGGCTGCGTCCGAGGCCATTACCGGCCCCCGTCACGATCGCCACCCGTCCGTCGAAATTGATGGTCATGTTGGCTCCGTTTGAGCGTCCTGGATAGATAGGGGGGGGGGAATAAAGGGAGTGGGGAGTGGGGAGTGGGGAGTAGCAGAATCCACTTCCACGCACGAGACTCTCCCTACTCCCTACTCCCTACTCCCTACTCCCTACTCCCTACTCCCTACTCCCTACTCCCTACTCCCTACTCCCTACTCCCTACTC
>CAZCGE010000145.1:0-16930 GCA_964498125.1 uncultured Devosia sp. | reverse complement strand
CATGTTCTTGACGTAGTCGGCGTGACCCGGGCAGTCGACGTGCGCGTAGTGACGGTTCGCGGTCGAGTACTCGACGTGGCTGGTCGCGATCGTCAGGATCTTGGTCGGATCGCGCCGGCCCTGGCTCTCCGACGCCTTCCCGACCTCGTCGTAGGACACCGAGTTCTGCGTCCAGCCCTTGGCGTGGCTCACCTTGGTCAGCGCCGCCGTCAGCGTCGTCTTGCCGTGATCAACGTGACCGATCGTGCCGACGTTGCAATGCGGCTTCTCGCGGTTGAATTTCTGCTTGGCCATCGCAGCTCTCCGTCTCTAGTTATCGTTCCCTGGACTGCCAGGATGCTTCACACTGTTCTCGACGACCCTGCCACCTGCGTTGGTCCGCGGCGGCCGAGGTCCACTCGGGCTCTTCTTCAATCAGGCGTACTTGGCTTTGACTTCCTCGGCGACATTGCGCGGCACGTCCGAATAGTGGGCGAACTGCATGGTGTAAGAGGCGCGGCCCGTCGACATCGAGCGCAGCTGGCTGACGTAGCCGAACATATTGGCAAGCGGCACAAAGGCGCGAATGACCGTGGCGTTGCCGCGCATCTGCTGGTCGCGAATCTGCCCGCGACGGCTGTTGATGTCGCCGATCACACCACCGACAAAGTCGCCGGGCGTCACCACCTCGACGTCCATGATCGGCTCCAGGATCTTGACGCCACCCTTGTCGCAGCCTTCCTTCATCGCCGAGCGGGCCGCGATCTCGAAGGCGATCGCCGAGCTGTCCACCTCGTGGAAGGCGCCATCGAACAGGGTGACTTTCATGTCGACCAGCGGGAAGCCGATCAGAACGCCTGCCTCCCAAACCGACTTGATGCCCTTCTCGACGCCGGGAATGAATTCCTTGGGCACCGTGCCGCCGATGACCTTCGCCTCGAACTCATTGCCCTTGCCAGTCTCGTTGGGCTCGAGCTTGAGCTTGACGCGGGCGAACTGGCCCGTGCCGCCGGTCTGCTTCTTGTGCGTGTAGTCGATCTCGGTAGGACGCGCCAAGGCCTCACGGTAGGCCACCTGCGGCGCTCCGACGTTGACCTCGACGTTGTGCGGGGCGCGCCGCATGATGTCGACTTTGATATCGAGATGCAGTTCGCCCATGCCACGCAAGATGGTCTCGCCCGACTCATGGTCGACCGACACGCGGAACGAGGGATCCTCGACCGCGAGCATGTGCAGCACGGTCGCCATCTTCTCCTGATCGGCCTTGGTCTTGGGCTCGACCTTCATGTTGATGACGGGCTCGGGGAAGTCCATCTTCTCGAGCAGCACCGGCTTGCCCGGATCGCTCAGCGTCTCACCCGTGCGTGTGTCCTTCAAGCCGGCCAGCGCGATGATGTCGCCGGCGAAGGCTTCATCGACCGCCTCGCGCTTTTCCGCATGCATCTCGTAGATCATGCCAACGCGCTCTTTCTTGTCGCGCGTCGTCTGTGCCAGTGCCATGCCCTTCTCGAGCTTGCCCGAGTAAATCCGGCAAAACGTGATCGAGCCAACATGCGGGAAGGTCATGATCTTGAACGCGATCATCGACAGCGGATCGGAGTCCGTCGGCCGCCGCTGGGTCTCCAGTTCGGTCTTGACGTCGATGCAGGTATACGCCTCGCGATCGGTCGGCGCGGGCAGGAAATCGACCACCGCATCGAGCAGCGGCTGCACGCCTTTGTGCTTGAAGGCGGAGCCGCACATCATCGGGTAGAACGTCCGCGTGATCGTCGCCTTGCGGATCATCATGCGCAGCGTGTCGACGTCGGGCTCCTTGCCGTCCAGATAGGCTTCCATCGCCACATCGTCCATTTCGACGGCGGCTTCGATCATGGCGGCGCGGAATTCCACAGCCTTGTCCATGAGATCGGCTGGAATCGCGCCTTCAATCATCTTGGCGTCCTTGCCATCGCCGTCCCAGATGGTGGACTTCATCGTGATCAGATCGACGACGCCCCGGAAATCGTTCTCCGCGCCAATCGGCAATTGGATCGGCACGGCGCGGGCGCCAAGCTTTTCCTTGATGTCGGCCAGGCACATGTAAAAATCCGCGCCGGTCTTGTCCATTTTGTTGGAAAAGATGATGCGCGGCACGTTGTACTTGTCGCCCTGGCGCCAGACCGTCTCGGTCTGCGGCTCCACACCCTGGTTGGAATCGAGCACGCATACGGCGCCGTCCAGCACGCGCAGCGAACGCTCGACCTCGATGGTGAAATCGACGTGACCTGGCGTGTCGATGATATTCAGGCGGCGCTTGCGGCCATCGCGGCCCGCCCAGAAACAGGTGGTGGCCGCCGACGTGATGGTGATGCCGCGCTCGGCCTCCTGGTCCATGAAATCCATGGTCGCGGCGCCGTCATGCACTTCGCCGATCTTGTGCGACTTACCGGTATAATAGAGGACACGCTCCGTCGTCGTCGTCTTCCCGGCATCGATGTGAGCCATGATGCCGAAGTTGCGGTAGTCCTCGATCGGGTATTGGCGCGGCATGGGTAACCTTAGTCCGTTTGAGTCCGTGTGAGTTCGTCTGCGTCACCAGCGATAGTGCGAGAAGGCCCGGTTGGCCTCCGCCATTTTGTGCACGTCCTCGCGCTTCTTCACCGCGGTTCCGCGATTATTGGCGGCATCGAGCAGCTCCGCGGAGAGCCGGTCGACCATGGTATTTTCGTTGCGGGCCCGTGCGGCCGCGATCAGCCAGCGAATGGCCAGCGCCTGCCGGCGCTCGGTGCGCACTTCAACCGGCACCTGATAGGTCGCACCGCCGACGCGACGCGAGCGCACCTCGACGGCGGGCATGACATTCTCGAGCGCCTGCCGGAACAAGACCACCGGATCCGACTTCGCCCTGCTCTCCATGCGCTCCAGCGCGCCGTAAACGATGTTCTCGGCGACCGACTTCTTGCCTTCCCTCATCACCGCGTTCATGAACTTCGTGATGACGATGTCGGCATGCTTGGGGTCGGGATTGACCTCGCGCTTTTCGGCTCGATGACGGCGGGACATGGCGGCTTGCCCTTGATATTTCGTTCAGTTGCAGGTGCTGCGTGCCTTGCGATCCCAGGTGGCGCGCGCCTTGCCGGCTCGCCCATCCGGGTACTGCGTCGGAGGCCGGTTACTTCGGCCTCTTTGCTCCGTATTTCGAACGACGCTGCTTGCGATCGGCAACGCCCTGGGTGTCGAGCACACCGCGAATGATGTGGTAGCGCACGCCGGGCAGATCCTTGACGCGGCCGCCGCGGATCAGCACCACCGAGTGCTCCTGCAGGTTATGGCCTTCGCCGGGGATGTAGCCGATCACTTCGAAGCCATTGGTGAGGCGGATCTTGGCCACCTTGCGCAACGCCGAGTTCGGCTTCTTCGGCGTCGTCGTATAGACGCGCGTGCAAACGCCCCGCTTCTGCGGGCACGCCTGCATGTGACGCGCCTTTTCGCGGTAGATTTTTGGCACCCGGGGCTTCCGGATCAATTGTTGTATCGTCGGCATCGGCCTCGTCCACATTCCAGGGCGCGTCCCACATACGTTGGGGAAGCGCCAACACGCCATGGCCGCGCGGGCAGGAGAGCCGGCCCGGCACGGATGAACCAGAGGATCGCGCGACGCATCGTATTGCGCCGACGATCTTGGGTATAAATGTCCTCTGCTTTTGGACGGTAGCGTTTAGGCCCGCAATGGCACCTTGCGGTGCAGGAAGTTGGCCTACCACCTACCGTGAGAGTGGCCGGACCATATACGCCGTCTTTGATATGGTCAACACCCGGCGTCTCTCCGATAGAGATATTTTTGCGGCGACCCCATTTGACGGTCGCCGCAAACTTTTGCCCTTCTCGTCTACAGCCGCTCGGCCGGTTCTTCCGCGCGGCGGCGACGGCGCGGCGCGCTTGCCCCGTCCGCGCCGGGTCCAGCCAACGTGCGATCGGCGCTGGCCCGCTCTTTTTCCTTGGCGATGAGTTCGTCACGCTTGCCAGCGACCTTGCGCAAGCGCCGCAGCATTCCGCCTGTGCCCGCCGGGATCAACCTTCCGACGATGACGTTTTCCTTCAGGCCTTCCAGCGTGTCGACCTTACCGTTGACGGCTGCGTCGGTCAGAACCCGGGTCGTCTCCTGGAACGAAGCCGCGGAGATGAACGAGCGGGTCTGCAGCGATGCCTTGGTGATGCCGAGCAGAACCGGGATCGCCGTTGCTGGCCGGCGGCCCTGCTTCTCGATCAGTATGTTCATCTCCTCGAACTCGCCGCGATCGATCTGATCGCCCTTGATCATTTCGGTGTCGCCCGGATCCGTGATCTCCACCTTCTGCAGCATCTGGCGGACGATGACCTCGATGTGCTTGTCATTGATGGTCACGCCCTGCAGGCGGTAAACATCCTGGATCTCGTTGATCAGGAAGTTGGCGAGTTCCTCCACGCCCTTGATGGCCAAGATGTCATGCGGCGCGGGATTGCCGTCATAGACAAAGTCGCCCCGCTCGATCCTGTCGCCTTGCTGGACTGCCAGGTTCTTGCCGCGGGGAATGAGATACTCCACCGCAGCCTGGCTTTCGTCATCCGGCTTGATCGTGATGCGTTGCTTGTTCTTGTAGTCCTTGCCAAATTCGATCGTACCGGAAATCTCGGCGATGATGGCATGGTCTTTTGGCCGGCGCGCCTCGAACAGTTCGGCGACGCGCGGCAGACCGCCGGTAATGTCGCCGGACTTCGCCGAAGCGGTCGGCATGCGGGCCAGCACGTCACCTGCCTTGACCTTGGTGCTGGGCTCGACCGATAGAATGGTCTCCACCGAGAGCAGATAGCGGGCGTCACCGCCGCGCGCCACCTTGCGGGGCTTGCCCTTGTCATCCTTGATGACAATGGCAGGCTTCAGCTCGGAGCCACGCGGTGTCGAGCGCCAATCCATGATGACGCGATTGGTGATACCCTTCACCTCGTCGGTCAGCTCACGCATCGAGACGCCATCGACCAGATCCTCGAACGCGACGACGCCGTCGGCTTCGCACAGCACCGGCCGCGTGTAGGGGTCCCACTGGGCCATGCGCGTGCCGCGCTTGATCGTGTCGCCCTCGTCGACCAGCAGACGCGCGCCATAGGCGATCTTGTGACTGGTGAGTTCCTTGCCCGACTGATCGACGACGGTAACCGTCATGTTGCGGCCCATCGAGATCAGGCGGCCCTGGCTGTCCTTGTTGAGCGACCGATTCTTGATCTTCACCGTGCCATTGAAGTTCGACTCGATGAAGGAACTGTCGACCAGCTGGGCCGTGCCACCGATGTGGAAGGTGCGCATCGTCAGCTGCGTGCCCGGCTCACCGATCGACTGGGCGGCGATGACGCCGACCGCTTCGCCGATGTTGACCGGCGTGCCGCGAGCCAGATCGCGACCGTAGCACTTGGCGCAAACGCCCAATTTACTTTCGCAGGTCAGCACCGAGCGGATACGGATCTCCTGGATCTGCGACTGCTCGATCGCCTCGCCATGGCGCTCTTCGATCAGATCGCCAGATGCGATGATCACCTCGCCGGTCGACGGGTTCATCACGTCCTCGGCGGCGGTCCGGCCGAGCACGCGGGCTTGCAGCGTGACGATGACGTTGCCGGCATCGACCACGGCCTGCACGTTGAGGCCACCGTCGGTGCCACAATCGACCTCGGAGATGATTGCGTCCTGGGCGACATCGACCAGACGCCGTGTCAGATAGCCGGAGTTGGCGGTCTTGAGCGCGGTGTCAGCCAGGCCTTTGC
Source organism: uncultured Devosia sp. (assembly GCA_964498125.1). Lineage (GTDB taxonomy): Bacteria > Pseudomonadota > Alphaproteobacteria > Rhizobiales > Hyphomicrobiaceae > CAMDBL01. The sequence goes on along the minus strand of CAZCGE010000145.1, from coordinate 11,176 downwards.
GGGCGCCGTGCGTCGAGTTGAAGTACTCGAGCACCGTCAGGCCTTCCTTGAAGTTCGACTTGATCGGCGTCTCGATGATCTCGCCCGACGGCTTGGTCATCAGGCCGCGCATGCCGGCGAGCTGCTTCATCTGCGCCGGCGAGCCACGCGCGCCGGAGTGGCTCATCATGTAGATCGAGTTGATCGGCTTGGTCCGCTTCGTCACAGGGTCGATCTGCACCGCTGAAATGCGGTCCATCATCTCCTTGGCGATCTGGTCGGTGCACTTCGACCAGGCATCGACCACCTTGTTGTACTTCTCGAGCTGGGTGATCAGGCCGTCGTTGTACTGCTGCTCGAACTCGGCGACCATTTCGTCGGTTTTCTCGACGATCTTCGCCTTCGTGTCCGGGATCTGCATGTCGTCCTTGCCGAACGAGATGCCGGCCCTGAACGCATGGTAGAAGCCGAGGCTCATGATGCGGTCGCAGAAAATCACCGTCTCCTTCTGCCCGCAGTTGCGGTAGACGGTATCGATCAGGCCGGAGATCGCCTTCTTGGTCAGCAACTGATTGACGTGCCCGAAGGTAATGCCGGGCGACCTCGGCAGCAGGCTGGCGAGGATCATGCGGCCAGGCGTGGTCTCATGCAGCTCGACAACTTCTTTGCCGGCTGCATCGACGGCGCGATAGCGGCCCCTGATCTTGGCGTGCAGCGTTACGGCGCCGGCGCTGATCGCATGCTCGATCTCGGCGACCGAGCCGAACACCATGCCTTCTCCCGGCTCCTTGTCGCGAATGATCGACAGGTAATACAGGCCGAGAATGATATCCTGCGATGGCACGATGATCGGCAGGCCGTTGGCCGGGTGCAGGATGTTGTTGGTCGACATCATCAGCACGCGGGCTTCGAGTTGCGCTTCCAACGACAGCGGCACGTGCACAGCCATCTGGTCGCCGTCGAAATCGGCGTTGAAGGCGGCGCAAACGAGCGGATGCAGCTGGATCGCCTTGCCCTCGATCAGCATCGGCTCGAAGGCCTGGATGCCAAGGCGATGCAGGGTCGGGGCGCGGTTGAGCAGCACCGGATGCTCGCGAATGACCTCGTCGAGCACATCCCAGACTTCCGGTTTCTCCTTCTCGACCAGCTTCTTGGCCTGCTTGACGGTCGCGGCTTGGCCCAATGTCTGCAGCCGGGCGTAGATGAACGGCTTGAACAGCTCGAGCGCCATCTTCTTGGGCAGGCCGCACTGGTGCAGCTTGAGCTCGGGACCAACAACGATCACCGAGCGACCCGAATAGTCGACGCGCTTGCCGAGCAGGTTCTGGCGGAACCGGCCCTGCTTGCCCTTCAGCATATCCGCGAGCGACTTCAGCGGCCGCTTGTTGGCGCCGGTAATGACGCGGCCACGCCGGCCATTGTCGAACAGCGCGTCGACGGCCTCCTGCAGCATCCGCTTCTCGTTGCGGATGATGATATCGGGCGCCCTCAGCTCCATCAGCCGCTTCAGACGGTTGTTGCGGTTGATGACGCGGCGATAGAGGTCGTTGAGATCGGACGTCGCGAACCGGCCGCCATCGAGCGGCACCAGCGGCCGCAGCTCCGGCGGGATGACGGGCACGTGTGTGAGGATCATCCACTGCGGACGATTGCCCGACTCGATGAACGCCTCGATCACCTTCAACCGCTTGTTGAGCTTCTTGGGCTTCAGCTCAGTGGTCGCCTCGGCGATTTCCTGGCGCAGCTCGTCGCGGATCCTCGGCAAATCCATTCCCGACAGCAGCTCGCGGATCGCCTCGGCGCCGATGCCTGCGGTAAAGCTGTCGGGGCCATGCTCATCGAGCGCCTGATTGTATTGCTCCTCGCTGAGCAGCTGGCGCTCCTTGAAGGGCGACACACCCGGCTCGGTGACGATGTAATGCTCGAAATACAGCACGCGCTCCAAGTCCTTGAGCGGCATGTCGAGCAGCAGGCCGATGCGCGAGGGCAGCGACTTCAGGAACCAGATGTGAGCCACCGGCGCGGCCAGCTCGATGTGGCCCATGCGCTCGCGGCGCACCTTGGCGAGCGTCACCTCGACGCCGCACTTCTCGCAGATCAGGCCCTTGTATTTCATGCGCTTGTACTTGCCGCACAAGCACTCGTAATCCTTGATCGGCCCGAAAATGCGCGCGCAGAACAGGCCATCCCGCTCCGGCTTGAACGTGCGGTAATTGATCGTCTCGGGCTTCTTGATCTCGCCGAACGACCAGGACAGGATGTCGTCGGGACTGGCGATCGAGATCTTGATTTGGTCGAAGGTCGGCAGCGGCACTGCTGCTTGCTTGAAGATATTGGTGATCTCGTTCATCGGTGGTCTCCGCTGTGGCGGTGGCGGGGCGTGTGCGGGGTCAGACCCGTCATGGCGAAGCCATGCTACGCATGGACGGGTCTGACCCCGGTTTCCTTCTCACTCGGCTGCCGCTGGCGGCAATTGCGGTCGTTCCATCGGCTCGCCCGGCGACTCGACGGCTGGCCTCTCTGAGTTGAGAAGCTCGACGTTGAGGCCGAGCGCGCGCATTTCCTTGACCAGCACGTTGAAGCTCTCGGGGATGCCCGCCTCGAACGTGTCGTCGCCGCGCACGATCGACTCGTAGACCTTGGTGCGGCCGGCAACGTCGTCGGACTTGACGGTGAGCATTTCCTGCAGTGTGTAAGCAGCGCCGTAAGCTTCGAGCGCCCACACCTCCATTTCGCCGAAGCGCTGGCCGCCGAACTGCGCCTTGCCACCCAGCGGCTGCTGGGTCACGAGGCTGTAGGGGCCGATCGAACGGGCGTGGATCTTGTCGTCGACAAGGTGGTGCAGCTTCAGGATATACTTGTAGCCGACCGTCACCTTACGATCGAACTCCTCTCCTGTGCGGCCGTCGAACAGCGTCACCTGCCCGCTGGTATCGAAGCCCGCCAGCTTCAACATCTCGACGATATCGGGCTCCCGCGCGCCGTCGAACACGGGCGTTGCGATCGGCACGCCGCGCTTCAACTGTTCGGCGGCGGCCACGATATCGGCGTCCTTGGTGATGCCCTTGAACTCGTTCGCGGTGTAGATCTTGCCGAGAACGTCCTTGAGCGCCTTGGACTGGCCGCTCTCGTGGTACTGCTCGAGAGCGTTATCGATGATGCGGCCAAGTCCGCGGCAAGCCCAGCCGAGATGGGTCTCCAGGATCTGACCGACATTCATGCGCGAGGGCACCCCGAGCGGGTTCAGCACCACGTCGACGTGCGTGCCGTCCTCGAGGAAGGGCATATCCTCGCAGGGCACGATGCGCGACACCACGCCCTTGTTGCCGTGCCGGCCGGCCATCTTGTCGCCAGGCTGGATCTTGCGCTTCACGGCGACGAAGACCTTGACCATCTTCATCACGCCGGGCGGCAGCTCGTCGCCGCGCTGCAGCTTGTCGACCTTGTCGACAAAGCGCCGCTCCAGGCTCTTCTTGGCGTCTTCGTACTGCTTGTTGATCGCCTCGACCTCGGCTTGCGCCTTTTCCTCCTTGAGGCCGATTTCCCACCACTGGCTGCGCGGAATCTCGTCGAGCACATCCTGCGAGATCTCGGTGCCTTTGCGCGCACCTTTGGGCCCCTTGGCCACTTCCTTGCCGAGCAGGGTATCCTTGAGGCGGGCGTAGACGTTACGGTCGAGAATCTGCAACTCGTCGTCGCGATCCTTGGCGAGCCGTTCGATCTCCTCGCGCTCGATAGCCATGGCGCGCTCGTCCTTGTCGACGCCGTGGCGATGGAAGACGCGGTCCTCGGCGACCGTGCCGGTCACGCCAGGCGGCAGCTTGAGCGAGGTGTCGCGCACATCAGACGCCTTTTCGCCGAAGATGGCGCGCAGCAGCTTTTCCTCCGGCGTCATCGGGCTTTCGCCCTTGGGCGTGATCTTGCCGACTAGGATATCGCTCGGATTGACCTCGGCGCCGATGTAGACGATGCCGGCCTCGTCGAGGTTCTTCAGCGCTTCCTCCGAGACGTTCGGAATGTCGCGCGTGATTTCCTCCGGCCCCAGCTTGGTGTCGCGGGCCATCACCTCGAATTCCTCGATGTGGATCGAGGTGAAGATGTCGTCGGACACGACCCGCTCCGACAGCAGGATCGAGTCCTCGAAGTTGTAGCCCATCCACGGCATGAACGCGACGAGCACATTCTTGCCGAGCGCCAGATCGCCGAGGTCCGTCGAAGGTCCATCGGCGAGGATCTCTCCGGCCTCGACCCGATCGCCGACATTCACCAGCGGGCGCTGGTTGATGCAGGTGTTCTGGTTCGAGCGCTGGAACTTGCGCAGCCGATAGATGTCGACGCCCGGCTTGGAGGCATCCGTCTCCTCGGTCGCCCTGATGACGATACGGGTGGCATCGACCTGGTCGACGATGCCGGTGCGGCGCGCCGCGATTGCGGCGCCGGAATCGCGGGCGACCACCTCCTCCATGCCGGTGCCCACGAGCGGCGCCTCGGCGCGGATCAGCGGCACGGCTTGGCGCTGCATGTTGGAGCCCATCAGCGCGCGGTTGGCGTCATCGTTCTCGAGGAACGGAATCAGCGCCGCGGCGACCGACACCAGCTGCTTGGGCGACACGTCGATGTAATCGACTTTGTCCTTGGAGACCGGCAGCACGTCGCCATTGTAGCGGCAGATGATGAACTCACCGGTCAGATTGCCCTTGCCGTCGATCTCGGCATTGGCCTGCGCGACGTGGTGGCGCATTTCCTCCATGGCGGAGAGGTAGATCACCTCGTCCGTCACCTTGCCGTGGCTGACCTTGCGATAGGGGCTCTCGATGAAGCCGTACTTGTTGACGCGCGCAAACGTGGCCAGGCTGTTGATGAGGCCGATGTTGGGGCCTTCCGGCGTCTCGATCGGGCAGATGCGGCCGTAGTGCGTCGGATGCACGTCGCGCACCTCGAAGCCTGCGCGCTCGCGCGTCAGACCACCTGGACCCAGTGCCGAGAGGCGGCGCTTGTGCGTGATCTCGGACAGCGGATTGGTCTGGTCCATGAACTGCGACAGCTGCGAGGAGCCGAAAAATTCGCGCACTGCGGCGGCCGCCGGCTTGGCGTTGATCAGGTCCTGCGGCATTACTGTATCGATGTCGACCGACGACATGCGCTCCTTAATCGCGCGCTCCATCCGCAGCAGACCCAGCCGGTACTGATTCTCCATCAGCTCGCCGACCGAGCGCACGCGCCGGTTGCCGAGGTGATCAATGTCGTCGATCTCGCCCTTGCCGTCGCGCAGATCCACCAGCGTCTTGACGACTGACAGGATGTCCTCACGACGCAGAACCCGCATGGTGTCGGGCGCATCGAGATCGAGACGCATGTTCATCTTGACGCGGCCTACGGCCGACAGATCATAGCGCTCGCTATCGAAGAACAAGCCATGAAACAACGCCGTCGCCGCGTCGACGGTCGGCGGCTCGCCGGGCCGCATGACCCGATAGATATCCATCAGCGCTTCCTGGCCGTTGGAATTCTTGTCGACGTTGAGCGTATTGCGGATGAACGGACCAACGTTGACGTGGTCGATATCAAGGATATGGAATTCCTTGATTTTCTGCTCCTTGAGCTCGGCCAGAATCTCCGCGTCGAGCTCGCCGCCAGCTTCGGCAAAGATCTGGCCGGTCTGCAGGTTGACGATATCCTCGGCGATATAGCGGCCGGCCAGGTCCTCGGACGAGACCAGGATTTCCTTGAGGCCTGCCTCGGCGAGTTCACGCGCCCTGCGGGCCGTGATCTTCTCGCCGGCCTTGACGATGATGTCGCCGGTCTTGGCATCCTTGAGATCGGCCGCGGGCGTGATGGAACGCATCTTCTCGGCGACGAACGGCAGCCGCCAGCCAAGCTTGCCGTCCTTGACCGGCACCTTCTTGTAGAAGGTCGACAGGATATCTTCGTCGTCGAGGCCCAGCGCATACAGCAGCGTCGTCACCGGCAGCTTGCGCCGGCGGTCGATACGCACGAAGACGATATCCTTGGCGTCGAATTCGAAATCGAGCCAGGAGCCACGATAGGGAATGATGCGCGCGGCAAACAAGAATTTGCCCGAGCTGTGGGTCTTGCCCTTGTCGTGGTCGAAGAAAACGCCCGGCGAGCGGTGCATCTGCGAGACGATGACACGCTCTGTGCCGTTGATGACAAAGGTGCCGTTCGAGGTCATGAGCGGCATGTCGCCCATGTAGACGTCCTGCTCCTTGACGTCCTTGATCGACTTGGAGCCCGTCTCCTCGTTGACGTCGAACACGATGAGGCGCAGCTTGACCTTCAGCGGCGCCGAATAGGTCATGTCGCGCTGCATGCACTCGTCGACGTCATACTTGGGCGGCTCGAACTCGTAGCGCACGAACTCCAGCGTAGCGCGGCCGGAAAAATCCGAGATCGGGAATACCGACTTGAACACCGCCTGCAGCCCATGATCGCCAGGCCGTCCGCCGGGCGGCTCCTTGACCATCAAAAAGTCATCGTATGAGCTTTTCTGCACCTCGATCAGGTTCGGCATCCGCGCGACCTCGCGGATGGTACCGAACTGCTTCCTGATGCGCCTGCGGCCGGTAAAGGTCTCAGCCATGTCAGCTCCTCGAGTGGCAATCAGGGTCGGCAACCCCGTGTTTGCAATGACAAGGGACGGGCGCCAGACCCGACCCTCCAAACGGCTCACCGGAAGGTCCAATGCGGCGATTGCCGCCTGGACCCTCCGGAGAACCGTCGGTGCCCGCTTGCGCGGGCGGGAGTGGGGAATTGGGAGTAGGGGAAGGTGCCAGTTGGCCCTTACTCCCCACCCCCTACTCCCCGCTCCCCCAAATTACTTCAGTTCAACCTTCGCGCCCTGATCCTCGAGCTGCTTCTTGAGCTTGGCGGCTTCGTCCTTGGAGACGCCCTCCTTGACGGCCTTGCCGCCGGCCTCGACCAGATCCTTGGCTTCCTTGAGGCCAAGCCCGGTGATGGCGCGCACTTCCTTGATGACGTTGATCTTCTTTTCGCCGCCGGCGACCAGAATGACCGTGAATTCAGTCTGTTCCTCGACGACCGCGGCGGCGGCCGCCGGAGCAGCAGCAACCCCAACAGCAGCGGCTGCGGAAACGCCCCACTTCTCCTCGAGCATCTTGGCAAGATCCGCCGCCTCCAGGACGGTAAGGCTCGAGAGGTCAGCTACGATTTTGGATAGGTCAGCCATTATTTCAGTCCTTCAGTTCGATTTCGGTTTGAACCATCAGTGATGTGCAGGCATGGCGATTGCCACTGGTCCGGATCAGGAAGCCTTCAGCTCGCTCGTCACCCTTGCTTGGATGACGCGCGCAAGCTGGGCTCCCGGTTCCATGATCGTGCGGGCAATCTTGGTCGCCGGCGCATTGAGCAGCCCAATGATCTTGGCTCTCAATTCGTCGAGCGATGGCAATGCAGCCAGCGCCTTGACGCCATTGGCGTCGAGGACAATGCGGCCCATGGCGCCGCCCAGGATCACGAGTTTCTCGTTGCCCTTGGCGTACTCCACAGTTGCCTTGGCGGCAGCGATGGGATCCTTGGAGTAGGCCAGGATTGTCGGCCCATTCAAGAACTCCACCATGCCCTCGGCACCAGTGTCCTTCAGCGCGAGCTTCGCCAGCTTGTTCTTGGTCACCTTCACGAATCCGCCAGCAGCCTTGACGCGCTTGCGGAAATCCGCGGATTGAGCGGCAACCATGCCAGTATTGTGGGCAACGACGATCACACCGACCTCTTTGAAGGCGGTGTTGAGCGACGCCACGAGCGCTGTTTTGGCAGCTCTATCCACCAGCTCACTCCTCTTTGCGGCACCGCTCGTCCGCGGCGCCTGCGGGTTGCACCCTGCCGCCTGGTCCGCACCCTATGGGTGCCAACCCGGCGACGCTCCGTCTGTCCGCTCCGCGCGCGCCGGAAGCCGGCGGCACAGGGCATACCCAAGAGGTCCAAACCTGGCCCGAGAGGGCCGGCAGGTCTCCTGTCTCATGCAGGCCCCTGGACGAGGGGATTTAAGCCGCAGGCCAACCAATGGCTGGCTGCGGCGCCTGCAATCTCGGACAGATCCGATCCCGAAGTCGCGGCTTGCGCAGCAAGCAACCGGATCGAACGCACCCAGGCCTGCGCCTGGATGACTTGGTCGAGCAAGGGAAGCATCATCCCCTTGCCGAAGTTGCGGTTCAGTTCTGCGGCGCGGCGATGACCAGCGCCCCGGTGTCGAGCTTGACGCCCGGCCCCATGGTCGAACTGATCGACACCCGCCTGATGAAGGTGCCCTTCGAACCCGCCGGCTTGGACCGCGCCACGGCTTCGATGAAAGCCTTGATATTCTCCGCCAGGGCCTTCTCGGTGAAGCTTGCCTTGCCGACGCCGGCGTGAACGATGCCGGACTTCTCGACACGGAATTCGACCGAACCACCCTTGGCGCCGTTGACGGCCGTGGTAACATCCATCGTCACCGTGCCAACCCGCGGATTGGGCATCAGGCCGCGCGGGCCCAACACCTTGCCGAGGCGACCGACCAAGCCCATCATGTCCGGCGTGGCGATGCAGCGATCGAAGTTGATCTGTCCCTTCGACACCTGCTCGACAAGATCCTCCGCGCCGACGACGTCGGCGCCTGCGGCCCGTGCTTCGTCCGCCTTGGGACCGCGGGCGAATACGGCCACGCGTGCCGTCCGGCCCGAGCCGTTCGGCAACAGGCAAACGCCGCGCACCATCTGGTCGGCGTGCTTGGGATCGACGCCGAGGTTCATGGCGATTTCGATCGTCTCGTCGAACTTGGCCTTGGCCCGCGCCTTCACGGTCTTGACGGCCTCATCGAGGGCATAGGCCTTCTCGGCGCTGATACCCTCGCGCAATTCGGCACTGCGCTTGCCACCGGCCATGCGGGCGGCCTTGATCTTCTCTGGTGCTACTTTTGAATTTGCCATGGCCTCACTCCGTCACTCTGAGACCCATCGACCGGGCCGAGCCGGCGATGGTGCGCGCGGCTGCTTCCAAGTCGTCGGTATTGAGATCCTTCATCTTCAGCTTGGCGATATCGCGGACCTGCGCCATCGTCACCTCGCCGGCCACATCGCGCCCGGGGGTCTTGGAGCCCGATGTCAGCTGTACCGCCTTCTTCAGGAAGTGCGACGCCGGCGGCGTGCGCATCTCGAATGTAAAGGAGCGGTCCGTGTAAACGGTGATCTTGACCGGAATCGGCGTTTCCGGCTCCAGGTCCTTCGTCTTGGCGTTGAACGCCTTGCAGAATTCCATGATGTTGACGCCGCGCTGGCCGAGCGCGGGACCGATCGGCGGCGAAGGATTAGCCTTCCCGGCCGGCACTTGCAGGTTGATGAACCCGTCGACTTTTTTCGCCATGATGTCTCCAGTGACATTCGAGGAAGCAGGACCCTGCCTCCAGGCTTAGCGGTTTTGACGAGTGCGCCTTTTACGCACTCTCCCGCACCACATCAGCGGTCGCGCCCGACGGCGATGACCCCTGCACTCAATAACCCTGTAACCCGCACGTCATGCCACCGCCGTCCCACCGCATGCACCAGCCATGGGACAGGCAGAGACCGCGCTAGTTTGGCATTTTCTGAACCTGAGCGAACTCCAGCTCGACCGGTGTCGGTCGACCGAAGATCGATACCGCCACCTTGAGCCTCGCACGCTCTTCGTCGACCTCCTCGACATGCCCTTCGAACGAGGCAAACGGGCCATCGGCGACCTTGACCTGCTCGCCGATCTCGAATGTGATCGAAGGCTTCGGGCGTTCCACACCTTCCTTGACCTGGTGCAGGATGCGCGTTGCCTCCGCCTCAGGTATCGGCATGGGCTTGTTATCGGACCCGAGGAACCCCGTCACCTTTGGTGTGTTCTTGATCAGCACGAAGGCAGCGTCGGTCATCTCCATCTTGACGAGCACGTAGCCCGGCAAGAATTTCCGCTCGCCCTGCACTTTGCGGCCACGCTTGATCTCCACCACTTCTTCAGTCGGAACCACCACCTCTTCGAAGATGTGATCGAGTCCCGCCGCCTTGGCGCGTTCCTTGATGGCCTCGGCCACCTTGCGCTCGAAGTTGGTGTAGGCGTGCACAATATACCAGCGCTTCGCCATTGCCTCTCTTCTCTAGAAACCTGCTGCCTTGGACGGATCCCGGATATTGCGTTCGTCTAGCGACCAAATCGAAGTAGCTCGCTCACCAGCCAACCCAGGATCTGATCGGCGAGGAGAAAGAATAATGACGCCACCGTCACCATGATCAGGACCATTACCGTTGTGATCATGACCTCCTTGCGCGTCGGCCAGGTGACCTTGGCGGTCTCCTGCCGGACTTCCTGCACGAAGATCAGCGGATTATACTTTGTCATCAAGCCTATATTCCTTGCCGCACACCGATCCACCAATGCGCGCGCGACGCTCGAGCCTGCTACCTTCAGAGGCCCTGCGTCGTCTAGATTGAAGTTAACTCAAACTCTGGCAGGGGTGGAGGGACTCGAACCCCCAGCCTTCGGTTTTGGAGACCGACGCTCTGCCAGTTGAGCTACACCCCTCGATCCTTGGCAAACCGAACGGGCTGCCTACATAACCGATCACAATGACCTTGTCACACCTTTTTACTTGACAGTTCCCTGTTCTCCATACGTTGCCAGAGTCCGGACCTGCCGCCGCTGCCGCTGGTCCGGCCGATGCGCCGTGAAATAGTCATCAACCCTTTGTAATTACTACAATATTATTTTACTCCGCGATGGAATGAAATCACCAGCCGATGTCGTTCGACCGATCGCGCCCCGCCCGCCAAACGGTCAAGTCAAAAATATGCGAGACAGGCCGGCGAAGTGACCTTTTCGGTCACCTTGACGACCACGCCGGCACCGCGCCTCCGGGAACGCCCCGCAGCCCTTCACTATTCTGTAATCTTGACGACGACGCCGGCGCCGCCCGGGCCGCGGCTTGCCGCGGCCCTACACTATTGCCTGTCGGCGCCGCGCCTCCGGGAAAGTCCAACAGCCTGTAACCTATTCTGTAATCTTGACGACGACGCCGGCGCCGACCGTGCGGCCGCCTTCGCGGATGGCGAAGCGCTGCTTTTCCTCCATGGCGATCGGCGTGATCAGCTCGACGTCCATCGAGCAGTTGTCGCCCGGCATCACCATCTCGGTGCCTTCGGGAAGCGTGCACACGCCCGTCACGTCG
>CAZCGE010000144.1:0-15904 GCA_964498125.1 uncultured Devosia sp. | reverse complement strand
TCCCCGCCAAAAGAGCTTTACAACCCTAAGGCCTTCGTCACTCACGCGGCATGGCTGGATCAGGCTTGCGCCCATTGTCCAATATTCCCCACTGCTGCCTCCCGTAGGAGTCTGGGCCGTGTCTCAGTCCCAGTGTGGCTGGTCATTCTCTCAAACCAGCTACGGATCGTAGCCTTGGTGAGCCGTTACCTCACCAACTAGCTAATCCGACGCGGGCCCATCCAATGGCGATAAATCTTTCCCCTTTCGGGCGTATGCGGTATTACCTCGAGTTTCCCTGAGCTATTCCGCACCACTGGGAAGGTTCCCACGCGTTACTCACCCGTCTGCCGCTCCCATTGCTGGGCGCTCGACTTGCATGTGTTAGGCCTGCCGCCAGCGTTCGTTCTGAGCCAGGATCAAACTCTCAAATTGAAGAGTTAGATTCTGGACGGCTTGGAGGGAATCTACTCCAAGGATTACTGCGTAACGGGCACCTTCACATTTGATGTACGCAGCTCCGAAGTTGCCTCCGGAGTCGGCACATCAATGGTGATGGCTGAAACGCAGTATCGCCAGTGTCTAGTATGATCCGACATTGTTCACACAATGTTCGGACCCCGCCAGGACACCGCCGCCTGCGTTTCTCTTTCTTCGATTGACTTGTCAAAGAGCATACAACGACGAGTAGACCCTGCCAGCCCAACTGGACCGTCAACAGCGACAATCGATCATCCCCGGTTGCCCGGTTTTTGACCGCAATGGCTGTGCAAGAAGGCGATGCCCGTCGAGGGCGGCGAAGCGTTAGCGCCCCGCAACGAACGCGCAATAAATAGTATCCCGATGCTCTTGTCAACACACACTTGGCGATTTCTGTCCTTGCCGCGACCCGGTACGAGCTAACTCACGGAAATATTTAGCGAGTAAGTATCCCTGCCTGTGCATGACTGGGCTGCGGATGGGCAAAGGCGGGTCACGATGGCGATTTTTTTCCGCTGCACGGCAAGAAATCCACGCCTGTCTCGCCGTGACCAGCACTGACTATGGCAAAACGCAGCCCCGCGTGTGACGACCGCCGCCGCCCCTACGCTCGCGCGCCGCCTGCCATGACTCTGCCCCGATGCTGTGGCACGCCGATCCCCCAATGCACGGGCGGTACTCAACAAAGGGGCGAGCTCGGCATCGGCGTGTTGACTCGAGGGGCGACGCACCTGAAATTCGCAGGACTGTGGGCTGGGCGTCCGTGCTGGGTTATTCTGCGCCCGGCGGACGGCGGAAGGAAAATGTAGCGTGGTCGATCGTCGGCGACACGCACCGATCGGGCGAACACGGCTGCCGGCGCTGGCGGACGCGCCGCGCGGTCTGCCTCAAGTCTATCGCGGCCGCTCGCTGCGGGCGCTGCGCGACGTCTACGATAGCGACCATGCCGATGCGCGGCTCAGCGGCCGGTTCCGATGGCTGGTCAGCACGTGCATTGCCGCGACGGTCGGCGCCATCGCCATTGTCGTCGTCATTTACGGCTCGATGGACCCCAACGAGAGCCGAGAAGGCTTGATGCCGACCCTGAAGCGCGTGCGCGAATCCGGCTTGCCGAGCCTGGCCCAGGTGCCGCGCGCCGCCGAGGGGCTGTCTTGGGCTACGCCGAAAACTGATCGTCTGCAGACGCTCAGTGCGGCCATGTCGACGCGATATGTCATCCACGAGAGTATGCGCCAGCGCCAGTCGGGGCGGGAAAAGATCGTGCTCAAGCCCTATGCGCGCATCGTTGCGCGGCTGGCGCCCGTCCCCGCGAATTATTCCGACGTTGTCCCGCCATTCAATCCCTTCAAGCTCTACGCCAACGACGCGCCGGTTGGCGGCGATGAGGCGGAGGAGGGTGCTGGCCAGCGCCGCGACGTGTCAATGCGCGTCGTCGAGCTGCTGGGCGGCATCTTGCCGAACGAGGACGGCCAGGAACTGGATACGCAGGAAGTGGCCGAATTGGTTTCCAAGACCGAGCAGGCCGCTTCCGATCCAGCGGCGATGCGGCCGAGCTTCCGGCCGGAAGGCGGCGATCTTCTAGCGGAGGAAAAAGACGGGGCTCGGCCGGGTAGCCCGCTGGCGCAGCCATTGCCGCCAAACACCACCACTTTGCAGAAAACCATTGTCGAGGGCGATGAACCTGCCGACGACCTGGAGGGCAGTGAGGTCCGCGTCGTCAGGGCGGCACGCGGCGATACGCTGGCCAAGATCCTGCACAAGGCGGGGGCCGACGGCTGGCAATCTCGCGCCATGACCGAGGCTGCCCGTTCGACATTTTCCGACACCAGCCTCGTCGCCGGCATGGAAGTGCACATCACGCTGGTGCCGTCCTTGACACAGCAGAACCGCATGGATCCCGCGCGCTTCAGCGTGTACGGCGATGGGCACGATCACAAGCTGACGGTGGTGCGCAATGCCGCTGGCGAGTTCGTGGCCAGTACCACTCCGGTCGATCCCGCCATATCGAGAGCGGCGTTCACCGACAGCGATTTACCGCAGTCCTCGAGCCTCTACGCCAGCATTTACCATGCTGCGTTGATACAGAATATCCCGCCCGAGACGATCCAGCAGATTCTGCGCATCCATGCCTACGATACCGATTTCCGACGCAGGCTGAGGGTGGGCGACACCGTCGACTTCTTCTTCGATGTGAAAGATGATGCCGCCGCCGACGGCCCGCCTGGCGAGCTGCTGTACAGCTCGATCGCCACGGGCGGAGAGGGCTCGCGCTTCTATCGCTATCGCTCCTCGGACGGGGTCGTCGACTACTACGATGAGTTCGGCAACAACTCGAAGAAATTCCTGATGCGCCGCCCGGTCAGAGGAGACGATGTGCGTTTGACCTCAGGCTACGGCGTTCGCTTCCATCCGCTGCTCAATGAACGCAGGATGCACACTGGCGTCGACTGGGCGGCGACCACGGGTACGCCGATTCTGGCGGCCGGGACCGGAACCATCGAGGAAGCAGGTCGCAAAGGCCAGTATGGCAACTACGTCCGCATCCGCCACGCCAACGGCTACCAGACCGCTTACGGGCACATGTCCCGGTTCGGTGCGGGCGTGCGCGACGGCATCAAAGTGCGGCAGGGCCAGGTGATCGGCTACGTCGGCACGACCGGAATGTCGTCGGGCCCGCATCTGCATTACGAGGTGCTGGTCAACAGCCGCTTTGTCGATCCGCTGCAGATTCAGGTGCCTCGCGAGCGGCGATTGGCAGGCCGCATGCTGGCCGAATTCCAGAAGGAACGTACGCGCATTGACGAGCTGATGCGCCGGGCCCCTGTCAGCACCGCCAGCAGATGACGCCATGAACCCGCCGGCATGCCAGGCGGATCAGCCCACTTTCTCGAATTTGCCGGACGTGGTGGAGCGGACAATCGCCTCGAAGACGGCGACGCCGTGGCGGATCTGATCGTGCGTCGTCGGATAGGGCGCCCCGCCCGCGGCGGCCTTGGCGAAGCCTTCCAGCGCCAGGCGCAGCAGGTCGACGCCCTTCTTCTCGAACACCTCGGCTTGCGGCGGCGGGCCGCCGGGAGGGCCCGATGGCGCCGGCGTGATCTTCAGCATATCGAGACCCGGATTCGAGACCTCGGCATAGGCTTTCGAGCCGAACACGGCCACCCGATAGCTCGGCGCGGTAACCAGGCAGCACATCAGACTGCCGGTCATGCCGCTCTTGAAGCGCAGCAGCAAATTGGTCGTATCATCCGAGAACTGCGCCATGCGCCGGATGTTCAGGCACAAGACCTCCTCGATCTCGCCGAAAATGTCGATCATGCCGTCGAGTGGATGCACGCCAAGCGCCGTCATGGCGCCGGCCGGGGTCTCTTCGGGCTTGGTGCGCCAGCTGTCGGCGGCCATGACGAGGCCGGCGTGCGCGGTTGCCTCGCACTCGCAGTGCGAAATGGTCCCGAGCCGGCCATCCTTGATGCGCGCCCGCACTTCCGCGAGGTTCGGCGAGAAGCGCCGCTGGTAGCCGACGGCCAGCGTCACTCCGGCTTTCTTGACGGCGGCCAACGCCGGCTCGGCGCTGGCCAGATCGAGCGTGAACGGCTTTTCGACGTAGATGTGCTTGCCGGCCGCCGCGGCACGAGCCACCTGGGGGCCATGATCGCGGTGCGGCGTCGCCAGCACCACCGCATCGATGGTCGGGTCGGCCAGCACCTCATCGAACGTCGCGATCTGGGTCAGGCCCTTTTCGCGGCAGAAAGCTTCGGCCTTTGCCGGGTTGCGCACATGACAAGCAACGAAGCGGATGGCGTCGCTCTTGCCATGCACCGAGTTGACGAGCGTCTGGCCCCACCAGCCGAGCCCCACCATTGCCGCGCGTATCATGGGCGTTTCTCCCCTTTTTTCAGTGTTGGTTGCACTGCTCCTTTAGCTTCTACCCGATGCTTCAGGAGTTGCCGAGCGCCTTCAGCCATTCGGCAATGGTGCGTATCACCTCGCCATCCTGACCTGCAAAGCCATGATTGGTCAGCGCGCCGCATGGATCACCAGCGGTCGATACGCCGCCAGAAATGAGCCTGATATCGACCTTCTTGGCGCCAGTCAGGAAGCGCTGCTGGAAGGCGGCCGGCTGCGTTGGCGGCGACAGCTTGCAGGCATCATTGGCATGCGCCACCAGCAGCGTCGGCAACGACAAACGCTGCAGGCCTGGAACCAAGCGCTCGACGGACGGCTGCTTGCGCGAAACATTGAGCAACAGCCCCGACGTGATGACGATGGCATCGGGTCGGTCGTTGGCCGACAGGCGGACCGCGGCATTGGCAACCGAAACAGCTGCCCGATCGGTACCGACGAGGAACACCGGCGCCGCGGTCTTGCGCAGGTAGTTGACCAGAGCGCCCAGATCCATGGCGTGGGCAACCGATTCGCGATAATCGGCAACTGCGTCCTCGCCCCGCTTATGGTCCGGCGCAATATCGGGCAACAGTACCGTGTAGCCGGCGCGGGCAAACTCGGCACGGGCGCGGACGACGTGAATGCCCTTGCCCCAGGCGATGGCGCCGTCGCGGCCGATCGACAAATTACCATGGCCGCCAGCCAGCAGGATGATGCTACCACGGGGCGGCGAGGGGGGACGCAACACCAGGGCGCGCACACTGCGGCCAGGCCGCGTCGGCACATCGACGACCTGCTGCGCTTGCGCCAGCGCCTCTGTCGGCTGAATTGCCAGCGCAGCCAGGACAACCGCGAGCAGAACCCAGACGCTTCGCATCAGTCCTCCATCAGCGCCGCCAATGATGATGCGACATCGAATCCACCCTTCGCACGCTCGCACCCGTTCAGCAAGACAGTCCAGCGATGTGTTCGAACGACGGCAAAAAAACGCAAGGCTCAGTGGCATTCGACGGCAAAGGTTGCGGGCGGCGGCGTTCTCGGGAATAACGCCGCCGAGCCCCGCGAAGGGCGCCAGGGAACCGCATGCCTGATCTCAGAGTTCTCCTGCTATCGGACGGCCTGCCCGGACACTTCAATTTGTCCGAGGGCATTGTCGCGGCGATGGCGCGACGGCGGCCCGTGCGGGTGCAACGACTGGAGGTGCGGCGCCGGTATCTCCTGTCAGGCCAGGTTGCAGCCGCTGCGATCGCCGCGGGACTGCCGGCAGCCGCCATCCTGCGCCTTGCTCATGACCTTGACGTGCAGGCTCTGCCGCCGGCCGATGTCGTTGTCTCCGCCGGCGGCGCGACACTGCCTGGCAACATTGCCGCGGCCCGCGCTCTCGCCGTACCAAACATATTCTATGGCTCGCTCAGAACCTACAGGCGCGCCTGGTTCGCGCTGACCCTGACGTCCTACGCGGCACAAGCGCGCCAGCCACATCCCGTAATGACGCTGAAACCCAGCCAACTCGATCCTGATTTGCTGCCGCCCTTGGCGACGCCGGACACCGCACAACCGCCGCGCCAGGCCGGCCTGCTAGTTGGTGGCACCGGCGGCGGCGTGCGCTTTCGCGAGGCCGATTGGACGGGGCTGGAAGATATGCTTTGCGCCACCCATGCGGCCTGGGGCACGACTTGGACCGTCTCCAATTCGCGGCGCACGCCGAATGGCGTCAGCGATCGGCTGGCCGCCCTCCAGCGTCGAGTCAACGGCCCCGTGGCTCGCTTCATCGATGTCCGCAGTGCAGGGGCCGGCACATTGGTCGGCCTGTTCGAGGACTCTGAGTTGATTGCCGTGACGACGGATTCCAGCTCGATGCTGTCGGAAGCGGTCTGGTCACGCCGGCCGGTGATCTCGCTGGCCCCCGCGGTCACGATCTTGACCCCACAGGAGTCTGCCTACCGCCGCCACCTCGAGCAGGCCGAGTGTTGCCGGCAGTTGCCGATCGCGGAGACTTCGCCAAAGCGCATGCTGGCACTGCTTGGCAGCCTGCGCCCCTTGCGGCGGAATCCACTCGATCAGCTAGCGGACGTGCTGGCAATGCACCTGCCGGAACTGTTGCCCGCGCCATGGCCGCATCCGGCGGCGCCAGCGACGCCTAACGCGCCGCCTCCACCGTGATCTTCGACCCCGCCCGCACCGCCTTCAAGGTCCGCACATCATCGAGCGCCGTCGCCCAGACGTTGCAGGGGCTCGCCAGCCGGATCTCGTTGCCCTTGGAGATCGGCGTCGGGCCGAAGCCGATGGCTATGGCGTCGCCATCCGGCCAGAAGGCGATCTCGCCGGCCTCGATCACGGCCTTGGCGGCGGGCTCGCGCGGGCAGCTCACGGGGAATCGAGAAATAAACTTCCTCGCCCCAGGTCTGCGCCTCGGCCTCGATCGGCAGCGCCGCCCAGATGCGCTCGGCCGTCGGGGTATCGAGCAGCCGTGCACGCAGGCTCACGGCCCCCGCCTTGATGATGATCTCACGCATCGGCTGTCATTCCCTCGAACGTGGCTGTCGCCTACAGATCGTGAGTGGTGAGTGGTGAGTGGTGAGTGGTGAGTGGGGAATCGGAAGTCGACAGGTATGTTCTGATTTCCGATTTCAGATTTCAGATTTCCGACTTCCCACTGCACTGCACCACTCACGCCGCCTCAAGCCGGCGCCGGCCCGAACAACAACACAGCGTTGAGCCCGCCGAAAGCAAACGAGTTCGACATCGTGTAGCCGACCTTCATGGCGCGGCCGACATTGGGCACATAGTCGAGATCGCACTCGGGATCGGGCTCGTCGAGACCGATGGTCGGCGGCACAAAATCGTTCTGCATGGCCTTGATGCACGCCACGGCCTCGATGCCGCCGCCAGCTCCAAGGGGATGGCCATGCATCGACTTGGTCGAGGAGATGGCGAGTTTGCCGGCATGCGCGCCGAAAACATCCTTGATCGCCCGCGTCTCATTGATGTCGTTATCGGTGGTCGCCGTACCGTGGGCGTTCAGGTAGTCGATCCGCTCTGGCGCCAGCCCTGCGTCGTCCAGGGCCATGCGCATGGCGTAAGCTGGTCCCTCGACTGTCGGCTTGACCATGTCCTTGGAGTCGGACGCCATGCCGTAGCCGCACAACTCGGCGAGGATCGTCGCGCCGCGCGCCTTGGCATGCTCATAGCTCTCCAGCACCAGGATGCCGGCGCCCTCGCCCAGGACCGTGCCGTTGCGTTTCTTGGCGAACGGGAAGCAGCCCTGCTGCGAAAGCACATGCAGCGCCTGCCAGGCCTTCATGGTGCCGTAGTTGATGACCGACTCGGAGGCGCCGGCAATGGCGACGTCGACGATGCCGTTGCGGATATAATCGCGGGCGATGCCGATGGCGTGTGCGGCCGTCGAGCAGGCCGAGCAGGTGGCGAATGTCGGGCCCTTGATGCCAAATTCGATGCCGACGTGCGCCGACGCCGAAGACCCGATGACGCGCAGCAGAGTCAGCGGGTTGGTGGCCTTCTTCTGCAGGATGAAGAGGTCGCGATAGGCATTTTCGAACGTCGTCAGTCCGCCCGCGCCCGAGCCGATGATGCAGGCCGTGCGATAAGGATTTTCGGCGGGCAGCTTAAGCCCAGACTGCTTGACGGCTTCGTCCGCCGCCGCTGCCGCAAACCACGAATACCGGTCTGCGTGCAGGATCAGCTTGTCGCGCTGGAAATGTCGCAGCCGCGCCCTTGGATCAAAATTCTTGATCTGTGCCGCGATCAGCACCTTGAGATCCTCAAGCGGAAACCCGCCCAATTCGGTCACGCCGCTCTGGCCACGCACGATGCTGGCCCAGAACTCGTCGACATTCTGCCCGATCGATGTCACGACCCCAAGGCCAGTGACCACGACACGACGTGCGTCGCTCGCTTGCACAGTTGTCTCGCTTTCCTAGGTGCGACGGGAATTGCGCCCCTTTTTGCGCCGCGCTTTGTCCTACCGGATGGGTCCTGGCCCGCTCAGGCCTTGGCCGCCGCGGGGGCAGCACCAGACCCCGACATCAGGGCCTTCACGCGCTCCACCACCGTGCCGACGGACTTGAAATCCTCGACATCTTCATTGGCGTTGTACGGGATCTCGATACCAAACGTATCTTCGATATCGAAGACGATCATGGCCAGATCGAGGGATTCGATCTTGAGATCCGTCAGAGCAGTCGACAGCGCGATATCGTCCCGCGGCTCTTTCATATGCTTCTTCAAGATATCGATGATCTTGGTCGCGACGTCGTCCATTTCGCTCTCCCAACCCGCGCCAACGCGGACCTAAAGGGGCCTAGTTGTTAGAACTTTCCTAGTCCAGGCTCGCCCTGAGAACAAGCGCAGCCGTCACTTATACGCAAACCTAGTACGAGTCCAGACTTCGGACCAGGCTCCCCTTCCGAGCAAGAGCTATGCCATCAAAGGTTTACGACTGCCAGGTCGAGCTCACTGCAATCGCCCACAACTGCATCCGGCCCGGCACTGGTCAGTGCTTGTAAAGAGTGGTCTATAATACTTGCGGGCACTGGGAGCACGCCGAAAGTTGCCGGTCAACCTCGCCAGTCCCATAACGCAACGCGCGCGCCGCATGTACAATGGCACTTGTTGCAGGGAGGGATTGGGACATGACCACCGCAAACGGGGGACAAACCGCAATTGCGACGGCAGGCCAGTACCCCTGGCTGAAATCCTACCCCAAGTCCGTCGACTGGCACATGCCACTGCAGGCCCAGCCGCTCTACCGCCTATTCGATGACGCCGCCGCCCAGTGGGGCAACCGGCCGGCAACCAACTTCCTCGGCAAGGTCATGTCCTATGGACAAATCCACCGCGGCATCGAGGCGGCGGCCGCAGGCCTGCAGCGGCTCGGTATCGGCAAGGGCAGCAAGGTTGGCCTATTTTTGCCCAATAGCCCGACCTTCATCATCTACTACTTCGCCATCCTGAAGGCTGGCGCCACCGTCGTTAACTATAATCCTCTCTACACCAACGAGGAATTGGCCTTCCAGATTCGCGACAGCGAAACCGACCTGATGATCACCCACGACCTCAAGGTCTTGTTCGACAAGATCGAGCAGCTGCTTGTCGCAGGTGTGCTGAAACGGGCAGTCGTGTGTTCCTTCCCGGCGCTACTGCCCAAGGTCAAGTCTGTGCTGTACAGGCTGCTCAAGGGCAAGACCCTGTCCAGGCCCAAGGCATCCCGAGTTGCGGACCGCGTGGTTCTGGAATCCGAGCTGTTGAGCGGCAATCCCACGCTCACGCCGGTGACCATCGATGCCACCAACCATATCGCCGTGCTGCAATACACCGGCGGCACCACCGGCACGCCGAAAGGCGCCATGCTGACGCACGCCAACGTCTACATCAATGTCAACCAGTCGGTGGCTTGGGTATCAGACCTCGAAAAAGGTCAGGAGCGCGTACTTGGCGCCCTCCCCTTCTTCCACGTGTTTGCCATGACCGGCGTCATGAACTTCGCCATCGCCACCGGCGCCGAGATCGTCATCATGCCTCGCTTCGTGCTGAACGACGCCATGGCGTTGATCACCAAGACGCGGCCGACCATCATGCCGGGTGTACCGACGATGTTCATCGCCATGCTGAACCACCCCAAGCTCAAGAGCTTCGACCTGTCGTCGCTGAAATTCTGTCTTTCAGGCGGCGCGCCGCTGCTGCTGGAAACCAAGAAGGCTTTCGAGGCGCTGACAGGCTGCAAGGTGGTGGAAGCCTATGGTCTGTCGGAATCTTCACCCGCGGTCACCATCAATCCCCTGGATGGCCCCGTCAAAGACATGTCCATCGGCCAACCGATCCCCGGGACCATCGTCTCGCTCAGGGATCCGGCTAATCCCACCGCCGAAGTGGCGCAAGGCGAAAAGGGCGAGATCTGCATCAAGGGTCCGCAGGTCATGAAGGGCTATTGGAAAAAGCCAGAGGAAACGGCCAACCAGTTCACCGCCGATGGCTATCTGCGCACCGGTGATGTTGCGACGATGGATACCGACGGCTTCATCTACATCGTCGATCGCATCAAGGATCTGATCATCTGCTCGGGCTACAACGTCTATCCGCGCAATATTGAGGAGGCGATCTCGACTCATCCAGCAGTCGAGGAGGTGACGGTGATCGGCATCAACGACGCCTACCGCGGCGAGGCGCCGAAGGCCTTCATCAAGCTCAAGGCCGGCATGAACGCCACCGCGGACGATGTCCTCAAGCACCTGACGCTCAAGCTCTCGAAAATCGAGATGCCGACGGCAATAGAGTTCCGCGATGCCTTGCCGAAGACCATGATCGGCAAGCTCTCTAAGAAGGAGCTGAAGGCCGAAGAGGCCGAGAAGGCCGCGACGGCGGGCTAGTAGCCGCCATCGCAACCAACGGCCCCGAGGCAGCCACTATGCCTTGACTGGCGCCGTTTCCTTCCAGGCCGGCAGAGCCGACACCACGCCGAACCAACGGCGCACGTTAGCGTAGGGCTGCAGCGGGAATTGCGCGGCCTCCGCATGGAACAAATATGAGGCGGCCGAGAAGTCGGCGAGCGTCAAGGTGTCGTTGACGAGGTACGCGTGCTTGGCCAAGTGGGCATCGAGCATCTTGGCCTCTTTGTGAAACGTCTCTTCGGCCGCGGCGACGACCTTCGCATCGGCTGGCCCCATGGCAAAAAACGCCTTGACGACACGCTCGAACGTCAATGGTTCGCAAGCCTTGGCCCAATGCTGCAGTTGCCAGCTCTGCCAGCGTGCAATGTCGGCACGTGAACGGGCATCGTCCGGGTACAGCGGCGTCTTCTTCTGCGACGCAACGTACAGCAAGATCGCCGTCGATTCCCACAGTTTGAAATCACCGTCGACCAGCGCCGGCGTGCGCCCCGTCGGATTGATGGCCAGGAATGCCGGCGTCTTCTGCGCGCCCTTCGTCAAGTCGACCAGCTCGAATTCGATCGGCACGCCGATATGGGCGGCGAGTGCCCGCACCTTCCAGGTGTTGGGGGAAGGGGGAAATCCGTAGAGTTTCATGGTGAGTCTCCTTTCGTCGTTGTTAAATTGCGTGGTGGTGGTGGTCGGAGCGAGGCCCACCTCGGGCCGAGGTCCGACAATTCCTGGCGTGACATGTCGGACCTCGGCCGGTCTGTTTCCGGCCTGTTGGCCGGGACCTGCCTCGCTACGCAAGATGCCGCTCGAGCCGGTCGAGCGAACCTGTCCAGCCTTGGCTGTGCCGATCACGGGCCTGATCGTCGGCGAACTGCTCGTGCAGCAGCGTCAACTCGCAGCCGCCGTCCTTGGCCTTGATCGTGACGGTGACCAGCGACTGTCGCTCGGGCATCGACTCCCAGGCCCAGGTAAAGACCAGGCGTGAATGCGGCACGATTTCGCGGTACGCGCCGCCGACACGATGCATCTCGCCGCCTGGCTCACGCAGGACCATGCGAAAGCGCCCGCCGACTTTCAGATCGACGCTGGCCTCGGTGACCTCCATGGCGTCGCTGGGGCCGAACCAGCGTTTCAGGTTTTGCGACTCGGTCCAGGCTTTGAAAACCTTTTCGGGCGTGGCCTCGAGCTGGCGCCGGAGCGTGAGACTTGGCTTGGTACTGGGCTTGGTGCTGACGGGCATGGTTTCTCCTCCACAAATGCGGCTAAGGCATCCAGCCGCTCGGACCAGAATTTTTCGTAATGCTCGAGCCATTGCATCGCGTTGCGCATGGGTACCGCCTCGAGGCGGCAATAGACGGTGCGACCCTGCTTTTTGCGCACCACCAGGCCCGCCTGTGCAAGGATATTCACGTGCTTCAACACGCCGGGAAGAGACATGGTGAAGGGCTGCGCCAGCTCGCTGATGGCCAGCTCGTGGCTTTGCGCAAGACGCTCCATGATCCGCCGCCGGGTCGGATCGGCCAGCGCCAGGAACGTCGTATCGAGGCTGTGATTAAAGTTTACCATTAGGTTAAGTATCAACCCATCTACCGCAAATGTCAAGCCGGTCCAGAGGGCCGGCCCCGCGCGCGCAAGCGCACTTGTTCGCAAGCTCGGCTGTGGCTAGTGTGGCACCCGCAGATAACGAGCGTTGAGAGGGAACGGGCCATGGCGACGGATCAAGTGGCGGCGCGGTCGGGAGAAAACACGATCTCGGGTTTTGGTGGATTGCTCATAACGGCGTGGCTCAGCATCTTGCTGCCCATCGCCACGATCGCGCAATTGAACTACCTCGCGACATACCTCGCCAAGCTCGATCCGCCTGTGATTGCCGCCTTGGCCCTCTTGATGATCGCCATGGTGACGCTCAGTCTGTGGGCGGCCATCGGCCTGTGGCAAGGACGCCAGAATGCGCGCCAATCGGTCGAGAACGCGCTGCTCATTGGGGTCGCCGCCAATGTATTGGGATGTGCGCCCTTGTCGATCCTGATGTCGGCGCCGCCGGTTTTTCTTCCCGTTCTCCTGGTGACGCTGTGCGCCATGGCGATGCTAGATCTGGCGCGGCGGTGGACAGAGGCCGGACGCGCATAATTCCGGGCGCGTCGCCTGCACTCAAAAATCCAGCCTGAGCACGTCCACTTCGCTACCTGCTGGCAACGCCGGAGCGCCGGGTAGGCGGACGATCAGGCCACTGGCAGCAGCCAGTGGCGAGAGCAGCGAGCTATCCTGCGAGCGCACCGGCCTGACGGCGGCCAACCCGTGCGCCGCCGGTTCCAGAATGGCACGCATATAGTGCTGGCGCGGGCCGTTCTCCTCCAGGGGTACTGACAATCTGGCGCGCACGCTGTCCTCTGGCGCGGCTTCCAGGCCAAGTAACCGCGTGATCAAGGGCACAAGGAACACCCGCCCGCAGATCAGCGAGGAGACCGGATTGCCCGGCAACCCCAGCACGCGCTGCCGCCCCTTCTTGCCGAACATCAAGGGTTTGCCCGGCCGCATGGCGATTTTCCAGAAATCGAAGACCACGCCGCGGTCCCGTAGAGCTGGCGCGATCAGGTCGTGGTCGCCAACCGAGGCGCCGCCGATCGTGACGAGAATATCGGCATCGGCGCCATCGTTCAGCTTGGCGTCGAGGTCGACGCGGTTGTCTCTGGCGATCCCGATAAGGCGAGCGGTACCTCCAGCCACAGCCACCATGGTGGCGATGCCGTAAGAATTGGAGCAGACGATCTGATCGGGTCCTGGTCGCGTGCCTGGCTCCACCAACTCGTCGCCGGTGGCAAGAATGGCAACGCTCGGCCGGCGGCGCACCGGCACGCGCGCATGGCCCATGGCCGCGGCCAGCGTGATCTGTCGGGTCTCCAGGCGTGAACCTGCCTCGAGCAGGACCTGGCCTTCGCGGAAATCAAAGCCTAGCGGGCGGACGTGGCCCTTCTCCGGCTGACCCTCGCGCACGACGACGCTCGCGCCCTCGCGCGCCGTATTCTCCTGGATGACGATGGCATCGGCGCCCGCCGGCACCGGCGCACCGGTGAAAATGCGCACGGCCTGACCGGCACCGACTTGGCCTGGAAATCCATGACCCGAGGCGGCTTCCCCGATCACCTCCAAGCGCGCGGGAAGCTGCGCGACATCCGCCAGCCGCACCGCGTAGCCGTCCATGGCCGACGCATTGAATGGCGGTTGCGTCAGTGTCGCCGCCAGTGGAGCGGCGAGCACGCGGCCCAGTGCATCCAGCAAGCCGACGCTCTCCGACCCAGTCGAGGTGGCGTCCTTCAGGATCAGGGCGAGCGCCTCGGCGACGGACAGCAGCGCCATGTCTCACGCCCCCTTGGCGCGGTAATGACCCGAGCGTCCGCCGGACTTCTCGATCAGTCTGACGCCGGAAATCGTCATGCCCCGGTCGACAGCCTTCAGCATGTCGTACACGGTCAGACAGGCGACTGACACCGCCGTAAGTGCCTCCATCTCGACGCCGGTCTGGCCTGATACCTTGACCTCGGCTGTCACGTGCAGGCCGGCTGGATCGTGACGGGGCTCGAGCATGACGGTGGCTTTGGTGATGGCCAACGGGTGGCACAGCGGGATCAGCTCATGCGTACGCTTGGCCGCCATGATTCCGGCAATCCGCGCCGTTGCCAGAACATCGCCTTTCTTGGCCGTGCCGGTCTGGATCAGCGCCAGCGTCTCCGGCGCCATGGCGACAAAACCCTCGGCCATGGCCACGCGCTGAGTGATCGCTTTGTCGGACACGTCGACCATGCGGGCCGCGCCTGAGTCGTCCAGATGCGACAGCTTGCTCATACACCCTCGTCGGTTGCTCGGCAGTGGCTCCATTGCGCGGCCATTTTCCCACATGCGACCCGCACATGCGACTGAAACCTATCGTAGGGCCCCGGATTGGAATGCGAAAGCCCTGCCAGCCCGAGGTGCCAGCCTGAAGTATCAGCCTGCAATGTCCGGATGTTTTCGTGAACGGTCAGAGTTGCCGCTTGCCCATCAAGGTTCACGCGAGCGGCCGAGCGGGCCGAACAGCAAACGGTTTGCGCCACTACCCACAACCTATCCGCCTGCCTCAAGTGACAATCCCTTGACAGCCGGACCCTGCCAGCGCGATTGGCACGCCATGTCGTGCCAACAGTGGGCACCGCCAGACGCAGAGGATACGCCATGAGCGCCGCATCTCCCGCCCGCCGCCGACTGGTCGAGATCGTCAAGGCGCGCTCGTTCTCCGCTGGCCGTGAAATCAAACTCGCCTCCGGCCGCACGTCCTCGTTTTACTTCAATATGAAACCGACCATGTTGCACCCGGAAGGCGCGGCGCTGATCGGCGAACTGATCCTGGCTCAGCTCGAGGGCCTTGGCGTCCAGTATATCGGCGGCCTCGAGATGGGCGCGGTGCCGCTTGCCACCGCGGTCGCCGTCGCCAGCCACGCTACGCGGCGGCCTATCCCGGCCTTCTTCGTGCGTAAGCTTGCCAAGGAGCACGGCACCCAGAGCCTGGTCGAGGGGCTGGCGCCGGGCGAGACGCTGGCCGGTCGCCGCGTGGCCATTGTCGAGGACGTTACGACGACGGGCGGCTCAGCCATCAAGGCCGTGCAAGCCGTGCGGGCCGATGGCGCCATCGTCGTTGCCGTGGTCACCGTCGTCGACCGCCAGGAGGGTGCCGACGAAACGTTCAAAGCCGCCGGCCTCGATTTCCGCCCGATCCTGACGCTGGCGGATTTCAGGTAGGAAGTCTATCGCCGCTGATTGTCTTGCGCGCCCGAGGGGTCAGACCCATACACGCTAACGTAAGGTAGGTACCTGACGATCTGCGTCCCCGGCCGAAGCGGCGATGGCCGCGCAGAGCCGGGGTCTTCCCCATCTCAGTAGGGTGAAGACCCCGGATCTTCGCCCTCCGACCTCGCGGTCGGATCGCTTGTCCGGGGACGCAGGGGATAGGTTGCCCTCCAACAGACGAAAGTTAGCGTATGGGGGCAGACCCATGCGCGCTAACATAGCTCCCGTCATTCCGGAAACGCGAGCCCCGGACTTGATCCGGGGCGAGCGTTATCCGGAACCCAGCGTAAAAAGCGTGCGAAGCACACAACATATTGCGTCCTTCGGACAATTCATGCGCT
>CAZCGE010000143.1:0-71119 GCA_964498125.1 uncultured Devosia sp. | reverse complement strand
GGCCTTCATAATCTCGAATGCCCGAGGTAGGCTCTTGATCGTCGCCCTGTGCGACATGGGGGTGCTCCATTGCTTGGACCTAGACAATCCAAGGGAGTACCCCCTTCCGTGACTGACACAATCTTCCATACGTTACCCAGCGCCGCCATTGCCAACATGTTTGGAAGGGTGCGACACTGGCCGCTCAAATCGGAAGAGCAGCCACACCCTCGTAGCTGCCGAACCACGGGAGGAAACGGCGATGACGATGCGTGCTTTGATGATTGCAGCCCTGGCAGCCGGGCTGGCAAGCCCTGCCACAGCCCAGGACCTGCCGAAGAGCCACTTCAAGGTGATCGGGCTCAACAGCCCGACGCCGGTATCGATCTACGACGAGCTGCCGTTCTGGAAGAAGACGCTGACCGAGGCGTCGAAGGGCGCCATCACCGCCGACATCACGCCGCTCGACCAGATGGGCATCGACGACAAGACGATGCTGCGGCTGCTGAAGCTCGGTGTCATGGACTTCGCCGCCATGGACATCTCCAAGATGGCGGGCGACGACCCGCGCTTCGAGGCCTGCGATCTGGCCGGCCTGACGCTCGAACCGGACAAGGCGCGGGCGGCCTGCAACGCCTACCGCGCCGTGATCGATGGCCAGATGCAAAAGAACTGGAACGCCAAGCTGTTGGCTTTCGGTGGCAACACGCCCCAGGTCATCTGGTGCCGCACCGAGGTGAAGGGCCTCGATGACCTCAAGGGCAAGAAGATCCGCGTCTTCAACAACACCATGCGCGACTTCCTCGGCGGCCTCGGCGCCACCGCGATCAGCATGGCGTTCGCCGAGGTGGTGCCCGCGCTCAGCGCCGGCGTCGTCGATTGTGGGGTGACCGGCAGTCTGTCGGGCAACACCGCCGGCTGGCCGGAGGTGACGAAGTCCGTCTACATGATGTCACTCGGCTGGAGCATCAACGTGCTGGCCGTCAACCTCACCTCCTGGAACCGGCTCGACGCCAAGACCAAGGCGTTCCTGGAGGAGCAGATGAAGGCCTACGAGAACAAGATGTGGGCCACGCTCAAGTCGGCGACCGACGAGGCCGACAACTGCAACACCAACAAGCAGCCGTGCAAGCTCGGCAAGCTGGCCAACATCAAGGTGGTGTCGGTCTCGGCCGCCGAGGCGGTGACGCACAAGAAGCTGGTCGAGGGCGCCATACTCGCCGGCTGGGCCAAGCGCTGCGGCGGCGCATGCGCCAAGGAGTGGAACGACACGGTTGGCAAGGCGCTGGGTCTAGCGGCGCCGACGCTGTAGTCGCACGCATGTTGCGCCGCGTCGCGGGTCCATGGGTCGCGCGTTTCGGTGGACGGGGGGAGCAGATGCAGCGCTTGCAGGACATCGCGGAAGGGATCGCCCGCTGGGGGGCGATTGCCGGCGGCGCGCTGCTGCTGCTGGCGTCAGTGGTGATCTGCGTCGATATCTTCCTGCGCTATGTCTTCACTAAGACGGTGGGCGGGGCCGATGAGCTGGCGGGGTACGCGCTGGCCATTGCCAGCGTCTGGGGCTTCTCCGTCGCGCTGCTCAGCCGCTCGCACATCCGCATCGATACGGTCTACGTCCGCGTCCCTGCCCGCGTTAGGGCCACGCTCGATCTGATGAGCCTCGCCTGCCTGGCCTCATTCATCGCTCTGGTGGCCTGGCATGGGTGGGGCGTGCTCGAGCAGTCCTACGTCTCTGGCTCGCACTCGATGTCTGATCTGCAGACGCCGCTGGTCGTGCCGCAGGCCATTTGGTTCGCCGGCCTCGCGTTCTTCGTTCTGGTGGCGCTGCTGCTGCTGACGCGCGCCCTGCTGGCCTATGCGCGCGGCGATCTCGCCGTCGTGTTCGCGCTGATCGGCTCGAAGTCGGCCGTGGCGGAAGCCGAGGAGGAGATCCGCTCCGCCGAGCACGTGCTCGAGAGAGAGACAAAGCCATGACCGCGGCCGTTTCACTCATCGTGCTTCTGATCGTCCTCGGCAGCTCGATCGCGGTTGCCGCCGGCATGGGCATGGTCGGGCTGATCCTCAATCAGCTGTTCTCGCCGATGCCGCTGACGCGGGTGATCGGCGAGCTCAGCTGGTCGACACAGACCAACTTCATCCTGACCGCGGTGCCGTTCTACATCATGTTCGGCGAGATCCTGCTGCGCAGCGGCATCGCCGGCCGCATGTACGAGGCGCTGGTGCAGTGGATGTCGTGGCTGCCGGGCGGGCTGATGCATTCCAACATCGGCGCCTGCGCCCTGTTCGGCTCGGTGTCGGGATCGAGCGTGGCGACGGCCGCCACGATCGGGGTGGTGGCGATCGGCGAGATCGACAAGCACAAATACAACGAGCCGCTGTTCCTCGGCACGCTGGCCGCCGGCGGCACGCTGGGCATTCTCATCCCGCCGTCGATCAATATGATCATCTACGGCGTCATGACCGATACCTCGGTGCCCAAGCTCTATCTCGCGGGCTTCATTCCAGGCTTCATCCTGACAGTGCTGTTCAGCCTGACCGTGCTGATCCTGTGCCTGTGGAAGCCGGAGTGGGGCGGCGACAAAGTCGCGACCAATTGGGAAGCCCGAATGCGGCTGTTGCCCGATCTGCTGCCGCCGCTCGCCCTATTGATGATCGTCGTCGGCGCCATCTTTTTTGGCATAGCAACGGCGACAGAATCGGCGGCGGTCGGCATCGTCGGCGCGCTGGCGATCACCGCCTGGCGGCGCCGGCTGACTTGGACGATGCTGCGCGAGGTCTGCGAAGGGACGGCCCGGACGACGGCGATGGTGGTGGCGATCCTGGTAGGCTCGTTCTTTCTCAACATCGTCCTGCAAACGATCGGGCTGACGCGACAACTGAGCGAGCTGATCAAGGCCTATCAACTGACACCGATCCAAGTATTAACGGCAGTGATTGTTCTCTATCTCGTGCTCGGCACCTTCATGGAGGAACTGTCCATGATGATCGCGACAATCCCCATCACCACGCCACTGATCGTGCAGGCCGGCTACGATCCGATCTGGTATGGCATTCTCATCGTGCTGCTCATTCAAACCGCGATGGTGACGCCGCCGTTCGGCATCAATCTGTTCGTCATCCAGGGCATCCGCGGACGCGGAACGCTGTCCGATGTCGAGATCGGCGCGGCGCCCTTTGTGCTCGCGCTGCTGCTTATGATTGTTTTGATCTGTATCTTTCCCGATATCGCCATGTGGCTGCCGCGGGTTGTGGGGTGACGGGGTCAGACCCTTGGGTCTGACCCCTTGTCTGGCACCGCCGGCTCCACCTGCACAGTCTGCTGTCGCAGCATCGTGCGACCAAGGGGTCAGACGCATGCGTCTGACCCCGCCCGGTCCAACCTACATCTCAATGACGATATTGCCGCCCTGATCCAGGCTGGCCGTGGCACCGGGGCGCACCAGCGTTGTGGAGTCGTACTCCTCGATGATCAGCGGCCCCTTTCGCGCCCGTGCCAGGTCGGCCCGGCGCAGCAGCGGCGTTTCCATCCAGCCATGCGCCGGCCCGAAATAGGCTTGGCGCGGCGCCGGTGGTTCGGGTTCCGAGCGACTGGGGCGCACGCGCTCGGGCACGCCCGGGCCCTCACGCAAGCCTTGCCCCACGACCTGGATCGCCACCAGTTCGACCGGCTCCTCCGCCCCCGCGCGGTGGCCGTAGGTCCGCTCGTGCTCGGCGCCGAACGCCTCCTCGAGGTGCGCCACCATCGCCGCATCGAACGGCCGCTCCGGCACGGGAACCACCAGCTCGTAGCTCTGGCCGTGGTAGTGCATCGCCGCCGACCGGCGCAGGCGCGCGCGTTCCCCAGAGAAGCCCTCCAGCGCCAGTTGCTGCAGCGCCTCCCGCGCCAGTTCGTCCCACGCCTTGGCGATCTCCGCCAGATCGGCCTTGCGCAGCAGCCGGCGGAAGGTGCGGCCGTAGTGATGCTCGACGTCGGCATAGAGCAGCCCGAACGAGGAGAACAAACCCGCGGATGGCGGCACGACGATGCGGCCGATGCCGAGCGCGTCGGCCATGCCGCAGGCGAACAGCGGGCCATTGCCGCCGAACGCGAACAGGACAAATTCCCTGGGGTCGCGGCCGCGCTCGGTCGACACCGCCTTGATGGCGCGGATCATGTTGGAGGCGGCGATCTGGTGGGCGCCATGGGCCGCTGCTTCCACCGACAGGCCCAGGGGCCGCGCAACCTTGGCCTCGATCGCGGTCCGTGCCTTATTGGGATTGAGCTTGAGCGCCCCGCCAACGAGATGGTGCGGATTGAGGTAGCCGAGCACGACACTGGCGTCGGTCACCGTCGGCGTCTCGTTGCCCAAGTCGTAGCAGACGGGACCGGGCGACGCGCCGGCACTTTCCGGCCCAATTTGCAGCGCCCCGCCACGGTCGATCCAGATCAGCGAGCCGCCGCCGGCGCCGACCTCGGCGAGGTCGATGGCCGGCACCTTGAGCGTGTAGCCGGCCCCCGTCAGCAGCCGCGAGCCGATCATGATGCCCGCGCCGACCGCGTATTCCGACGCGCGCATCACCTCGCCGGCCTCGACCAGCGAGGCCTTGGCCGTGGTGCCGCCCATGTCGAAGGTGATGATCTTGTCGAGCCCTTTGGCGCGGGCCAGCGCCTGGCCGCCAATGACACCGCCGGCGGGACCCGACTCGATGATGTTCATCGGCCGGGCGACGGCGGCGGTATCGGTGGTGAGCCCGCCGTTCGACTGCATCAGCAGCACGCGCGCGGGAATGCCGGCGGCATCCAGCGACTGGCGCATCGCCTTCAGGTAGGTGGCGACGATCGGCATGACGTAGGCGTTGATCACCGTCGTCGAGGTGCGCTCGTACTCCTTGATCTCGGGCAGCACCTCGTACGAAATACTGAGCGGCAGGCCCGGCGCCTTGCGCCGCAGCACGTCGCGCAGCATCAGCTCGTGCACGGGGTTGGCGAAGCAATTGAGTAGGCACACCGCCACCGCCTCGACCTTCTCGGACAGTAGCGCATCGACGGCACGTTCCGCATCGGCTGGCGCCAGCGCGCGTTCGATGTTGCCCTTGGCATCGATGCGCTCGTCGACCACCTGCCGCAGATAGCGCTCGACCAGCGGCTCCGGCTTGGTCCAGGCCAGATCGTACATGCGCGGCATGCGCAGTGTGCGGATTTCCAGCACGTCGCGGAAGCCCTTGGAGGTGATCAGGCCGACGCGGGCGCCCTTCTTTTCGAGAATAGCATTGGAGGCGACCGTGGTGCCGTGGCGGATCTCCTCGACGTCGCCGCCGGCGAGGCCCTGTTCGCGGAACACCTCGGCGAGGCCGTCGACGATGGCGGCGGCGTAGTTGCCCATGCTGGACGAGAGCTTCTTGGTGTGGATCGTGCCGTCACTGCCAAGCAGCACGATGTCGGTGAAGGTGCCGCCGATATCGACGCCAATACGATAGGTGGTCATGGCTCGTTACTCCGCCGCCTTGGACATGACCGGATCGTGCCGTTGCACCTTCGGTATCTCGCTCCAGGCCCGCGCCAGTCGGATTTCGGCGCGGCGCTTTTCCGTCACTTGGCTGTCGACCTGCCAGAGCGCGGTATCGACGACGACGCCGTAGTGCTGCGCCGCGCGGCCCGGCGTGACATGCTCGTTGCGCACGTCGCGCAGCACGGCGGCGGGATCGCGCTCCAGCGGATCGCCCCAGCCCCCCGCGCCGGCGAGAACATGGCGGAACACCTCGCCCTTTTTCATGGTCATGGTCAGCTTGCTCGGCAGGTCGCGCGGCTCGGTTTCGGGGTTCATCGTGTTCTCGGACGGGGCGCCAGGACTGCCGCCATAGAGCCCGAACGGTCGGTGCGTGCGCCGGTCGGAGCGCACTTGCAGTGTCGCCTCGTCCTCGGTCAGCCGGTAGTCGCGCATGAACGGCACGCCGCCGCGATACTTGCCGGCGCCTTCCTTGTCGGGCACGAACTCGTAGGCCAGCAGCTGGATCGGATGCTCCGCCTCCGTCACCTCGATCGAGTGTGAGGCCATGTTGGCGAACATGTGCGAGTTGCCGTCGAGGCCATCCGCCCACGGCCGTGCGCCCCAGGCGCCGCAGGTGAAATCAACGTAGACGAACGGCTTGCGCTCCTGGCTCCAGCCGCCAATCGAGACGCCGGTGTTGCCGCCATCGCCGGCCGCCTTGACCTTGTCGGGCAGCATCATGGCCAGCGCGCCAAACATGCAGTCGGTCATGCGAAAGCCGGTGAGGCCGCGCGCGGCGCAGGCGGCCGGCAGCACGCCGTTGCCGACCGTGCCCGGCGGGCAGATCACCTCGATGGCGCGGAACACGCCCTCGTTGTTGGGAATGCCGGGCGGCAGAATGGAGCGAATGGCCGTATAGCTAGCGGCCTTGGTGAAGGACAGCGTGTTGTTGATCGCGCCCCTGACCTGCGGCGCCGTGCCGGTCCAGTCGACCAGCATCTGATCGCCCGTCTTGCTGATGGTGACGAACAGGCGGATCGGCTTGCCGTAGTCGACGCCATCATCGTCGATCCAGTCCTCAAAACTCCATTCGCCGTCGGGCAGATCGGCAAGTGCGGCCCGCGTCAGCCGCTCGGCGTAGTCGATCGTCTCATTCATATAGTGCCTGGTCTCGGCGACGCCGAAGCGCGCGACCAGTTCGGCGAACTGCTGCTCGGCGATGTGGCAGGCGGCAAGCTGCGCCCTCAGATCACCGAACAGCTGCACGGGAAGGCGCACGTTGCGTTCGATGAACGTCATGATGGTCTGATTGAGACGGCCGGCGTCGTAGAGCTTCATCGGCGCGATGCGCAGCCCCTCGGCGTAGATCTCGGTCGAGTCCGACGCGTTCGAGCCGGCGACCCGTCCGCCGACGTCGCAGTGGTGGCAGACGGTGGCCGCGAACGCCAGCCGCTCGCCGTCGTGATACAGCGGCTTGAAGATGAAGATGTCCGGCAGGTGCATGCCGCCGTCGAACGGGTCGTTCATGATGAAGACGTCGCCCGGCGCCATGTCGTCGCGGAAGTGGCGCATGATCGACTGCATGGCGGTCGGCACGGAGCCGAGATGCCCCGGCAGCGTCAGCCCCTGCGCCGCCAGCCGCCCTTCCGCGTCGGCAAAGCCGGTCGAGAAGTCCATGTTGTCCTTGAGCACGCCCGAGTAGGTGGTGCGGAACACCGTCAGCGCCATCTCGTCGGCGATCGAGAAAATCGCGTTCTTGAACAGCTCGAAGGCGATCGGGTCGGTCTTGGTGGTCATGAGTTTGCCTCGCAGTCGGCACATCGCTGGACCCGAGCCTGCGCTCGAGCTCGCCAGCGATCTGAGCGAGACTATGAACTGCGACCGGTCGCGTCCACCCTCCACCAACGCAGACCAGCCGGTCGCGGAGACATGTGGCCGCCCGCATGTCAGTTATTACGCTGTTATCGCGTTGATAGTACCGTGAGTGAAGGACCGCGGCCCGGCCTCGTCCCGCCGTCGCCGGCGTTGCCCGTCCACGGCGAAACTGCAATGGTCGCACTCGGATCAGGAGTCCACCCATGCAACAACTTCCACCTGCCAGGCCCGGCGACGCGATGTCCGACATCGACACGCCGGCGCTGATCATCGACCTCGACGCCTTCGAGCGCAACCTGAAGCTTATGGCCGATGCGGCGGCCAAGGCCGGCGTGCGGCTACGACCCCATGCCAAGACGCACAAGTCGTCGGTGATCGGTTTGAAACAAGTGGCGCTCGGCGCCGTCGGGTTATGCTGTCAGAAGGTGTCCGAGGCCGAGGTGATGGTGCTCGGTGGCATCAGTGATGTGCTGATATCCAACGAAGTGATCGGCGCGCGCAAACTCGATCGGCTGGCGGCACTCGCGCATCAGGCGCGCATCTCGGTCGCCGTCGACAATGAGGCGGCGATCGAGGGACTGGCTGCCGCCGCGGCCAAGACCGGCGTCACGCTCGGGGTTCTGGTCGAGATCAACGTCGGCGGCAATCGCTGCGGCGTCGAGCCGGGCGCGCCCGCCGTCGCGTTGGCCGAGCGGATCGCCCGCGAGCAAAGTCTCACCTTCGCCGGCCTGCACGCCTACCATGGCCGCGCCCAGCATTTGCGCACGATCACGGAACGGCGCGAGGCGATCGCTTACGCGGCCGAGAGTGCGGGGCGCACCAAGGACCTGCTCGGCAAGGCTGGGCTTGCCTGCGACATCATCACGGGCGCCGGCACCGGCACGTTCGAGCTGGAAGCGGCCAGCGGCGTCTACAATGAGCTGCAGGCGGGCTCCTATTGCTTCATGGATGCCGACTATGCCCGCAACAAGAAGGCCGACGGCGACCGCTTCGATACCTTCGAGCACGCGCTGTTCGTCCATGCCACCGTGATGAGTACGCCGAACCTCGAACGTGCCGTGGTCGACGCCGGCCTCAAGGCCTTCGCCTTCGACTCGGGCATGCCCGAGGTCGCGGGCCTGGCCGGTGCCGTTTACGAGCGCCCGTCCGATGAGCACGGCAACCTCAACGTCGCCGCCTGCAACGTGCGGCCCAGGCTCGGCGACAAGATCCTGCTGATCCCCGGCCATTGCGACCCGACCATCAACCTGCACGACTGGTACATCGGCGTGCGCGGCATGGGCACTGAGCGCGCGCGGGTGGAGAGCGTCTGGCCGGTTGCGGCACGGGGAGCGGTGTTTTGACGATGTCGTCGTCCGCGGTCTGGCTGGTGCTCGACGCTGCGGCGCAATAGACTTGGATCGAAGGTGCGCATGAGCGCAGTCCGTGGGAGGATGTGACAATGATGAAGACATGCCTTGCGGCGCTGTGCGGCGCCGTCATGCTGTGGCCGTCGCTGGCGATGTCCGAAGTCGACGTGATCAAGATCCCGCGTGGGGCCGGCGGGGTCGGTTTTTTGCCGCTGCTGGTGATGGAGCAGAAGGGCCTGATCGAGGCCAAGGCGCGCGAGGCCGGGCTGCCCAACCTGCGCGCCGAATGGATCAGGCTCGGCGGTCCCGCGCTGGTCAACGATCTGCTGCTGTCGGGCGCCGCCGACGTGGTTGTGGCCGGCCCGCCGGCCTTCCTGACGCTGTGGGATCGAACCCGCGGCAACATCGGCGTCAAGGGCGTCGCCGCGATGACCTCGATCCCGATGTATCTCAACACCCGCGCGCCGCACCTGAAATCGCTGCGTGACCTGCAGCCCACCGACAAGATCGCCATCACCGCGGTGAAGGTCTCGATCCCGGCCATCATCATGCAGATGGCGGCGATCAAGGAGTTCGGCGCGGCCGAGTTCGCGCGCTACGACAAATTCACGGTCGGACTGACCCACCCCGATGCCCTGATCGCGCTGATGTCCGGCCGTGCCGACATCGCGGCCCACTTCGCCTCGCCGCCGTTCCATCAGCGCGAGCGCAAGGCAGCCGACGTGCGCACGATCCTGACCTCGAACGACGTCATGGGCGGCCCGAGCACGTTCACGATGCTCTACACGACCGGGAAATTCCACGACGCCAACCCCAAGGCCTACGCCGTATTCCTGAAAGCGCTGCAGGAGGGGATCGCCTTCGTCAATGCCGACAAGCGCGCCGCGGCCCAGGTGTTCCTCGACATGGAAGGCCAGGGCATGAAGCTCGACGAGGTGCTCGAGGTGCTCAACGATCCCGACATCCGCTACACGACGTCACCGGAGAATCTCATGAAGTACGCCGAATTCATGGCTGGTGTCGGCAGCATCAAGCAAAAGCCCGCGACGTGGCAGGAGCTGTTCTTTCCAGCGATCCACGGCGTGCCGGGCGGGTGAAGCACGTGGAGAAACGATCCATGCAAACCGCACTGCCCCAGTACGAGGTCTACGCGCTGCGCTATGCCATGCGCGAGGCGAGGCGCAGCGACCATTTCATCGGCGGCGATCCTCACGACGGGCCGATGGCGATGGACTATTTCACCTGGGTCGCCATCGGGCCCGGCGGCGCCACCATCATTGATACCGGCTTCACCGCCGAGATGGCCAGGGAGAGGAAGCGCACGTTCCTGCGCTGCCCGATCGAGAGCCTGAAGCTGCTCGGCGTCGATGCGCGCGACGTGCGCGACGTGATCCTGACCCACTTGCACTACGATCACGCCGGCAACTTTGACAAGTTCCCGCAGGCGCGCTTCCACCTGCAGGAGCGCGAGATGGCCTACGCCACCGGCAAGTACATGCGCTATGCCAAGCTCGGCCACAGCTATCACGTCGAGGACGTGGTCGGCATGGTGCGTCTCAACTTCCAGGGCAGGATAGAAATGCACGCCGGCGAGGTCGAGATTGCGCCCGGCATCACCCTGCATCCCACGCACGGCCACTCCGACGGATTGCAGTCCGTGCGTGTGCATACGCGGCGCGGCTGGCTGGTGCTGGCCTCGGACGCCACCCACTTCTACGAGAACATGGCCACCAACCGCCCGTTCACCACCGCCTTCCACCTCGGCCAGATGCTCGACGCCTATCGCACGCTGGAACGTCTGGCGCCGTCACCGCGGCTGATCGTGCCCGGTCATGACCCCTATGTGATGCAAGAGTATCCCGCGCCGAAGCCCGCGCTGGCCGGCATCGTCGCCCGCCTCGACAGCGAGCCGATCGCGCCGGCGCTGGTCTTTGGCGGGTGAGTTTCTGGGTCAGACCCCATACGCGCTAACATAAGGTAGCTACCTATCGATCTGCGTCCCCGGCCGAAGCGGCGGTGGCCGCGCAGAGCCGGGGTCTTCCACATATAAGAAGGGTGAAGACCCCGGATCTTCGCCCTCCGACCTCGCGGTCGGATCGCTTGTCCGGGGACGCAGAGGATAGGTTGGGGCTCCAACAGACCAAAGTTAGCGCGTATGGGGTCTGACCCCGCGGGTCTGACCCCAGGCACGATCATCGTTGGCTGTGGAAATTTCGATGCGTGCGTCGAGGCTGGCCAATCCTCTGGCGAAGTCGGAGCATGGGGTCAGACCCGCAGGGTCTGACCCCGACGGTCCCATCACCCACTGCGCACCGTCATGCCGCCATCGACAACGATCTCCGTTCCGGTGACGAAACGGGCCTCGTCGGAGGCGAGGAACAGCGCGGCGTTGGCGGTGTCGCGACCATCCCCCATGAACGGCAGCGGGATGCGCGACTGGCGCTGGGCCAGCAGTGCTGCAACGTCGCCGCCTGCGCGCTGCTTGGCCAGCCGTGTCTCGACCATCGGCGTGTGCATCTGGCCGGGGATGACGCAGTTCACGCGGATGCTCTTGGCCGCGTACTGGATGGCGACGACGCGCGTCAGCTGGATGACGCCGGCCTTGGTCGCCGCGTAAGCGACCTGCGCGCTGCCGGTCCAGCGGATGCCCGAGGCCGAGGCAATGTTGACGACGGCGCCGCCGCCCTGTTTTTCCATGATCGGCAGCACGTGCTTGAGCGTCAGGAACACGCTCTTGAGGTTGGCATCGACTTGGGCGTCGAATACGTCCTCGGACATCTCCACGGGACCGCCGGCCGCCGAGCCGCCGACGTTGTTGACCAGCACGTCGATGCGGCCGTAGTGCGCCATGCACGCCTTGACCATGTCTGCGACGGCGGCGCCATCAGTGACGTCGGCGAGGTGGGTGGTGATGCCGCCGCCGGCCTGACGCACGCGCCCCACGGTTTCTTCCATGGGCGCCAACTCGCGGTCGACGGCAAAGATTTTTGCCCCCTCCTCGGCGAAGCGCACCGCCATCGCCCGTCCGTTGCCCCAGCCCGGACCGACGCAGCCGGCGCCGGTGATGAGGGCGATTTTCCCTTCCAGTCTCCGCGTCATCGCGCACCTCCCCTGTCATACAGCCGGCGTGGGTTGTCGACCATCAGCTTGCGGCGCAGCGCTACCGTCGGCGCCATCGCGGCGATGCTGTCGACGAGGGCGCCATCATCCGGGATCGGGCCTTTGTGATGGGGATGCGGCCAGTCGGTGCCCCACACGACCCGGTCGGGGAATTCGCCGACGAGCTTCAGCGCGAACGGCAACGCGTCGGCATAGGGCGGCCCAGTGCGCGTGATGCGATCCATGCCGCTGACCTTGACCCAGAACCTGTCGTTGTCGAGCAGGCGCAGCAGGCGCTGGAACGCGGGCTGCTCCAGTCCCAAACCCGCATCGACGCGGCCGATGTGGTCGATCACGACGGGCACCGGCGAGCGCTCCAGGATCGGGGCCATGGCCTCGATCTGGCCGCTCTCCATATGGATCTGCAGATGCCAGCCGATGGCGGCGAGCCGGGTGGTCAGGCCCAAGACCTCCTCGAGCGAGGCGTACTGGTGCAGATGCCGCATGAAATTGAAGCGCACGCCGCGAAAGCCCAGCCGGTCGAGCCGTCGCAGCTCGGCATCCCCAACAGTAACAGGCAGCAGGGCGATGCCGAGGTAGCTGCCGCCCTTGGCCGCCAGTGCGTCCTCCGTGACGCGGTTGTCCATGCCGTGCAGCGCCGTCTGCACAATGACGCAGCGCTCGATGCCGAGATGGACATGCAACGCGAATAGCTGCGCCTTGGTGGCGTCCGCCGGATCAATCGTCGCGGTCGGCGCGAACGGAAATTTGTCCTTAGGCCCGAACACATGGCAGTGCGTATCCCAGGACCCCGGTGGCAGCCGCAGCTTCGGCTTGCTCGGGCTCGTATGAAAGGTCGGCAGGCGTTGATCTGGCATGATCAATCGCCCTGCTGGTGGTGCGCCGATTCCCAGAACAGCTCCTTCCAGTCGCCAACCTTGGCCTTCATGGTGCCGATGCGGTTGAGGAAGGCCGTGAAGTGGGCGATGCGCTGCGGCTTGGAGGTGAACTCGAAGCCTGGATCGTCGAGCAGGGCGACGAGATCGTCGACGTTCTCAGGCGCTTTCTGCGCCTCCTTCCACAACGTGGCGGCGGCACGCTTGTCGGCGTTGGCGACCTTGATCGACTGCTCAAGCGCATTGGCGACAGCCTTGAACAGGGTGGGGTTCTTGTCCTTGGTCGGCTTCGCCGCCAGCAGCGTGATCTGCGTCAGCGGCCCGCCGAACACCTTGCGGCTGTCGGTTATAATGTGCGCGCCGGGCAGTTTGAGGCCGCGATTGGTGAAGGGCTGGACGGCCGCGTGCGCGGTCACGGTCGCCTTGCCGTAGCCCGCCGACATCGCCGTGACGGCATCGGGATGGCCGAACGCGACCGTCAGATGGTCGAGCTTGAAGGGATCGTTCCACAGCTGCTCGGCCGCCATCTGCAGCATCATGGCGTTGAACGACAGCCGCACCGTCGGCACGGCGATGCGGTCCTTGTCGGTAAAATCGGCAATGGTCTTGACGTTCGGATTGATGGTGTAAAGCGTGATGGCGCCGTTGCTGACGGTGCCGACCGCGCGCACCTCGTTGGCGGTGCCGCGCGTCTTCTCCCACAGCGTCAGCAGCGAGGGCAGCGCCGCGGTGCCGTAGTCGGCGGCGCCCGACAGCAGCGCATCGAGGATCGGACCCGGGCCGTTCAAGGTGGTGGCGGTGGCCTCGACCTTGCCGAGGCCGAGCTTGGTCGCCTCCGCCTGCAGCACGCCGCCGCTGACCATGATGTCGATCGGGATATAGAGCAGACCGCGCTGTTGGACGAAGCGCACGGCCAGCGGCGCCTGCGCTCGCAGGATGGCCGGCGCGGCGAGCAGGCCAGCGCCAGCCGCCATGCTCCCCAAGGCCTGCCGACGGTTCATCAATGCAGTGGTCTTGCCCCATGGCATAGTCTGCCTCCCTGGTCGGATCTCGATGTCTGGCGCTGCGTCAACTTTTGCGCGCTCGCTATTCATGATAGACCCGCTGGGAGGTGGCAACAACGAGCGATGACATGCAGATCAGACCCAGCGGCAAGGCGCTTGGCGCCAGCATCGAGGACATCAACCTGGGGCAGCCGGTCCCGGACGGCGACTTCAAGCTGATCCTGCGCGCGCTCGGAGAGCACGGCGTGCTGTGCTTTCCGCGCCAGACCCTGAGCACCGATGCGTTCGCCCGCTTCGGGTCCATGTTCGGCGATCTGGAGATCAACGTCGCCAATCAGTTCCACGAGCCGGGCCACTCGGAGGTGATGATCCTCTCCAACATGACGAAGGACGGCAAACCGGTCGGCTTCGTCGACGCCGGCCAGAGCTGGCACACGGATATGTCCTACAGCCGAGACATCGCGCTCGCCAACGTGCTGCATGCCATCAAAGTGCCACTGCGCGATGGCCGGCCGCTCGGCGATACGCAGTTCCGCAACATGCATGCCGCCTACGAGGACCTGCCGGCCGACATCAAGCGCCGGTTGAGCGACCGCACGGCGACGCACGACTTCATCAAGTTCTGGGACATGATGCGCGCCAAGCCCGGCTCCACGCGTCCGCCGCTGACGCCAGAGCAGCGCGCCAAGAAGCCGCCGGTTTCGCAGCCGATCTTTCGCACCCACCCGATCACCGGCCGCACCATACTCTACTGCAATCCCGGCTATGCCATGTGCATCGACGGCATGGCTAAGGCCGAGAGCGACGAGCTGCTGGACGTCCTGTTCAAGCACCAGGAACAGGAGAAATTCTTCCACGCCCACCAATGGGCCGAGGGCGACGTGCTGATGTGGGACAACATCGGCACCGTGCACAACGCCATCCCCGACTACAATGCCGATGAACCGCGCTACATGCGGCGCGTGCAGGTGATGGCGACCAAGGACTACGCCCGCCTGGCGGCGTGATGTCCGCCGTAGGTCGGGTCGAGCCCCGGATTTAATCCGGGGGAGACCCGACTTGGCTGCGGCAGGAAAGGCGAGAGCGGCGTCGGGTCTCGCGAAGGGCTCGACCCGACCTACGGCGGGGCCAATGAACAAGGGAGGAACCAGGATGCCGATAACCAGAAGGTTCGCAACTGCGCTGGTCGCCGGGGCTGCGCTGGCGGTGAGTGCCGCAGCCGCCTCCGCCCAGGCGCCGGAAATCCGCTTCGCGCGGCAGTTTTCCATGGGCTACCTGCAGTTCAACCTGATGGAGCGGCACCAACTGTTGGAGAAGCACGCCAAGGCTGCCGGCATACCCGAGGTCAAGGTGGTGTGGACCACCTTCAACAGTCCGTCGGCGATGAACGATGCACTGCTGTCGGGCTCGGTCGACATCGTCTCCGGCGGCGTTCCGGGCTTGCTGACGATCTGGGCGCGCACGCAGGGCACACCGAACGCCGTCAAGGGCGTCACCACGTTCTCCTCGCAGCCGATCTTCCTCAATACGCGCAATCCCAGGATCAAGGGCATCGCGGATTTCACCGAGCAGGACAAGATCGCGGTGCCGGCGGTCAAGGTCTCGCTGCAGGCGATGCTG
The DNA here is from genome assembly GCA_964498125.1 of uncultured Devosia sp. GTDB lineage: Bacteria > Pseudomonadota > Alphaproteobacteria > Rhizobiales > Hyphomicrobiaceae > CAMDBL01. The sequence goes on along the minus strand of CAZCGE010000143.1, from coordinate 55,829 downwards.
CTGCAGATGGCCGCGGCCAAGCAGTGGGGTCCGGCCAATTTTAACAAGCTCGACCCGCTGACCGTCGGCATGTCGCCGCCGGACGCCACCATCGCCTTGCTGGGCGAGGCCGCCGATATCACCAGCGTGTTCTCCGTGCCGCCCTTCCAGTTCCAGCAATTGGAGAAGGCCGGCATCCGCACCGTGCTGAACTCCTACGACGTGTTCGGCGGACCACACACGTTCACCGTCGCCTGGACCTCCGCGCAGTTCCGCGACAAGAATCCGGCCCTCTACAAGGCGCTGATCGCCGCCTTCCGGGAGGCGACGGAGATGCTGAACGCCGACGTCAAGCCGGCGGCCCAGTATTGGATCGACAACGTCAAGTCGAAGTTGCCGGTCGAGAAGGTCGCCGAGATCGCCTCCGGCAAACAGGTGAAATGGACCATGGTGCCGGAGAGCACGATGAAATACGCTGAGTTCATGCATTCGGTCGGCAGCATCAAGGTCAAGCCGGCGGACTGGAAGGACTTGTTCTTTAGCGAGTTGCACGGTTTGCCGGGCTCGTAGCCGCGTCCCATTGAGGAAAGCCTACCGACCATGAACGCACCGTCCGGTCCCGTCCCCCTGCTGCAAGTGCAAGGCGTCACCCTGCAGTACAAGACCGACAAGCATCTGGTCACCGCCACCTATCGCGTCAGCTTCGATGTCTATGGCGCGGACCGGTTTGTCGTGCTCGGACCCTCCGGGTGCGGCAAGTCCACCCTGCTCAAGGCCGTCGGCGGCTACATGGCGCCGACGGAAGGCAGCATGCAGCTCAAGGGCATGCCGATCCGCGGGCCGGGCGCCGACCGCGTCTTCGTGTTCCAGGAATTCGACCAGCTGCTGCCGTGGAAGACGGTCAAGCAGAACGTCATGTTTGCCTTGACCTCATCGGGCAAAATGTGCGGCAAGGCCGCCGTCGAGCAGGCGATGCGCTACATCGACAAGGTCAACCTCACCAAGTTCGCCAACGCTTATCCGCACACGCTGTCCGGCGGCATGAAGCAGCGCGTTGCCATCGCCCGCGCGCTGGCCATGGAACCCGATGTGTTGCTGATGGACGAGCCGTTCGCAGCCCTCGACGCCCTGACGCGGCGCAAGATGCAGGAGGAGTTGCTGCAGCTGTGGGCCGATACGCACTTCACAGTGCTGTTCGTCACCCACTCGATTCCCGAGGCCACGCTGATTGGCAATCGCATCTTGCTGCTGTCGCCGCACCCGGGTCAGGTCAAGGGCGAGCTCAACAGCGACGGCAGTGATCCGGTCGATGCCAAGACGGGGCGCAGGTTGTCCGACCGCATCCATGAGATGCTGTTCGCCGATCAAGTCGAGGAAGAGGAGGTTGTCCGCCATGGTTGATGTCCACATGTCCCAGTCGCGGCTACCCGCAGTGCCTCCGGTTCGGCCTGAATATCTGAGCGAGACCATCGCCGGCCATGATATCGGCGTGGTGCAGAAGCCGCTCACCGTATGGCAGAGCCTGGTCAATCAGGCCTGGCTCAGGAAGATTTTCATTCTCGTCGTCATCGCCCTCGCCTGGGAGGCTTACGCCACCCGCCTCAACAACCCGCTGCTGGTGCCGACGTTCTCGGCCACCATCGAAGCCTTCCAGGCCGCCATCATCAGCGGCGACATCCCGCAGAAGGTGTCCAACTCGGTGACGCTGCTGCTGAAGGGCTACGTCCTCGGGCTGGTGCTAGCCATGTCATTCACCGCCCTGGCCATGATGTCGCGCATCGGCAACGACCTGCTCGAGACCCTGACCTCGGCCTTCAACCCGCTGCCCGCCATTGCGCTATTGCCCTTAGCGTTGATCTGGTTCGGGCTCGGCGATTTTTCGATCATGTTCGTGCTGGTGCACTCCGTGCTCTGGGCCGTGGCGCTGAACACGCATTCGGGCTTCCGCTCGGTGTCCAACACGATGCGCATGGTGGGCCGCAACTATGGCCTCAAGGGGCCCCGGTTTGTCGCACTCATCCTGATACCTGCGGCGTTTCCCTCGATCCTGACTGGACTCAAGATCGGCTGGGCATTCGCCTGGCGTACACTGATCGCCGCCGAGTTGGTGTTCGGCGTCTCCTCGGGCAAGGGCGGGCTCGGCTGGTACATCTACGAGAACAAGAACATGCTGGACATTCCCGCCGTGTTCGCTGGCCTGTTCACGGTGATCCTGATCGGCCTGACCGTGGAGAACTTGATCTTCCGCAACCTCGAGGCGGCGACCGTGCGCAAATGGGGCATGCAGACATAACGCGCGGGACGGGTTTGGCGCCCTGCGCCGCTTGCCGCGCCCGCCTCAGTCCAGGGCGCGAATCTGTTCCAGCACCGGCCGCAGATAGCCCAGGAAACGCTCGGGCGCCTCCGACATTGGGAAGTGGCCTAGTCCCGGCATCACCTCGAAATGCCGGGCATTCACCTTCTTCGCCAAGTCCGCGGTCAGCGCCGGCGTGGCCGAGATGTCGTACTCGCCCGTCAGCAGGTAAATCGGGCACTCTTGCTTTTCGAGCGGGGACAGGTCGAGATTGCGCATGTCGCCGTCGGCCATGTAGTAGACGAGATCGCCCATGAATATTCCCGGCCCGCCCTGAGCATAGTGCCACAGCGTTTCCCAGCGATCAGGCGTCGAGGAGGCGGGCGCCATCAGGCATGCGACGAACGCAGCCGATGCATCCCCGCCGTGCACGTCGGGGCGGTGAATCACTTCCAATTCGCGCAGCACCGGATTGGCGTCGGGTTGGGCATAAAGCGCCGACTGCAGCCCGATGGCGGCGCGGAATTCCGCGCCATGACTCAGCGCCAGATGCAGCACGGCGCGCCCACCGATCGAGCAGCCCATCACCACCGGGCGATTGAGCCGCAGGGCGCGAATCACCGTCATGATGGTGTCGATGTAAAGCTTCGTCGTCAGCCGGTAGACCTCGGTCTCGAATCCCGGCGGCGGCGAGGATTTGCCGTGCCATGGCAAGTCGAAGCTGATGACGCGGTAGGCCTGCGTGATTGCGGAATCGTTGAGGATGGCGCGGTACTGGCGCCCGTCGGCTCCAGCGGTGTGCAGGCACAGCAGCGGTATGCCATCGGTGGGGCCCGCTTCCTCGAAGTAGATGCGATGCGGCCGGCCATTCAGGTCCGTGTGCAGATAGCGGCCCGTGACCGGTTCGATCCAAGGCTTGCCGACCGGTGCCGGGCTCGGCCGTGTCCCTTCTGGACGGCCACGCATGCTGGCAAAAACCTCCTCCAGCAGCATGAGATTGCGGCCGAACTCGAGCATCGCGCCGCGCACCTCGATATGGCCGAGACGCATCATGCTGGTGAGGTTCTGGAAGCCAACGTCAGGCATGGGCTTGGCATAGGTGGCCCACGCCTCGGCCGGCCCCCGCAACTCGAGGTCAGGCGCCGCGGTCAACCCGGGCTCGACAACAATCGGGTCGGCTCCGAACCGCACCGTCCAACTGCGCGCCCCGGCTTGAACGGCGACCACGAGGCGGGCGAAGCGATTGCGCCTGGCCAGCGCCGGATTGCCTTCCAAGACGTGCGTCACGTTTTGCAGCATGCAGCCCTCCAGCATCGGCCGGTTCCTCGCCAGAGGTTGCCCCGGCGGTCGAGGGCTGTCCACTCTTGATGGGGAGGGGCGATGCCGGCACTGGGCTGTTGGCTCGCGGAGGCCGATCGGCTTAGAGTGTGGTCAGTCCCGCGCTCGCTGACCTCCATCACAAAACGTAGCCCATGAAAACAGACGTCCTGGTCCTTGGCGCCGGCATGGTCGGCGTCTCAGCTGCGCTGCACCTGCAGGCGCGCGGCAGGTCGGTCACGCTGATGGATCGGCGCGGCGCGGCCGAGGAGACGTCATTTGGCAATGCCGGCGTCATCCAGCGTGAAGCCGTGGTGCCCTACTCGTTCCCGCGCGATGTTCGCGTCGTGCTCGATTATGCGCTCAACCGGCGACCCGAGGCCAACCTGCACTATCGCGACCTGCCGATGCTGCTGCCATGGCTGTGGCGGCATTTCCTCCACTCCAGTCCGGAGCGGGTCGCGGCAACCGCTCGCGCTGCCCGCCCGCTCATCGAGCGCTGCATCGACGAGCACGAAGCGCTGATGCGAGCTGCCGGGATCGACGGTGTCATTCGCCGCACCGGCTATCTGCGCGTCTATCGCTCGCAAGCGCGGCTGGAGGCCGAGCACAAGGCGGCGTCCGCGGCCGCGGCGCGCTGGGGCACGGTGAGCGATTTCAAGTCGGCATCGCAGTTGCGCGAGCTAGAGCCCAATATTTGCGGCCCGCTGGCCGGCGGCCTGCTGAAAACTCAGGCCGTCAGCGTCGGTGATCCTGGGGCCGTCGGCAAAGCCTATGCCGATATGTTCGTGAAGCGGGGCGGGCGGTTGGCGACAGCCGATGCGCGCTCGCTGGAGGCGACGGCCAACGGCTGGCAGGTCGGCGGTATCGAGGGGCCCATCGAGGCGCGCGAGGTGGTGGTGGCGCTCGGGCCATGGTCGCTGGATGTGCTGGCGCCGCTCGGGGTCAGGCTGCCGCTGGCGGTCAAGCGCGGCTACCACATGCACTATGCAGCCAGCGGCAACGCCACGCTGTCCCGGCCGGTGCTCGACGTGGAGGGAGGTTATGTCTTGGCTGCCATGACACGAGGCATTCGCCTGACGACCGGGGCCGAGTTCGCGCGCGCCGATGCGCCGCCGACGCCGGTGCAGCTCGCCAAGGTCGAACCGATGGCGCGCGAGCTGTTCCCGCTCGGCGAGCCGGTCGACGCCAAGCCTTGGCTCGGACGCAGGCCATGCCTGCCCGACATGCTGCCGGCAATTGGACCGGTGCCGGGCAAGCGCGGGCTGTGGCTGGATATCGGACACCAGCATCTGGGATTTACGCTGGGTCCCGTTACCGGACGATTGCTCGGCGAAATGATGACGGGCGAAGCGCCGTTCACCGATCCGGCGCCTTATCGGGTCGACCGTTTCGCGTGAGTGGTGAGTGGTGAGTGGTGAGTGGTGAGTGGTGAGTGGTGAGTGGTGAGTGGTGAGGGTAGTGCCTGCTAATCACTGCGCTTCACGACTCACCACTCACCACTCACGCCTGCACTTACGATCGCCGGATGTCGCGCTGCAGGATGATGCGGCCGGGGTCGGGAACGCAGCGCCAGTGCATGCTCTCCCACCGCCCGCCTTTGTGCGCACACTGATATGCCATCTGATGATCAACCGTCAGAAGACAGATCCATAACAGCAGCAGGGCTGAAGCGGCCCATAACGCGAAGTTCCGCATCATGCGGTGCCTCCGCCGAAGCGGGCGCGCCAGGCCGGCGGACCGGTCCAGAAGGCGGGCGCCGGGGCTGCCTCGTAAATGCCGCGTGCGATGGCGCGGGCCAGCGCGTTGGCGGCGGCGGCGCCGAGGAGCGCCAGCGATCGGGTGGTGTCGGGCAGCGCCACGTGGCCGGTGGCGAGCGCATAGACCACGTCGCCATCGAGCGGGGAATGGACCGGGTAGATGGCGCGCGCCAAGCCGGTCTGGGCCATCACGGCGAGGCGGTAGGCCTCGGGCTTGGTCAGCAGCGCGTTGGTCGCAACGATGGCCAGCGTCGTATTCTGCGGCGCTCCGCCCTTGAGGCGCGGCTCCGTTGCGTCCGCCGGCCAGGGCGCGGGCAAGCCGCAACCGCCAAATTCACCGTCCTGCTCGAACGGGGCGGCCCAGAAATGGCTGGTATCGCCGACCGTGACCGAGCCCAGGGAATTGACGGCCGCCAAGGCACCGATGACCAGGCCGCCGCCGAGCAGCTCGGAGGCGCTGCCGAGGCCGCCGCGCAGCGTTGCCGTGGTCGCGCCGTAGCCGGCGCCGGCACTGCCCAGCGCGAAGCTTCGCCCGGCCGCGGCGCAGGCCTCTTGTGCCAGCCGTTCGTAGGGCGGGCTTGGTCCCCAGCCCTTGTCGCCGCCGTTGAGCAGGTCGAACAGAATGGCTTGCGGCACGATCGGCACGCGGGCGCTGCCGACGCTGAAGCCGATGCCGCGCTCGCGAAGCCAGCTCTGCACACCAGTGGCCGCCGCCAGGCCGAATGCCGAGCCGCCGGAGAGCACCAGGCCGTGCACCTCATTCACCGTTCCGGCAAGGCCCAACGCGTCGGATTCGCGCGTGCCAGGGCCGCCACCGCGCACATCGACCGCGGCGACAGCGGGAGCATCTGGCAACAGCACCGTGACGCCGCTGGCCAGCCGCTCATCGTGCGCATTGCCGACCCGCAGCCCCGGCACATCGGTGATGAGATTGAACTCGCCGCGCATGGCGCGTTTGCCCTTGCGATGGTCCCGGCGCTGCGCCAGTCGGTGGAGTGTCATGATAGCAGCAATGTCGCCGCGCGTCTTGATTGCTGCAACGCAGCGACGAATTGATGCGTTGCAAGAACGGCAGGCGGCACCGGACACACAGCCGGGCCGATGGCCTTGACGCTGGTCCATGCATATTTTCGTGCCTTGAAAAACATTCAGCCGGGGTTAACTGTCGAATCGGTAGGGTGGTCATCAAGCGGCAGCAGACAAGCACGAGCTGTTTGCGAACGATGACTTCCCGGCGTGATGGCGCGGGCCAGACATGAGGTCTGTCCCAGGTTTGCCAGCCAACGCCAATTTAGGAGGACGATGATGCGGGCGAACACGAGTGCGAATGAAATTGCCGTCTTGATCACCATGATCGAGGAGCAGGACGACCCACGCGAGAGCTTCGCACTGCTGCAGCAGCGGATAGCACGCTATCAGGAAGATGGCGACGAGGTGCCCGAGGAGTTGGTTCGCGTTCACCAGGCGCTGCAGGTGGATTTGATTTTGGAGTCGCAGGGGAGGTGAGGAAAGGACCGGCCTAGCGGGCTTGGGTGCGGCTCGGTTCCTGCGGCGCGCCGGCGTCGAGCATGATGTATGAGGGCAGGTCGGAGTCGAGGGGGTCACCCTTGGCGTCGAAGCTGAAATGGGCTGGCCGGCGAACGGCAAGGCGCCCAGCCACGGCAAGCCCGTCCAATTGAGCTATGGCGTCCGCCGCGTTGCGCCAAAGCGCCATGGCCATCATTGATCTTTCTTTCAGATCGTCAGCCCTCGCACGTTCCAGCGCGTGCCGCGGATCGTCGCTGAACATATATGGGTAGGCAACCAGGACTTGACCGGCGGCAGACGGGGCGAGTTGTCCGGCCTCGGCGCCTGCCAGGGCGTCGGCGCCCAGGAACGGTGCGTCCAAACCGGCCGCTCGCAACTGTCGAAAGAGAATGGCCGCTTCGGCTGGAAATCCGCCGAAAAAGATGACGTCGGCGGCAGCCTGCCTGGCGAGCTGTACAACGCCAGAGTAGTCCTTGTTGCCTGCGACGATGCCCTCGACGAACAGCGGCTTTGTCCCGCCCGCTGCCAGCACCCGCTCGATCACTCCGGCGAGCCCGCGGCCATATTGGGTGCGGTCGTGGATGAGGGCGATTCGCTGGCCTTGGAAGGTCTTGAGGATATGCGCGGCAATCGTCTCGCCCTGCCGATCGTCACGGCCGGCGACTCGAAATATGGTTGGACCCGCCCGCTTTTCGGTCAGATCCGGATGCCGCGTCAGGGCCAGCAGCACGATCTTGGCCTCGGCATAGATCGGCGCGGCGGCGATCGCAGCGCTGGGGCAGGTGTGGCCGATGACGACGGCAACGTCGCGGGCGACAAGCTGGCGGGCGACCTCGGCGCCGGCTTTTGCCTCGCAGCCGTCATCGACGGCGATAATGCGCAAGTGCTGGCCGAGAAGCCCTCCCATAGCGTTGACCGCGGTGACTGCGTCCTCGACGCCCATTTGTATTGCCAGCCCCTGCTCGGCAAAGCGCCCCGACAATGGCGCCGCCACGCCAACCAGGATTTCGGCGGCGGCGGGCGTGGCAAAGAGGAGTGCGCCGAAAGCGAAGGCAAGGCCAAGGCGGGATGGGCGCAATGTGGTCCTCGCGCAGTTCGCTGATCGGGGTCAGACCCTTCGGGTCTGACCCCGCCTCACACTCGACCCCACCTCACACTCAATTCTGCTGATACGTGACCTTGCCGTCGGCACCCTTCTTCCAGGTCCACATCACGTAGTCGAGCCGTGTCAGGTCACCCTTCTTGTCGTAGGCGAGGTTGCCGATCACGGTCTTGAAGGGCTTGCCGCCCTTGATCGTCTCGGCGACCTTCTTCGGCTCCAGGGACTTTGACTGTGCCGCGGCGTCGGCGATCACTTGCAGGGCCGCGTAGCTGTAGAGCGTGTAGGCCTGCGGATCGAACTTGCGGGCCTCGAACGATTTCAGCACGGCAGCGGCTTCGGGCCGCTTCTTGGGATCAGGGCCGAAGGTCATCAGCGTGCCTTCCGCCGCGCCCGGTCCGGCGATGGCGGCAAACTCGCTGTCGGCGATGCCGTCGGCGCCCATCATCACCGCCTTGACGCCCTGGCCGCGCATCTGACGCAGAATCAGGCCGCCTTCGGTGTGCAAGCCGCCCCAGTAGACAAGGTCGGCGTTGGCCGCCTTGATCTTGGAGACCAGCGCCGAGAAATCCTTCTCGCCGGTGTTGATGCCCTCATACAGCACTTCCTTGATACCTTGCTTGGCCATCGCTTTCCGGGTCTCGTCGGCGACGCCCTTGCCATAGGTCGTCTTGTCGTGGACGACGGCAATCTTCTTGCCCTTGAAATGGTCGGCGATGTACTTGCCGGCAACCGCGCCCTGCTGGTCGTCGCGGCCGCAGGTGCGGAAGACGTTCCACATGCCGCGCTCGGTCAATTGCGGGTTGGTGGCCGATGGCGTGATCACCAGCACGCCGTTCTCCTGGTAGACGTCGGAGGCCGGGATCGTCACGCCCGAATTGAAGTGGCCGACGACGAACTTGACGCCCTCGCCGACGAACTTGTTGGCGACCGAGACGCCCTGCTTTGGATCGGAGACGTCGTCGGCAACCATGATCTGGATTTTCTGGCCGTTGATGCCGCCCTTGGCATTGATGTCGGCGGCGGCCTGCTCGGCGCCGTTCTTCAACTGCGCGCCGAAGGAGGCGTTGGGGCCAGTAATCGGGCCGGCGACGCCGATCTTGAGCTGGGCATTGGCGGCGCCTGCGAAGGCGACAGCCGCCGCAAGTACCACCCCGGACATGCGAAGGTATTTCATGATGCTCTCCCTATTGCCTGCGGATACAGTGCGTCGAGGCCCTTCAGGTGCCGGAATGGCAGCCTGTGGCATGGACGCGGGTAACCCACGACAGGATTCCCCGGAATTGCGGCGAAAGTCATCCTGAATCGCGTGCGGACTCCGGATTTCCTACAGTCTTGCTGCGCCGCCACCCCATCCAACCGGCCGGCTGATAGAGCCAGCCGTATTGCGCGCTCATCGCCCGTGCGCGCGCCAGCCTGTGGCCCAGCAGGGCCGCACACAGCATCACGGCAAAGTCGACCACCAGGTTGGCGGGCGCCAGCAGCGGCTCCTCAAACAGCGCGAAATGCAGGAAACGCACGCCCAGCGTCAGCAATGCGGCATAGACTGGCACCTGCCAGATCGGCCGCCATGTCGCGGCGATGGCCTGGCCGGTGGCCCAGGCTGCCACACCGCCGAGGATGACAGTCAACAGCAGGAAAATCCACAGGCCATTGGGGCCCGATTCGTACAGCCAGTCGGGCATTATCGTCCCACGCCTCACGCGATCTTGCCGCCGAGCTCGTCCTCGATGTGGATGCGGATGATCTCCTCGAAGGAGCTTTCCGCCTTGAAGCCGAGGCCGATGGCGCGCTTGGCCTCGAAGCCGCGCGGCCAACCCTCGACGATCTTCATGATCACGGGATCGGGCTCGCGGCGGATACGGGCGACGACTTTGTCGCCGGCCACCTTCTTGAGTGCTGCGATCTGCTCGCCGACCGTACAGGTGATGCCCGGCATAGTCAGCGCGCGGCGTGTGCCGACCCGGTCGCTGTCGATGGTGGCGGCATGCAGCAGGAAGCCGACGGCGGCGCGCGGCGTGGCGTGCCAGTGGCGCACCGTTTCGGCGACCGGCAGCACCGCTTCCTGACCCGCCAGCGGCTCGCGCATGATGTTGGAGAAGAAGCCCGATGCAGCTTTGTTGGGCTTGCCGGGCCGCACGCAGATGGTCGGCAGCCGAATGGCGACGCCGTCGAAGAAGCCCTTGCGCGTATAATCCGACAGCAGCAGCTCGCCGATCACTTTCTGTGTGCCGTAGGAGGTCAGCGGCGTATTGACGTAGTCATCCGGAATCGTCTCGGGGAAGGGTGTGCCGAAGGCTGCGATCGAACTGGTGAAGACGACACGCGGCTTGTGGCCGGCGTGGCGCACCGACTCGAACAGGTTGCGCGAGCCGTCCATGTTGATGCGGTAGCCCTTGTTGAACTCTTGCTCGGCTTCGCCGGAGACGATGGCCGCGAGGTGGAAGACCACGTCAGGCTTCTCCGCCATCAGCCTGTCGGTCTCTCCTGGCGCCGGCAAATCGCCAGTCATGATCTTGACCGGCATTCTTGCGCCAGCGGGCGCTACCGGTGGCACGACGTCGTAAAGGGACATGCCGGTGATCTCGCGCGTGCCGAGCCGGCCGTCCTTGGCGAGACGCTCGGCCAGCTTGCGGCCAACCATGCCGGCGCCACCGATGATGAGAATGCGCATTGTGTCCATTCCTGAGCTGGATGCCTGCCGTATATGCGCGCAACACTAGCCGAGGTCGTGTTCGGATGCACGCCGCGGCTGAACAGCGGTGCCGGGCTTGAGAGCACCACCTTCACAGCGCCGCGGTATTTACTCCCAGATAGGCATCGAACACGGCCCAAAATCGGCCGCGTATCTCATCGTTTTCCTGCAGGATCTCATGGCGGGACGCTGGAATGCGGATGTGCGTGCCGACTTTCAACCGATTGGCAAATGCCTCGATGGCGGGGCTGGAGACGACGCGATCCTGGCCGGCCGAGAAAATCAGCAGCGGCACCTGCACGCGCGCGGGCGTATCGGGCTGAGCAAGGACGGCCATGGACCGGTAGGCGGCAGAGGTCCAGGCCAGCGTCGGCGAACCGACCGCCAATTCAGGTTCCTCCTCCAGCAGGGATCGGGTCCGCGACCAGCGCTCGTAATCGCTGGTCAGCACGTTGTTTTCGAACCCGCGCATCTCCTCGGGCTGGTCGTTGCCGCCGGGGATGAACAGGCGGCCAAGGCCGGCCGCGCGTGCCGCCTCGGTCACACCGCGCGCAAACCAGTGCGGGAAGCCGACGCGGCTGGGATGAAACTCCAGCATCGGCGCACACAGCACCATGCGGTCGAACCAGGAGCCGGTGGCCGTCGCATTGCGGATCAGCAGGTTGGCGCCCATCGAGTGAGCCAGCGCGATGAAAGGCGGCGTGCAGTCCGGCAGCACGATGTCCTTCATGAAGCGCAGCAGGTCGCGGTCGTGCTCGGCGAAATCGCGGACATGGCACTTGCGCCGATTAGCGAGCAGCCGGTGCGAGCCGCCTTGGCCGCGCCAGTCCATGGTGGCGACGCCATAGCCGCGGCGCCTGAGGTCGGCGATCACCTCGAAGTATTTCTCGATGAATTCCGCGCGGCCCCCGAACAAGCAGACGGTGCCACGCCGGCCCCGTGTCGGCTCCCAGCGGGCAAAGCGCAGGGCAGCGCCGTCATGGCCCTTGAAGGTGCCGACCGCGCCGCCGCCGGGCACCGGATTCTTGGAGAGTACGGCAAATTTTTCCATGCGCCCGCGCCAACGACTCTGTGAGGCACACTCTATAGCAGCAGTCGCGGCGGCGGGGATATCTCGAGCCAGCGCCGCCGATGATGTGACGCTGGAGAACCCGCGGACAAAAAAACGGCAGCCGGGGACAATCCGGCCGCCGTCCTGTTACGCTCGGCCCTACCGGGCTCAGCGCCCCTTTTCGTAGGGGTAGACCATGGTGCCTGTCTTCAGTTTGGCCGGCGTCAGCACGGTCTGATGCTCCATGCCGCGCCAGGTTTCGACGTTGGCGTCTGGTTTGATGCCCTGGTACTGGACCGTGAGCATTCCGGTTTCGGCCCACTCGCCGTTGGCACCGAACTTGATGTTGCCCTTGATGGTCTTGAACGTGTTCTTGCGCAGGAAGTCGGCGATCTTCTCGTCCTCGATCGACTTGGCGCCCTCGATCGCCTGGCCGAGCACCTGGATGTAGGCGTAGCCCCAGCCGCCGAGATAGTAGCCGAGCAGATCGACACCTTCGGCGCCGGCCTTCGCCTGATACGTCTTGAAGAACGCGTTGGTGCCCTCGTAGACCATCGACGGCACCCAGGTCTCGTAGTTGACGATGCCGTTGAGCTTTTCCTTGAGCTGGGTCTTGATGCCGGTTGCCTGCAGGCCGACCATGGAGCCGCCGAACATCTTCGGCTTGAAGTCGACCTCGCGCACGGCGCGCACCATGCCGACAGAGTCGACCGGATACGAGCAGACCATGAACAGGTCGGGGTTGGTGGCCTGCACGGCGCGCACGATCGGGATGAAGTCCTGAGTCGCGGGCGGGTAGCTCTTGTCGTAGACGATCTTGAAGCCGTACTTCTTGGCGTTTTCGCGCGCGCCGCCGCAAATATTGTGGGCGAACTCAGCATCCGCCATGGCGATCGCCATGGTCTCCGGCTTCGGGTTCTGAGCCGCCGCAAGCTGGAAGAAGCCATCGGTGAACGAGGCGACGTCCGGGCCGATCGGGATCATCGAGAAGTAGCCGGGATACTTGAACTTGTGGTTGGCGTCGGCCGCGAACAGGCCGATCATCGTCTTCTTCTTCTGGGCGGCGAGCGGAATGGCCGGCACGACCTGGTTGGTGGCATAGCCGCCGAGGATCAGCTCGACCTTGTCGACGTCGAGCAGCTTGGAATAGATGCCAGGCACGGTGGCCGGGTTCGACTGGTCGTCATAGTAGATCAGCTTGACCTTGCGGCCGAGCAGGCCGCCCTTGGCGTTGACCTCCTCCTCCCAGACCTTCATGCCGAGCAGCGCCTGCTTGCCGTTGACGGCGAGCGGGCCGGTCAGCGCCATGCCGAAGCCGATCTTGATGTCCTGCGCTTGAGCCGCGGGTGCGAGCGTCAGCGCGGCAAGTGCCATTGCCAGTGCGCTGCAAGCAGTCGCTGCCAGGCGGCGCATGGGGCGTGCAATCCGTGTCATGAGGTTAGGTCTCCCTGAATTGTCGGCTCTTATTGGCCAAGTGGTGAACCGCGCTCGCATTCTATGTCGAGACCCGGCATTGGCCAAGGGTGTTCCGCACCTGCATCCCCTTCCTCGCCAAGCCGCTCGATGTCAGGAGGCTCGACCGCGTCATCGAACAGGTGCGCCACCTCGAGCAGGTTGGGGATATGAGTGCGCTGGTCGGGTTGGTGGTGCGGGCCTCACCCGAACGCCCCACCATTGCCGCTGCGGCCCTGACGTCCTCGTCCCTTCCCCCGCGCCGCGAACCGCACCGCTTCCTCGGCGGCGCGCACCAGCGCCTTGGCTTTGTTGACGCACTCCTGCAGCTCGCTCTCGGGCACGGAATCGGCGACGATGCCGGCGCCGGCCTGGACGTGCATGACGCCGTCCTTCACCAGTGCCGTGCGCAGGACGATGCAGGTGTCCATCTCGCCGTCGGCGGAGAAGTAGCCGACGCAGCCGCCGTAGGGTCCGCGCTTGTCGACCTCCAGCTCGTCGATGATCTGCATGGCGCGGACCTTGGGCGCGCCCGACACGGTGCCGGCGGGAAAGCCCGCCATCAGCGCATCGACCGCGTCGTGCGGCGCAGCCAGGCGGCCGACCACGTTGGAGACGATGTGCATGACGTGGCTGTAGCGCTCGATGATGAAGCGCTCGGTCACCGTCACCGAGCCGATCTCGGCGACACGGCCGACATCGTTGCGGCCGAGGTCGAGCAGCATCAGGTGCTCGGCGCGCTCCTTGGGGTCGGCGAGCAATGCCTCGGCCAGCGCCTGGTCCTCCGCCGTGGTGGCGCCGCGCCGCGCCGTGCCCGCGATCGGCCGGATCGTCACCTCGCCAGTGCGCACCCGCACCAGGATTTCCGGGCTGGAGCCGACCAGCGCGAAGCCGCCGAAATCGAGGTGGAACAGGAACGGCGACGGGTTGGTGCGCCGCAGCGCGCGATAGAGCGCGATCGGCGGCAACGCGAACGGCGCGGAGAAACGCTGCGACAGGACCACCTGGAAAACGTCGCCGGCGGCGATGTAGTCCTTGGCGCGCGCCACCATGGCGAGATAGTGCGCCTCGGCGGTGTTGGAGCGCGGGGCGGGCGCGGCCAGCTTGCGGCCGCTCGTCACCGCGCCATGCGGCAGCGGTGCTTCCAGCGCAGCGATGGCGCGCCGCAAGCGCCTGAGCGCGCCTTTGTGCGCGGTCGCAGCCGACTTGCGCGGTGATGGCCGCACCGGCGTCACCAGCGTCATCTCGTCCTTCACCGAGTCGAAGATGACGATCAGCGTCGGACGCATCAGGATGCTGTCGGGCACCCCTAGCTTGTCGGGGTTGGCAACTGCAAGGCTCTCGACCAGCCGCACCGTGTCATAGCCCATGTAGCCGAACACGCCGGCGGCCATCGGCGGCAAGGCTTCGGCCAGCTGAATATGCGAGGCGGCCAGCAGGTCGCGCAACGACTCCAGCGTCGGCTTGGCCTCGGCTTTGAAGGCCTCGGGCTTGGCGATCGGCTGGGTGTTGATCTCGGCCTTGCCGCCGAAAGCGCGCCAGATGATGTCGGGTTCGAGCCCGATGATGGAGTAGCGGCCGCGCACGGCACCGCCTTCCACCGACTCCAGTAGGAAGCTCATCGGCCCGGCCGCGGCGGCAAGCTTCAGGTAGGCCGAGACCGGTGTCTCGAGGTCCGAAACGAGGCGCGTCCACACCACCTGGGGCGCGCCGCGATCATAAGCGGTCGCAAACCGCTCCAGTGCCGGTTCGAACGCGATGGCACCGGTTCTGCGCTCGTGCGATCCCACGTCGGGCCCTCATTGCTGGCGATCGGCGCCGGTCAAACGGCGCAACGTCGCCTCGTTGATGCGCACGCCCAGCTGCTCGCGCAATGCCGCGGCATAAGCCTGTAGCGCATCATTCTGCAATTGTCGGGCGAGATCGGCCTGCATTTTGTCCGCCTGCTCCTTGGTCGGCGTTGGCGCAGCCGTAATCTCGACGACCTTCATCAGCGTCCGCGACTTGCGATCGGCACTCTCGGCGGATGCCGCCTTGCCATTGGCCGTGGCAAAGGCGATCTGCACGGCGCCTTGCGACAGTCCCTGCGGCGTGGTGGCCCGTGTGATCGAGGCCGTGGTCTCGACCTTGCCGGCAACCTCCTTGGCGATCTTGTCGAGTGCCTCGCCTTGGCCGACGCGCTCGGCCGCCTTGGCCGCCAGATCGGACAGCAACCTGCGGCGTGTGAGGTCGGTGTAGACGGACTTGACCTCGTCCTTCACGGAGTCGAACGGCTTCTCCGCCTCGGGCACCGTCTCCAGAACGTCAATCCAGGCGAAGCCGCCGGCCTTCAACTCGATCGGCTCGGTATCGACACCGGCCGCACCTTGAAAACCGTGCTCGATGATGTCCTGGGCTTCGACGTGATCGAAGGCGGCCTTGCCGTCCGCCGTCTTGTTATCGCGCCGGGTCACGACCTCGACGTGCTTCAGCTTCAGCGTCTCGGCTATCTCCTGTAGCGGCTTGCGCGCGGCACGGTTGTTGTCGACGGCATCGTGCAGGGAACTCAGCTCCTCGCTGACTTTCTGACTCGACAGACGCTCCTGGATCTCCGCCTTGACCTCATCGAACCCGCGCGCCTTGCCCGGCGCAATCTCGCTGACCATGATCAGCATCGGACCAGACCCGGTCTGCAACACGTCGGACACCTTGTCCTTGGGCAGCGTAAACGCCACCTCGGACAGCTTCAGGTCGCCGAGGTCGTTGCGGGCGAGAAGGCCCGGCAGGCGCCCGGCTGAGCCTTCCGTTTCCAGCGACAGCATCAAGAAGCTTTTGCCGCCGTCGATCGCCTTGCGCCCGGCTTCGGCGGCAGCGCGATCCTTGAAGAGGATCTGATGGATGCGGCGACGCTCGGGGATATCGAGGCTGCTCCGGTTCTGCTCGAAATAGCTTTTTACATCGGCCTCGCTGACTAAGACCCTGGATTTGACGTCGGCGAGTTCAAGAAGAAGGATCGCCAGCTTGCGCGACTCGGGCACGATGAACTGGCGCTTGGCCTGCTCATAAGCCTCCTTGAGCTTGGCATCGTCAGGCTCCGGCACGCTCACGGCCGCTTCCGGAAACGTCACAAATTCGATTTTGCGCGTCTCCTCGCGCCAGGCATGCACCGCCTCGACCATGGCCACGGGTACGGCAACGCCGCCCAACAAGGCGCCCGTCAGTTGCTCGCGCACTTCATCCTTGCGGCGCAGGGCCAGGAAACCCTGCTCCGTCATGCGGTTCTGGCGCAGGAATGCATCGAACCCCTGCTTGTCGAACTTGCCATCGGAGGTGCGAAAGCTCGGCTCGCGGGCGATCTGCTGGGCAATCGTCTCATCGGAAATGCCGAGCTTCAAGCGGCGGGCGTGGTTGTCGACGGCGGCGGTGTCGATCAGGCCCGACAGCGCGCGCCGGTCGATGCCGAACATGCGCACCTGCTCGGGCGTCAGGCGGCGGGCCATCGGTCCCATCATCTGCAACTGGTTCTGGTAAGCGGTCTGGAAATCCTCCTGCGAAATCTCCACGTCGCCGACCTTGGCCAGAGTGCCCGTGTTATAGCCGCGGACCATGTCGGCCACGCCCCAGACGGCGAAGCTGAGGATGAGAATGCCGAGGAAGATCTTGGAGATCCAGCCGGTGGCGCCACGTCTCAATGCGTCGAGCATGTTATGCCGGGTTCCGAGTGTTGCTTGCGGCTGTGGCACGCGGATTGCGACTTGCGTGCATTTCGCCGCATTGCGAAATACTTGAGGATTGCCGTCTGCGGACGGGCCGTTGGATATGATATGAAGCCCAGCCCGCCGGTGATTGCAAGGCCGCTTGCGGAAACATACACCCTGGCGACGCCTTCAAAGTCAACAATCGCCGGCTGCACGAGGCCCGTTACATGAGGATTGGCCAATGTCCGAGTCGACCGCCCCGCCGCCGCGTCCGCTGGTGGCCGGCAACTGGAAAATGAACGGTCTAAAAGCTGCCCTGAGCGAGGCGCATGGCGTGATCGCCGGCCTGGCCGATGCCCAATTTGCCGCCGGCGCCGACGTCATGATTTGCCCACCAGCCACCCTGCTGGCCGCGCTTTCGGCGCTGGCCTTCGGGACCCGCCTGAAGACCGGGGGTCAGGATTGCCACACTGCGACCGCCGGCGCCAACACCGGCGACATCTCGGCGCAGATGCTGGCCGACTCCGGGGCGAGCGCCGTCATCCTCGGCCATTCCGAACGGCGCAGCGATCACAGCGAAGCGAGTGCGCTGGTGCGCGCCAAGGCCACGGCGGCGCATGCCGCCAAGCTCACGGCCATCATCTGCATCGGCGAGACCGCGGGAGAGCGCCAGGCCGGCCTGACGCTCGCGGTCGTGCGCCGCCAGCTCGCGCAATCTCTACCCGAGGAGGGCCGGCCCGAAAACACCGTCATCGCCTATGAGCCGGTCTGGGCGATCGGCACGGGGCTGACGCCCACCGCCAGCGATGTCGCCGAGGTCCACCACGCCATTCGCGACAGTCTGGTGGCCCGGATCGGCGCTGGCGCCCACGCCATGCGCATCCTCTACGGCGGCTCGGTCAAGCCGTCCAATGCGCGCGAGCTGATGGCCGTGGCCAACGTCGACGGTGCGCTGGTCGGTGGCGCCAGCCTCAAGTCCGCCGATTTTCTCGGTATCATCGCCGCGGCTTATCAACGCTGAATCACCGCCGCGGCCAGAAATCGCGTGTTGGGTTGCCGCGGGATGACAAACCCGCATATGGTTTGTGCGACGTCACAGCTCGCGGACCTGCCGAGCGAATTGTCGGGGGATTGCATGCGCCTGCCAGGACTCCTCGTTGCAGTGATCGCGCTCGCCGCGGCGCCAACCGCCGGCTGGACCGCTCAGCTCGACAAACAGATCTGTGTCGATCTCAAGGCCGAGCACGGGTGGCTGCAGCAAAAGGGCGCCACCGGTGACATGGCGAAAGGTCCAGAGTGGGCCAAGGCCAACCTGCCGAGCGAACGGTTGAAAGCGATCGAGCGGTTGATCCACGTCGAGGAGCAGCTGGCGTTCCGCTGCCCGCAGCCGCACAAGCGGCACCCTCCGGCAGACGATGAGGAGGGCACTGCCGCGGCCACGCCCGCCAAAGCCACCGGCAAGGCCGCCAAGGCGGCGGTCAAGCCGTCCACGGGCAAGGACGTGGCGGCGCCGGTACCAGCCAAGAAAGCCGTGAAGGCCGCGGTTGCTCAGGACTCCAGTCCATCAACCCCAGTGAAGAAAGCCCCAAAGGGGAAGGCGAAGGCCAACGACGCCTATTCCCCCGCCGCCAACGCACAAGGCAGCGGCGCCCAATAATCGCGCCGGAGGACTGGGAACCTTCATGTGCACACGCTAGCCGATTGGGGATGAGTGTAGGCGATGCGGTGGTGCGGCCCTGTCGCGCGGGTGCAGCAGGGTGTTCGGTCTACGGCCTGAGCAGCGCCACGCCATCGGCGGCGACGACGCCCTGGCCAATTGGCAGCACGAGCAGCGGGTTGATCTCGGCCTCGATCAACCGATCGCGCATTTGTGCGGCCATCGTGGAGAAGGCGACGATGGCGGCCACCAGTGCTTCGACATCGGCTTTCGGCCGGCCGCGATAACCATCGAGCAGCGGCCAGGATTTCAGCTCGCGCGCCATGGCACGTGCTGCATCGGGCGTCAGGCCGCCGTCCGGTGGCAATAACCGCAGCGTCGTGTCGTGCAACAGTTCGGCGGTGACGCCGCCCGTGCCGAGCAGGATTGCGGATCCGAGCGGGTCACGCTGCAATCCAAGGATCAGCTCGATCCCGCCTGACACCATCTCTTGCACGAGGAAGCGCTGCGGCTGCTGGCCGGTCTGGTCTGCGACATGGCGCGCCATGGCGCTCAGGCGTGGTCCGACGGCATCGGCCGCAAGGTCGAGTGCAACGCCGCCGACATCGCTCTTGTGCGTGATTTCGCGCGACAGAATTTTAAGGACGACCCGGCCGCCCAGATCATGTGCGGCGCGCTCGGCCTGTGCCGGCGACGTGACGATCCGTTCGCGCACACACGGTACGCCGAAGCGGCTAAACAGCGCCTTCGCCTCGGCCTCATCGAGGGCGCCGCCTGGAACATCCAAGGTCGAAACTTGGGCGCGCGCGGTGTGGTCGGCGACAGGTGGTGTCCAGGTGGCCGCGCGCCACAGGCCGTCGAGGGCCGCGGCGCAGCTTTCGGGTGATGTGAACGTCGGCACGCCACCGGCGGTCAGCAGGGCGGCGGCCTGTGGCGCGTGCGGACTGATGTAAGCCAGCACCGGCTTGTCGCTAGCCGGCAAGCTGGTGCCGACCGCGCGCGCCATCAGATCGGGGTTCGCCACGCCCGAAGAGCCGACGATGATCGCCAGCGCATCGTAGCTCGGACTGTCCAGCAGGGCGGCGACGGCGCCGCGCAAGACGTCGGGCTGCAGGCCGGCCAACGTGACATCGATCGGATTGCGGTCGAGCACGGCCTGGTCGCCGGGCAACAGCACACGCAGCCGGGCCGCGGTCGCCGGGTCGGGCGGCGGCGTATCGAAGCCGGCGACGCCGAGGCTGTCGGACACCAGCGTGCCCGCCCCGCCCGTCGAGGTCAGGACGGCGACTCGCCGGCCGTGCAGCACGCGGCCGGCGGCCAAGGCGGCGGGAATGTCCAGTAGATCGGCGAATGCGCGCGCGCGAATGACGCCGGCCTGCTGGAACAGCGCGTCATACATGCGGTCGCTGCCGGCCAGTGCGCCGGTGTGTGAGATCGCGGCCCGGGCGCCGGCCTCCGATCGCCCGATCTTATAGGCAACGATCGGCTTGCCGGCGTTGGCGGCCTTCAGCGCCGCCGCCCGGAATTTGTCCGGCTTGCGCACGCCTTCGATGTAGAGCGCGATGACCCTGGTGGCCGGATCGTCGGCCAGGGCGTCGATGAAGTCGGCGAGCTCCAGGTCGGCTTCGTTGCTGGTCGAGATCAGCTTGGACAGTCCGATGCCGCGGCCAGAGGCGCGCGACAACAGCGAGCCGAGGATGCCGCCGCTCTGCGAGACGATACCGATGGCGCCGACGGGGAATTCCTGCATATCCAGAGCGCCGCTGGCGGACAGGGGAATGCCGTCGGTCAAGTTGACGAGGCCGATCGTATTGGGGCCGAGCAGGCGCATGGGGCCGGCCGCGGCGCACAATTCGGCCTGCCGGCGCGCGCCATCCACTCCGGTCTCGGCATAGCCGCTGGCCAAGACGATGGCAGCCGCGGTTCCCAGCGCCGCCAAGTCGCGCACCGCCTGGAGGGCCTGGCTGGGTGCGAGCAGCACCAGGCCGACGTCGGGTGCCTTGGGCAGGGATTGGATGTCAGCGTAGCAGCGCAGTCCGGCGATGCTGGCGACGCGCGGATTGACCGGGTAAATATCGCCCGAGTAGCCATGCTTGAGCAGGTGCGAGATCGGCTTTCCCGATGTCTTGGTCGCGTCGGCGGACGCACCGACGATGGCAATGCTGCGCGGCTTCAGCAGGCGGGCTATGGCGTGCATGTCATCATCGTTCCGAACCAAGCGATCGCTGCCCACGTGCCGCGTTATATCGGCAGGACGGCGATGGGAACCGACTGTTGGTGACAGGACGCGCGGTCTGTTTCAACGTTTTTCGGTTGGCCGGCCCATGGAACTGTCGAGGGGAGTGGAACTGTCGCGGGGAGTGGCCTTGTCGAGGAACGCCATCACCGCGGCCCGGTGCTCGCCGCTCGTGTAGCACATGCCTTGCGCCTGACTGCCCTGGGCGAAAACCTGCTCGGCGGTCAGCTCGAAGGTTTGGTTGAGGATCGTCTTGGCCAGCGCCAGGGCCGTCGCCGAGCCCTGGCTCAGCTCGCTGGCCCAGGCCTGGGCATCCCTCAACAGAGTTTCTGCTTCGGTCAGTCGGTCGGCGATGCCGAGATGCAGCGCTTCGGGCGCATCGACCCGGCGGCCGGAGAAAATCAGGTCCTTGGCGCGCGCCAGTCCGACGCGGCGGGGCAGGAAATACATGCCGCCGCCATCGGGGATCAGGCCGCGGTCGATGTAGGACCAGGTAAAGCTGGCGGCCGGGCTGGCGATGACGAAATCGCAGCTCAGGGCGGTGTCGGCGCCCAGACCCGAGGCAGCACCATTGACGGCGGCGATGGTCGGGATCGGCAAGGTGTGCAGCAACGCCACGGCATAATGCACGCGCTGCTGCCGCCGCCAGCCATTCATGGCAACCTCGCCGGGCGGCGCCTGCAGGCGTCGCTGCATGCCGGCGACGTCGCCACCGGCGCAGAAGGCCTTGCCGCTACCGGTGAGAACCAAGGCGCGGATGGCCGGTTCGCTGGCCACGCGCTCGAGCGCGGCAATGAATTCGCCGCGCATCGCATCGCTCATGGCATTGCGCTTGTCAGGGCGATTGAGCATGACCGTGGCTACGCTGTCGGTGATGCTGACGTCGATCAGGCTCTGGCTCACGGCATGGCTCCTCGAGCGGCGCGTTCAATCTATTGTGATCATGTCAGAGATTACGAGGTTCGGGTTGCCTGTCATCGCCGCGGATTAGGCGGTCATGTGGTGATGTGCATCGCCTAATCCGCCGTGGTCGGGCGGCCATCCCATGATGCTGCGTCAACTCGACGGGGGATCGAGAGTTAGGGAGTTGGACGCCAGCGCCGCTGTGTGCTAGCGTTGTGACGGTTCCGTGATAATCCCAGGTGCGGCAAACACAGGGAGTGACCGCGGAGCGCACAGGCAGCAGAACGATCGTCGTCGCATCCGGCATTGGCAATGTCCGGATCGTCGATAGCGGTGTAGTCGGAGACATAGAGGCCAACTCGAAACCAAATCCATAGTCGCACCTTCCGGCGATCCGCCGCGAGCTTGGTGACGTGAGTGCGGTTGCGCACGCAGGTCACGAGCACCGTGTCGGGTCGGCGAAAACGGTTGCGGAAGGTCATTGCGAACTTCCGCAAGGGCATGCCTGCGCCCGCTCGATCATCTCCAACGTCTTGCGTGGTGGACCGCAGGCGCGGTGGCGGCAGCGACGGTCCTAGTTTGTCGGTTGTTCACCAAGAGTGAGCAAAAATGCATACGCGAAATTTATCAGCGCAACTTGGATGGGACGGAATGTATTCATTGTTGCATCGGGTCGTTCGTTTGACCGACCTACTGTCGCGCTTGCGGTTGAATTATCGCGAGTTGCTGGACGAGAATAACCGCGCTGCTGTCGAGCAGGCGACCGAGAGCTGCCGAAACTGCTCGCACACCGTGGCGTGCGATCGCTGGCGCAAGGATCATGAAGAAGGCGAGGACAACGCTCCACCGTGGTTCTGCCCCGCATTGCAGGCCCTGGGGCTGCTGACACCGACATCGATACTTGCCCACGAACATGGCGCGAGGCGTGACGTCAGCATGCTTGCTACCGCGATCAGCTGCCAGCCAAGCAAGCGGGTTGGCTCAATCGGCAGCGGCACTAGACGGGGCAGCTGAGGTCAGCTGGACCAAATCGATCTCGCAGTGATCAAAGGAGAGCGGAGGAGCGTATCGCCACTGTCCGTCGGCTATGCTACGTGGCTGCACGAGACATTCAGCACGGAGCAGCACGGCATGGATCGCGACGCATTCCTGGGCGGCAAGCCGTGGGCCGTCTTCGTGCGGTTGGCGCTGATCTCCATCGTCGTCGGCATCGTGTTGTCGGCGCTCGACATCACCCCGGTCAACCTGGTTCATCGCCTGCAGATTCTGCTGCGGCGGCTAGCCGACATGGGCTTTGGAATCTTCGAGTGGGTGTTCGGCTATCTGCTGCTGGGCGCGGTCGTGGTGGTGCCGATCTGGCTGATTGCACGGGTGTTCGGCCTGCTCGGCTCCAAACGTGACGATGGCCAGAAGGGCTAGAAACGGCTGCCATGCAAACCGCCGAGCGCAGGGGCTCGCCCATGCCGGCGCCGCTGAGTTCCGGCAAGCTCGTCGCATTCGACGACGCGATGATTGTCTTGGGCCACCAGCGCTGCGCGGCTCAGAAGATGCGGGCGGGAAAATAACGCAGCAGCAACTCCTCGTAGCGGCCGCTGGCGCGCACCCGCTTCAATGCGGCATTGATCTGTATGCGCACTTGTGGATCGGTCTTGGGCAGGGCGATGGCCATGCCGTCACCGAAGAAACGCGGCTCGAGGAATGGCCCGCCACGCAGCTCGCAGCAGTCGCGCGAGGCCGTGCCATTGGTCCAGAACGCCAGGCCAACGCCGTCGTCGAAGAGATAATCGACGCGAGCCGCGACAATCGCCTCGCGCGCCAGCTCGGTTGAATCGAACGCCGAGATCACGCTGTCGCGGAAGAAGGAGCGGACGTAGGCCTCGTGTGCCGTGCCTTTGGGCACGCCGATTTTCTTGCCGTAGAGTCCCTCCGGCGTGATGTCGACCGCCGCCGCCTCACGCCGCGCCGCGAAACGGCCGGGGAAGTGGAAATAGCGGTCGGTGAAATCGATCTGCGACAGCAAACGCGCGCTGATCGCGTGGCCGGCGATGACGGCATCGGCCTCGCCCTGGCGCAAGGCGGGGATGAGTTCGCCCCACGGCTTCGGCTTGATGTCGCAGGTGGCGGCGAGCTCGAAACAGATCGAACGCGCCAGATCGACATTGAAACCGGTCAGGGCCCCGTCTTCATCGTGATAGTTGAACGGTGGATAGTCGCTGTCGGTCAAGAAGCGCAACACGGGGCGGCGATTGGTGTCGGCTGACGCTGGCTGGCCGGGAACCTGGAATGCTGGCGGGGTGGCCTGCGTGACCTGGGCGCTGAGGGGATCAATCGCAGACAGCGCCACCACGCCAGTCGCCACACATAGTGTCGCAACATGCGCTATGGTCCTTGCAAGACCGCACCTGAGTCGGCGAATGTATGGCACGTACATCATGGCTCGTCGCAGTCACTGGGTCGCAGCCTGTTTGTCAAGGCAAGTGCGACCCGCGTCAAGGCTGACGCAGCAATAGTCCTGGTCGGATGTGGTGAGTGGCGTTGATTGCCTCTCAATGTTTCACCTGGGGCTGCGCTGCCCGATGCCGCTGGCCGATCATGAAACCGCGCGAGCTTCCCGCGCCGCCCGCGTGGGGCGCCGCACCCGCTGGCGCGATTTGCTCAAGCCGCGGCGGGCGAGCAATCTGGTCCGCGCTGGCAGCGTCCGGCGGCGCTCGCGCCGAGCCAGCCGGCTGCGCGCGCAAGATACCGAAGCCTATGCCTTTCTCGTTGGAGCGTTGATCGACGCGTCAACGCTCGCCCGGGCCATTGGCGTCGCTCGGCGCTGGCGGGCGCCACCCCATACCGTGCTGATCGCTTTGGGCTGGATCACCGCCGATGCTTAT
The DNA here is from genome assembly GCA_964498125.1 of uncultured Devosia sp. Classification (GTDB taxonomy): domain Bacteria; phylum Pseudomonadota; class Alphaproteobacteria; order Rhizobiales; family Hyphomicrobiaceae; genus CAMDBL01. Next base: position 31,304 of record CAZCGE010000143.1, on the reverse strand, counting down.
TGCAGCGCGCTGGCCAGTCAACTCGGCGTAGGTCGCTGGGACGGATCGCAAGCAGCACGGGCGGGGCAGACCGAGATCGAAGCAACCGCCTATCGCCCTGATGAGCTGGCCGTCGTGGTGGGGGTGGAGGCCCGCGCTGATCGTGCCGTGGTCCTGTGTGTGCGCCGCGTCATCCATCCGGCCATACTTGCCGATTCCCAGTGGCAAGCCGTTGCAATCATGCAGGCGGCGCAAGCACTGAAGCTTCGACATCCCGAGCTGTCGGCGGGTACGGCGATGTGGCTGTGGCAGCGTCTGGCCAGCGCCATCGGCTGCGGCATGCTGCTGGGCGGGGTGGCGATCGCGCCGGCGGAATCGCTCGCCGTGCTGTCCGGATTGATCGCTTTTCCGTTCGTGCTGGTGACGGCCTTGCGCCTGCTGGCGCTGTGGCATCTCGTCATGCCAGGGCAGACCATGGGCGATCGCGGGCGCCAACCGGCGATCCCCGATGCCGCACTGCCGGTCTATTCCGTGCTGGTGCCGCTCTATGACGAGGCGGAGATCGTTGACGAGTTGGTTGCGGCTTTGGCAGCACTCGATTATCCGCGCGACAAGCTCGACATTCTGATCATCCTCGAAGCCGACGACGTGGCAACGCGCGTGAGCTTCGAACGGGTGCGGCTACCAACCCACATGCGCATCCTGGTCGTGCCCAGCGGCCAGCCCCGCACCAAGCCGCGCGCCTTGAATTTCGCCTTGCTGCACGCGCAGGGCGATTTCGTCGCGGTCTATGACGCCGAGGACAAGCCCGAACCCGATCAACTGCGCCGCGCCTATGCGGTGTTGCGCGATCGGCCCGAGACGATCGGCTGCGTGCAGGCGCGCCTCAACATCTACAATGCCAAAGCCAGCTGGCTGACGCGCCAATTCACCATCGAGTATTCGGCACTGTTCGACGGCATGTTGCCGACGCTGGAGCGATTTGACCTGCCGATCCCGCTTGGCGGCTCCTCGAACCACTTTCCGCGCCACCTGATCGAGGCGCTGGGCGGCTGGGACCCCTACAACGTCACCGAGGATGCCGATCTCGGCGTCAGGCTGGCGCGTCGCGGCTGGCGCGTGGCGGTGATTGCGTCGACGACGTGGGAAGAGGCCCCCGAGCATTTCGGCGACTGGCTGAAACAGCGCACCCGTTGGCTCAAGGGCTGGATGCAAACCTCGCTGGTGCATATGCGCCGCCCGCTGCGGTTGATGTGGGAACTCGGCGAACGACGGTTCCTGAGCCTGCAGGCTTTGCTGGTTGGCCTCGTGCTATCGGCATTGGTGCACCCCTGGTTTTACGTGCTGATCGCTTTGGAAGCCTGGCGCGGCCGGATCTTTGATTTCCCCGAGTCGTTTATTGCCCAGTCGCTGTGGGGATTGGCGGCGCTCAATCTGCTGGTCGGTTATTCCGTGGTGATGCTGCTCGGCGTCGCCGCGGCCTTTCGGCGCGGCCACCTGAGCCTCGCCATTCATATCGTCTTTCTGCCTGTCTACTGGCTGGCGATATCGCTGGCGGCCTATCGTGCGCTCTATCAGCTGATCCGCGACCCCTATCTCTGGGAGAAAACTCCGCATGCGCGCAGCACCCGTGGGGCGCGAGCAGCATCGTAGGTGTGCTGCGCCCAGCGGGTCATCGCCCCTTGCGAATCGTGCACCCTACGATTGATCGGGCGCCTTGCGGAACACGCCGAAACGCATGCCAATGTAGGCAAAGGCCATGAGTCGCGCTCACGTGGATCAAGCACCGCGTGCACCATGACACCATCCCGCACGCCGACGCAGCGCCGGCCTGGAACGACCTGCACGCCCGGTTCGAGATGAAGCGCATCGATCATCAACAAGCCTTCGGCCTCGACGGTGCGTGCACAAATTGGGTGGAGAGCAATTTCAACCGCTTGCGCCGTGGCGAGATGGGCACCTTCACCACGACTCAGGTCCGTACTTGCTGCGTTATACGCAGGAGGCGGCATGACGTGAGGACAACCGCCGCGTCGCCAACGGCGATCGGGTGCGGCGGGTCGCGACGTTGGCGATGGGCAAGAAGCCGTCAGTGGATTTCAGCGGGTGCTGGCGGCAACATGCGAAGCCGTCAATTTATTGAAGTCCAATATTGGATAAATCAAACCATTAGTGCTATATTGGCATCTCAACACCAGTGGAGAGGCCTATGCGTCGCCATGCCATCCGAAAGAAAGCAAGTGCGCCCTCCAAGCGTGCAGGCTTCACGCCGCCTGCCGCGCCAGACCACAATGCAATTGCGGTGGGGGTACGGGCATTCTTTGCCATCATTCAGAAGTGGGGACTCTCATATGGAGAGGCCAGCACGCTTCTCGGTCAACCTGGAAAATCAACATACTACAATTGGAAGAACGGCAAAGTTGGCGATGTCGTCCACAGAATGGATTTGGCAACACGCATTAGTTACGTCCTTGGAATATTCAAAGCACTTGAGATTATTTACGAGGAACCCGAACTTGCGGACGCTTGGGTTCGCAGACCGAACGATACTTTTGGCGGCCAATCAGCACTTGATCGGATGCTGGCTGGCCAAATAATCGATCTTGCGCGAGTGCGCGAATATCTTGATAGCGTTACGAGTTGACGAGGCGCTCTGTGGCAAAGCTTCCCGACTTGTTTTTTGATCGCGTCAAAATAGATTCCATGTCAAAGACGCGCGTTCGTTGGAAGACAACATATCGACTCCAGCCCGCACGCTTTCCTCCGGTAGCGTTTTTCGAACGTATTTCTAGCCAAGATGATCAAGTTATCTTGAATGATCTCGAGAGGTTGACGGACCAAGGGGCACGGCAAGCGATTGGCAAGATAAGCCTAGTGCCACCATCCAAACGCGTGTTTGGTCCTGGGTCATCAGCCCTTATGGGTCCATTCACCAGAGCCAGCAAGGATCACCCAAGCCGTTTCACTGATGGCTCGTATGGCGTCTACTACGCAGGCCGGACTTTCGAGACGGCTCTTAGGGAAGTAGCGTTTCATCGCGGGCAGTTCCATGCCAAAACGAAAGACCCAACGACAAGAACGACGTTTAAGACAATTCAGGCTGAGATCAGCAAGATGATGCATGATATTCGAAAAGGAGATTGGCAGTCACTCCTTAACCAAGATCCAAGTCAGTACGAGTTGCCTCAATCTCTTGCCATGCAGCTCAGGGAGTCTGGTAGTAATGGCATCGTGTACCCAAGTGTCCGCCATATAGGTGGCGAATGTATCGGAGCATTTTGGCCGAACGTACTCACCGCGCCGAAGGATGGAAAGCGCGTTACTCTCAAGTGGGATGGGAAAAAAATAGTGTCATGGTTTGACTTTGATGAGGAGGAATGGACGAATCTGTGAGCGGATTTGCGCCCGAGTTCTCCTTGACGCAGCACCCGTGGGGGGCGTGCAGCATCGTAGGTGTGCTACGCCCAGCGGGTCATCGCCCCTTACGATTCGTGCACCCTACGTTTTATCGGGCGCCTTGCGGAACACGCCGAAACGCATGCCAATGTAGGCAAAGGCCATGGCCACGAACGAGGCGGCAATGAGCGCCACCAGCGGCAGCGTCGTCGGCCGCCACAGCAGGATCGCGGCGAACACGGCATAATTGATGGCCGCAGCCATCCACGCCACGGCCACGTAGGCGAAGAACTCCTGCAGGGTGGGCGCGGTTTGCACCTTGAACGTCAAGAAGCGGTGGGCGCGCCAGCCGGCGACCATGGCAGCGGCAATCGCCAGCAGCCGGGCGAGGAATGGCGAAAGGCCGGCGAACCGGGTGAGCAGCTCGAGGATGAGCGCGTCGGTCGCCAAGGCGGTGGCGCCGGAGACGATGAAACCACCCCAATGGCGCATGGCGCCGGTGAGAGCAAGACGCGGCGCCTGGTCCGGAGCCTGCTTCATGTGCCCCCCATTTCCCTTTGCCAGTCGATGGCCGTCCCGTTGCCACCGCGGCGCGGATGCCAGATGCGGTCCTGCAGGCCTTCGCACGCCACGAGGGCGTCGTATTCAGCTTGGCGGCGCACCGTCACTGGATCGATCGCGGCCAGTTCCGCATCGGGAAATCCTGGGTGGCACATGGCGACATGCAGGCGGCCGGGCAGCGACAGGCTGCTGGCGATGTCTGCTGCCGCTGCTTCCGGCCGGAAATTTGTGACGCCGGCAAAGCTGTCGTTGACGATCAGGCCGGCCCGCTCGGCCCGCCGCCCGAAACCGGCCGAGAGTCCGGCCAGCAGCAGTGCCTTTCGCCACCCGCGACGGCGCATCATGCGCGCCGATCGGTCGGCGGGGTTGCGCACGAGCAACGGCGGTGTGGCGGCGCGCCGGGAGAGGACGGCCAGCACCGCATCGCGGACAGTTGGCAGAGCGTGCACGTGCTGGTGGCCATCGATGAAGTCGGGCGGCGCGCCCGCCTGCGCCTCGAAGGCGTCGAGCTGGCGTCTGGTTTCGTCCGCGATTTCATTGCGGTCGAGTTGTCGCGTCAGGGCGGCGAAGGTCAGTGCACCAATCGTCGGTAGGCCGCCGCCTGGCGCCAGCCGCTGCATGACACCGAGCGGCGCCCCGAGGGTGAGGTTGAGATGCAGGCCGATGGCCACCTTGTCGCGCAGGGCGGCCAGGCGCGGGCCGTGCGCCGGCCAGTGCCGGGTCGTCACCAGGGCGCTGGTGGCCGACAGCAGACGGCGCTGGGCGAGGTCCTCGATTGCCCGCGTGACGCCGTCTGTCAGCGCAAAGTCATCCGCCGACAGCAACACGATGCCGGTGTGCTCGCTCATTGGCCGGATCGCGTCCGGCCGGAACTGTCGGCGAGGCGGGCCGCCGCGATTGCGGTGGGACTCTGCGATTCTGTCCCGGATTCGGGTTGATCCTGGCCTACTCCGATCTCTTCGGCGACCAGGAACAAAGGCCGCGCCTTGATCTCCTCGTACATGCGGCCGAGGTACTCGCCCATGACGCCGAGCGACATGAGCTGGACGCCCGACAGCAGCATGATCGAGATGATCAGTGTCGGGAAACCCGGCAGGTCGCTGCCGAGCACCAGCGTCTTGACGAGAAACAGGAAGGCATAGGCGAAAGCGACCAGCGAGATCGCCAGCCCGAGATAGGACCAGATGCGCAGCGGCATGGTCGAGAACGATGCCATGCCGTCGATGGCAAAGCGCCACAGCCGGCGCACGTTCCAGCGCGAGCCGCCACCCTCATGGCGCAGGGCGACCGTGAACGGAATGCCGATCGCGCGGTAGCCGATCCAAGCGTACAGGCCCTTGTTGAACCGCACCCGCTCGCCGATGCGATTGAGGGCATCGACCGCGCGCCGGCTCAGCAACCGGAAGTCGCCGGCGCCCTCCGGCAACGCCGTCCCCGAGGCGAAACGGAAGATGCGGTAGAACCAGCGCGACAACAGGCGGCGGGCCGGGCTGTCGGCGCTGCGGTCGAGGCGCTGGCCATAGACATCGTCATAGCCGTTGCGCCAGTGTCGGACGAATTCGGCGATCAGTTCGGGGGGGTGCTGCAAGTCGGCGTCCATCAGCACCACGGCATCGCCCCGCGCGTATTTGAGGCCGGCGGCGACGGCCACTTCCTTGCCGAAGTTGCGGCTGAGGGACACCGCCTTGATGCGGCTGTCCTGGGCATGCATTTGGCGCACCTTGGCCAGCGTGCCGTCATGGGAACCGTCGTCGATGAAGACGACCTCGTAGGCGAGGCCGATGCGGTCCAGAACCGGCCCGAGGCGTGTCATCAGCGGGTCGAGGCCGCGCTCCTCGTTGAGGAGGGGGACGACAATGGACAGCAGCGAAGCCGAGTCACTCGATGATTTGAGCTGTTGCATGTGGTGTCTTGACTGCTGCTCCGGTGTGACAACGGGTCGATGTCCGCGGCAGGAAGGCCGGCGTGACTGGTGAGTGAACTTGTAGAGGGCCGCAACACCGGCGGCAATCTCGAGAGGGCGAGGTTTCCGGGACGGCGGGGGCGATGGCGTCCAGGATGGCGAGCGCAGAGACCATGCGACCGACCTGCTGTGCGTGCGGTATCAGCGCCGCATCAGCGCTTCGACACAGCGCTCGATGGCATCCCGCCAGGGCGGCAGTGTCAGTCCGAAGACTGCCGTGAGGCGGCCGCAGTCGAGGCGCGAATTGGCGGGGCGGCGCGCGGGCGTGGGATATTCCGCGGTCGTGATCGCCCGCACCGGCACGACACGGCCGCCGTGGCGGGCGGAGGCGGCCAAAGTCGCTTGCGCCAGCTCTGCCCACGTTGTCGCTCCGGAATTGGCGGCGTGGGTGATGCCCCAGCGCGGATCGGCCGGCTTGGCCTCGCGCATCTGCCGGGCCATGGCGATCAGCGCCACGGCCAGGTCCATGGCGTAGGTCGGCGCGCCATGCTGGTCGCCGACCACCCTCAGCTCGTCGCGCTCGGCGGCCAACCGCAGCATGGTCTTGCAGAAATTATTGCCGAAGGGGCTCACCACCCAGGACGTGCGCACGATGATATGGCGTGCATTGAGGCTGGCGACGTGCGCTTCGCCCGCGAGCTTGCTGGCGCCATAGACGCCGATTGGGCCGATCGGGTCGGTCTCGACATAGGGACCGGACTTGGCGCCGTCGAACACGTAGTCGGTGGAGACATGAATGAGGGGGAGGCCGGCGACCGCGGTCGCCCGCGCAACTTCGGCCGCGCCCTCGGCATTGACGGCATAGGCTTGGGCGCGCTCGGTTTCGGCCTTGTCGACGGCGGTATAGGCCGCCGCGTTGATGACGACCTCCGGTTGCAGGCGCTGCAACGCCTGGCGCAGTGAGGCGGCGCTGCACAGGTCGACCTCGGGACGTCCGAGGGCGACGACGTCGCATCCCTGGGGTGGCGGGACCGTCTGCAGGGATTGTGCAAGTTGCCCGCTGCGGCCGAGCACGAGAATGCGCATGGGTCAGGCCCTCCTCTCAGGCCACCTCGGTCAACCGCCGCGACTCGCGCAACCCCTGCCGCTCTGTGTGCTGGACAACCCATCGGCAGTGCGGCGACGGTGCGGCGTCAACTTCGATTGCAAAGGCATGTGCGCTGTGGTTCCAATGGGTTTCACCATAATAAACAGACATGAGTTTGACGACAGGAGCGCATCGGTCGTGCCAAGCCCCTCAGTCGGAGCAGAGCCCAATCCGCGTTCGCTCGCAAGTGGCTCGACAGCGCAGGTCGCCAGTCTCGAGGAGGCTCGCCAGCGCTCCGAGGCATCGCAGCGCTTTGCATCGGCGTTCGGGGGCATCGTCGCCGTCATGATGCAGGTGCCTGGTTACAGCCAATATGCGCTGTCCGATCTCAAGTGGCTGGTTATCCCCGCTCTGGTCACCGGCCAGTTCTCATTGGCGCAGGCCCGATCGAAGGAGAACGGCGAGATCAAGCCGGTTGCGGTCGTGCTGTGGGCGAGCGTCTCCGACGACGTCGACCGGCGATTGACGGCTGACAGCGAGGTCGCGGTGCGTCTGCAGCCGGGCGAATGGCGCAGCGGCCCCAATCTGTGGATTGTGGAGGGGATTGGCGAGCGCAGCATCGTCGCCGGCCAGATCAGGCGGTTGCGCGAAAAGGAGTGGCTCGGTCACGCGGTCAAGATCAAGGTGCGCGGCCAGGACGGTACGCCGGTCATCAAGCTGCTCTCCCCCGCCACCAAGCCATGATGCGGCAATTTGGCCACAGTCCTGTGGCGCGGTGATCGCAAGGCGAGGCAAGAGCGCATCATCATGCCTGCGCTGTGGTGCAAATTTTGACAGTTAACAAGGCATTGCTTGTCGTCGGTTGAAGTTTTGTTAGCGTTCTCGCATGAAGGTCGGGGGCAGCCAGCCACGTGATTCGCCGCAACGCACGAGACGGGGCTGACGGCTGAATTCAGGGTGAGTGTTGTCACTCAGGCCGCGAAATTGAATGGCGACATGCTGCTTGGCGAACCCAGGCGCGCGCTATCGAGGGACGACAATGCAGCAAGTCCAACGTGACGATGTCTGGGCGGCGCTGTACGTCAGCCGGCGAGCCTTCATGGCCACGGCGTTCTTCAGTTTCGTGCTGAACGTGCTGATGCTGAGCGGCCCGCTCTACATGCTGCAGGTTTATGATCGCGTGCTGACCAGCCGCAGCATCCCGACGCTGCTGGCGTTGTCCTTTCTGATCGTCGTGCTGTACTCGTTGAGCGGGTTCCTGGAGTTGGTGCGCTCGCGCATCCTGACGCGCGTCAGCCTCGCCTTCGATGAATCGGCCAGCGCGCGGGTATTCGATGCGTCCGCCCGGCTCGGCCTGATCAAGGGGCGGCCGGCGGCCTCGCCACTGCGCGATTTCGATGCCATGCGCCAGTTCCTGGCAAGCCCGGGACCCAGCACCTTTTTCGACATGCCGTGGGCGCCGATCTATCTCGGCATTCTGTTCATGTTCCACTGGCTGCTCGGCGCCGTGGCGCTGGCCGGCGCAATTGTGCTGTTCTGCATTGCGCTCGGTACCGAGTGGGCAACTCAGAAAGCGGTCGCCGCGTCGACTGCGGCCTCGCGCCGGTCGAGCGAACTGGCCGAGGCCGGGCACAACAACGCCGAGGTTCTGGCGGCGATGGGGATGCTCGGCAGCTATCGCGAGCGCTGGCTGGTGTCGAACCGGGAATCGTTGCTCGTCAACAGCGGGTCGAGCGACATCATTTCCGGCCTGACGGCGATCTCGAAGACGCTGCGCATGCTGTTGCAGTCGGCGATCCTGGGCATCGGCGCGGCGCTGTCCATCTTTGGCGACGTCAGCGCCGGCGCCATCATCGCCAGCTCGATCCTGATGGGCCGCGCCCTGGCGCCGGTCGAGCAGGCCATCGGTCAGTGGCGCGGATTTGTTCGCGCCCGGCAGGCCTATCACAGCCTCGTCCAATTGCTCAACGCGCTGCCGCCGCTGGCCAATCGCATCGAGTTGCCGGCTCCGAAGGGACAAATCGACGTGCGTGGCGTGCGCCTGGCGCCGCCGGGCACGCAGCGCGTCACCGTCAACAACGTCAGCTTCTCGGTCGGTCCGGGCCAGGTGCTGGCCATTGCTGGTCCCAGCGCCTCGGGCAAGTCGACGCTGGCGCGCGCGCTGGTCGGCGTCTGGCCGATCGCCGGCGGCGAGATCCGCCTGGATGGCGCGCGACTCGACCAGTTCGACCAGCAGAAACTCGGCCGCCACATCGGCTATGTGCCGCAGGATGTCGAATTGTTCGCCGGCACGGTGTGTGAAAACATCTCCCGCTTCCTGCCCGACGCCAACGACGCCGATATTATCGCCGCGGCCAAGCTGGCACGCGCGCACACCCTTATTCTCGACCTGCCGCACGGCTACGATACCGAACTCGGCTCCTTCGGTAGCCATCTGTCGGCCGGCCAGCAGCAGCGCATCGCCCTGGCGCGCGCCCTCTTCGGCAATCCGGTGCTGCTGGTGTTCGACGAGCCCAACTCCAATCTCGACAGCGACGGCGATGCGGCGCTGATCGAGGCGATCGGCGAACTCAAGCAGCAGAACCGCACGGTCATTATCGTCTCGCATCGCTCGTCGGCGATCGGCAGGGCCGATCTGTTGCTGGTGCTGGAAGCGGGTCAGGTGCGTGCGTTCGGCCCGCGCGACGAGGTGATCCGCAAACTGAACGCACCTCCCGGCGCGCCGCAGGGGCCGGCTGGGCCGCCGGCCGGAATGCCGCAACAGGGTATGCCGATGCACATGCCGCAGGGCGTGCCCATGCCGCGTCCGGCCATGCAAGTGGTGCCGCCGCCGTTATCCCAAGGCACGCCCGCCGGAACCAGCCCGCCGCCGCTGCCGCCGCGACCGCCGGTTCAACAGTCCGGCGCGGTTGGGCACGCTGCGCAAGAGCCGCGCCGCGCCGCTGCCGGGCTTGCCCAGCCGTTGCCCCACCCAAGCGCCAAGTCCTGATCGGAGTAACCGCGATGAGCGCCAACGGCACAGCGACCAAGGCTTCAATCGTGTACCCGAAGGCGGAGCCTTGGATCCGGCTCGGCTTTATCGTCATTTTCGCGACGCTGGGCGGGTTGGCGGCGTGGTCCGGGTTTGCCGGCATCACCGGCGCCATCATCGGCGCCGGCATCGTCACGGTCGAATCCAACATCAAGACAGTGCAGCATCTCGACGGCGGCATCGTCTCCGAGCTGCTGGTCAAGAACGGTGACCGCGTGCGTGAGCATGATGTGTTGCTGCGGCTGGATGAAACTTCGGCCAAGTCCAATCTCGGCGTTATTCAGGGCCGCCTGGTGGAACTGTACATTCAGCGCGCGCGCCTGGATGCCGAGGTCAGGGCCGCGCCGAGTATCGCCGTGCCACCCGACGTGGCCAAAGAGGCAGAGACCGATCCCCGTGTCGCCACTTTCCTGTCCTCTCAGGTCGCCTTGTTCAATGCACGTCGTGGGCGTCAGAGCGGCGAGGCGTCGCTGCTGTTGCAGCAGCGTGCCCAGCTGAACGAGCAGGTCACGGGATTTACCTCCGAGCACGAGGCCAGGATTCGGCAATCGACGCTGATCCGGCGTGAGATGGAAAGTGTCCGGCCGTTGCTCGAGCAGGGTCTCTACACGATGACGCGAATGCTGGCGCTCGAACGCGAGGCGGCGCGGCTCGACGGTGAAATCGGCCGCCTGCGCGGTGATATCGCCCGCGTCAAGGGCGCCATGAGCGAGAACGAGGGCAAGATCCAGCAGTTGCAGAAGGAGACCCTGCAGCAGGTGTCCAACGAGCAGCGCGAGGCCCAGGGCAAGATTGCCGAGATGGAGGAGCAGAAGGTTGCCATCGAGGACAAGCTGAAGCGGATCGAGATCCGTGCTCCCCGTTCCGGCTTCGTGCACAATCTGGCCATTCACACGGTCGGCGGCGTCGTGTCACCCGCCAGCCCCATCATGGAGATCATCCCCGAGGAGGATCGCCTGATCGTCGAGGCGCGTGTGTCACCCAACGATATCGATCAGATTGTCATCGGCCAGCCCGCCACCGTGCGCTTTCCCGCCTTCAATCAGCGCACGACGCCGGTGCTGAACGGCAAGGTTTCAAAGCGGTCGGCGGCCCACATCGTCGACAAGGGCACCAACGTTCCCTACTTCCAGGTGACGATCGAGGTCAATGCCTCCGAGATCGCCAACATCGGCGACGGCAAGAAGCTGATCCCGGGCATGCAAGCGGAGGTCTACATGGAGACCGACCAGCGTACGGTGCTGAGCTACCTGATCAAGCCCATGACCGACAACTTCGAGCGCGCCTTCCGCGAGCGCTGAGCGGGCCAAGAGGTGTCGAACGCCTCTGGCACTCCGGGAAATTCACACAAGCGCTTGTCTTTGCTGGCCCAAGTCGCTAGTCGGGGTGCATATCGCCGGTGGCCTGCTGCCCTAAACCCGCGATGACACAGGACGCGCGCCGATGCCGGCCTCACCGCTGATCAAGGTCATGACCGATGCCGCCCGCAAGGCCGGGCGCAGCCTGGTGCGCGATTTCGGCGAGGTCGAGCAGTTGCAGGTGTCGATCAAGGGGCCGGCTAACTTCGTCACCGCCGCCGACCACCGAGCCGAGGAGATCATCTTCACCGAGCTGTCCCGTGTGCGCCCAGGCTACGGGTTCTTGATGGAGGAGCGTGGCGCCGTGCCAGGCCCAGACAAGACGCACCGCTGGATCGTCGATCCGCTCGATGGCACCACCAATTTCCTGCATGGCATACCGGTCTTCTGCATCTCCATTGGGCTCGAGCGCGATGGCGATCTGATCGCCGGCATCATCTACAACCCGATCAGCGACGAGATCTATTCCGCCGAGAAAGGCAAGGGCGCCTTCGTCAACGACCGGCGGCTGAACGACCGTCGGCTGAGGGTGGCGGCGCGGAAAAGCCTGGCGGATGCGGTGGTGGCCACCGGCATTCCGCACCGCGGCCGGACCGGCCATCCGGCCTTTCTCCAAGAGATAGGCACGGTGATGAGCGAAGTCGCGGGCATTCGCCGCACGGGCTCGGCGGCCCTCGACCTGGCCTGGATCGCCGCCGGCCGCTTCGATGCCTACTGGGAACGCAACCTGGGCGCCTGGGACATGGCGGCGGGTATCGTCATCGTGCGCGAGGCCGGCGGCATCGTCAGCGACCTGGACGGTGACGCGGCCATGCTGGCCAAGGGAGGCGTGCTGGCGGCGAACCAGGCCATCCACAAGGCGCTGCTGCCGCTGCTCAAAGGCAAGGCCGCATGAACCTGTTGCAGTGTATTGCCGCAGCGCGGGCGGCAATTGATGGTAAATCCAGGCTGGTCGCGCGGGCATCATGTTGCCCGTTTCGCGTGCCAAGGGGATTGACTAAGCTCGGCCATCAGCCGTCGAGGCGTTCTTGCGGAGGCAATGAGTATGGCCAAGAAGCGACTGCCCGATCTGTCTTCGGCGCCGCTGGTCACCCGTAAGTTGAAGTCGCCGGCCGGCTTCCTCTTGAACATGGTGGTATTCCTGGCCATCGTTGGCTTCATTGCCGCGATCGCCTACCCGACACTGAAATCAGCGTTCGATGCCAACCCGTTCCTCAATGGCTTGATCCTGTTCGTCTTCGTGGTTGGCGTGCTCTACGCCTTCCGCCAGGTTCTGCGCATCTATCCCGAGATCCGCTGGATCAATGCGTTTCGCATCGCCGACCCTGGGCTTGCCATCGAGCACCGGCCGGTGCTGCTGGCGCCGATGGCGACCATGCTGCGCGACCGGACGGGGACCATCTCGCTCTCGACCGGCTCCATGCGTTCGCTGATGGATTCCATCGGCTCACGCCTCGATGAAGCCCGCGATGTTGGCCGCTACATGGTCGGCCTGCTGGTGTTCCTGGGGCTGCTAGGCACGTTCTGGGGCTTGTTGGAAACCATTTCCTCGGTCGGCCGCACCATCGCCGCGTTGGATACCAAGGCGGCGGAAAGCGCCATGGTCTTCGAGGAGCTGAAGGCGGGGCTTGCCGCACCGCTGAAGGGCATGGGCACGGCATTCTCGGCCTCGCTGCTGGGCCTTTCGGGCTCGCTGGTGCTGGGCTTCCTGGAGTTGCAGGCGGGCCAGGCGCAGAACCGCTTCTACAACGACCTGGAGGAGTGGTTGTCCGGCATCACCGAGCTGACGCCAGCCGGTCAAGTGGGGTCCAGCGATCAGATCAATCACCAGATTTATGCGGCCCTCTACGAGGTGCAGCGCACCTTGGGGGAGCTTGCCAACCGCGTCGAGCAGAGCAATGCCAGCGGGGCGGGTGCGGGGGGATCGGAAGAGTCGGTGAAGGAGTTGGCGCGCGGCGTCAATCAGCTCGTCGCGCAGATGCGGGCCGAGCAGAAGGTGGTGCGCGAGTGGGTCGACGATCAGGCGGCCCAGTCGGGCCAGATCGCCGCGCTGCTCAAGGACATTTCAACCTCCATCGGGCGGAGGGGGTGACATGGCACGCGGGCGGGTCCGTTCGGCCGGCGATTACGGCCTGTTCTGGCCGGGCTATGTCGACGTGCTGTCGTCGCTGCTGCTGGTCGTCACCTTCATGCTGTCGATCTTCATGCTGGCGCAGTATTTCGTCGTCGAGGAGTCGAGCGGTAAGGACACCGCCCTGCGCCGGCTGACGCGCCAGATCGCCGAGCTGACCAACATTTTGTCGATGGAGAAGGGCAAGTCGAAGTCCGTTGAGGACGAGTTGGCCGCCATGCAGGCGACGCTGTCCTCGCTGCGCGAGCAGAACTCGCGGCTGGTTGGCCTCTCCGCTGGCGGCGATGAAAGGCTGAAATCGTCGCAGGCACGCATCGTCGTGCTGACGTCCGAACTCGACGAAAGCAAGCGGCTATCGCTGGAAGCGCAGGCCAAGGTCGACCTGATCAATCAGCAACTCCTGGCCTTGCGCCGGCAGATCGCCGCGCTCAACGATGCCTTGGAAGCCTCGGAGGGCAAGGATCGGGACGCGCAGACGACGATCAGGGATTTGGGCAGCCGGCTCAATGCGGCGCTGGCCCGGCAGGTGCAGGAATTGCAGCGCTATCGCTCGGATTTCTTTGGCCGCTTGCGTGATCTGCTGCGCGATCGCCGCGATATCCGCGTGGTCGGCGACCGCTTCATATTCCAGTCCGAGGTGCTGTTCCCCTCCGGCCAAGCGCAGATGACGCCGGAAGGCTTGGCGGCCATGGACCAGCTCGCCGCCGCTATCGTCGAATTGGAGCGACAGATCCCCGGCGAGATCGACTGGGCTCTGCAGGTCGACGGCCATACCGACGCGCGCCCCATAGCCAGCCGCGAGTTCCCATCGAATTGGGAGCTGTCGACGGCGCGCGCCATCTCGGTCGTGCGCTATCTGATCTCGCGCGGCGTGTCGGCCAAGCGCTTGGTCGCTGCCGGCTACGGCGAGTTCCAGCCGCTCGAGGCCGGGGTCGGCGATGAAGTCCTACGCCGCAACCGCCGCATCGAGTTGAAGCTGACGAATAGGTAATTGGTCGGGGTCAGACCCATCCATGCGTAGCATGGCTTAGCCATGACGGGTCTGACTCCGACCAACGGCGAGTGCGCGTCAGGCCGCGACCGGGATCTGCTTTGGCCCGCTGTCCGAGCCGATCGGGATCAGGCGCGGCTTCATGCGCTCGGGGATGTTGCGCTGCAGCTCGATATGCAGCAAGCCGTCCCGCAGGTCGGCGCCTTTCACCTCGACGTGGTCGGCGAGTTGGAAGCGGCGCTCGAAGGCGCGCTGGGCGATGCCGCGGTGCAGGTAGTGGCGCGCCTCGCTTTCGGATGCGGCCTTCTTCTCGCCGCGCACCATCAACGCCTGCTCCTTGACCTCGATCTTGACGTCGTCCTTGGTGAATCCGGCGACGGCCATCGAGATGCGATACGCGTTCTCGGCAAGGCGCTCGATATTGTAGGGCGGATAGCTCGGCGTCTCAGGGTCGGGCGTACCGACCGCGTCGAGCAGCTGGAACAGCCGGTCGAAGCCGACGGTCGAGCGGTGGAATGGCGTGAAATCAAAGTGTTGCATCACGGTGTCCTCCTAGGAAGCGACATGTGGATGGTCTGCCCACGGGGCCAGACCGATTGCGATTTGCGTGCCCCGGATGGGCACATGCGAAAGGGCATTTAGGAACTCCGGCCAGGGTTTCAAGGCCTGGGCTGGATGGGGATCGTGGACCAGCCCGCAAGATGAACGGTAAATGAACGGGGCCTGTATTGGAGATGGAGGTGGGCCCTCCGGGTTCGGCGATCAGGTCGCTGATCCCAAGCCACCGCGAGCGGCTGTGGTCAAAAGCCAGGGTCGTGAGCGTCGCGGAAACGTCGGGACAGTGATCCCGGCAGGCACGGTCGAGAGAGGTGAGCGAAAGCAAACTGCCGACGAAGCGTCGAAAGGAGGGGGCACCTCAAGCTGGAGAGGGGCGACAGCTTCCTCATCAAGGACGAGCTGGAGGCGATCAAGGCAACGAAGGTGATGCGGGATTTTAAGAAGCGGGAACCCGAGCGCGGCGGCAAACGCGAGTTCACATCGCGTAAGGCCGGCAAGGGGGCGCGGATTTGGCGAGTGAGGTATGCGTTCGGATCACGGTCGTGTGACTAGAGCACGTTACTGGCTCGGCCGGAGCCGGGGTCACCACTCGACGGAGGTCGGACCGAGGGGTTGTGGAAGAGGTGATGGAATGTCGTCATGAAAAAAGTTACTCAGTTCACAACCAAAATATTCGATGCGAACCTGCTGGCGTGGGTGATGGGTGAAACGCACCGACACGGTGTACGGCCACGGCAAATTCTCGAAGAGGCGGTGAGGGTCTACAAAAAGGAAGTGATGCAAGTGCGACTGGCGGAGGGGTATCGAAAGCTCGGAAGCGAAACGGCGACGGGGTCGGTAAAATAAGCCGAGGAAATTTCTCGTGTCACCACTCTGCCGATGCCGGGTCGAGATCCTCGAGACGCGTGCCGGCACCCTTCAGCAGCACGAAATGAATGCGCAGCTCAGCATCGTCGAAGTCGTAGAGCACCAGAGACGGCGTGTCGGTGATTGGATAGATCACCAGTCGAAGCGTCGCATGGGGCTTCTTCGTCGCCGGGAACCTGGCCAGGAAATTGTCGATCGTGTCATAGACGCGGTCGCGCTTGTCGGCGACCACCTGGGCACCGAACCGTGGCACGCCAGCAGTGAGGAGGTCGCGCAACTGATTGCGCGCCGTCACCGAGTAGCGCACGCTCCTCATGCGGTCGATTTCGGAACGCCAAGAGTTGCCAGGACGTCGTCGATCGAAGCGCGTGCCTCGGCCGAGGTCATTGTGCGGCCGGCGGCGAAGTCCGCTTTCGATTGCTCGATCAGATCAAGCTCACGCGCCGTCAATGCGCGCGGCAATATGCTTGGCTCGGACTGCGCAGACTGCAGCAGCGCGGCGGCTGCAGCAAGCGTTGCCTCGTCGGCCATTGGTAGCGCTTTCTCGATGATGGTGATGGCTTCGGTTCGGGTCATGGGGCTATGATACTACGAAGTATGAGGCAAGAAAAGTCGAGTTCAATGTCGCTCACCGCGACTCAGACGAGAATTCACATATCAAGCGCATCGCAATAAAGGTGCGTCGTGGCTACCAGGGTACGTCAGCAGAGTACGGCAGCTCTCGGGGCTGGCCCGACCGTCGCCGACATGGCAGTCTCACGGTCGGAAGTGTGCCCATAGCAGGAATCCCGTCCACGTGCTGATCGAGTCCGGTTACTGGGGTGTGACGGACGCGACCGGCGATCGGTGGCAAATGAACGGGGCCTTGCATCCGGGTCTGGGTTTGGGCCAACATCATGCCGGCGTCGGGCTGCGAGGATGTGTTGTGTGTCTGGGAGGTTGCCGCGGATGCGTCTCAATGGTGCTGTTGCTGGATTTTTGTGTGCCGCTAGCGCGATGCTGCCGCTGGCGGTGCAAGGTGCTGATCTGGATGATCGGTATCCACCCTATGATCGCCGGTCAGAACGGCCCTATGACGACCCGCGCTACCGCGACCTCTATGCCGATCCCCCGCCGCGCTACGCCGAGCCGCGCACTCGCGACGACGAGCGCCGCTATCGGCCACGGACGCATCGCAACGACGGCTATCTGGAGCCGCTCCCCTTTCCGCCGCGTTTTGCCGATACGCCGCGCTATAGCCGCGAGCCGCAGTGCTTGTCGCGCCGCGAGGTCTATGCGCGATTGACCTCCGGCGGCTGGAGCGATTTCCATGACATCGAGATCCGCGACCGCTTCGCCCAGGTCAAGGCACTGCGCCCCTCCGGCCAGCTCTTCGATCTGGAGATCGACCGATGCACCGGCGGTATTGTCGCCGCGCGCCGTCTGCCCGAGCGCGAGCCGCGCCCCTACGCCTGGAGCCCGCCGTTGCATGGCCGTCGGTACTGAGAATCCGTATGGGCGCAGGCGCCCGCGCCCATCGGTCACACGTCTCCATCATGCGATTTTTACCACGGTATCTTCTCAACCGGGTTGAGGTGCGCGCCCACGCGGTTGCAGCCTCACTTCGGCTGGTATAAGCCCCCACCTGGGCAAGGGTGAGAATCGCGGCCGTCCGCATGGCGGTCCCGCAGTCCACGCCGAAGCCGCATGCTGGGCTGAGGCGAGCGAGGAGGAGGGACCATGACACTGAAAGCTCCAGGAATACTGTCGTTCATGCTGTCGATCGTGCTGGTCGTGTGCGTGCTGGTGGTGAAATTCTTCGGCGCGGAGATCCCGTTCCTCAAGGGCAACGAGTTCTGGGCCCTGCTGGCGGCGCACTTGATCCTGGTCACCGGCTGCATGGTCAAAGGGCTGTAAGCGCCTCAGCCGAGCCGCCGCAGGATCTCGGCTTCCGCCGCGCGCGTCTCGGGCGACCAGGGCGCGGCTTGGGCGGCGATGAGATTGGCCTGCGATTTCAGGATCACGCCGTCCTCGAGAATGCGCAGTCCGTTGGCCTTCAGCGTCGCCCCCGTGGTCGTGATGTCGACGATGAGTTCAGCCGCCGCCGCCGCCGGCGCGCCCTCCGTGGCGCCCAGGCTCTCGACGATGCGATAGCTCGACACGGTATCGGCCGCCGCGCGTGTGGCATCGCCATAGCGATGACCAGCGAAAAAGCGGCGCGTCATGTTCATGTATTTCGTGGCCACCCGCATGCGTTTGCCGTGGCGCCGGCGGAAGACGGCGGCGGCTTCCTCCAGATCCGCCATCGTCGTGACGTCGATCCAGTAGTCCGGCACCGCGACCACGACGTCGGCAAGGCCGAAACCCAACGGCTTGCGAAACACCACCCTGCTGTCAGCGTCGGAGATGGTTTCACGCACCAGGTCCTCGCCGGTGACGCCGAGGTGCACATCGCCCGACTTCAAGAGCTGCGTGATTTCCGTGGAGGAGACGAACGCCACCTCGACGCCGGCCAGGCCCTCGATCTCGCCACGATAGCCGCGTGTGTTGCCGGTCTTGCGCAGGATAAGGCCGGCCGCCGAGAAGCAGGCCTCGGTCTGTTGCATCAGGCGGCCCTTGGAGGGGACCGCGAGGATCAAGGGCGCACTCATGGCTGGTCCGTTCAAGATTGGCCTCCACGCACGGCCTGCAGCAGCCGCTCGGTGTGGATGGCGGCGCCCACCGCTGGCACGTCGCGCTGAGCGCCCGCCGCCTTGACCAGGCCATCGTAGCGCCCGCCGCCGCCAACGCCGGCGTCGGACCCGATTGTCGGTGATTGCGCCTCGAAGACGAAGCCCGAGTAATACTCGAACGCCCGGCCGAAGCCCGCGGCAAATTCGGCCGCGCCGAGGTCGACGCCTTCGGCCGCGATCAGGTCGAGGCGCGCGTCGAAAACCGTCAGCGCGGCATCGAGAGCCAGTCCATTCTTCTGCAGCAAAGCGCGCACCTCGCTCGTCGCCACGCGCGCCGGGCAGCGAATGGCCAGATAGGCCTCGAGCAGACCGATGACTTGGGCGGACAAAGCCTTGGCCCTGGCGTCGGCGGCGATGTCGCGCAGGTGCAGGGCAATCTCGGCGACGGTGCGCGTGCCAGCGACGTGCAGTGCGCTCTGGTCGAGATGCTCCTGCACGATCGCCTCGGTATCAGCGGGCATGGCTAAGGCCAGGCGGTTGATCAGATCCTGGGGCAGGCGTGCGCCGGCGGCGCCGGGCTGGGCCAGGCGGGTCAGGTGCCGGCGAAAGCTCTCCGGCCGCCAGAAGTGGTGGCGCAATTGCGTGCGCCAGCGCTGGGGCATGTCTATGGCATCGAGCAGCGCCTGGAACAGGCCGATGTCGCCGAGCCTGAGCTTGAAGGCGCTGAGGCCGCTGGCGCGGATGGCCTCGACCGTCAGCGCCAGAATTTCGGCGTCGGCCTTAGAGGGGTCGGGCGCACCGAAGGACTCGATGCCGGCCTGGGCGAACTCGCGCGGGCGCACGGCGTCGCCGGCGGTCATCTGGTGGCGGAAAATGATGCCGTTGTAGCTGTAGCGCGCTGGCGCGCCATCGGCGCCGTGCTCGGCGACGTAGAGGCGGCAGGCGGGAATCGTCAGGTCAGGGCGCAGGCACAGCTCCTCGCCGTCAGGGTCGGCGAAGACATAGGTGCGCTGGCGCAGGTCCTCGCCGATCAGGTCGAGGAACAGGTCGGCCGGCTGGATGATGGGCGGGGCGATCGGCTCGAAACCGGCGCGCTCGAAGATCGACGCGATGATCGTCGACTGCCGCGCCAGGGCCTCGATGGTGCGGGCCGAGCGGGGTTTGAAGGCGTCGTCGGGGGTCATCGAGATACCTCGGCTGTCATCCCGGGGCTCGTCCCCGGGACCCAGCGCTGCGCGACTTCTGGCGCCTGAGCCGTGGCACCATGGGTCCTGGCAATGAATGCCGGGATGACACCCTGTATGGGCGCCGTCATTGCCGTTCGCCCAATCATGCGCCACCCTTGTGCCGGGCGAGGATGTCGCGCACGGCTTCGACGAGTTGTGTTTCGGGCACCGCGACCTGGGCCGGGCGGGCTTCCTTCCATTCCTTGTTGTCCTTGATCGAGGCGGCGGCCTTGGCGCCCTCGATCAGGTCCTTGATCTGCACCTCGCCACGGGCCAATTCGTCGCCGCCCTGGATGACGACGCACGGGGCTCCGCGGCGATCGGCATACTTCATCTGCGCCTTCATGCCGGAGGAGCCCAGGTACATCTCGGCGCGGATTGGAGGACCGCCGTCATCGGGCTTGCGTAACAGCTGCACCAACTTCTGATAGTCGGCGATACGGCTCTTATCCATGACGAGTACGACGACTGGACCCGCTGCGGCGTCTACGGAGGTACGGCCAAGTGCGGTCAGCGCCGTCAGCAACCGCGAGACGCCGATCGAGAAGCCGGTGGCCGGCACCTTCTGGCCGGTGAAGCGCTCGACCAGGCCGTCATAGCGCCCGCCGCCGCCGACCGAGCCGAAGCGGACGGTCTGGCCGTCCTCGTTCTTCACCTCGAAGGTCAGCTCGGCCTCGAACACGGGGCCGGTATAGTATTCCAGGCCGCGGACGACGGTGGGGTCAATTCGCACTCTGCCGTCGTTGTAGCCCGCGGCCTTGGCAAGGTCCCAAATCTGCCTGAGCTCTGAAAGCCCCTCCAATCCTCTCGCTGACTTGAGAGCCCTGGATGATAGCCCGCCAAAGATACCGTCAGCACGTCGGTTCTCGAAAGCGCGGATATCGTCGAGGCCAGCCCCATGAGCAGGGCTGGGAACTCGCTGAAGCCTCAACGCCTCGTCCGCAAATGCCGGAATCTCGAAAAGGACCATGACATTTGCCATCTGTTCCTCGTTGAGTTCCGCACCGGCCGTGAAGTCTCCAGACTCGTCCCGTCGCCCTTTGCCGAGCAGCAGCCGCGTTCCTTCGAATCCAAGCCGATCGAACTTATCTATCGCGCGCATCACCGTTAGGCGTCGTGCGGCACTCTCCGCGCCGCCGAGACCAACTGTCTCCATGATGCCATCCAGCACTTTGCGATTGTTGAACTTCACCACATACTTCCCGCGCGGAATCCCTATCCGCTCCATCGTATCCGCCGCCAGCATGCAGATCTCGGCGTCGGCGGCGACGCTGTCGGCGCCCACCGTATCGGCATCGAACTGAATGAACTGGCGGAAGCGGCCGGGCCCCGGCTTCTCGTTGCGCCAGACGGGGCCGAACGCATAGCGCCGGAACGGCAACGCCAGCTTCTGTTCTTTCAATCCTTCCGCCACGTAGCGGGCGAGCGGCGCCGTCAGGTCGTAGCGCAGGCTCAGCCACTGCTCGTCTTCGTCTTGAAAAGAAAACACGCCTTCGTTGGGCCGGTCCTGGTCGGGCAGGAATTTTCCCAGCGCGTCGGTGTACTCGATCGCCGGCGTTTCCAGCGGCTCGAAGCCGTACCTCTCGTAAACCTCGCGGATGGCTGACAGCATGCTGCTCATGGCCCGGATCTCGCCAGCCTCGATGTCGCGCAAGCCCTTGGGCAGCCGCGCGTCGGGCCGCCCGCTCCTGGCTGATTTGGCTTCGTCCTTGCTCTTGCTCATGTCGCGCTGCAATCCACCAAGGGGTCAGACCCATGGGTCTGACCCCACCGCTCTGCCCGCGCCTTATATCGGAAGGAGCCCGGCCGGGGAAGGAGAGCCGTAGGGTGCAATAGCGTCAATGCGGGGCATCGCTCCGCGATGACGCGTATTGCACCATCACGCGCACGATGTCGCCACCGCGGTGCAATACGCTCCGCTGCACTGCGCTATTGCACCCTACGCCACTTCCGCCTCCCTGAACCCGTGCGCCGTCTCGAGGTCGACCGAGACCAACATCGAGACGCCGCGCTCGGACATGGTGACGCCGAACAGGCGGTCCATGCGCGACATGGTCATCGGGTGATGAGTGATGACCAGGAAGCGGGTATCGGTGTCCGCGGACATCTTGTCCATCAGCGTGCAGAAGCGGTCGACGTTGGCGTCGTCGAGCGGCGCGTCGACCTCGTCCAGCACGCAGATCGGCGAGGGATTGGTCAGGAACACGGCGAAGATCAACGCCAAGGCGGTCAGCGTCTGCTCGCCGCCCGACAGCAGCGACAGCGTCACCGGCTTCTTGCCGGGGGGCTTGGCCACGATTTCCAGGCCACCTTCCAGCGGGTCCTCGGATTCGACCATCTCGAGGCGCGCCTCGCCGCCGCTGAACAGCGTGGTGAAGAGCCGCTGGAAATGGCCGTTGACGGTATCGAAGGCAACCTCCAGGCGCTTGCGCGCCTCCCGATTCAAGGCGCCGATGGCGCCGCGCAGCTTGTTGATCGCCTGCTCGACGTCGGCGCGCTCGGTGTCCATGGCGGTGAACTGGGCGGTGAGCGTTTCCAGCTCATCTTCCGCCTGCAGATTGACGCCCCCCAGCCGCTCGCGGTCGGACTTGAGACGGGTGAGCTGGCGGTCGACGTCGGCCAAGTCCGGCAGTGCGGCGCCGCGCTCGATTCCGGCGAGATCCAGACAATTGTCCGGGGTCACGTCCAATGTCTCGCGAATGCGCCGTGCCTCCTCCGCGCGACGGGCTCGTGCGGCCTCCAGTCGCGCCTCGGTCCGCGCCCGGCCCTCGCGTTCGTTGACGAGTTCGGACTGCACGGCGCGCAGATGCTCCTTGGCGGTCCTGATCCGCGTTTCGACCTCGGCGAGCCGATCAGCCGCCTCCTGCCGTTGGCGCTCGGCAGCGATCAGTTCGTCGCGCAGGCTGTCGCGCTTCCCGGCGATCAGCGCCGGCACGCCGGCACACTCCGCCAGCTGGCGGCGCGCCTCCTCGAGACGCGTGCGCAGGCTGTCGGCCTGGCGCTCGGCGCCAGCCACCCGTGTGCTCCAGCGCGCGCTCTCGAATTCCAGGGCTGCCGTGCGCTGCTCGCGCACTTGCCGGTCGCGGATGAGACCGTTGAGCGCGGCGGTGGCCTGGGAGGCCGAAAGGCGCTGCCGAGACACCGACTCCTGCCCCGTCGCCAGCTCGGCTTCGGCACCGTCATCCTCGGCGAGCCCCTTCAGCGACAGCACGATCTCCGTGACCCGCTCTTGCGCCTCCATCAAGTCTTCGCTGGCGCGCTGGGCGGCCTCGTCGATGGCGCCGATGCGCGTTTCGGTATCATGGGCGGCCCGCTGCATCAGGACCAGCGCGGCGCGCGCGCTGGCCAGCTCCGTTTGCACGTCGCGCAGCTCCTGGCGCCGCGTCTGTTCGGCACTTTCGGCGTCGTCGAGAACGGTGGCGGCTTCGGCCTCGGCTTCGGCCATCTCCTCTGCCTCGGCGCGGGCCTTGGCGGACTGGCGGATGAGTTTCTTCAGGCGATTGCGCTCGGCAAGACGCTTCGTGGCCGGGCTGGTGGTGCCGGCAGCGACGACAAATCCATCCCAGCGCCACAGCCCACCGTCGCGGCTGACCAGCCGTTGGCCGGGGCGCAATTGCACCTGCAGGCGGGCGCCGTCCGCGGCGCTGTCGGCGACGCCAATCTGCGACAGGCGGCGCGCCAGCTCCTGTGGGGCCTCGACATGCAACGCCAAGGCTTCGACGCCCTCGGGTAGCCCTGCCGGACGGGTGAGTGCATCGAGCTGGCGCCAGTGCAGCGGCGCGGCTCTATCGACCGGGGCGTCGAGATCGTCACCCAACGCCGCGCCGAGTGCCGTCTCGTAGCCGTTCTCCACCGTGACGGCGTCGACGATCGGCGCGAATTTGGCGCCGGGTGGCGGCAGCAGCAGCTTGGTGATGGTCTCGACTTCGGTCTTTAGCTGACCGGCGGCGAGCTTGGCCTTGCTGCTGGCCTCCTGACGGGTGCGGAACTGGGCGGTAGCGGCTTTCAACACGGCCTCCGCATCGGCGGCTGTCCGCTCCGCCTCTTGGGCGGCCAGAGCAAGCTGGTCGCAGCTCTCGGTGGTCTCGGCGTAGCGCACCGCATCAGGCGCCCGCGCCGCGATCTCGCGCCGTTGCATGTCCAGCGCGGCGGTTTGGCGGGCCAGTTTCTCGGCTTGCAGCTTGCGATCGCCAAGTCCACTTTCCAGGCTCTTGCGGTGGGCACGCAACTCGGCCGTGCGGTGGGTCAGGGCACGCAGCTGGGTTTCGGCGGCGGCCAGCGCCGCTTCCACGTCGGCAACCTTGGACTGCGCCGCGGATTCGGCTGCTTTGGAGCTGTCATCGGCCGAGGCGAGTGCGGCCGTTTCCTCGGTCAGGCGGCGGATCGTGTCATGCGCTTCGCTCAACAGCTCGGACTCACGCGCAATGTCGCGCTCGAGTTCGGTGCGTCGCGCCTCGAGCTGGCCTTGCCGTTCGGCCGCCCGCCGCGCTTCCAGCTCCAATCCCTCCTCGGCGATCTTGAGCCGGGCATAGGCCGCGGCGCGCTCGGCTTCCGTCTGGCGCAGCGGCTGCAATGAGGCGGCCAGCTCGATCTCGGCGCGCAATGCCTCGGCCTCGGCCTGCGTCGCCACACCGACCTTGTGCGTCACCTCGACAAGGGCCGCCTCCTCGGTCTCGACATGGGACTGCGCCTCGGTCCACGCCAGGTAGAACAGCAGCGCTTCACCCTTGCGGATCTCGCCGGACAGCTCCTTGTAGCGCCGGGCCGCGCGCGCCTGTCGCTTCAGCCCTTCCATCTGCGCGCCGATCCCGCCCAGCACATCGCCGAGCCGGGCCAGATTGCCCTCGGCCGCCTTCAATCTAAGCTCGGCCTCGTGCCGGCGCGTATGCAATCCGGCGACGCCGGCGGCGTCCTCCAGGATGCGGCGGCGCTGCTCGGGCTTGGCGTTGACGATCTCGCCGATCTGGCCCTGACGCACGAGGGCTGGCGAGCGCGCGCCGGTGGCGGCGTCCTCGAACAGCACCTTGACGTCGCGCGCCCGGACATCGCGGCCGTTGATGCGGTAGGCCGAGCCCGCCTCGCGCTCGATGCGACGCGTGATCTCGATGACGTCGGCGTCGTTGAACTCGGCTGGTGCCTTACGCGCCTGGTTGTCGACGAAGATCGTCACCTCGGCCATGTTGCGGCCGGGGCGTGTGTTGGTGCCGGAAAAGATGACGTCGTCCATGGCGGCCGCCCGCATGGATTTGTGCGAGGTCTCGCCCATCACCCAGCGCAAGGCTTCCAGCAGGTTCGACTTGCCGCAGCCGTTGGGGCCGACAACGCCGGTCAGTCCGCGCTCGACGATGAGCTCGGTCGGTTCGATGAACGATTTGAAGCCGAGCAACCTCAGCCGGTTGATCTGCATGGTGATTCCCGGTGCGTGACCCGACCGCATATGGCCGAGACCGGCGCTGGCGGCAAGCGGCCATTTGGCCACGTCCCCAGTTGCGGTCGGTGCAGGATGCCGCGATTCTGGCTGTCCGGGCAAAGGCGGGTAGACTCTGGGTTTCGCGCGGAGCCGCCGGCTCGGCCAATTCGCCGGCATCGGCGCGGCGTCAATCCAGACTACGCGGCACTCACGATCTCGGCGTTGGCGGCGCTCTTGACCAGGTCGATGGCCGAGACGCAATCCTGCTTGCTCTTATAGCCCTCACCCGAGGACGCAACTGGCATGCCATTGGCGGCCAGCAGCTGCCAGCGCCATTCGCCCAGGGTATCCTTGAACACTCGAAACTGCAGACCGGCAGTTGCGCGACGGGGTGCCGGCATTGCGCGCGGACCGCCGCCAGCCTCTTTGTCCGGTTTTAGACACGACTGGTCGAATTCGCGCATCTTAGCGTCGTCAATGAGGCCCGACTTGCGCAGGTCGCTCATCGACTCGTGCACGGCCGCGGAAATCTTGCTCCGGAACTTCTTAGTCATCGCAGACCACCTCGGTCAGACGCTTGTCCTCGACGGATTTGTCGAGTTCGCTGTCGCTGAGTGCCATGTAAACTTCTGCCGACCTGCGCAGATTTGCAAGATCCCTGTCGTCGATATTGTCCAACTCGTTCTTGGCGAAGCCATAAACGAAGACCGCGCGTATCCCTGAGCGGAATGCGATGATGGTCCGATAGCCACTCGATCGGCCCTGTCCCGGCCGCGCTATCCGCTGCTTGACAAGACCACCGCCGAGATCGGCGTCAATGAGACCTGCGGTGGCCCGCTCAATGGCCTCGCACAGGTACTCGTCATCCAGGCGCTGCTTGCGGGCGAAACGCGCGAACCATTTGGTTTTGAAATTCCGCATGTCATCGCGGCCGATGTGCTGCTGTTACCGACTGTGAGTGCGGCAGGCGCAGGGTGCTGCGATTCGCGCTGTCCGGGCAAAGGCGGCCGGCGCGCCGGCGCGCCGGCGTGGCGGGAGGGCGCCGCACGTGATAAACCTTCCCGAACATCAGCAAAAAATGCAGCTCAAAGGGAGGGGCGAGGCCCATGCGACGTTTCATCTGGCGCGGTGGCGAGGCGGTGGCCCGGACCCTCGGCGTCATCGCAATCCTTTTGCTGCCAAACCTCCTGGTTACCGGGCCGGCGACCGCGCAAAAACTCTCCGACCGCCCGGTCACGATCATCGTTCCGTTCACGCCGGGCACCGGCATCGACATTCTCGCCCGCGCCTGGGGCGAGGACCTGCGCCAGCGCTGGGGACAGACCGTCGTCATCGAGAACCGGCCCGGCGCCAGCGGCAACATCGGCACCGGGCAGGCGGCCCGCGCCGTGGCCGATGGCCATACGCTGCTGATCACCGTCAACACGTTCGTGATGAATCCCGGCCTGTTCAAGTCGCTGCCCTACGATCCGGAGAAGAGCTTCGCGCCGATCGCGGAACTGGCCACCGGCGACGTGGCGCTGGTGGTGCATCCTTTGCTCAATGTCGGCAGCGTGCGCGGCCTGATCGACAAGGCCAAGGCGGAGCCGACCAAAATCAATTACGCCTCGCCCGGACGCGGCACGCCGCAGCACCTGGGCATGGAGCTGTTCAAGCAGAGCGCCGGCATCCAGCTGACCCATGTGCCTTACGCCGGTGGCTCGGCGGGCGCCGTCAAGGATCTGGTCGGCGGCCATGTCAGCGCGATGCTGCTGCCATTGCATACGTCGCTGCCGCTGGTCGCGGACAAGCAGCTGCGGATGCTGGCGATTGGCGGCGCGAAGCGCTCCCCACTCGCCGCCGATGTGCCGACAATGGCGGAATCCGGCGTCACCGGTTTCGAAGTCGATTTGTGGTATGGCCTGCTGGCGCCGGCGGGCACTGCGCCCGAGACGCTGGCGCGCTACAACACCGTGACCAACGACATGCTGCAGACGCCGGCCTTCCGCGAGACGCTCGCCAAGCAGGGTCTGAAGGCGACCGGTGGCACGCCCGAGCAGCTCAAAGCGCTGATCACACGCGATCTGCCGCGCTGGGCCAAGGTCGTGCAGGACGCGCGCATCACCGCCGAGTAGCCAGACGGGACGCTGCATGCAGGATGTGATCATTGTCGGTGGCGGTATCGGTGGCCTGACGCTGGCGTTGGCGCTGCATCAGCGCGGCATCCCAGCCCGCATCTATGAAGCGGCGACCGAGTTCCGGCCCGTCGGGGTCGGCATCAACGTGCTGCCGCACGCCACGCGCGAGCTGGCGTCGCTCGATGTGTTGGCACCGCTCGAGCGGCTCGGTATCGCCACCGCGGCCGCGACCTTTTTCAATCGGTATGGCCAGCTGATCTACGAGGAGCCGCTCGGTCGGTTCGCAGGCCATGCGACGCCGCAGTTGTCGATCCATCGCGCCGATCTGCAGGCGATCCTGCTCGAGGCCGCGCGTTCTCGGCTCGGCGCGGAACGGATCGTCATGGGTCGGCGCTGCGCTGCAGTCGAGCAGACCGGCGCCGGCGTCACGGTGATTTTCACCGACGCAGCCGGTGCGCCGGCCGAGCGTGTCGCGGGCGCCGCCGTCATTGCCTGCGACGGGATCAATTCCGCCATCAGACGGCAATATTATCCAAACGAGGGCGCGCCACGTTACAGCGGCATCAACATGTGGCGGGGCGTCACGCGCTGGAAGCCGTTTCTCGCCGGCGCCAACCTGGTCCGCGCCGGCTGGTTCAATCCCGGCAAGCTGGTGATCTACCCGATCCGCAATGCCATCGATGCCGAAGGCCGCCAGCTGGTCAACTGGGTCGCCGAGATCGAGACGCCGGCCTATCAGCAGCGCGACTGGAACCGGCCCGGCCGACTGTCCGACTTTCTGCCCGCCTACGCCGACTGGCACTTCGACTGGCTCGATGTTCCAGCCTTCCTGGCGGCGGCGGATCAGGTCCTGGAATTCCCGATGGTCGACCAGGACCCGCTGCCGGCCTGGAGCTTTGGCCGCGTCACGCTGCTCGGCGATGCCGCCCATCCCATGGTGCCGCGCGGCTCGAACGGCGCCGGCCAGGCCATTCTCGACACCCGAGCGCTGGCCGATTGTCTGGCCGCGGACGAGAACACGCCGGCGGCATTGAGAGCTTATGAAGCGCTGCGGCTCGGGCCGACGTCGCAGGTCGTGCTGACCAATCGCACCCGACCGCCGGACGCCATCCTCGGCGAGGTATTCCGCCGCACCGACGACAAGCCTTTCGCCCGCATCGAGGACGTCATAAGCCAGGACGAGATGCGCGCGTTCACCGACGGCTACAGGACGATCGCGGGCTATGCGAAGACGTGAGTGAATCGAAAGAAAAACGCCAAGACCTCGGTGCCGGGCAAACTCCCCAGGTCCACCCCTGCGCATTCCCCTGCCTTTTGCACGTTATGTTATAACGTTGCATCGCAAAAGGCAGAGGCTGCGATTACATCGGCGGGTGACTGATTCCGTCATCGAGGGTCAGCGCAGCTGGTGTTCGGCTGACCCGGATTGGCAGCGGCACACGCGCCATGCCATATCAGACCAGGAAAAAAAGGGAGGTTGAAATGTCTTTCGGCTCAAATACCCGCCGCGCCGTCGTGGCATCGCTCGCCGCGCTCGGGTTGGCGGCACTTGCAAGTCCAGTCATGGCGCAACCCTACCCCAACCGCGCCATCACCCTGATCGTCCCCTTCGCCGCCGGCGGTCCCTCCGATACCTTAGCGCGGCTGACCGCCGAGCACATGGGTCGCACGCTCGGCCAGACGATCGTCATCGAGAACGTCGGCGGCGCCGGCGGCACCACCGGCACCGAGCGCGCCGCCCGCGCACCCGCCGACGGCTATACCATCTTCCAGCACCACAGCGGCCTGCCGGCCGGGGCTGCACTCTATGCCAACCTCAAATACGACGCCGGCACGGCCTTCGAAACGCTCGGTCTGATCAACACCGGACCGATGGTGCTGACCAGCCGCAAGACGCTGGAGACCAAGGATGCGGCAGCGCTCGTCGCCTGGTTGAAGGAGCAAGGCGGCAAGGCGACCGTGGCGCACGCCGGTGTCGGCTCGAATTCCTACATGTGCGCCATGCTGCTGATGCAGGTGCTCGACATCAAGCCGGCCCTCGTCCCCTACCGCGGCACCGGCCCAGCCATGAACGACCTGGTCGGCGGCCAGATCGACGTGCTGTGCGACCAGGCGACGACCGCCACGCCGCAGATCCTGGGCGGCACCATCAAGCCCTACGCCGTCACCTCGGCGGCGCGGCTGGCCGCGCTGCCAGATGTGCCGTCGTCGGCCGAATCCGGCTTGAAGGGCTTCGACATGGTGATCTGGAACGGTCTTTATACGCCCAAAGGCACGCCGAAAGAGGCCGTCGACAAGCTGCACGCCGCGCTGCAAACGTTCATTGACGATCCGAAAATCCAGGAGCGCTTCGGCCAAACCGGCACGGTCGCCTTCGCCAAGGAGCGCCGCACCATGGCCGAGCACCAGAAGTTCCTGCTGGTCGAGATCGACCGCTACCAGAAGCTGGTCCAGACCGCGGGATTGAAGCCGTCGGAGGCGAAGTGATCGTCCGTAGGGTGCAATAGGCGAAGCCGTATTGCACCGCGGTTCGGCGGGGTGGCTGTCGCGGTGCAATACGCTTCGCTATTGCACCCTACGTCCTATCGCATCCCGCCGCAGAAGCGCTGGATCCGCCGGCAGGCTTCCTCGAGCGCCTTGATGTCGGTCGCGTACGAGATGCGGAACGCCGGGCTCTGGGCGAAGGCTGCGCCATGTACGACGGCGACGCCCTCCTCCTCGATCAGCGCCAGGGCGAAATCCTCGTCGTTGGCGATTTTCTTGCCGCCCGGCGAGGTCTTGCCGATCAACCCCGCGCAGGAGGGGTAGACATAGAATGCACCCTGCGGCTTCGGGCACTTGAGCCCGCTCGTCTGGTTCAGCATCGACACCACGAGGTCGCGCCGCTCCATGAACGCCTTGTTGTTCCTGGCAATGAAGTCCTGCGGGCCGTTCAGCGCCTCGACGCCGCCCCACATGATCGCCGAGGAGGGATTCGAGGTCGACTGCGATTGCAGCTTGCTCATGGCCTTGATCAGCGGCTCCGGCCCGCCGGCATAGCCGATCCTGAGGCCAGTCATGCAGTAGGCCTTGGACAGGCCGTTGAGGGTCAGCGTGCGCTCGTACAGCGCCGGCTCGACCTCGGCCGGCGAGGCGAACTTCAGGCCGTCGAACAGCAGGTGCTCGTACATGTCGTCGGTCAGCACCCAGACGTGCGGGTGACGCGCCAGCACGTCGGTCAGCGCCTGCAATTCCTCGCGCGAATAGGCAGCACCCGTCGGATTGGCCGGCGAATTGAACAGGAACCACTTGGTCTGCCTGGTGATTGCCTTGTCGAGCGTTGCCGGCTGCAACTTGTAGCCATCCTCGATGCGGCAGTTGGCGAACACCGGCTTGCCGCCGCCGAGCAGCACGATGTCGGCATAGCTCACCCAGCACGGCGCCGGCATCACCACCTCGTCGCCGGGGTTCAGCGTCGCCATCAGCGCGTTGTAGAGCACCTGCTTGCCGCCGGTGCCGACGGTGATCTGCGAGGTCTTGTAGGTGAGATTGTTCTCGCGCTTGAACTTGGCGACGATCGCAGCCTTGAACTCGGGGATGCCGTCGACATCGGTGTATTTGGTCTTGCCCTCGTCGAGCGCGCGCTTGATCGCATTCTTGACGTTGTCAGGCGTGTCGAAGTCCGGCTCGCCCTGCGACAGCATGATGATGTCGCGGCCTTTCGCCTGCAGCTCCCGCGCCTTCATCGACATGGCAATAGTCGCGGATGGCTGGATGCGGTTGAGACTGTCGGCGAAAAAGCCCATGGGGCGGTGCCTTTCCTTTGGTTGAACGTCAGTTGCGGCAGGGGCGCCGGGGACTCGGGAAGCGGCGGGAACCTAATCCGCATGATGGTACGGCGCAAGGTGTATGGCGTCGTGGGTAACGTATGGAAGATTGTGTCAGTCACGGAAGGGGGTACTCCCTTGGATTGTCTAGGTCCAAGCAATGGAGCACCCCCATGTCGCACAGGGCGACGATCAAGAGCCTACCTCGGGCATTCGAGATTATGAAGGCCAT
>CAZCGE010000142.1:0-120452 GCA_964498125.1 uncultured Devosia sp. | reverse complement strand
GATCACCTGGGCGAGCCAATAGCCATCGGCGATGGTCCCCGTCGAGCCGTCACGCACGCGCGCCAAGTGCTCCATCTTCTCCGCATAAGGCTTTGCAATGTCGGACAGATCGAGGACGAGCAGGGTGCGCGCGCCGATCCGGCCCGCCCCCTCCGCCAGCACCGCATCACCGACACATGCCAACTCCGGCCGCGCGAGATTACGCGACAGCCGCGTCTCCGTTTTGATGAGCGGTATCGGCTCCTCCAGCGAGCGGCCGATCTCGGAGAGCCGCACGCTGCCTCGTGCCGCGATGCCGTAAAGCGCCTCGGAGACGAAGCGCCGCGCGGGCTTCGAGAGCCTGGCGGAAAGTCTCCCCGAAAATACCTGGAGGTGCTCGCGCATCTTGGCTGCAGTCTGGGCTATCATAGGGCCGGCTCTCCGTGGCTTTGGTCCAGGTCGTGCTTGGTTCGCACCAGCATCCTAGCTCAAACCCGGAGGGCCACCTCGCCGCAGAGAGTCTCCCAAAAAAAAGGCCGTCGGCACTTCTTCAGTGCCAATCAGCGAGTCACTTCAACGGCTTGGCTCAAAGTGGGCGTGGATTATGGGGAAGGTCCTGGAAGAATGCGCGACCAATGGCGCACCCGACTATCGCACCACGGGGCCATGAGGGAGGGAAATAGGTACGCAGTTGCGGCGCTGTCGACGGCAGCGGTGCGTAAGGCCACCGCGCAAATCAATTCAGCTTCGACTTGAGGTCGCGGATGCCCCGATTATGGGCGCTGCCATGCGCCGGTACCGAGCGGGGCATTGGAGTGCTGCGCCAAGTCGTGCTATCCAGTGAGGCCGCATCGATGAGGCAATTCATGTCCAGCCAAACCGCGGGCCGCATCACTGGCACCATGACCACCGAGGAATTCCTTGCCTGGGACGGCGGCGGCCATGCCGGCAAGCTCGAGCTGGTCGATGGCGTGGTGCGCGCCATGGCGCCGGCCAGCGCCACGCATGCCATCATCCAGCTCAATATCGGGACGGCCTTCAACACCCATCTGCGTAGCCGCAACAGCCCGTGCCGGGCCGGCACCGAGGCGCCGATTGTGCCACCGATGGGCAAGCGTGCCAACGCGCGGGCGCCAGACGTCAGCGTGACCTGCGCGCCGCCGACCGACAGTCCGACCTTCGACGACCCTGTCCTGATTGTCGAGGTCATCTCGCCAAGCAATGAGGCGGAGACGTGGGAGAGTATCCGCGCACTGGCGGGCCTGCCCGCTTTGCAAGAGATCCTGGTCGTGCAATCAACCAGGGTGGAAGTGCACGTGTTCCGCCGTGACGCCGGAGGGGCATGGCCCAGCGATCCTGTGGTCTGGGGTCCGGGCGGGGTCGCGCACCTGACGTCGATTGATCTGGATTTGCCGGTGGCGGAAATCTATCGCCAGACGCTGCTCGCCGCGAACCCGCCGATCGCGTCCGGTTGACCGGGCACGGGCTGCCGATACAGCGGGCTCAATTCAGCTTCGACTTCAGGTCGCGGATGCCCTGGTCGACGAGACCGGTGGCGACGTCGCCTGTCACCCGTGCCTTGAGCACGGTTTCGGCCGCCGCTAGCGCCTTGTCGATGGCTGCGGCGCGCACCTCGGCGATCGCCTGCGCCTCGGCACGCGCAATCTTTTCCTCGGCCAATCGCGTGCGCCGCTCGAGCGTCTCGCTCAAGGACTTGCGCGCCTCAACGCCGATCGCTTCAGCCTCGCGCCGCGCCTCCTCGACGATGGACTTGGCCTCGGCCTCGGCATCGCGCGCTTTCTTCTGGTAATCGGCCAGCAGCTCCTGCGCGGATTCGCGCAACTGTCGCGCCTCGTCGAGTTCGCGGCGAATAGCTTCGGCCCGCTCATCCAGCGCCTTCGTCAACAACGCCGGCACCTTCTGGTGGATCAGCAAGCCAATGAATACGACGAATGCGACCAGCACCCAGAATTCGGGACCATTCGGATCCAGTAACGCCATCGTCGGCCTCACTCTGCTGCTTTGACGCTGTCCAGCGCCTGGCGAATTTCGTCGGGGCTGGCGTCATGGCCGATCAGTCTATTGACGATCGCGCCGGCGGTTTCGGCGGCAATATCGTTGATGCCGGCCAGCGCCCTCGTCTTGAGGATGTCGATGCGCGCGTCGGCCTCCGCCAGCTTGGTGGTGATCTGCGCTTCGACGCGGCCACGCTGCTTGTCCGCCTCTGCTGCCATCCGATCGTGCATTTCGCGGGCAATGCCGCTGGCCTTGGCGCGGGCTTCGGCGCGGGCCTGTTCATAGGCCGCCAGCGCCTTTTCCGTTTCCGCTTTCAGCCGCTGGGCCTCGTCGAGATCGCGCTGGATGCGATCGCGACGCTCCTCGATGACCTCGCCGATGCGCGGCAGGGACACGCGCGACAGCAGGAAATAGAGCGCACCGAAGGTGAGGGCGAGCCAGATCAACTGCGGCGCGAAGTCGGGCGCATGCAGCTGTGGCAGCCCACCCTTCTTCTCCGCAGCCGACGCACCCGCCGCCGCGAACGCGACGAGACTTGCAAGCATCGTCATCTCCACGATTGCAGGATTGTGATCGACGACCCGGCGGCGGTCCGCCGGAATCGATGCCGATCAGTCGCCTCCGCCGCGCCAGCCGGCATCAGCCGAACAGGATCATGAGCGCGATCAGCAAGCCGAACAGGCCAGTCGCTTCAGCCAGCGCGAAGCCGATCAGCAGGTTGGTGAACTGGCCCGGCGCCGCCGAAGGATTGCGCAGGGCGCCAGACAGGTAGTTGCCGAAAATGTGGCCGATGCCAATACCGGCGCCGATCAGCGCCGAGCACGCCAAGCCGGCGCCAATATATTTTGCTGCTTGGGGATCCATGAGTCTCTCCGTTGGGGTTGTGACAATGTCGGGTTGAAAGGATCAGGCGGTGCGGGCGCACCACCCTAGTGGTGCATATTGACCGCGTCGTTGAGGTAGATGCAGGTCAGCACCACGAAGATGAAGGCTTGCAGGATGGCGATGGCGAACTCGAGTCCCGTGAAGGCGATCGTGAAGGCGAGAGGCGCTGCCTTGGCGAACACCGGCAGGCTCACCACGAACCCAGCGAAGACCTTCAGCAGGGTGTGCCCGGCCATCATGTTGGCGAACAGACGCACCGAGTGGCTGATCGGCCGGATCAGATAGGAGATCAGCTCGATCGGCACGATCACCGGCATGATCCACAGCGGCACGCCATCGGGCACGAACATCTTGAGGAAGCCGATGCCATGGCGGGCAAAGCCGACGACCGTCACCACGATCCAGACCATGGCCGCCAGGGCGAACGTGACGATGATGTGGCTGGTGACCGTGAACATGCCGGGAATCATGCCGAACAGGTTCAGCACCAGGATGAAGACGAACAAGGCGAACACGAAGGGGAAGAACTTCATGCCTTCCGTGCCGACGTTCTCGCGTACCAGGTTGGCGATGAATTCATAGAGCATTTCAGCGACCGACTGGGCTCGGTTGGGCACCAGTGCACGCGCGCTCATGGCATAGGTGAGAAAGCCGATGATGACGGCGACGGCGAGCACCATGAAAAATGAGGAATTGGTGAAAGATGCATCAAAGCCGAAAACCTCCAGCTTGCCTGAAAGCCGGTTGATCTCGAACTGATGCATCGGACCGTGCGCTTCGCCGCCTGCAGCCACTTCAATCGTCTCCCCGCAATGCCCGAACGCCATCCGGCGTGTTCAGGATTTGTCCTCTTCGCTCCGCACCGCCGGCGCCCGCGTCTGCAGCGGCTCGGCCTCCGCCTGCATCCGCCGTGCCGTTCGAATCGTATTCAGCAGCCCGGCCGCGAAGCCGAGCAGAAGAAACAGCATGAGCATGGCTGGGAACTTGAAGCCGAATACGTGGCGATCCAGCACCCAGCCGATGCAGCCGCCGACGGCGACGCCCGCAACCAGTTCGATCGTGATCTTGAAAGCCTGGCCCATGGCAGCGCCACGCGCCTTCTGCTCCGCGGCAGTCGGCACCGTGCGACGGGCCTTCACCTCGTCGAGCTGCTTACCGATGGCTTCGGCGCGCTGCTTGATGGCATCGCGCTCGGCCGGGCTGAAATCGCCACGTTCCGGCTCGGACGCATTGCCGGAGCCTGACATGACACCTCCTGCCCAGTCTGCGTTGGAGGGCTTCAAACGTCTGATCGACGGCGCGAACCATAGTCAAGTCCGGCCTCATGTCAAGAAACGTGGCCACGCCCCGCGGCCGTGTATGGTATGGCGAAACCGCGCAGGGGGCGTCACCCCACGCCGGCATTGCTAAGAGACCTCGAACTCATGCTGTCCTATCTCTTTGTCTACGGCACACTGAAGTCCACGCATGGCGGTCGCTTTGGCCGCGACCAGCGCCAGCGTTTGCAGCGCGACAGCCGCCTGCTTGGTCCCGCCGTCATGGTTGGGCGTCTCTATGATCTCGGCCGCTACCCCGGTCTCAGCGACGCCGATGCACCGGGCGAGCTGGTGCATGGCGAGGTCCTGGAACTGCATGATCCGGCTGCAGCTTTCCGCTGGCTCGATGCCTATGAGGGCATCGTCCCGGGCGCACCCGGCGCCAGCGAGTATCGACGCGCGCAACGCCCCGTGCAGGTTCAGGGGACCGACAGCCCGGCCCATGCTCGCACACTGACGGCGTGGGTCTATATCTACGCGCGAGATCTGGCCACTGCGCGGCTCATCGCCGACGGGCGCTGGCAGCCGGTTGGCGCTTGAGCCGCCGTGTCGGGTCTCCCCCGGCTTAGTGCAGATGCCGGGGCTCGACCCGACCTACGGCTCGGCGGTAACATCACCCGCGTTAGTCCTTTGTTTGTCGCATTTTCTTCGCCAAACCGGTATCCACTTTGGCGGAAAATGCTCTAGCCTGCAGTCCAGGCCGCCGCCGAACCTGTGGCGCGGCAAAGGAGCATTGCATGAGCGGCCCTGTCTACACCGTCAAGGAAATGCTCGCGCGATTGGTTGCGTTCGATACGACCAGTCACAAGACCAACATTCCATTGATCCGGTTCGTCGAGGACTACTTGCTGCAACATGGCGTGCAGAGCCACACCGTGCCGACGCCGGATGGCGGCAAGGCAAGCCTGTTTGCCACGATCGGCCCCGCCGGGATCGGCGGCGTCGCGCTGTCGGGCCACACCGATGTCGTGCCGGCGCTGGCCAAGGACTGGGACACTGACCCGTTCCAGCTCGTCGAGCGCGACGGCCGCTTTTATGGCCGCGGCACGGCGGACATGAAGGGATTTGTCGCCTGTGTCCTGGTGCTGGTCCCCGATCTGATCAAGCGGCGACTGAAGACCCCGATCCACATCGCACTGTCCTATGACGAGGAAGTCGGCTGCACCGGCGTCAGGCCAATGATCGCCGAGCTCGGTGGGCGGCTGGTCATGCCGCGGATGGTGCTGGTGGGCGAGCCGACTTTGATGACCGTGGTCGATGCCCACAAGGGCCCCGTGCGCTGGCAGGTCGACGTCTCGGGCCGTGCGGCGCACTCGAGCATGGCGCCGCTCGGCGTCAACGCCATCACCTACGCCTCGCGGCTGATCAGCGAGTTGGATGCGATCGAACAGGAGCTGATGCGAGCGCCACCCAATCCGCGCTTTGATCCGCCCTATGCGACGCTGCAAGTGACCGAGATCACCGGCGGCACGGCCTCCAACATCGTGCCGGTCTCCTGCACGTTTGGCTGGGAGGTGCGCGCGCTGCCGGGGCTCGACGTCAGCGCCATCGAGATGCGGCTGGCCGACGTGGCGGCACGGTACCTACCAGAGATGCGCGCGCGTGCTGGCGAGGCTGACATCACCATCCGCCGCACCAACGAGGTGCCGCCATTCGGCGCCGACGCCGGCTCGGACGTGGTGGCGCTGGCGCTGAAGCTGGCGCAGCAGAACGAGACCTTCGCCGTCTCCTATGCCACCGAGGCCGGCCTGTTCCAATCCGGCGGCGCGCCGGCGGTCGTGATCGGCCCCGGCAACATCGCCCAGGCCCATACCGCCAACGAATGGGTGGCCATTTCCGAGCTGGAAAAGTGCTCGGCCTTCCTCGCCCGGCTGGCCGACTGGGCCGAGGCCTGAACCTGCCTCGCCCAAGCGATATAGCAGCGCCGAAAGCGCAGTTGCGGAAAATTGCGCATCAGCGCCCTTTGCAGCCGCCGCGCCAACCGCCATATTGGAGCCGCGTTGCCTCGCCATTGCGTCGCGCCAGCAAGCCGATGACAGGAGCGGTTCATGCAGTATGTCTGTGACGCGGGCCTGTTCACCTGGTTCCGACTGGAGACAGCAGCGGAAGCCGGACTCGAATCCCAGATGATGGAGCACGCGGTCGAGCGGTATTTCCGCCAGGCCCATGAGCAAGCGACGTGCAACTATGTGCCGCCGGCGACCAGCGCGGCCTTCGAGCAGAGCATCGGCCTCAAGGGCCACATCCTTCGCACCATGCCGCTGTTCGCCACGTTGCGGGATAATGAAGGCAAGGCGCTGGTGACAGCCATGCTGCCGCCCACTGTCCGCAAAGACCCGACCTTCCGCATCATCATCGTCGGCAAGGCCAACGCCGACCCCTATCCACAGTATGGCAAGGCGATCAAGGCGCTCGGCGCGCACTTTGGCCTGACGTTGGACCGGGAGCATTGTTTTCCCTATCGGCGGGCTTGATCGGCGGCGATGCGAGAAGGCCCGCATTGCGTCTGAATGCCACGGAAAGGACAGCGCGCTTGCCTGCTGATGACGCAGACGTGGTGATCATCGGCGGCGGCGTGATGGGCTGCTCGACTGCGCGGGCCCTCACTCAAATCGGCCAACCCCGGGCCATGCGTATCGTCGTCGTCGAGCGGGACCCGAGCTACCGCGCCTGTGCGACGACCCGCTCGGTCGGTGGGCTGCGGCAGCAATTTTCGACGCCAGAATGCATCGCCATGTCGCAAGTGACGCTCGAACTCGTGCGCAGGCTGGCGCGCGAGCATGGTGCGGGCGGCGACCTTGGCTTCCGCGAGCAGGGATATCTGCTGCTGGCTTCACGGCAGGGCGCCGCGACCCTCGAGCAAAATGCCATCGTGCAGCGGGCCATGGGCGCCGATATCGCCGGCCTCATACCGGCAGAGCTCAGCCAGCGCTTCACCTGGATCGATACCGGCGGCTTGGCGCTCGGCAACCTTGGGCAATCTGGTGAGGGATGGCTTGATCCCGCGCTGCTGCTGCAGCTCTTGAAATCGGCCGCACAGGCGGGCGGCGCCACGTTTCTCGACGACACCGTGGTTGGGCTCGATCGTGTCGGAGATCGCATCACGGCCGTACACCTTGCCAGCGGCCAGCGGCTCACAGTGGGCCACGTTGTCAACGCTGGAGGGCCCGAGGCTGGCGCGGTCGCCCGCATGGCCGGCATCGATTTGCCGGTCGAGCCGCGCAAACGCTTCGTGTTCGTGTTCGATTGTCGCGAGGCAACGGCGGACCTGCACGCCGCGCCATTGACCGTCGATCCCTCCGGCGTCTGGTTCCGGCCCGAGGGGCGGCAGTTCATTTGCGGCATGTCGCCGGCGACGGATGCCGACGAGCCGGCACCCGGCGATCTCGACGACATCGATCACGGGTTGTTCGAGGCGCGCATCTGGCCGCTGCTGGCGCAACGCGTGCCGGCGTTCGCGGCGATCAAGCTGACGGGCGCCTGGGCGGGGCATTACGATACCAACACCTTCGATCAGAACGCGGTGATTGGCCCGCATGATGTGGTCGCGAACCTGCACTTCTGCTGCGGCTTTTCTGGGCATGGATTGCAGCATGCCGTCGCCGCCGGCCGCGCGGTGGCCGAATATATCGTGCACGGCCGCTGCGTGACACTCGACCTGACGCGTCTTTGCTATGATCGACTGACGCGGCGCACGCCGCTGATCGAGCGCACTGTGATCTGACCCGAGGTCATCCGTTTCCGCCATGGCCCGCATCATTGCCATATCCAGTCAGGTCGTTCGCGGCCATATCGGGCTCTCAGCCGTCGTGCCCGCGCTGCAGGCGCTGGGCCACGAGGTCTGGCCGCTGCCGACCATCCTGCTGTCCAATCATCCAGGGCACGCCAACACGGCCGGCAACCGCATTGCTGTCGAACATCTCGGCCAGATGCTCGATGCGCTGTTGGCGAACGGCTGGCTCGGCGAGGTGGATGGCGTGCTGACCGGCTATTTGCCGAGTGCTGATCATGTTGCGTTTGCCGCTCGAGTGATCGCGCGCGTGCGCGCCATGCGCCCGCAGTGCCTGGTGCTGTGCGATCCGATCCTCGGTGACGATCCCAAGGGCCTCTATATCGATGCCGCCGCCGCCGAGGCGATCCGCGATAGGCTTGCGCCACTCGCCGACATCTTGACGCCCAATCGCTTCGAGCTGGCGTGGCTGACGCAGCGGCCGGTGGACAATCTCGAGCAGGCGGCGTCGGCCGCGTCCAGCCTGTCGCAGTGCTCAGTGGTCGTCACATCGGTGGCGCGGCTTGGCGATGATCTCGTCACCCTGCATGTCGCATCCGGGCAAGCGCACGCCGCCGCCACGCCTTGGCTGCCGATCGCGCCGCACGGCACCGGCGACCTGTTCGCGGGACTGCTGCTCGGCCATGTTCTGAACGGGCTGGAGGAGAGCGAGGCGATGGGGCGGGCGGTGCGCGGCCTGACCATCGCCATCGACGCCAGCCGCGACCGCGACGAGCTGGCCCTGGCCGGCGTCATGGGCCCGATCGCGGCGGCACATGCCGCACCGATTGAACGGTTGGCGCCGGATATTTGATTGACATCCAGCGCGAAACAGGGCACACAGGTTGCATGTTTCGCGGTTCGCGCGAATGCGCGTCGTGCAGGCGTATGCCCACGACAGCGGATTTCCCCGAGACGTTCCCCTTGAAATAGCCAACTCGGCCGCGCGCCGGGACCGGCACGAGCGCCAGACCGGCAGCTTCGGCTGTATGCCGCTGTCGTCGACGCAGAAGGATTCTCCGTGACTGACAAGACGTTTTCCGACCTCGGCGTGGCTGAGCCATTTTGCCGTGCTCTCGCCGCCGATGGCTATGTCCATCCGACCCCCATCCAGGAACGCTCAATTCCAACCCTGCTGGCCGGCACCGATCTGCTCGGCATCGCCGAGACCGGCACCGGCAAGACGGCGGCGTTTGCCTTGCCGATCCTGCAGCAGCTTTCCGCCTCGACGACGCGGCCGCAGCCGAAATCGCCGCGCGTGCTGATCCTGGCGCCGACCCGCGAGCTTGCCATCCAGATCCTGGACAGCTTCAAGACCTATGGCCGCCATGTGCGACTGACCTATGCCGCCGTTTACGGCGGCGTCGGTCAGGGCGCCCAGGTCCAGGCCATTGCACGTGGCGTCGATGTCCTGGTCGCCACGCCCGGCCGTCTGCTCGACCTGTGTGGCCAGCGCCATATCAACCTCGGCAGCATCAGCGTGCTGGTGCTCGACGAAGCCGATCGCATGCTCGACATGGGCTTTGTGCGCGACGTGCGCAAGATCGTGGCGATGGCGCCGAAGGAGCGACAGACGCTGTTGTTCTCGGCCACTATGCCCGAGGACATCGGCAAGCTCGCCGGTGAGATCCTGCGCAGTCCGGCACGTGTCGAAATCGCCCGCACCGGCAAGACGGTCGATCGCATCGATCAGCGTGTGCATTACGTCGCGACTGCTGCCAAGAAAGACCTTCTGACCCAGTTGCTCGCCGACCCGGCGATGGCGCGCGTCATGGTCTTTACCCGGACCAAGCGTGGCGCCAACAAGGTGTCCGAGCAACTCGATCGCGTCGGGATCAATTCCGATGCCATCCACGGCAATAAATCGCAGGCGGCACGCCAGAAGGCCCTCGACGGCTTCCGTGCCGGCCGCACGCGCGTGCTGGTGGCCACCGACATCGCGGCCCGTGGCCTCGACATCGAGTTGGTGACGCACGTCATCAACTACGAGCTGCCGCACGAGCCCGAGGCCTACGTGCATCGAATCGGCCGCACCGCTCGCGCCGGCGCGGATGGCATCGCCATCGCCTTCTGCGCGCCCGACGAGCGCGATCAGTTGCGCGCCATCGAGCGGTTGATCCGCCAGCCGTTGACAGTTGTCGGTTCAGCACCTGCCTATGATCCACGCGATAGCCGGATGCCTGAGGAGTTACGGGCCCCGCAGCGCGATTCGCCGCGCCGGCGTGGCGATCGCCCAGCTTATCAGGGTCAGCAGTCATCGCGGAATGGCCAGCCGCAGGAGGGACGCGGCCGTGCCGCGAGCCCAGGCGGAAAGCCAGCCAGTCGCCATCACCGCGGCGGCAATCCAAGCGATGGCGCTGCGCAACATGCGGCCGGCGCCAGCAACCCGCGCACGCCACGCGGCGAAGCCGGTGCCCATGGCGGCAACGGCCAGAACCGGCAGAAAACCCGCGAGGGCGGCCCGACGCCATGGGCCAGCTGGTCGGGTCGCACCGAGACGCGCCGTCCGGCCGAAGACAAGCGCGGAAGCCGCTGAGGTCGTCCGTAGGGTGCAATAGGCGTCGACGCGGAGCATCGCTCCGCGATGACGCCGTATTGCACCATTGGCCGGTGACGCGGGTGCAATACGGCCTGGCGGCCTATTGCACCCTACGTTGTCAATTCCCCGCCAGGCAGCCTTTGAGCGAAGCGGCAACTTTGCGCATCAGCTCGAAGTAGAGGTCGGGGCCGGGTGTCAGCAGCCCGCCTTCAGGATCGACGACAGCCATTTTCGCGGCCGTGCCTTCCGTGACGCTGTTGACCAGCTTGCTGGGAAACTGCGGTTCGGAGAACACGCAGACAGCGCCAAGGCTACGGATTTTCTGGCGCAAGTCGGCGAGACGCTTGGCACTGGGCTGGTCCTCGGGGCTGACCATGATCGCACCAGCGGCGGCCAGCCCATAGCGGGCCTCCAAGTATTGCAGGCTGTCGTGGAACACCACGAACGGCTTGGCGCCGACTGGCTCTAGCGCGCGTGCGAGTTCTTCGGCAAGTGCATCGATGCGCGCGGCGAAGCTCGCAGCATTGGCCTTGAACGTCGCCGCATCGGCGGGCGCCACGGCAGCAAGCGTGCCGGCGATGTGCTCGACCATGCGCCGCGCATTGCCGGGATCGAGCCAAATGTGCGCGTCCGTATTGGCGGCCGCATCGCCGGATTTGCCATGGCCATGATTGTGCGTATGCCGTTTGCCGGCGTGTTCGTGGCTGTCGAACGTACCGCTTGTGCGCCTGGTCAGCAGGTTCAGACCGGGCGTATCCGCCAAGGTGACGGTGCGAACGGTTTTCGGCAGCACTGCAAAGACTTTGGCCGTGAACGGCTCCAAGCCCTCGGAAACGCGGACGACGACGTCGGCGCTCTGCAGCGCCTTGGCATCGGACGGCTTCAAGGCATAGGTGTGCGAGGAGGTATTGCCTTCGACCAGCAGGCGCGGTGTGCCAACGCCGGCCATCACGCCGGCGACGAGGGAATGCGCCGGCTTGCTGGTGACAACCACCTTCAGCTCCGCCGCCGCGCGGTTCGCCCCGAGGATCGCAAGTACGCCGGTGCATGACAACACAAGACCGAGCCGCCACGACATCGTAAACCTCCCAAGAAACAGCTGCCCGCCGCACCCTGCCAGACCAGCGGCATCAAGAAATGATATAATATAACATTGCGTGGCGATGACCGGGTCCTGTCGCCGCACTGTTGCTATAATCGTGGGGCGCCATACAGGCCTGCTCGTCATCGAACGATCAAAGCTATTTGAACTTACACGATCCCGGCTGGCTTTGGCGCGCGGCGCGCCTTAAGTAATGGCGAGACGGTGCTTTCGAAACCGCACTCGGAGAAGCATTGATGACATGGAAATCCAAACGGCTCATCGCCGTGGTGGCGTTGCCTCTTTCGTCCGCACTGTTGTCCTTGCCCGCCGCCGCCCACCCCCACGT
Source organism: uncultured Devosia sp. (assembly GCA_964498125.1). Taxonomy (GTDB): domain Bacteria; phylum Pseudomonadota; class Alphaproteobacteria; order Rhizobiales; family Hyphomicrobiaceae; genus CAMDBL01. Next base: position 108,518 of record CAZCGE010000142.1, on the reverse strand, counting down.
CTGGGTCACGACTGCGACCACCATCCTGTTCGAGAATGGCAGCATGAGCGGTCTGCGCCACACGTGGACGTTCGACGATATGTATACGGCCATGGCCATCCAGGGACTCGATACCAATAAGGATGGCATCTACGACCGCAAGGAGTTGGCCGAGCTGGCGCAGGTCAATATCGATGGGCTGAAGGATTTCGAGTATTTCACCTACATCAAGCTCGGCGACCAGCGCCTCAAGATCAAGCCACCGGTCGACTATTATCTCGAGCATTCCAAAGATGGTCTGCTGTCGCTGCATTTCACGGTGCCGTTCGTGCAGCCCGTGCTGACGGATGCCAAGGGCTTCGCCTTCCAGGTCTCCGATCCCGGCTATTTCATCGCCTTCGAATTCGCCAAGACCGAGCCAATCAAGCTCGGGCCTGGTGCGCCGGCTGGCTGCAAGCCGGTCATGGGCGCAGCCGCGAAAGATGCGGCGGACGCCCAGAAGCTCGGCGAATCCTTCTTTGCGCAGATGGGTGGCAACTTCGGCGTCAGCGTTGCCCGCATCGCCTCGGTATCGTGCAAACCATGATGCAGCGTCTGGCATCGATCGTTGCCCCATTGCTGGCCCTGATGGTGCTGATGGTGCTGACGCTTGCCGTTCCGGCTGGGGCGCAACAGCAACCTGGAAAGTCGCCGCTCGGCGTCTCGCCGCCGGCAGCGTCCGACCGAGGGCTGACAGCGGGCCGGCCGCCGGCCGCGGCGCCTGCCCCGATTGCGGAGCCAGCCGGACCCTTCACCCTGGCCTGGATGTGGATCGAGCAGCAGCGTACCTATTTCAATCGGCTGATGTCGGCAGCCGTCCGCAATCTGCGAACCGAGCCGTTCGGCGCAGCCCTGCTGTCGCTGATCGCCATCTGTTTTACCTACGGCGTGCTGCATGCCGCCGGGCCCGGACATGGCAAGGGTGTGATCTCGGCGTATGCGCTGGCGAATAACGAGACGATCAAGCGCGGCATCCTGCTGTCGTTCATGTCGGCGCTGTTCCAGGCGTTCTCGGCCATCGCTATTTTCCTGGTTCTGTCGCTGATCTTCGCCGCGCGCAAGACCGACTTTGACCGCGTCGAGGGCTGGCTCGAGACCGCGAGCTGGGCGTTGATCGCGGCAATCGGCGCCTGGCTGCTGGTGAGCCGCGTTCGCGCGTTGTGGGGCGGCCGCCCGGCGCATGCACATCATCACCACGGCCCGGCCACGCACGCCCACCACGACCATGCGCACTCGCATGGCCATGCCGCCCACCACCATGATCATCATGATCATCAGCACGACGAACACTGCGGCCACATGCACATGCCGGCGCCACGGCAGCTGCAAGGGGCCTGGTCCTGGCGCAAGGCCTTCGGCATAGCCGCCTCGGTCGGTATCCGGCCGTGCACCGGCGCGTTGATCCTGCTCGCCTTCTGCAGCGCCAGCGGCCTGTTGTGGGCCGGTATCGTCGGCACGCTGGCGATGTCGTTGGGCACAGCCATTGCCATCTCTGTGCTCGCCACCCTGGCGGTCGGCTCGCGCCAGGCCGCTCAGTGGTTCGCCGGCGGCGACAGCCGCTGGGGACAGCACGTGGGCACGGCCGCGGGGATCGTCGGCTCGGCGCTGATCCTGGCGATGGGCTGCACCCTCTTCATCATGTCGCTGAAGGGGCCGGGGCCACTATAGTGGATCGGCTGCGCTGCCCGCTGCCACCTATGTCTTGGACGTCTCCGACAATTGACCCCGCACGATGCCGGCTGCGACGAGGCCGTCATAAGCCGCACCCTGGATGCCGATTTCCGCGAGCAGCGCCCGGTTATGCTCGCCGAGCTTGGGCGCCGGCGTGCGGATCGACCCCGGCGTTCCAAGCAGGCGGGGCACGACGGCGTGCATCGGGATTTCGCCCATGTCCGGGTCGGGATAATTGGCCAGGAGTTCGCGTTCGATGATGTGCGGGTCCTCGATCATCTGGGCCGTATCGTAGATCGGACCGATGGTCACTTCGGCGGCCTCGAAGAACGCCACATTCTCGGCTTGCGTGCGTTCGGAAATGAACCCGGCGATGACGACATCCAAGGTGTCTACATGCCGCAAGCGGTCGGCATTGGTGCGAAAACGCGGATCATCGATCAGCTCGGGATGGCCAATGGCGCGCAACAAACGATCCGACATTTTCTGGATCGACGCCGACAGACCGACGTACTTGCCGTCCTTGCAACGATAGGCATTGCGCGGCGCCGAGTTGGTCGAGCGACTGCCGGTGCGCTGCCTGACTTGGCCGGTCAGCCGATAATTCGCGGCTTGCGGCGACAGGATCGCGAGCAGCGGATCGAGCAGCGGCAGGTCGACCACCTGGCCGTGCCCGCCGTTCATTTCCACCTCGCGCAAGGCGATCATCGCCGCCGAGGCGCCGTACAGCCCGGCGACGCCGTCGGCCAGATACACGGGCGGCAGGACGGGCTCGCGGTCGGCGAAACCATTGATGGCGGCAAACCCCGAGACGCCTTCGATCAGCGTGCCGAATCCAGGCCGTTGGCTGTAGGGCCCATCCTGGCCCCAGCCGGAGATGCGCACGATGACGAGGCGCGGATTGATCTCGAGCAACTGCTCCGGCGCCAAGTTCATCTTCTCGAGCACGCCCGGCCGGAAACTCTCGATCAGCATCGCTGCCGATGGCGCCAGCTCGGCAACCAGCGCGCAGGCTTCCGGCATGCGCAAATCGAGGCACAGGCTCTTCTTGTTGCGGGCGTAGATTTTCCAATGCGTGTCGATGTCTTGCGTCCGCCAGGCGCGCAACGTGTCGCCTTCCGGCGGCTCGACCTTGATCACCTCGGCGCCGAAATCACCGAGGATCTGCGTCAGCAGGTTGCCAGCGAACAACCGCGACAGGTCGAGGATGCGCACCCCATTCAGGCTGCCAGGTGCATTGCCGGCATAGTCACGTTTGTGCATGGATGGCCTCATCCCGCGGCTTTCCCGGCCCCTGGCAATAGCCCAAGCCGGTCCGCCAGTGCGACGACCGCTTCGGCGCGACGAACGAATGGAGCGTCCACCATGCGGCCGTCAACCATGAAAGCGCCGATGCCCTTGGCGGTGGCCTCGCGTGCGGCCTCGATGACACGCCGTGCCGCGGCGATCTCCTCGCCGCTCGGCTGGAACACGGTGTTGGCGAGCGGCGCCTGCGAGGGATGGATGCAGCTCTTGCCGATGAACCCGAGACGGCGCGCGGCGATGGCCTCCGCGCGATATCCTTCGCTGTCGCTGATATCGGCATAAGCCGCATCGCAGCACCAGATTCCCGCCTCGCCGGCCGCCAGGCGAACGGCAAGCTGCAGATGGTGCACGGCGGCCTTGTCGCCGCGATCGATGCCCAGCGGCTCGAGAAGATCAGCCAAGCCCAGCTGCAATCCGATCACGCGAGGGTCGGACTTGGCGATCTCGGCGGCACGGCGCAAGCTCTGCGGCGTCTCGATATTGACCAGCAAGGGGGTCCGCGCCATCCCGCGTTCGGTTTCCAAGAGCGCGAGTGCGTGCGAGGCAGCCCGCACGTCGCTGTCGTTCTCCACTTTCGACAGGTTCAGGAGATCGAGATTGGGACCGACGACGGCCGCGATATCGGCGGCAAAATGCAGCGTCGCCTGTGCATTGACGCGCACGATGAGGATTTTGCCGTCGGCCTCGCGCCGCCGGGTGGCGAGGAAGGCGGCGACCATGGCGCGCGCCTCACCCTTGCGGCTTTCCTCGACCGCATCCTCCAGGTCGATCGAAATCGCGTCCGCCGGCCCTGCCAAGGCCTTGGCGAAAAGTTCAGGCCGCGATCCCGGAACAAACAATTTGCTGCGCATGGGCGTGTGTGTCCCGTTTGACGGCGCCGCCACTGTGCGCTCACTCGCTCTTGATGTTGCCGTCGCGGACGACCTTGCCCCATTTGTCGATCTCGGCGGAGAGGAACGTGGCGAACTCGGCCGGCGTATTGGCCTTCGCCTCGATGCTCAATTGCGCCATGCGCTCGACCACCGCCGGGACCTTGATGGCGGCATTGAGCGCGCCATTGAGGCGGTCGATGATGTCCTTGGGGGTGCCGGCGGGCGCGAACACGCCGTTCCACTCGTAGGCGACAAAGCCCGGCAGCGTGTCGGCGACCGGCGGCAGATCGGGCAGCGCCGCGAGGCGTCCGGTGCCGGTGTGGGCGATGGCTTTGATCTTGCCGGTCTTGACATGCGGCGTCGATGCCGCCGCATTGGAGAAGAAGAACTTGATGTGCCCGCCCATCAGGTCGGTCAACGCCGGCGCGCCACCTTTGTAGGGCACGTGATTGAGCTTGATACCGGCCTGGGCGCGGAACAGCTCCAGCGACAGATGTTGCACCGTGCCGTTGCCGGAAGAGGCCCAATCCAATCCGTTGGCGGATTTTGCCAGCGCGATGATCTCGGCGACGGTCTTCTGCTCGACTCCGGGTGAGACCACCAAAAGGTTGGGCACGATGCCCGCCAGGAACACCGGCACGAAATCCTTGCGCGTGTCATAGGGCAGCGATGGCAGCAGTGTCGGATTGACCGAGAAGGCCGTGGCGTCGTGCAGGATGGTGTAGCCGTCTGGCGCCGCCTTGGCGGCGATGCCGGCGCCGATCGTGCCGCCGCCGCCGCCGCGGTTGTCGATGATGAAGGATTGCCCGAGGTCTTCCTGCACCTTGCCAAACAGCAGCCGCGACAGCGTATCGGCGCCACCACCGGGCGCATACGGCACGACGACCCTGACGGGCTTGCTCGGCCATGCCGCCTGGGCCGTGCCGGGCCTGACGCCCAAGGAGGCCGCGAGGCTGGCCGCCGCGCTGCCTGTCAGCAGGGTGCGGCGGGATGTCTGGAAGTTGGCGGGCATGGTCATCCTCTTGCGCTGATTCAATGGAGACATCCTCACGCGAAGATCTCCTCGCGCGACAAGCGATAGACATCAATGGCCGTGCCGCTGAACAGCGCTGTTTTCTCGTCATGTGAGCAGCCGCTGGCGAGATGCTTGCACGCATTCCAGAACGCGCGATAGCCGTACATGCCCTTGTCGACGGGGAAGTTGCTCTCGAACATGGCACGCCGGGCGCCGAACAGTGCGATCGCCGTCTCGACATAGGGCCGCCACGCCGCGGTGAGTTCGGCCGAGGTCGGCGGTTCGGGGCGCTCGTGAAATGTAAAGCCGCTCACCTGCATGCCCAGTCCACCAAGCTTGATGCGGGTATTGGGCAGGCGCGCCAGATCGGCGAGCGATGTCTGCCAATGCGCAAACATTTCGTTGCGTTTTCCCAGGTACGGACCGGTCGCCAGCGGCCCGCCCAGATGATCGATGACGAGCGTCGTGCCGGGGTTTGCGCGGGCCAGATCGAGCACTTCGCCGAGTTGCGTCTGATAGGCCCACACGTCGAGCGACAGTCCATGCCGGGCGAGGCGGCTGGCGCCCTCCCGGAATCGCGCATCCGCCATCAGGCCCGGCGGCGGCAGGATGTGGCTCGAGCGCACATCCGGGCTTTCGTGCCAGGCCACGGAATTGCGGATGCCACAGAAACGATCACCGGCGACCTGGCGCATGCGCTCCAGCACGGCATCGACGCCTGCGCCAAGGGTCAGATCGGCGCCCGCGACGATCCCCGCGCAGGCCAGCCGATGGCCGTAGAAGCCGCTGGCTGTCTGTGCGGCGACGCCGTTGACGAACTCCACCTCGCCGACCGGGCGCAACGCTTCGGGACCCGTCTTGCGGTACATGGAGCGGCATTGCACGAACACGGTGGCGCGCACGTCGTGGCCGTCATTCATGTCGGCCAGAAACTCGGACAGCAGATAGCGCTCCTCCGGCCGATCCCACAAGTGATGATGCGGGTCGACGATCGGCAGATCGGGTTCGATGACGTCTTCCCGGCTGCGCGCGAGCCACGCCTCACGGATCGCGTAGCCGGATTTGACGATACTGGGCGCGCCGGTCGGTGTCACAGTGCAATACCCCGCCCCTTATGCCGGTCAGATTGCCACTCGGTTCGCCATCGGCTGGTTGCATGCATGCCGAGCTGCACGGGACAGCTTGACGATGGCCCGCATCATGGCGGTCATTGCCCTCCAATTGCAATGGGAGGATTGCCGGCGGCGAACTCTGGCCCGCGCGTGCACCATCGCCGGACGGCTCGGGGTGGTCCGGGCTGCTCATGGCAATTGCGGATGTGGTAAATTCGCCGGCGCCGGCCCATTCATGCTGGATTGCGGCCCTGCCGCTTGCCCAAATCCAGGCGGCGGGCCTGCGTCACCGCGGGGCGGTTTTTAACCAGGCCTACACCATCTGCTGCCATTTGCGCCGTTGACGGCGTACCTTGCCGGCATCGGGACACGCGCTGTGATGCTGACGAGGTCGGGTGTGATGCGTTTGCTCAAGATGATGCTCGCGGTGGCGGCAGTGGCGCTGATTTGCGCCCAGGGCGCAAGCTGGGCGGCGCGTTCGCTGGAAACCGGTGCGCTGCCGGCGGGCGATGTGATGGAGATCATCGTTTTCGAGGTCGAGGGTTGCACCTACTGCGGCCATTTTCGCCGCGATGTGCTGCCTGGGTATTTGATGACGCCACGCGCGGTCGATGCACCGATGCGATTTGTTGATGTGAATGATGGCGTCGTCGGGTTGCGGCTCGACAGCCCCATCGATATCGTGCCGACAGCGGTGCTGGTGAAGAACAACCGCGAAACCGGCCGCATCGTCGGCTACCCCGGTCCGGAGCACTTTTTCAGAATGATCGGTTCGCTGCTGGCGGGCGCCGAGTCCAGTGCGGCGTCCGCCCGATAAGCCGGGCACTATCGGCGGACTCAAATCATCGGCGAGCCAGGCGACAAGTCGAGCAGTGCACGGCCATACATTTCCAGCGTCGTTTCCAGGTTGAGGATGCCATGCATGCTGGCGGCGCGGATGTCGCGGGCGGCCAACTGCACGTCGTTGGTTTCTGACAGCGCGCTGCCGCCGGAGGCACGGATCAGGATCTCGACGGCCTCGAGGCATTGGCGAACGGCCCAGGCGCAGTCCATGCGCGCCTTGGCCCGGCGGGCCAGCGGCATCAGCGTCCGGCCGGTCGCGTGATGCTCGATCTCGTCGATCATGGCGTGCAGCATCAGGTGCGCCATATCGATCCTGGTGGCCGCCTCCGCGATCTGGCTGTGCGTGATGGGCATGTCGCGCTGTTGCTGGCCAAAGGTATAGGCGACGACGCGGCCCGGCAGCCGCGCCATGAAGGCTTTGAGCGCGTGGCGCGCCATGCCGATCGCCGGGCTTGAGATGAACAGGGCCAGCGCGGGCACCAGTGCTGAACGATACAGCGCCGTTTCGTGCAGACCGGCGCCAGGCACGCGGCCTTCGCCTGCTGCCGTCATGGACAGCACGCGGTGGTCGGGCACGAAGGCGCCGCTGACCGCCACGCTGCTGCTGCCTGTGCCGGAAAGGCCGACCACGTGCCAATCATCCTTGACCACCACGTCATGGCGCGGCACCAGCAGGACGGCGCTGTCGGGCGCGCCGCCATTGGCATCGTCGATCATGGCGCCGAGGATCACCCAGCTTGCATGATGCACGCCCGAGCAGAACGCCCAGGACCCCGACAGGCGATAGCCACCCTCGACGCGCTCGGTCGTGCCGCGGGGCACGAGCACGGCCGAGATCAGTGTATCGGGGTTGCTCGCGTAGACGCCGTCCTGAGCCTCGGCTGGAAACAGTCCCATCAGCCACTGGTGGGCGTGGTAGACGCCGAGGCACCAGCCGGTCGAGCCACAACCCTCGGCAATCGCGGCAACGACGTCGAGATGGGCATGCAGGCTGTCCTCGAATCCGCCGCAGCGCTTGGGCTGCAGCAGGCGGGTCAGCCCAGCCGACTTGAGGGCTGTGATGTTCGCATCGGTCACGCGCCTGATTTTGTTGGCCTCGATCGCCAGGCGCGCCATGTCGGGGGCGATCTCGGCGGCGCGGATGGCGTGGGCGCCCGGAGGGCGGGCCGGATGGTGATCGAGCGGGGATAGAGTCATGCAGTCCATGGCTCTTGTTCTGGCGCCGTCATGGATTTTGGCCTCTGCGACCGGTCTAAGGTAGAGTGGATTGCAGGATTCTGAAACAGGATGGAATGCAGGACATGGCGAGCGCGCAGAAAGACCTCATGGGGGTGGACTGGTCGCAGATCCCGGCGCCGGTCGATGACGGCGGCGCCAATCATCTGACCGGCCGGATGATGCCAGACGTGGCGCTGCCGGCAACGGACGGACAGCGTATCTCGCTGGCCGGACGCCCCGGTACCGTGGTCGTGTTTGCCTATCCGCGCACGGGAACGCCCGGCCAGATCAGCCTCGTCGACAACTGGGACATGATTCCGGGCGCACGTGGCTGCACGCCGCAGACCTGTGCCTTCCGCGACCTCGCCGCGGAGTTGAGAACAGCAGGCGTCACTGAGATTTTCGGCCTGTCAACGCAAGATACAGACTATCAGCGCGAGGTGGTCGAACGGCTGCACCTGCCGTTTCCGATCCTGTCGGATGCCGGCCTCGCCCTGACGCGGGCGCTGGATCTGCCGACCATGCAGGTGGCCGACATGCTGCTGCTCAAGCGGCTGGCGCTGGTGATCAGGGATGGGACGATCGCCAAGGTGTTCTATCCGGTGTTTCCGCCCGACCGGAATGCACCCGACGTGCTGGCCTGGCTCGAGGAGCATCGTGCGTGATCGCGTGGCCCTATCCTGAGCCGAAGGACGACGGTGACGCGCGACACCTGAAGGAAGGGTTGGCGCTGCCCGATATCGCGCTGGACGCCACCAGCGGCCAACGCATCAGCCTGGCGCGCCATCCTGGCCGCGGCGTCGTGTTCATCTACCCCTGGACCGGCCAGCCGGGCCTCGCCAATCCGCCGGACTGGGACAACATACCAGGCGCCCATGGCTCGACGCCGCAGGCCGAGGGTTTCCGCAATCTTTATACCGCCTTTACCGCCAGCGGCGTCGAGGTGATGGGCCTCGGTGTGCAGACGAGCGCGTGGCAGCGCGAGCTTGTCGAGCGCCTGAAACTGCCGTTTGCACTGCTCAGCGATGCGGAGTTGACGTTGCAGCGCGCCATGCGGTTACCAACCTTCGAGACCGGCGGCGTCACCTACCTGAAGCGGCTGACGATGGTGATCGAGGACGGCCGTATCCGCCGCACGTTCTATCCCGTGCATCCCCCCGATACGCATGCGCGCGAAGTGCTGGCCTGGCTGGCGGCCAGCCTCGGCTATGCGCTGGAGTCGCGGCGGCGGCCGGGGTAGGTGCCTGAACTCTGGCCAGACGCCTTTGGAGGATCGATGATCGTCTTTTATGTGCTTGCGGCCTACCTCGGCGTCGGCCTGCTCGTCGCCATCCCGTTCGTCTGGCGCGGCGTTCACAGCGTCGTCGAAGGGCCGGTGTCGCTGACGCTGGGTGCACGCCTTATCCTCATTCCAGGCGCCGTGGTGCTGTGGCCGATCGTGCTGCGGCGCTGGCTCGGGACGGGGATGCGATCATGACGCGCACGCATCGCCTGGCGCACCGGCTGCTCTGGCCGCTGCTCGCCGTCCTGGTGCTGGTCGCGCTGACTATGGCGCTGGCGCTGCGGCCGCCGCCCGATCCGCAGGCGGTCGCCATGGCGCCTGGAGGGCGGACATGAGCGTCGGCTTCAAGGCGGTGCAGTGGAGCCGGCAGAAGATCGTCTACGACGCGATCCTGGTGGCCGGCGTGCTGGCGTTCATCCTGCTCTTCATCGCTGTCAGCGGCATATTCACGCCGGGCCGACCGTATCTGGAGCGCCTCGACATCCTGATCCGCGCCTTCGGCAGCTGTGCCTTCCTGATGCTGACGATCATTCTCTCGATTGGGCCCTTGGCGCGGCTCGATGCGCGGTTCTTGCCCGCGCTCTACAATCGCCGGCATTTTGGCGTGCTCACCTTCCTGGTGGCGCTCGCCCATGTCGGCCTCATGCTCGAATGGTTCGCGGCGCAAGGCGCGATGGGCAGCCTCGTCAACGATTTCGCCACCTGGTCCGACTACGGCAAATTCATCGGCTTCCCGTTCAAGACGCTCGGGCTTGCCGCGCTGCTGATTCTGTTCGTGATGGCCGCCACCAGCCACGACTTCTGGCTGCTGTTCCTGACGCCCCCGGTGTGGAAGGCGCTGCACATGGCGCTGTATGCCGCCTATGGACTGGTGGTGCTGCACGTGGCGCTCGGGCTCATGCAGTTCGACCGCTCACCGATGATCCCGCTGATGCTGGTGTCCGGCTTCGCCACGGTGGCGGTGCTGCACATCGCGGCGGGCTGGCGCGAGGCCGCGCGCGACCAGGGCGAGGCGCCGGACCGGGATGGCTGGATCGTCGTCGGCCCGCCGCGGATCATTCCCGACAAACGCGCCCGCATCGTCTCGGCTCCCGGTGGCGAGCGCATCGCCGTGTTTCGCGACGGTAACCAGGTCGGCGCGGTGTCGAACCTGTGCGCCCATCAGAACGGACCGCTGGGCGAGGGCCGCATCATCGACGGCTGCATCACCTGCCCGTGGCACGGCTATCAGTATCGCCTGGTGGACGGCTGCGCCCCGCCGCCGTTCACGGAGCGGCTCGCCACTTATCGCGTGCGGCTGCGCGACGGCGTGATCGAGGTCGACTCGCGGGCGCTGCCGCCGGGAACGCCGGCGGGGATCAGGGTGGCGTAGGTGCCTGACCTTTGGTCGATCAGGTGTCTGACACTCCGGGTCAGACACCCACGCACAGTCTCGCAAAGGTGTCAGACGCGGAGCGTCAGACACCGACCATGCAGCCCTACTCCGCCGCCATCGGCATCTCGGCCGCTGCACCCTTGGCGCTTTCCAGGATCGCCGAGACGCCCATGCCGCCGGCGGTGCACACCGAGATCAGGCCGCGGCCGCCGCCCTGCGACAGGAGTTTGGCCAGCACCGCCAGGATGCGCGCGCCGGTGGCCGCGAACGGGTGGCCGTAGGCCAGCGACGAGCCCTTGACGTTGAGCTTGGCGCGGTCGATGGCGCCGAGCGGGGCGTCGCGGCCCAGCACGCGCTTGCAGTAGTCGGCATCCTCCCAGGCGCGCAGCGTCGAGAGCACCTGCGCGGCGAAGGCCTCGTGGATCTCGTAGACGTCGAAATCCTGCAGCTTGAGGCCGGCCTTGTCGAGCATCTTCGAGACGGCGATGGTCGGGGCGAGCAGCAGCGGCTCGCCGGCGACGAAGTCGTTGGCGGCGGTCTGGGCGTGGGTGAGATAGGCGAGCACCGGCAGGCCGCGGCTGGCCGCCCACTCCTCCGAGGCCAGCAGAACGCAGGCCGCGCCGTCGGTCAGCGGCGTCGAATTGGCGGCCGTCAGCGTGCCGCGCTCCGACTTCTCGAAGGCGCTCCTGAGCATGCCGATCTTCTCCAGGCTGATGTCGCCGCGCAGGTTGTTGTCGCGAAAGACGCCGGCGCAGGGCACCACGAGGTCATCGTGGAACCCAGCCGCGTAAGCGGCGGCGGCCTTGCGATGGCTGTCGTAGGCGAGCTGGTCCTGCTCGGCGCGCGGGATATGCCATTGCTGCGCCGTCAGCTCGCAGTGCTGGCCCATGGACAGGCCGGTGCGCGGCTCCGACACCGTCGGCGGCTGCGGTGCCAGCTCGCCCGGCCTGAAGTCGGAGAAGATCTTGAAGCGGTCGAGCACGCTCTTCTGCTGCGCCACTTTGGTCAGCCGCTGGGCGAATTTCCTGGAAAAGACGATCGGCGCATCCGAGGTCGTGTCGGCGCCGACGGATATGCCTGAGTCGATCTGGCCGGTGGCGATCTTGGCGCCGATGCCGAGCGCCGCCTGCAGCGAGGTACCGCACGCCTGCATCATGGTGATGCCGGGTGTCGTCGGCGCAAGCTTTGTCGACAGCACCGCCTCGCGCGCCAGGTTCCAGTCGCGGGAATGCGTGATGACGGCGCCGCCGGCGACCTCGTCGATGTGCACGCCGGCAAGCTGGTACTTGTCGACCAGGCCGTTCAGCACCGCCGTCATCATGTCGAGGTTCGACAGATCGGCATACAGCGTGTTCGAGCGGCAGAACGGAATGCGGACACCGCCGACGATGGCGACGCGGCGTAGGGATTGGGTCATGGGGGGCTCCGCATCAGGTGCCTTGCTCGCGTTCCAAATGGGCAATCAGGGCTGTTATTGCCGGCTTCAGCTCCGGCAACGAGATCGTCGCAACGCGCCACATGAGTTCGTCGCTCACCTCGCCGTATTCATGTCTGAGACGGTTTCCGATGCCGCGCACGTTGTGCCATGGGATCTCGGGACGGCGGCTCGTCAAGTGCTCGGGAATGTGGCGACTGGCCTCCGAGACGATCTCCACGCATCGCTCCACGGCGCGGCGATGAAGTGTGTTGCGGACATACGCTTCGTAGTCGATTCCGCGAAGGATCGCCTCGACATCGTTGATGGCTCCAAGGATGTCGTCGAGCCTAGGAAGGACGGTTTTCTTGACCATGGCCGATCTCAGTAGACCCTGATGCTCGACGCCTCGATATGAGCCTTGAGGCGCGGATGCAGTCCGCCTCGTGTCATCAGATCGACCTTCCGTCCGACCCGGTCGGCCAGGAAGGATTCGAGATCCATCAGGTCGAACAATGTGATGGGGGCTTTGGGATCGAAGTCGATGAAAAGATCCACGTCGCTGTCCGGGCCCATCTCGTCACGAGCTGCAGACCCGAACAAGTACAAAGCGGTGGCTCCATACTCGCGAGCGGCCTTCTCGGCGCGACGTAGCCCCTCGAGCACATCCGCACGCGATGTGGTTGGCCGAACTTTGGTTCCGATGTCTGTCATGGCGTAAGGCTTTCGAATGCTTGCTCACCGCGAGGTGAAGTCGTGCGCACCTCATATTGGTCAATCTACTCCGCCGCCGCGCGCTTGGCGAGGGCGGCGGGCGCGGCAAGGCTCGCCTTGTAGTGCAGCGGACCGCCGCGGAACGGGGCAAAGCCGGTGCCGAAGATGACCCCGGCATCGACCAGCTCGGCGCTGTCGACGATGCCTTCATCGAGGCACTTCTGGCACTCGGCTAACAGTGGCGCGAGCAGGGCGCGGTCAAGCTCCTCGACCTTGTGCTTGTCGAATGGCTTTTTCTCCGTCTGGGGCTTGCCGTCCTTCCAGAGGTAGAAGCCCTCGCCCGACTTCTTGCCGAGCTTGCCGGCCGTGATCATCGCGTCGAGCTTCGCATTGCCGTCACTCTGGCCAAGAATGCGGCCGACATGGGCGCAGATGTCCAGGCCGACCGTGTCGGCCAGCTCGATTGGACCCATCGGCATGCCGAAGGCGCGCGCCGCCTCGTCGATCTTTTCTTTGGTTTCGCCCTGCTCGAGCCGCTGCATGGCGCCCATCATGTAGGGGGCCAGCACGCGGTTGACCAGGAAGCCCGGCGCGCTCTTGACGATCAGCGGAAACTTGTCGATCGCCGTCACGAACGTGCAGCCCTTGCGCACCTCCTCCTCGCGGGTGCCGGCGCCGCGGATCACCTCGACCAGCGGCATCTGCGCGACGGGATTGAAGAAGTGGATGCCGATCAGGCGGCCGGGGTCCTTCAAGGTACGCGCGATGTCCTCGATCTGTAGCGAGGAGGTGTTGGTCGCCAGCACGGCGCCAGGCTTCAGCCGCGGCTCGATGCTGGCGAAAAGCTGTTGCTTGACCTCGAGTTTTTCGACGATGGCCTCGATGACCACGTCGGCGCGTGACAGCCCTTCGCCGCTTGGATCGGCGATCAGACGCGTCTTGGCGGCATCGCGCAACGGCTTGGTGCGGAACTTGCGGGTCAGCGTTTTCGCCTGGGCGGCAATGCCTTTGGCGATCAGGTCGGGTTTGAGATCCTGCAACGTCACTTCCATTCCCGAGGCGACGCACCAGCCGGCGATGTCGGCGCCCATGGTGCCGGCGCCGATGACGTGCACGCGCAAGGGCTTGAGCCCTGAGTCCTTCGGCGCCTGCGCCTTGAGCAGCTCGGTCAGGCGAAAGACGCGGCGCAGATTGCGCGAGGTCTCCGACATCATCATTGGCGCGAAGGCACGCGGCTCGGCGGCCTTCATGGCGGCGATGTCGGCGCCGTGCTGCTCGAACAGGTCGATCAGCCGGAAGGGCGCGGGATAGTGCGCCTCGCGCACCTTCTTGCGCGTCTCGGCCCGCATTCGTTCGGCGAGCAGCCCGCGTACCGGCCACTTGGTCATCATGGACTTGATCAGGCCAGCAGGCTTCGACCGGCGTTTCTGCAGCACGGCCTTGCGCGCGGCCCATCTGAGAGTGCCGGGACTTGCCACCAGCTCGTCGACCAGGCCTTGCCCGCGCGCGGCCGTGGCGCGGATCATCGAGCCGGTCAGCATCAACTGCATGGCGGCCATCGGACCTGCCTGCCGGATGGAGCGCGCGGTGCCGTTGAAGCCCGGGAAGATGCCGAGCTTGACCTCGGGGAAGCCGACGCGGGTGGCGTCGTCGCGGGTGGCGATGCGGTAGTGGCAGGCGAGCGCCAGCTCCAGCCCGCCGCCCAGGCAGACGCCGTGGATGGCGCACACCACCGGCACCGGCATGCGCTCGATCCGCTCGAGCATGACGTTGACGCGGCTGACCGCGTCGATGACCTGCGCCTCGCTGGCGATCTGCTCGAACTCGCGCACGTCGGCGCCGACGATGAAGCCCTTGTCCTTGCCCGAGATGAAGACCAGGCCGCTGATGGATTTGTTGTGCGCACCCACCTCGACGCGCTCGACGATCTCGCCGAGTTCTTCGAGCGGCCGCTGGCCAAGCGCATTGACGCTCTCGCCGGCGCGGTCGAACACCGCCCAGGCGATGCCCTCCGTGTCGACGGAGAAGCGCCAGTCTTTCAAGGTCGGCAGTTCGGTGCTCATGTTCTTACTCCCTTTTCAGACGTGGGCGTTCAAGCGTAGCGCGTGGGGGAGCTGGTGTGACAACACTTACAGAAGAAATCTCCACACATCGTCATACCGGCGTAGGCCGGTACCCACGACACGTCTCAGCACCTTGGCGCGTTGCCGTGGGTCCCGACCGCAGCCTGCACCGGCGGAGGCCGGTGTCGGGATGACGAAAAATCGGAGCCGATTGTGTGTGACGCAACATGAGTTCACTCCGCCGCCGCACCCAGCGTTCTCGAATTATGCCCGAGGCTGACGTAGTTGGGTTTCAGCTCGGCCGGATCGAAGTGGTCGACGGCGATGACGCGGGCGGTCAGCTCCTCGACCTCGCGCAACTGCCGGCCTTCGACCTCCGACACGATGCCCTTGGCCACCGCGTCGCCGATCCAGTCGCGGTCGTGGTAGCGGCGGATGGTGCCGGCGCGGATGGCGCGATCGAGCTTCTTTTCGGCCTCCTCGGCGGCAATGACCTTTTCCAGCGTCATCTCGAGCAGGCCGGTCGGGTCGTTGACGTCACGGGACACGTACATGTGCCGCGTCAGGCGGTCGCGAACCTCGCCGGGTTCACAGGCCGCGCGCACCACGGCGGCGCCCAGCCGATCCGAGGCGGGGCGGTAGGGCATGCCGAACGGGAACACGACGAGCCGCATCAGGATGCGGGCCGGCGCCACTGGGAAGTTATCGATGACGCCGCGCAAGGCTTCCTGGAAGCGATAAAGGCCGTTCTGGGCGGCCAACGCCACGATCGGCAGATCGGCGACAGGCTTGCCGTCGTCTTCGAAGCGCTTCAGAACGCAGGCTGTCATGTAGAGCTCGGACAAGGCATCGGCCAAGCGGCCGGTCAGCTTCTGCTTGGTTTTCAAGGCGCCGCCCAGCAGCGCCACCGTCATGTCGGCGACAAAGGCGAAGTTGCGCGAGGAGCGGGACAATTGCCGGTACCACTCGGCGGTGCCAAATGCCTTGTCGGGGACGCTGCCAAACAGGCCGCCCGTCAGGTTGTGGAACAGGGCGCCCGCCATGTTGCCAACGGCAAAGGCGATGTGACCCAGGAAGGCTTGCTCGAAGGCGGCGAGTCCGCGCGCCTTGTCGGCGTCCTGGCAGGCCAGGATCTCCTTGTAGAGATAGGGATGCGAGCGCAGCGCACCCTGCGCGAAGGTGATCAGCGTGCGCGTCAAGATGTTGGCGCCTTCGACCGTAATGCCGATCGGCACCATCTGGTAGGCCGATTGCAAGTAGTTGCCTGGCCCATCGCAGATCGCCCGGCCGCCGTGGATGTCCATGGCGTCGTTGACGGCGCGGCGCATGCGCTCGGTGGTCTGGTATTTCATCAGCGCCGAGATCACCGACGGTTTCTCGCCGCGCGCCACCATGGCGGCGGTCACAGCGCGCGCCGCCTCATTGACATAGGCCGTCTCGGCGATGCGGGCGAGCGGCTCCTCGATGCCTTCCATGCGCACGACCGGCAAACCGAACTGCTTGCGGATGCGGCCATAAGCCGACGTAAAGCGCAGCATGGCTTTGGCGCCGGCCGTGGCCGAGGACGGCAGCGAGATGGCGCGGCCGGCGGCCAGGCATTCCATCAGCATGCGCCAGCCCTGGCCCACCATCTTTTCGCCGCCGATCACCCAGTCGATCGGTATGAACACGTCGCGGCCCCAATTGGGACCATTGGGGAAGGCGGAGCCCGAGGGCAGGTGGCGGCGGCCAATGTTGACGCCAGGATGGTCGGCCGGGATCAACGCCAGCGTGATGCCGATCTGCTCGCTTTTGCCCAGCAGCCCGTCGGGGTCGATGAGCTGAAAAGCCAGGCCGACGAGCGTCGCCTTCGGTCCAAGCGTGATGTAACGCTTGTCCCATGTCAGGCGGATGCCCAGCACATCCTTGCCATCGTGGTGGCCGCGCGCGAGAATGCCGATGTCGCGCATGGTGGCGGCATCCGAACCCGAGGTCGGCCCGGTCAACGAAAAGCACGGGATGTCGTCGCCGCGCGTCAGCCGCGGCAGCCAGTGATGCTTTTGCTGGTCGGTGCCGTACTTCTCGATCAGCTCGCCCGGCCCGAGCGAATTCGGCACCATGACGATCGTCGCGACATCGGGAGAACGCGAGGCGATCTTGCCGAGGATCAGCGACTGCGCCTGCGCCGAAAAGCCTAAGCCCCCGTGCGCCTTCGAGATCAGCATGCCGAGGAAGCCCTTGGCGCGCACGAAGCTCCAGATTGCGTCCGGGATCTCCCGCTGATTGTGCCGCACCTGCCAGTCGTCGATCATGCGGCACAGATCCTCGGTCGGGCCATCGAGGAAGGCCTGCTCTTCGGCGGTGAGCTGGATCGGCGGTATGGCGCGCAGCTTGCCCCAGTCCGGCGTGCCCGAAAACAGTTCGGAATCGAAACCGACCGTGCCGGCCTCCAGCGCCTGGGTCTCGGTATCGGAGACCTTGGGCATGACCCCGCGCAGGGCAGCGAACGCCGGCGCGATCAAGATGGCGCGGCGCAACCCGGGGATCGATAGCGCGACGAGACCGACGACCGGCAGCCACCCGAGCAGGGAATCAAAGCCAAAGTCGATCCCCTCGTAGCGGCCAAGCACCAGTCCGGATTGATAGAAATGAGTGGCAGCCGCGGCCACAGCCGCCCATAGCCACAGCGGCGCGTGGTGTATGGCCAGCACCATGCCGGCAGCTACCAGGATGAGCACAAAGAGCAGTTCGGACATGGCAAAGCGCCTCGTTCGGTCGTTCGGGCGGGCGCACTCTCGAGAATGCACCCCAGCGGCTGCAAACAAAGGCACGCGGAGGGTTAAGAACCCGCTTCCCCCGATTGATGGAGCCACCGCCACTGGTCAACCCATGTGCTCTGTGACACTATAGCCACAGATTGGGCGGAGCCAGCAGTTTGTCGGGATATGCGCAGCCAAATGGGTCTCTACAAGTCACGTTACGTTGACCTGCTGCAGGTCGTGACAGTGGCGAAAGCACTGGTGGCCGTGACGGTGGCAGCGGCCGCCGCCGATCCCGCGCGACAGCTGGCGTATGGCCGCCATCTTGCCCAGGAATGCACCAGTTGCCATCGCCTCGACGGCGTCGACAATGGCATTCCATCGATCACGGGTTGGGATGCGGCGGTGCTGCGGAAAACGCTGGATTTCTACAAGGATGGTCGCCGCTCCAATCCGGCGATGGTTTCGGTCGCGCAATCGCTCGATGGCGAGCAAATGGCGGCGCTGGCGGCCTACTTCGCCTCCCTGCCCAAGCCGAAAGCAGGCACAGATCGCGCCGGGAGGCGCTGATCAACGCGCGACTGTCATCCCGGCACTCGTTGCCGGGATGACAGGGTGTGCTAAGCGCGATCAGGACTTCTTCTTCGCCGCCTCGCCTGCAGGCGCCGGCTTGGCGAACATCTCGGCGATGATGCTCGAATACCAGCCGATGCTCTCCTCGTAGTTCGCCTTTCTGACCTCCGCCGTTTCGCCCCTTTGCGACACGAAGGAGCCTGACGGATCGAGCTTGCCGTCCTTGGGCGCATAGTTGGCGCCGACCTTGACGCAGTCGTCCGGCGCCACCAGCGACCAGCAGGTGTTGCGGAAGCGCGCCGGGAATTTCTCCTTCTTGGCCACGCTGGCCAGGATGTCGCCCGCCACCACCTTGGCCTGGCTGTTGGCCGAGAACGCGGACTTGGGCATCTCTGCGGCGACCGTGGCGTCGCCCAGGACGTAGATGTCCTTGACCGACTTGGCGGAGAAGTTCTCCGGATTGACCGGACACCAGTCACCCTGCGTCACGCCGGCTTTGGCGGCGATCTCGCCGGCGCGCTGCTGGGGAATGACGTTGACGACGTCGCCGGTGAACGTCTTGCCGGCCTTCACCGCGACCAGCTTGCCTTTGGCATCGACGTTGACGACCGAGAAATCGTCGATGTCGGTGGTCAGGTTCAGCTCGACGATCCCCTTGTAGTGGCGATCGAAGGCCTCGATGAACACCGGCTGCTTGGAGAACGCCTTCTTGGGATCGAGGATCACGAGCTTGGACTTTGGCTTCTTGGTCTTCAGGATGTGCGCGATCATGCAGGCCCGCTCGTAGGGTCCGGGCGGGCAGCGGTAGGGATTGTTCGGCATCACCATGATGACGGTGCCGCCGTCGCGCATGCCGTCGATCTGGCGCTTGAGCAGCCGCTTCTGGGCGGCATCCGTATTGTAGGCGTGCGGCATGACGTCCGCCGCCTCGCGCGAGTAGCCGACGATCGAGTCGTACTTGATGTCGATGCCCGGGGAAAGCACGAGCTGGTCATAGCTGAAAGTCCGGCCGGACCGGGTGCGCACGGTCTTCTTGGCGTTATCAACGTCGGTGGCATAGTCGACGACCACCTTGATGCCCAAGGCCTTCAGGGACGTGTATTCATGATTGAGGCTGGACAGGGGGCGGAAACCGCCGAGATACAGGTTGGAGAAGAACGAGGAGGAGTAGATCGGGTTGGCCTCGATCAGCGTCACATCGAGCTTGGGTTCCCCCTTCTTCAGCTGGTGGGCGACCGTGGCGCCGCCGGCGCCGCCGCCGACGATGACGATCTTGGCCGCACCCTGGGCAATGGCGAAGGTCGAGATTGAGCCAGTTGCCAACGTCGCCAGGCCCGCGCCCGTCGTCAGCTTGCCGAACTGCCGTCTGTCGAGTTGTGTCATGTCCCATCCTCCAACCGATCCTCGTGTTCTGGATCAAACGCTTGGTTCCGGGCGTAGGTCGCCAAGCCTTTGTGAATCCAGAACACAAACAAAAGCTTGTCCAGGGTTCCGGGCTAACGCTCGGGTAGCAAGCGTTAGTGTCGGAACACTGGCAGGAGGATTGGCGCGATCGCCAACAAATTGCAACATCGATTGCGGGCGTCCGCCAGCCACATCGCGTTTGCGCAAGCCGTCACCCATTCGCCAGCCTTGCTTTTTGTATAACCTCTCGGCTCCGCAAAAATAATCTCGCCGATGGCAGGGTGTCGAAACCTGCAACGTGCCGCAATCGCGGCTCCCGCCAATATCGTTCACGACGCGCCGCGCCAATGTTGAATCCGTGGCCTGGAAAGATCACGAATTTGTTGACGCCAACGCATGATATCCTTGCAAAAACCGGCTATGCGTAGGGTCGGAAGACGCTTATGTACTCGCCAATAGGCATTGGCTGGTTTGGCATCGACGAGAGCCCACCGGGCTGCGGGCCCGGGATCGGCAAAAGGAGACGAATGCGATGGAAGGACGCGAGGCAGGTCTGAGCCGGCGCGATTGGCTGCTGGGGGCTGGCGCCGCCGCGGTGCTGCAGGCTTTGATCACAGGCGCCGGCCCAGCTTTGGCGCAGGAAGCCACAACTTGGGAGGACGTCGTCAAGAAGCTCATGGGCGGCGCCAAGCCGGTCGAGGGCAAGTTGATGGTCGATCTGCCGGAGATTGCCGAAAATGGCAACACGGTGCCGTACTCAGTCACCGTCGACAGCCCGATGACGGATGCGGAGCATGTCAAGAGCATCAACATCATTTCGACCGGCAACCCACAGCCCTTGGTATCGACATTCAGTTTCACGCCGGCTGCGGGCAAGGCGACCGTCGCGTGCCGGGTGCGCCTGGCGCGCACGCAAGACATCATCACCGTCGCTGAAATGTCGGATGGACGGTTTCTGATGAACCGGCGCGCCGTCAAGGTGACGATCGGCGGCTGCGGCGGCTAGTACCCGATCGCGGAATTGAGTGCCACACTTGGTGGCACGAAAATGCAGCGTGAATCGGGTACTTAGCAAGAAAGGCTAGTACCAGCCATTTGTGATGGCGGGTACTAGGTTCTCAGTCGGCAATTGCCAACCGGAACACTCGCTTAGGAGATAGATCATGACTTCGAAACCGCGCATCAAGGTTCCCGACAAGATCAAGGCTGGCGAGGTCATCGAGGTGAAGACCCTGATCAGCCATGTCATGGAGACCGGCAACCGCAAGGATAGGGACGGCAAGACGATCCCGCGCAACATCATCCACCAGTTCACGGCGACGTTCGACGGCAAGCCGGTGTTCAAGGCCGACCTGCAGTCCGGCATTTCCGCCAACCCGTACCTTGCCTTCAATGTCCGGGTTCCCGCATCGGGCGACCTCGAGATGACCTGGATCGACGACGCCGGCTCCAAGATCGTGGAAAGTATCCGGCTCAACGTGACGTGAGGACGTCCCTGGCGTGGGCCTCTGGCGTGGGGCTTGTTCCAGCGCCTCGGAGCCGCTAGCGATAGAGCATTTTCCGCCAAAGTGGGCACCGGTTTGGCGTAGAAAATGCGACAAACAACGAACTAGTGCCGGGCAAGCGCTGAGGCATCGGCCAGGCCCCGACTTGATCGCTGCCCGACTTGATCGCAGCCCGACTTGATCGCAGCATGGGAGACGCCAGTCATGGCCGATGATCCAGTCCGCCCCCAGCTTGGGCCCTATCAGGTCGAGCTGACCGAGGGGAAACCCTATTTCTTCTGTCGCTGCGGTCGTTCCGAAAAGCAGCCGTTCTGCGATGGCAAACACAAGGGCTCGGCCTTCGAGCCAATGCGCTTCGTGGCGAGCGGCACCGGTACATTCAACCTGTGTGGATGCAAGAGCACCGACGACGAACCCTATTGCGACGGCTCACACAACGTCCTTTGAGGCTTCGCCTGCCACCCCATGCAAGCTCGCACGTGAGCCAATGCTGCGTGAGCCAGGCGCCAATTGCGGCGACAAGGATGACCTGGGTCAACTCCCTTGAACTCGAGACAATGACAGGCAGGTGTCGTGCAAGCAGTCTTCTTCGGCAGTTATCCGGCGCGCGAGCTGGCGCGCGCCCGGCGGTTCATGGCGACGGACTGGGCGGTGACTGAGATCCACGACGATGCGCTGACCTACCCGCAAGCCGTAGCGGCATTGGCCACCGCCGACGCGCTGGTAACGTCTGTCTACAACAGCGCCCATCCGCCGGCGCCACGCATTCGGCTCTTGCAATCCACCAGCGCCGGTGTCGATCGCATCGATCAGGCGATGATGCCGGCGGGCTGCACGCTGACCAATCTCTATGGCCACGAGATCACCATCGCCGAGTACGTCATCTGCACGATGCTCGACTGGGCGATGCGCTATCGCCAACGCGCAGCCACGTTTCTCACCAACGGGCAGTGGTCTGACAAGAACTGGTTCAACGACACCAACACGCACGGCGAACTCTACGGCAAGACCGTCGGCATCTTCGGCTTTGGCCGCATCGGCCGCGAAGTGGCGCGCCGCGCCAAGGCCTTCGGCATGCGCGTCGTGGCGTTGTCGACGTGGCGCAGCAGGGAGCCGGGCGACGAGGCATTGATCGACCAAAGGTTCTCGCTCGATGAAGCGTCGAATTTTCTTCGCCAGGTTGATTATCTTGCCGCCACCGCGCCGCTGGTCGAGGAAACGCGCGGGATCATCGCCGCCGCGTGGTTTGCCGAGATGCAGCCAACCGCTGTGCTGATCCACGTCGGCCGCGGTCCGGTGGTGGACGAGGCGGCGCTGTTCGAAGCGCTGGCGACCAAACGCATCCGCGGCGCCAGCATCGATGTCTGGTACAGCTATCCCAAGGCCTCCGGCGAGCGCGTCGCGCCCTCGCGCTTGCCCTTCCACGAATTGCCCAACATCGTCATGACCCCGCATTCGTCGAGCCGCAGCGACGAGGCCGTGGACCGCCGCTTCCAGGACGTCGCGGCCAACCTCGATGCCCTGGCCAAGGGCGCGCCGTTGCGCAATGTCGTGGCGCAGCGCTGAGTCGCTACCCGGACATCGGCTGCGGTGTCCCCTCCCTAATCCTCTCCAACTAAGGGGGCAACGGCGCGCAATCGCCCGTCAGTTCAACCAATCCATGGCCAGCCGTGATAGCTGTCCGTGATGGCGGTATTGCTCGACCGAGGCGATGCGACGTAGATTGGATTCGCCCAGCCAGCCAGGCGGGCGGCACTGGCACTACAGCGGGAGTTCACGGCGATGGCCAACGACAAGGATAACAGCCGAGGCAAGACAGCCGCGGGCGCTGCGGCCACTGCGCCGTTGGCGACAGCCGCCAGCCGATTGGCGGCGGCGCAGAAGGACAAGTTTTCACGAGACTTTGCCCAGGCGATTGCCGTGCTCATGCGCGATGCCAATTGCAAGAATTTGCGGCTGGCCGACCTTGAATGGCTGCTGCTGCCGCCGCTGATGGCGGGGCAATGCAAGGTTGCCGTCTCCCGCTATCGCAAGGATGGCCCCATCGTTCCGGTCGCGGTGGCATTGTGGGCGCGGGTTTCAGCCGCCGTCGATAAACGACTGTCGGAGAACCTCGACAAGCCGCCGGTTCTGCGTGCCAACGAGTGGACGTCGGGCGACAATATCTGGCTGATCACGTTGGCCGGTGAAAAGCAAGTCTTGGCCGGTCTCCTGGCAGACCTGCAGAAGACAGCTTTCAAGGGCAAGCCGGCCAAGATTCGTGCGCAGAAAAAAGACGGCACGATGGTCGTGCAAAGCGTCATCGCGCAGCCGGCGGCAAGCAAATAGTCCATGGCTTGGCGCGCACGCACAGTGCATGGTGCGCTCGCTCAGGAGTGATCCGTGACGCTGGTGCTATTCGGTCTCCTCGCTTATGTACTGATCCAGTTCGCCATCGGCGTCTGGGTGTCGCGACAGGTGGCAAGCACCAGCGATTACATCCTGGCGGGGCGCTCGCTGGGGCCAGCGCTCGTCACCTTCTCCGTATTCGCGACCTGGTTCGGCGCCGAAGCGATCGTTGCAACACCGGCCGAGGTTTACAGCCAGGGGCTGGCGGGAGCCACGGTCGATCCGTTCGGCTACGGGCTCGCCCTCGTCATCGCGGGGGCGCTGCTGGCCGGACGGCTTTGGCGGCGTGGCATCACCACCTTCGCCGATATGTTTCGTGAGCGGTACTCCGAGACGGTCGAGCGCCTGGTGGTCTTCATGCTGTTGCCCGGCTCGATTTTCTGGGCTGCCGCCCAGATCCGCGCCTTTGGCCAAGTGCTGGCCTCCACCGACAGTTTCGGGCTGACGACCGCCATCACCATTGCGGCTATGCTGGTCACGGCTTACGCGGTGGTCGGTGGGCTGATGGCCGATGCGGTCACGGATTTCCTGCAGGGCCTGGTGGTGATCATCGGCCTCGTGGTGCTGGCGATCGCCGTGGCGGTGGCGATGGGCGGTTTTGGCGCTGGCCTCGCCCGCGTCGCGCCTGAGAAAATGACGTTCCTCAGCAGTGGCGGCGTAGGATGGATTGAAAAACTCGAGCAGTTGGCGGTGCCGATCTGCGGCTCGCTGGTGGCTGTCGAGCTGATCTCACGTTATCTCGGCGCGCGTTCCGCGGTGATTGCTCGCAATGGCACAATCGCCGGCGGCGTGATGTATCTGGCGCTGGGCCTGGTGCCGATTTTCATTGGTCTGATGGCAACTGTTGCGGCCGCCGAGCAACCGGAGCTGAAAGCCAAGCTCGGCGAGGCCGAGCAGCTGATCGCCGTGATGGCGGCGCATTTCCTGCCGCAGTGGTATTACATCGTTTTCGCCGGAGCGATCATCTCGGCCATCCTGTCGGTGGTGCACGCGGCCTTGCACGCACCCGCCGCCCAGCTCTCGCACAACATCATCGAGCGCATGCTGCCCCTGCTCGACGAGGCCGGCAAACTGTGGACGGTGCGGCTGACGGTGATGGGGCTGAGCATGGTGGCCTTCGTGCTGGCGCTGTCGTTCAGCCGCATCAAGGAGCTGGTCGAGATCGCCTCGGCCTTCGGCAGCGCCGGCGTGTTCGTCACCGCCATGTTCGCGCTGTTCACGCGCATCGGCGGGCCGGGCTCGGCGATCGCCTCGATATTGATCGGCACGGCGGTGTGGGGTGCGGGCAAGTTCGCCCTCGACTGGAGCGCGCCCTATCTGGCGGCGCTGATCGCGTCGTTTGTCGCTTATCTGGCGGTGGCGGCGTGGGAAGGTCGGTTGTGGGGTCAGACCGCATTTGGACGGGGTCAGACCCTCGGGTCTGACCCCTTGTCGGGCTCGGTGCGCAAGAAGGGGTCAGACCCGAGGGTCTGACCCCGACCGGTCACGTGGGTCTGACCCCGTCGCGTCTACTTTTTCTGCTCGGCCGGCGCCGGGCTGCCCTTGATGGCGTCCTTGGCCTTGTCGTATCCGGTCTTGGCGGCGTCGCTCGCGGTCTGGGCGGCACTCTTGGCGGCTTCGCCGGCCTTCTGCAGCAACGTGCGGGCGCCATGATAGGGCTCCAGCGCGGCGATCATCTCGTTCGTGACGTTGGGCAGCGAGATCACGGTCTTGCCGTCCTTGGTCTCGAACTTCAGCGCGGCGTAACGCACGCCGACTTTTTTGTCGCCGACGTTCAGGACCCCACCGGCGCCGATGATGACGCCGTCGATGGAATTGTCCTTGGCTCCGAGGATGATGTCCTCGATGTCACCGATCTGCTGGCCGTCCTTGGCATAGACGATCTGGCCAATCAGCTTGCTGGCGGCTAGATATTGGGTGGGGCCCAGGCCCTTGTAGAAGACATCGCGCGGGATCGCGACCTTGGCCGGCACGGCGGTCTTGGAGTCGGGGGCCTTCTGCTGCGCCAGCACGGGCGCCGACAGCGCCAGGGCAGCGATGACCGCCAAGCTCGATATGATTTTGTTCATGGGCGCTCGTTCCTCGTTCGTGGGCCATGGGAGGCGCCCACAATGCCTGCGCTGCAGGGTTCATACTCTGCCGCTCGCCGTGCGGACTTAGGCGGACAACATGTCGGGATAGTGTCATTTAGGCACCCGTCGACGCGCGTCTTGCTACAGGCTGGAACGCCGGGTCGCGGCGCGGGAAACTGGGGGAAAAATCGGCCTTTTTCAGGTGTTTGCGTTGGCTCTTGCGATGCTGTTGCACTATGATAAACGCTGATCCTCACGGTTTTATGCGCGTCCCCCACGGGGGCGGGCACAATGATGTTTGCCAGGCGCCGTGACAGCCTGGCCGAGCCAGCCCAGAGTACAGAAATCCCATGGCCGATAACGACGATACGACGCCCGAGGACCGGGGCCCGAGCGATATTCGTCCGGTGTCCATCACCGACGAGATGAAGCGCTCCTACCTCGATTACGCCATGAGCGTGATCGTTTCCCGCGCGCTGCCCGACGTGCGTGACGGCCTCAAGCCGGTGCACCGCCGTATCCTCTATGCGATGCAGCAAATGGGGCTCGATTGGAACAAGAAATACGTCAAGTCCGCCCGCGTCGTCGGCGAGGTGATGGGCAAATACCACCCGCACGGCAACCTGGCGATCTACGATGCCCTGGTGCGCATGGCGCAAGAGTGGTCGCTGCGGGTGCCGCTGGTCGACGGCCAGGGCAACTACGGCTCGGTCGACGGCGACCCGCCAGCGGCGGAGCGCTACACCGAGTGCCGTCTGACAAAGATCGCCTCGCACCTGACCGGCGATCTCGACAAGGATACGGTCGACTTCCGTGAGAACTACGACGGCTCCGAGCAGGAACCGGTGGTGCTGCCGGCCAGGTATCCAAACCTGCTGGTCAACGGCGCCGGCGGCATCGCCGTCGGCATGGCGACCAACATACCCCCGCATAATCTCGGCGAGGTGATCGACGCCGCCATCGCACTGCTCGAAAACCCCGAGCTGACCATCGACGAGTTGTGCCAGATCGTGCCCGGCCCCGATTTTCCGACCGGGGCAATGATCCTCGGCCGCGGCGGCATCCTGTCGGCCTATCACAAGGGCCGCGGCTCGATCATCATGCGCGCCAAGGTCGAGGTCGAGGAGCTGCGCAAGGACCGCGAGGCGCTGATCGTCTCGGCCATCCCCTACCAGGTGAACAAGAAGACGCTGATCGAGAAAATCGCCGAAATGGTGCGCGACAAGCGCATCGAAGGCATCTCCGACATCTGGGACGAGACCAACCGCGACAGCATGCGCATCGTCATCGAATTGAAGCGCGACGCGGTGGCCGACGTTGTGCTCAACCAGCTCTACCGCTTCTCCGAGCTGCAGACCTCGTTCGGCGCCAACATGCTGGCGATCAACGGCGGCCGCCCCGAGCAGTTGAACCTCAAGGATATCCTCGCAGCCTTCAACGCCTTCCGCGAGGAAGTGGTATCGCGGCGGACCAAGTTCCTGCTCAACAAGGCGCGCGACCGCGCCCATACGCTGGTCGGCCTGGCCATCGCCGTCGCCAACATCGACGAGGTGATCAATCTCATTCGGCGGGCGCCGTCGCCGGCCGCGGCGCGTGAGCAGTTGATGGCGCGCGACTGGCCGGCGCGCGACGTCGAGGCGTTCATCGTGCTGATCGCCGATCCGCGCCACAGGATGACCGAAGCCGGCACCTACAAGCTCTCGGAGGAACAGGCGCAGGCCATCCTCGATCTGCGTCTGCAGCGCCTGACTGCACTCGGCCGCGACGAGATTGGCGAAGACCTGAAGAAGATCGCCGAGGAGATCAAGGACTACCTCGCCATCCTCGCCTCGCGCGCACGCATCGTCGACATCATCAGGACCGAGCTCAGCGACATCCGCCAGGAATTCGCGACGCCACGCAAGACCGAGATCCTGGACATCGAGGGCGACGTCGAGGACGAGGCGCTGATCCAGCGCGAGGACGTGGTCGTCACCGTCAGCCACAAGGGCTACATCAAGCGCGTGCCGCTCTCCACCTACCGGGCGCAGCGCCGCGGCGGCAAGGGCCGCTCGGGCATGGCGACGCGCGAGGAGGATTTCGTCACCGAGGTGTTCATCACCTCGACGCATACACCAGTCTTGTTCTTGTCCTCGCGCGGCATGGCCTATCGCATGAAGGTCTGGCGTCTGCCGATCGGAACGCCGCAATCGCAGGGCAAGGCGCTGATCAACCTGCTGCCATTGCAGCAGGACGAGGTGATTACATCGATCCTGCTGTTGCCGGAGGACCAGGCGACCTGGGGTCAGCTCGAGCTGATGTTCGCCACCCGCTCAGGCAACATCCGCCGCAACAGTCTGACGGATTTCGAGAGCATCAACCGCAACGGCAAGATCGCCATGAAGCTAGATGACGGCGACAAGATCGTCGCGGTGGCCATCGCCCGGCCGACCGACGACGTGGTGCTGACCACGGCGCGCGGCCAGTGCATCCGCTTCCTGATCGGCGAGGAAGTGCGCCTGTTCAAGGGCCGCGATAGCGACGGCGTGCGCGGCATCCGGCTGGAGGCTGGCGACGAGGTGATCTCGATGGCGATCCTGAATCACGTCGAGGCCACCGCGCCGGAACGCACGGCCTACCTGAAGCAGGCGAGCGCGATCCGCAGGGCCTCGGGCGCGGAGGCCGAGGGCGAAGCCGGTGCGCCGGTGCCTGAGCCCGATGCCGAGGCGGATGGCGAGGAGGGACCGGCGGACCTGACGCCGGAGCGCTTCGCCGAGCTCGGCGGCCGGGAGCAATTCCTCCTCACCGTCTCCGAGAAGGGTTTTGGCAAACGCTCGTCGTCCTACGAGTATCGCACCTCCGGCCGCGGCGGCAAAGGCATCGGCGCCATGGTCGTCAACGAGCGCAACGGCCCGCTCATCGCCTCCTTCCCGATCGATGACGGCGACCAGATCATGCTGGTGACCGACGGCGGGCAGCTGATCCGCACCACCGTCAACGAGGTCCGCATCGCCGGCCGCAACACGCAAGGCGTGCGCATCTTCCGCACCGATGGGGCAGAGAAAGTCGTCTCCGTCGAGCGCATCACGGAAGTGGCGGCGGGGGAGGATGAAGAGGATGAGGGCGAGAGCGGTGGGCCGCCGGCTGATCCCGCGAACTGATGGCGCGGCCCGTCGGGACGCATCTATCTCGGCGCCAGCCGTATCGCGCCGTCGAGGCGCACGGCCGTACCGTTCAGCATGATGTTCTCGCACATGCTGACGGCGAGTTGTGCGTACTCGGATGGATGGCCCAGCCGCGAGGGGAACGGCACGGACGCACCGAGCGAGCGCTGCGCCTCCTCCGGCAGGCCGTCGAACATCGGCGTGTGGAACAGGCCGGGCATGATCGCCAGCACGCGGATGCCGTCGCGGGAAAGGTCGCGCGCCACCGGCAGCGTCATCGCCGCCACGCCGCCCTTGGAGGCGGCGTAGGCGACCTGCCCGATCTGACCATCCTCGGCGGCAACCGAGGAGGTATTGATGATGACGCCGCGCTCGCCGTCGGGCGGCATCGGCGCCAGGTCGAGCATGCCGGCCGAGGACTTCGCCATCATCGTGAAGGTGCCAATCAGGTTGATGGCGATCACCTTGGCGAAGGAGGCTGCGTCGTGCGCCTCGATCGCGTTCGTCTCCTTGACGCGGCGGGCGATGCGCTTGCCGATGGCGATGCCGGCGCAATTGACGAGGATGCGCTCCTGGCCATGCGCCTTGCGTAGGGCTGAGAGCGCGGCATCGATGCTGGCCTCGTTCGTCACGTCGCAGCTGGCGAATATGCCGCCGATTTCCTTGGCGACCGTCTCGCCGGCCGCGGCGTTGAGGTCGAGTACGCCGACACGCACGCCCTTGGCCGCCAGCGCCCGCGCGGTGGCGGCGCCGAGGCCCGATGCCCCGCCGGTGACGACCGCTGCGATGTCCTTGCCGAGTTGCATGATGTGTCTCCGCTTTGTAGGTCGGGTCGAGCCCCTTCGGCGAGACCCGACAGGAAGAAAGTGCAAGGCACCATATCACTGTCGGCCAGCGCCGTCGGCCCCGCAGCGGTTTCCGCTCGAGGGCATGGGCAACAGGACGGCGGGAAGATGGGGTCTGACCCTGCGGGTCTGACCCCACGCTCGGCAGCTGCAGGTCGGCACACGGGGTCAGACCCTGCGGGTCTGACCCCGTTCAACCCACCGATCGAGATCGAGCGCGTGCCTCGAGCCAGCGCTTGAGTGAGGCCGGACTCTCCATGGAGGGGCGGCCCTTGACGATCGAATCGACGCTGATGTCCTCCTCGACGTCGGGCCAGTGCAGGCCGCTGCCTTGCCCGATAATCCGACAGTTGCCCCGTTCGGCGTCGGTGGCATGCAAAAGGCGCGGGTACCAGGCCAGCGGCGCAGAGATGCGACGGCCGTCGCTGAGTTCGATGCTCAGCGCCTCATCATTTATACTCGCGGAAACCGCAGTTGGTGTCTTCAGATCAGACGCCGAAATAGTCATGCCATGCTTCCAAGACGACTTGCTGATTCTCTCGCACGATGCGGTCGACTTCGCGCAGGTCGCGACGGGTATAGCCGCCGCTCTCGGCCAGTCGAACGGGATCGAGCCAGAACTTTGCCACATGCCCATCGCGCTCGACGTGAACATGTGGCGGCTCGTGGCCATCGGCAGAGTAGAAGAAAGTCGGTAAGGGCCAACTCGCATGACCGTCGGCATGGCATATCAAACCCATCCGGCTTGTCCGAATAAACGCCTCCAAGCGAACGCGGTCACGCCTACGCCACCCGCACGCGCTGAAGCATCGCCACCGCCACCGCCAGCAGCAAGCCGAGGAAGACGTTGGCGCCGAGTCGGATGCCTAGGCCGCTCAATCCCGGCACGAACGCCTCGATTTCAAAGCCGGTCAGGGGGCGGACCAAAACGGCGATGAGGCTGGGAAAGAGCATCAGCATACCAGCCAGCAGGAAGCACGAGGATTCCAGCCGCGTGCTGGCCTTGAACAGCCGCCCCTGCAGGGCGAAGCTCAACATGGCAATGCCGGCCGCCGTGGTCAGGGCGATATCGACGACGTCGAGCCAGTCGCCGCCCTTCGGCAACTTGAGCAGCAGGCCAACGCCCTCCTTGTCGAGCACGAATACGAAGGGGACGAGGAAGGCCGGCATCGTGTATTTCCACGATTGCAGCGTCGTCTTGTACGGATTGCCGCCGGTAATGGCGGCGGCGGCGAACGGCGACAGGGCGGTCGGCGGCGAAACTTCCGACAGCACGGCGTAGTAGAAGATGAACATGTGCGCGGCGAAGTCCGGCACGCCGAGCTTGATCAGCGCCGGGGCGGCGATCACGGCGCACATGATGTAGGAGGCGGTGACCGGCACCGCCAAGCCGACGATCCAGACGATGGCGGCCGTGAAGATCGTGGTCAGCAGCAAGCTGCCTTGGGCGTAGCCGATGATGATGTCGGCGAAGCGCTGGGCCAGCCCCGTGAGCGTCACGACACCGACGATGATGCCAGCGGTGGCGCAGGTGGTCGCGACATTGAGCACGCCCGTCGTGCCTTCGCGCAGCGCCTTGACCAGGCGCTCGCCCGCATCCGCGACCCATACCTTCGTCAAAGCCAGGACGGCCAGGACAGCGAGCGGGACAAACACCAGCGCCAGCCCGATCTCCGAGGCATACGCCACCTTGACGCCGAACCCCTCGCCGATCAGCAGGGCGATGGCCAGCGTCAGCACCAGGGCGATCGGCCAGGGCACCAGCGCTGTTTCCACCCGCAGCGCGCTGACGGCCAGCGCCAGCACCGTTGCCCAGAACACCGACAGCACCGGCGAGTAGCCGAGCAGCATGAAGGCGATGATCGAGACCAGCGAGCCGAAATGGAACCAATAGGTCCTGGTCAGGCGCCAGGCCTCGCCCTTCTCGACCATCATCTCGCTGCTGCCGCCGTGCTGCGCGGCATCCAGCTCCACCATGATGGCGATGGCGAAGTAGTAGAGCAGCGTCGGAATACAGGCCATCAGGATCACGTCGAAATACGAGATCTTGAGAAACTCGGCGATCAGGAAGGCCGCCGCGCCCAGCACCGGCGGCGAGATGATGGCGCCAAGTCCGCCGGCGGCCAGCAGCCCGCCAGCCGTGTCCTTGTCGTAGCCCGCCTTGGCCAGCATCGGGTAGGCGACCGTGCCGATCGTCACGGTGGTGGCAACGCCTGATCCCGACGGCCCACCCATCAGGAACGAAGAGAGCACCACCGCGCGTCCCGCCGCATTGCGCCGCCCGCCCATCAGCGCGAACGAGAAATCGATGAAGAATTTGCCGGCGCCCGACTGCTGCAGGACGGCGCCGAAGATCGTGAACAGAATGATCAGGCTGGAGGCCACGTCAACGGTGGTGCCGAAGATGCCTTCCAGCGTCATCGTCAGATGGCCGATCAGGCGCTCTGGATCATAGCCGCGATGCGTCCAGGGTGCCGGCAGCATGTGGCCGAACAGGGCGTACAGGACGAAGACGATGGCGACGGCCGGCATGATCCAGCCGGTCGAGCGGCGCGTCGCCTCCAGCAGCAGCACGATGAACACGATGCCGACGATGTAGTCCCAGCGCTCCGGCGCGATGGCGCGGTCGCCGTAGTTTTCGCCCTGCATCAGCATGTAGACAATGGTGCCGACGCTCATCAGCGCCAGCAGCCAGTCCCACCAGCGGATGCGATCGCGGAAGCGCGGCAGCACCGGGAACAGCAGGAAGGCCAGGAACAGCACGCAGGCGACGTGCGTCGGCCGGAAGATGTAGGCGGGGACGATGTCGTAGGCGGCATAGAGGTGGTACAGCGAGACGGCAACGGCGATAGCCGTGATGCCGGCGCCAAGCCAACCGGGAACGCGGTTGGTCGCCCCCTCCTCCTCCTCGATGAAGTGCTCGATGGCCTTGAGCTGGTCCTCGCTGATGTTCGCCGCGGCCATGCCGGGGTGTTGGTCGGGGATTCCCGTCATCTGGCCTTATCCTCCCGGCACGGCACTATGGTCTTGGCTCTGCTGGCCTGCGTCATCCTATAGCAGCCCCAGGCGGGAAGTTGATCTGGCCAATCGTCTCATGCCAGCAAGCGTGCAGCCAACCCGGTTGGAGCGTGACGCGGTTGCGCGCCAAGAGCAACAAGGCCCCAGATCGACCTCTACGGCTGCGCCGCGCCGCGGCGGAATTCCCCTCCCCGTCCCGCCGGAGGCGCGCTTTCAGCGCGACACGGGGTGGGGTGGAGGAATGTAAGCAACGCCATCGACTTACCCCCTCGCCCCGTAAGGGGAAGAGGACCAGGCGAAACTGGCATCAAGACGGGGTTCAGCGCTTGCGGCGACGTTGCGGCGTCTTCGCCGACCCGATCGGAACGTATTTGTAGATCGTCGCCAGAGGGATGGTCACCTCGAGGGCGGGCAGCGTCAGCTCGTTCTCCAGGCCCTGGACGCGTCGCGCCTGCCACTGCGTCGCACGATCGTAGGCCGTGACTTCGGCGGCCGTCATCGATACGGTCACATAGTGCTGGCAGTTTGGCACGCTGGCATAGACTTGGCGGCGCCACTCGCGATCTGCTTTGGTATTGCTGCGCGAGAGGACCTCGAAGATGACGAGTGCATCATCGGTCAGATGCTTTCCTGTCGGTCCGCACTCCTTCACGAAGACATCGGGCTGGGGGAGACTGTTGGGCGAGATGGGGACCTCGGTTCCGATTCCCGGCATCGGCAGCCAGCGGGCGCCGCCACGGGTCTTCTCGTTCATCAGGAACGTCGTGATGTTCGCCACGACGATCTGATGGAAATCGGTCGGTGATGGGCTCAAAACGGCTGCCCCCTCGATCAGCTCCCAGCGCTCGCCGTCCGGACGCGTCCTGGTGAACGCCAGGAACTGACGGATCGTCATCTGCTGGTTGGTCGGCGGCGTGGGCAGCCGGGTATGCTGGTTCATGATGTCATCGTAGCAGAAATCAGGCTTTTCTTTCCAGCGCCTCGATCGCCTCGCGCCAGATCTCCGGCCCGGTCAGCTTCATGATCTTGTCGGCGCCCCAGTTGGCCAGCAGAGCGAGCTTGGCCTTGTCGCTGAACCGCCCGATCACGCCTTCGATGAGCTCCATCTTGCGCGGCAGGTTGGTGTCGTCGGAGAGGAATTCGTCGACGGTGAAAAGTTGCGGCTTGCGCTGGAGGGCCTTGGGCATTTCTGGTTGCCTCCCTGTCGGGGTTTGCCGCGCTGGCCCACTGGATACGAACGATCAAAACTCAATCACCGATGCCGCGATAAATCGCGGCCAGCGAAATCACCACGTCGAGGGTCTTGATGCGAATATCGCGATCGCGCCCTTTGATGTCCACAGGCAAAGCCGGGAAGCCCTTCCTGGCCTTGCGCAGCCAGATGGCGCACTCGGGCTCATCCTGACTGGCCACGATGTAGGCTCGCAGCGAACCAAGGTTCATATATTCGGCTCGCTTGACGTTGAGGTCGAGCTGCTCGGTCGAGGGCGACAGCACCTCGATCACGACCGCCGGTCGATCGGTCGCCAGCCCGGTCATATCGGCGCCGAGCGGCTCGACCACGACGTCGGGATGACGGATAGTCTCCGCCGTCTCGACGCCGCGCCCCTGGCACGTCACCAGCCACTTCGTGGCATCGAGTTGGCGGCGCAGCTCGTCCCTGAAACGCTCGGCGACCAGAGTGTGCCGCAGCGTCCCGCCCGTCATCTGCTGCACGATCTGACCCCGCACGTACTCGTACCGGCCCTCGGGATGAGCCGCGATGAATTTGTAGAAGCCCGACTTGTCGACCTTGAGGTTGGCGCGGATGTTCATGGAACCAGATCCTGACGATGGGTGCCTGCATTCCCACCACTCGCTGTCGCAATCTAACATAGGCGCGCGTTTAGCGGCACTCGCATCGTCACGCACGACGAGTGTGACGACGACGGCGTGACGGCTGCGTTCTCAGCGTGGCGCCATCGCCCCGCCTACCGATCAATCTCGCCGAACACGATATCCAGCGAGCCCAGGATCGCGCTGACATCGGCCAGCATGTGGCCGCGGTTGATGAAGTCCATGGCTTGCAGGTGCGGGAAGCCGGGCGCGCGGATCTTGCAGCGGTAGGGCTTGTTGGAGCCGTCCGCCACCAAATAGACGCCGAACTCGCCCTTGGGCGCTTCGACTGAGGCATAGACCTCGCCGGCGGGCACGTGAATACCTTCTGTGTAGAGCTTGAAGTGGTGGATCAGCGCCTCCATCGAGCGCTTCATCTCGCCCCGCGTCGGCGGCACCACCTTCTTGTCGTCGGCGACGTGCGGTCCGGCGCCGTCCGCGCTCATGAGTCTTTCGCAGCATTGTTTCATGATCTTGATCGACTCGCGCATCTCCTGCATGCGCAGGCAGTAGCGGTCGTAGCAGTCGCCGTTCTTGCCGATGGGGATGTCGAAATCCATCTCGTCGTAGCACTCGTAGGGCTGCGCCTTGCGCAGGTCCCAGGCCGCGCCCGAGCCGCGCAACATGACGCCGGAGAAGCCCCACCTGAAGCAGTCCTCCAGCGCGACGACGCCGATGTCGACATTGCGCTGCTTGAAGATGCGGTTCTCGGTCAGCAGGCTTTCGATGTCGTCACAGACTTTCAGGAATGGATCGCAGAATGCATAAATGTCCTCGACCAGCTTCCCCGGCAGGTCCTGGTGCACGCCACCGAAACGGAAGTATGTGGCGTGCATGCGCGAACCTGAGGCGCGCTCGTAGAACACCATCATCTTCTCGCGCTCATCGAAGCCCCACAGCGGCGGGGTCAGCGCGCCAACGTCCATCGCCTGCGTGGTGACGTTGAGGATGTGCGACAGCAAGCGGCCGATCTCGGAAAACAGCACGCGGATCAGCTGGCCGCGGCGCGGTACCTCGAGGTCGAGCAGCTTCTCGACGGCCAGGCAGAAGGCGTGCTCCTGGTTCATCGGCGCGACGTAGTCGAGCCGGTCGAAATAGCCGATGTCCTGCAGGTAGGTGCGGGTTTCCAGCAGCTTCTCGGTGCCGCGATGCAGCAGGCCGATATGCGGGTCGACGCGCTCGACGATCTCGCCATCGAGCTCCAGCACGAGCCGCAGCACGCCGTGTGCCGCGGGATGCTGCGGGCCGAAGTTGATGTTGAACGGCCGGATTTCGGTTTCTGGCACGGTTCGGCCTCGCCCCCTCAGATGTCGATGCCTCGATAGACCTCGGCGAGCGGGATCGCAACCCCCAGCCCTGGCACCTGGATCATCCGGTCGCGGCCTTGAACTTTCGCCGGCTCGTCGGCGAAGGTTCCGTCCTGCTGGCGCTGCCAGACATAGCACAACACCTCGTCCTGGCTGGCGACGATGTAGGTATCGAGCGAAGCGACAGCCAAATACTCCGTCGGCTTCACCGAAAGATCGCGCTCCTCCGAGGAAGGCGAAAGGACCTCGACGATGAGGACCGGCTGCTCAGTCTCGAGACTGTCGGCCGCGGCGGTCCCAACCCGCTCGACCAAGGCATCCGCATACCTGGTGGTCGAACCCATATCGATGAGTCGATCGGAGTTTGTCACCGCCCAAACGGCAGGGTCGAGATGATTAGACAAGACAGTGCAGAATGCGGCACCAAGTCGCGCATGCCTCAAATTACCACCAGCCTGCTGCTGCATGATCCACCCTCGCACCCACTCATAGCGATAGCGCTCGTCGGCGTCGACGATGAAGCGGTAGAACGTCGGCCTGTCGACGTACATCAGGGCGTGGGCAGTCATGGGACCACTCGGTATGTGGATTGGTCTGCAACATTCCTATCACATTGGACAGTCGGGGCCAAATTGAGTGGTCAGGGCGCTTTCAAGCCCGCCTTCGCCGCCTTGGCGGCCAGCGCGCCGTTGACCCGCTGCCACGGCACCACCATACGCTCGTGGCGGCCCTCGCCGATCTTGTCGATGCCGTCGTGGGCGGTGACTTTGAAGGCGACCTTGCGGCCTGTCACCTCGACCACCTCGGCCTCGACCGTCACTGTCTGGCCGGGCAGCGTCGCGGCCAGATGCGTCACGTCGACCCTGATGCCGAGGCTGCCCTCGCCGTCGTCGGCGTGCTGCTTGATCAGGTTGGTGCAGGTGATCTCCATCATGGCGATCATGTAGGGCGTGGCCAGCACGGCGGGCATCTGCCGGAGTTCGTCGGCTGCGATGGCCAGTTCCGGGACGGTGTTGGCTGGCGTGACGGGGAAGCGCTCGGAGTGGGTGAGGCCGGGCTGAAGTGTTTCACGCATTGAATGCCTCCCGCACTCGGTCCGTCTGCACACAGAAAGTTGCAATCCATCCAGGTTTCCTGGTCAACGATTACCGACTAGGAGAGCCAATCTCTACCTTGACTGGTCCAATCTGGAGCCCCGGACGGCAGTGTCCGGGTGTGGCCTGTCTGATGCCCCGCCCCATGTCGATCTGCTGCGTGGTCCGCGCGCTGCACCCGGGATTGTCCTCGATCCCTCTTGGCATGACGACGGCACCGTTTCGATGAACGGGAAGCCGGCCCGGATCGAGATCGATATTTTTGGGCTTACCCATCTCCGAATCGATCTTCATGGCCCCGGCAGGCAAGTCTCGCAAGAATTTGGATGTGACGGCCGGATTGTCCGTGCGTTCTTGAGCTGTCGCTGGACCTGCAAAGCATCCGACCCAGATCGCAAACACCGCTCGCCGAACGCGAGACCAAAAGCTGATGCCTCCAAGGCGCTCGCGCATCCACCCTCCAAACATCAGGACTACCCCGATCCGGAGAATACGCCGATTCGTTACTTTCAGCTGGACTTCTGGGGCGGCTGCCCCGCCTTCTCATCCCCCGGCAGCACGTAGGTCGTGCCTTCCCACGGGCTCTCGAAGTCGAAGGAGCGGAATTCCTGGGTCAGTTTCACCGGCTCGTAGACGACGCGCTTTTTCTCGTCGTCGTAGCGCACCTCGACGTAACCGGTCAGCGGAAAGTCCTTGCGCAGGGGATGGCCCTTGAAGCCATAGTCGGTCAGCAGGCGGCGCAGGTCTGGATGGCCGGAGAACAGGATGCCGTACATGTCGTAGGCCTCCCGCTCGTACCAGTTGGCGGCGGGAAACAGGTCGATTACGCTCGGCACCGGCGTGTCCTCGTCGGTCGTCAGCTTCAGGCGCAGGCGCTGGTTCAGTCGTGGCGACAGCAGGTGATAGACGACATCGAAGCGCTCGGGCCGCGCCGGCCAGTCGACGCCGCAGATGTCGATCAGGACTTCGAACTGGCACTTGGGATCGTCGCGCAGGGCGCGCAAGGTCTCCACGATCGAGCCGCGCATCACCACCACGGTCAGCTCGCCGTGGCCGATGTCGGAAGACTGCAGCGCGTCCCCAAGCGATGCTGCCACGTGCGAGGCGAGTTCATCGAGCGTTTGATCCATTCCATCCACCCTGTCTTGCCGTTGTAGCCGGCAGCATCGCGTAGGTTGGGTTAGCGCGGCCTCAACCTCGCCTTTTGTGCTTCGACCACCGTTCCGCGCGTAACCCAACGTCTGCGATTTTTACCGATCCGCTGCGTCATGCCAGTCATGAGCCTGTTGGGTTACGGCCGCGAAGGGCGGCCTAACCTACGGGGCTCACCGTTCGATCGTCCCCGTCCTGCGGATCTTCTTCTGCAGCAGCAGGATACCATACAGCAGCGCCTCCGCCGTCGGCGGGCAGCCTGGCACGTAGATGTCGACCGGCACGATGCGGTCGCAGCCGCGCACCACGGCGTAGGAGTAGTGGTAATAGCCGCCGCCATTGGCGCAGCTGCCCATCGAGATGACGTAGCGCGGCTCCGGCATCTGGTCGTAGACCTTGCGCAGGGCCGGCGCCATCTTGTTGGTCAGCGTGCCGGCGACGATCATGACGTCGGACTGGCGTGGGCTGGCGCGCGGGGCGAAACCGAACCGCTCGACGTCGTAGCGCGGCATCGAGGTCTGCATCATCTCGACGGCGCAGCAGGCCAGCCCAAACGTCATCCACATCAGCGAGCCGGTGCGCGCCCAGTTGATCAGGTCATCGGTGGTGGTGACCAGGAAGCCCTTGTCGGCCAGCTGGTTGTTGATCGCAGTCATGCCGCGGTCGCCACCGATACCAAGGTTAGGCACGACGCAGCTGCCGCCGGCGCTTTCGCTGGGTTTGTCGTAGGCCGGCTGGACGAGGCAGCTGCACTGAAGGATCAATCCCATGCAATGGCTCCGGTCGGAGGGGGGCGGACGGCTTCCTCAGCACCTATCGCAACGATGGGGCGGACGCAACGGTGTGGCGGCCGCACTCGAGGTGACAGGCTGTCACTCCGCAGCCGGACGCAACGCTTTCTTCGACCTTTTGCGATTCGACTTGGGCGGCTGCGTTGGGGACGCGCCTGCATCGCCGTCGCCTGCTGGCGACGTGGCCACGCGCCCGCGCGGATCCGCTCCACGACCGACGGTGTAATCTCCGTCCGGGAAGCGGTCGGCGAAATCAGCAGGGAAGTCCTTGATCTTCAATCTGAGGTGCTCGACCATCTATTTTCATCTCTACCCTGGAGCAGCGCTCGGGCTTCCACGTCCAATTCTAAATATACCTCATTATACTCGTTGGGACAATCGAGACTGCGAAGTCCAATACGACGATAGAAGCCTTCCGCTGCGGACACGGAATGCAAGCCCACGCTTCCGCCAATGCCCTGCTGCAGTGACAGATCGTGCGCGATACCAATCATGACAGGTCCCAAGCCCCGGTAGCGCCGATCCGGCCTTCCCGTCATGTTCCATGGGGCGACCTCAAGGAAGCCGACGTAGACGAGCGGCTCCCGGGCGGCCCCATCGCAGCGCACCACGTAGCCCACCCGCAGCA
The DNA here is from genome assembly GCA_964498125.1 of uncultured Devosia sp. Lineage (GTDB taxonomy): Bacteria > Pseudomonadota > Alphaproteobacteria > Rhizobiales > Hyphomicrobiaceae > CAMDBL01. Next base: position 69,083 of record CAZCGE010000142.1, on the reverse strand, counting down.
TCATCAAGGCCTGCGCGGTTTGGGCGATCTCGAGTGCCAGCAACAAAATGTTCTGAGCTGAATTGAAGTTGAATACGGAGACCCAATTGAACACTGCTGGCGGCCCGCCATGCCTGGCAGTCCAGGCACTCCAATCCACACCGACCGCTCTCAAGCACGACACATTGCGAACCGATTGCAGCGTGGCAACTTCGTCTGCAATGTTGAAGATTGCGACCTCGGCCAGCCAGTCATCCTGTATTGGCATGAGAGCCCCGACCTTGTGCTCAGTGCCTCAATCCCATTCCAGCGCTCCCTTGCGCCACTCATAGATGAAGCCGATGGTGAGGACACCGAGGAACACGATCATCGACCAGAAGCCGAACGCGCCCACCTCCTTGAAGGCGGCCGCCCATGGGAACAGGAAGGCGACCTCGAGGTCGAAGATGATGAACAGGATCGAGACCAGGTAGAAGCGCACGTCGAACTTCATGCGCGCGTCATCGAAGGCATTGAAGCCGCACTCGTAGGCCGACACCTTCTCCGGATCGGGGTTGCTGACCGCGATGGCGAACGGCGCCACCATCAGCGCCGCGCCGATGAACAGGGCGACGCCGATGAACACCGCGATCGGCAGATAGTCGAGCAGCAGCTGGTTCATGCTCTTCATCTCCTCCAGCCCGCGCCCACGACGCTGGCCTCCCGGCTTTGCCTCGTACCGCGGCACAGGCTCGCGCGCAATGCCGGAAAGCACCGCACTGGCCGAGGCAAGCTCATGCCAGCGCTGCGCCAAAGGACGCAGGGGAAGGCAACCCATGGGCAGTGGGAATGGTTTGAAATACGCCACTGCCTGTGACACCAGGGAACAGCTTTGTCGCGAACCCTCGGGAGACACGAGCAATGCTGCCCACTTCTTGCGCTGCCTGCCGCTCGCCCCAAGTGCCAATCAAGGATTGGCTCTGCCGGTGCGGCCATTGCGGCCTGCTGTCGTCCAACCTGGAGCCCGCCGCCGGCACCGTGCTGGACGGCTTGGAAGCGCTGCGCCGCGCCAATGCCGAGGCGACGCTCGATGGACTGGCTGAGCTTCGGCCGTTGCCGGGCCTGCGGCTGCTCGATGTCGGCTGCGCCATGGGCTGGTTTCTGGCCGCGGCTCGCGCGCGCGGCGTCATCGTGCACGGCATCGAGCCGGATCCAGCGAATGCCGCGGAGGCGCGGGCCGCTGGCTTCGATGTCGTGACCGGATACTTCCCCGGGGACCTCGACACGTCCACGCCTTATGACATCATCATCTTCAACGACGTTTTCGAGCACCTGCCCGAGCCGCATCGCGCCATCGTCGACGTCGCAAGCCGGCTCGCGCCGGGAGGGCTTGCCGTCATCAATCTGCCGTCGAGTCGCGGCATCCTCTACAGGATTGCCAAGGCTTTCGATGGCGTGGGGTGGCCGGGCCTCTTGGAGCGGCTTTGGCAAAAGGGCTTTGCCTCACCGCATATGAGCTATTTCGCGCCGGGCAACCTGCGCATGCTGGTCGAGCGCCACACCGGGCTGCGCGAGCATGCCAGCTTCAACCTGCCGACCTATCAGCGCGCTGGACTGGGCGACCGGATCGCCATGACGCATCGCGGGCCCACCGCCTGGCTGCTCCTGGCCGGCCTCTGGTGCTTCTCCTTCCTCCTCCCGCTGCTGCCGGCCGACATCCATGTCGGCGTGTTCAGGAAGCCGGAGTAGGGGCTCGACAAAAGAAAAACCACCCGCGAGTTGCCTCGCGAGTGGTCGATGTTGTCGAACGACCCGGTGTGATCGAACCCGATCACATATCCATGCCGCCCATGCCGCCCATGCCGCCCATGCCGCCGCCGTGGCCGGCGTGGGCGTCCTTCTTCGGCGCCTCGGCGACGGCGGCTTCGGTGGTGATCATCAGGCCGGCGATCGAGGCGGCGTCCTGTAGGGCGGTGCGAACGACCTTGGCCGGGTCGATGATGCCCTTCTCGAACATGTCGCCGTACTCGTCGTTCTGGGCGTCGTAGCCGAACGCGGCGGCGCGCTGATCGGTGATCCTGCCGACCACGATCGAGCCCTCGACGCCGGCGTTCTCGGCGATCTGGCGGATCGGGGCCTGCAGGGCGCGCCTGATGATGGCGATGCCGGCGTCCTGGTCCTCGTTGTCACCCTTGACGGTGATGGCCTGGGCGGCCCTGAGCAGCGCCACACCGCCACCGACGACGATGCCTTCCTCGACCGCGGCGCGGGTGGCATTGAGCGCGTCATCGACGCGATCCTTGCGCTCCTTGACCTCGACTTCCGTTGCGCCGCCGACCTTGATCACGGCGACGCCGCCGGCGAGCTTGGCCAGCCGCTCCTGCAGCTTCTCGCGGTCGTAGTCCGACGTCGTCTCCTCGATCTGCGCCTTGATCTGGCCGACGCGGGCCTCGATGTCCTTCTTCTTGCCGGCGCCGTCGACGATCGTCGTGTTGTCCTTGTCGATCGAGACGCGCTTGGCGCGGCCGAGCATGTCGATGGTGACATTCTCGAGCTTGATGCCCAGATCCTCGCTGATGGTCTGGCCGTTGGTCAGGACGGCGAGGTCCTCGAGCATGGCCTTGCGGCGATCGCCGAAGCCCGGCGCCTTGACGGCGGCAACCTTCAGGCCACCACGCAGCTTGTTGACGACCAGCGTCGCCAGCGCCTCGCCCTCGACTTCCTCGGCGATGATCAGCAGCGGCTTGCCCGACTGCACCACGGCCTCCAGGATCGGCAGCATCGCCTGCAGCGAGGCGAGCTTCTTCTCGTGGATCAGGATGTAGGGCTCCTCGAGTTCGACGATCATCTTCTCGGCGTTGGTGATGAAGTAGGGCGACAGGTAGCCGCGGTCGAACTGCATGCCCTCGACGACGTCGAGCTCGCTCTCCAGGCTCTTGGCCTCCTCGACCGTGATCACGCCCTCGTTGCCGACTTTCTGCATCGCCTTGGCGATCATGTCGCCGATCGCTTTCTCGCCGTTGGCGGCGATCGAGCCGACCTGGGCGATCTCGTCGGAGTTCTTGACCTTCTTCGACTTCCTGCTGATCTCCTCGATCACCTGGGCGACGGCCTTCTCGATGCCGCGCTTCAGATCCATCGGGTTCATGCCGGCGGCGACCGACTTCATGCCCTCGCGGACGATGGCCTGGGTCAGCACGCAAGCCGTCGTGGTGCCGTCACCAGCGACGTCGTTGGTCTTCTGGGCGGCCTCGCGCACCATCTGCGCGCCCATGTTCTCGAACCTGTCCTCGAGCTCGATCTCCTTGGCGACGGTGACGCCGTCCTTGGTGGTGCGCGGCGCGCCAAAACTCTTCTCGATGACGACGTTGCGGCCCTTGGGACCGAGCGTCACCTTGACGGCGTTGGCAAGGATGTCGACGCCGCGCAGCATTTTCTCGCGGGCATCGGATGAAAAATAGACGTGTTTGGCAGCCATGTGGGTGGTACTCCGAAGAACGTGGGTGAGTGGTGAGTCGTGAGTGGTGAGTCGTGAAGCGCAGAAGGGCGCGGCGGCGGCTGGTGAGACTGGAGGTGGCCACGTGCTCAGGGCCACCACTCACGACTCACGATTCACCACTCACGCCTCGACTGCGTCAGCGGTCGAGAACACCCATGATGTCGCTTTCCTTCATGATCAGCAGGTCGGAACCGTCGATCTTGACCTCGGTGCCCGACCACTTGCCGAACAGCACCTTGTCGCCCTTCTTGACGTCGAGCGGCACCAGCTTGCCGGCCTCGTCGCGGGCGCCGGGGCCAACGGCGATGATCTCGCCCTGCTGCGGCTTCTCGGCGGCGGTATCCGGGATGATGATGCCGCCGGCGCTCTTCGTCTCGGCGTCGACGCGCTTGACGACCACGCGGTCGTGGAGAGGACGAAACTTCATTTTCAACGCAAGCTCCTGTGGTGATGTCGGTCTTATCAAGGATTGGGCTGCGCTTGGCACTCAACGGAATAGAGTGCTAACAGCTGGCTGGGATGTAGTGCGACGCTGTTGGCCTGTCAAGCCTGAGAAGAGCCTGAGAAGAGAAGATTGGCCTGAGTAGTCCGACGGTCCAAGAAGATCGGTGGGTGCGGCGCTGGCAGCGGCCAACGACTGGCTCAGGGTTGCCACGGCAACAATCATGCCGATTGCCAACCTGCGGGTTTGGCCGCCCTCAGTGCTTGGGGCTGACGGTGAATGCCAGGGTCGACGCGATTGCAGCAACCCGATGCAGCTTGGCCGCAGCCGCGGCGCGATCGCCCTTGGTGCCCGCATTGAGGTGCTCGGCAATTTCGCGCAGCAAGCTCTGAATCGTTTTGAAGGAGTCATCCATTTCAGCCACCCGGTCAAAATCCGTCGACGTCCATCAAAGCCTGGACGCTGGCTCTATTCAGCTAACGGAATAACTGTCGTTCTGCTTGCGGCACGGCAACCGATCTGCCGGCCTCGTGGTCGAATTCATGCCAGCGTGAACGCCTCGTGCACAGCGCTCTGGACGCCGCCGCCCATCACTGGGCCACCGCCGGCGACATAGATGGCATCGCCGATGGAGACGGCGCCGAGGCCGTGTCGCGGTGTCATCATGGGAGCGTAGGCCTCCCACCGGTCCGTCGCCGGGTCATAGGCCTCGTTCTGGCCGTAGACGCGGTCCGTGCCCTCGCCGCCCATGATGAAGATCTTGCCGCGATAGAGCACGGCGCCGTGCCCCGAGCGCGCCGTCGGCAGCGGCCGTCGCATGGCCCAGGCGTCCTTCATCGGATCGTAGGTGTGGTGCAGGTTCGAGTTGGTATGGAAGCTGTCGACGCGACCGCCGATCAGGTGGACGACGCCGCCGGTCGCGACCACGCCGGTGTGATCGCGGGCGGTCGGCATTGGCTTGCGCGGCTCCCACTTGTCGGCCTTGTCGTCATGGACATAGTGCCAATCCACCGATTTCTTGTCGGCGAAGGTGTCGCCGATGGCGCCGCCGATGATGTGCAGCTGGCTGCCCAGATCAATGCAGGCCATGGCGCCGCAGGGTTTGGGCAGCGACGCGATCTTGCGCCATTGGCTGGCGCCCTGGTCGAGCGCGAAACACTGGTCATGCGGCTTGCGGTTCTGCTCGACGAAGCCGCCCAAGGCATACAGCCGGCCTTCGGCGACAGCCACGCCGACGTGATTGGCGCCGAGCGGCAGCGCCGGGGCATCGAGCCACTTGTCCGATGCCGGATCGTAGACATGATGATAGGGCCGGTCGACGCGCTGCTCGCCATAGCCGCCGAGCAGGTGCATGCGTCCATCGCGCACGGTCGCCCACGCCATCTCGCTGCGCGGCAGCGGCAGCGGCGCTTTCGCCATCCACTTGCCCTGAACCGCCGCTTTCGGCGCCGGGCTGACGGTGACGTGCTGCGTCGCGGCCAATTCAGGCAGCCCGATGCGACCGGGTTTCTGCAAGCTCTCATACAGCGGCCCGTGATGCTCGTGGCCGGGCGCCTGCGCGAGTGCGGAACCAGAGGCTATCGTCGCCGCACTGGCCGCGAGAAAATGACGACGATTGAAATCTGGCATGATTCCAACTCCCCTATGCTGGCGGTCGCGCCGCTATCTCAAGCTGCATCCTAGAGCATTTTCCGCCAAAGTGGGCACCGGTTTGGCGTGAGACAAATGCGACAAACAAAGACCTAACCGGGGTGCGGTCGATCGCCAAGGATTCGCGGCACAGGCCCGGCAAGCGCCTGCGGTCAGCAGCCGCCGCAACCAGGAATGGTCGAAGGCAAGCGAGGACACACACCCTGCCATCCTCGGCCAGGTGTTAGGCGACCAGCGGGTGGTTCAATGCTTGTGCTTGTGGCCGGGCGGCGCGCTTTGGGCAGCCTGGATGCGCTGCTCGTCGAGATACTTGGTTTGAGAGTCGAGATAGGAAATGAGGTCGGCCGCGTCGAGTTCTGTCATGCCGAGATTGGGCATGCGCGCACCGGGAAACTTGGCGACCAGCCCCAGCGCGGTCGGATCTTTTTGTGCGCGCATCCGCTGCGGGTCCATGATGAAGCGGGTCAGCCACTCATTCGATCGGCGGCCGGTGACGCCGTAAAGGTCAGGCCCGACGCGGTTGCCCACCTTGATCATGTGGCAGCCCGCGCATAGCTTCTTGAACAAGGCTTGCCCCGGCTGCTCGCTTAGCGCGTGGCCGGTGTCATTCGCGGGGTCGACGGCGACCGTGCGCACCTGGTCGCGCCATTTCGGGTCCATGGCGCGGACGTCCATGACGACGCGCTCGAGGTCGCCGAACAGGGAATTGCGCGCCCATTCGCCGGTGGCTTCGTTGCCGAGCACGATCTCGTTGCGATGCTCGTTGAGGCTGCGCATTTTCTCGCCGAGCTTGGCGTTGATGGCGCGCATGTCCTGCAGCGTGCCGGTCAGGAAAATCCACCCCGGTCCGGAACGGAACGACTCCGCGTAGGCTTTCAGTTTCTCGGGCGTGTCGTTCTTTGGATCGACGGTCAACGAGATGAAGAACATGTCGCGGCCGAGCCTGTCGGCGAACTGCTCGGCGACTTGCGCCAATCGCGCCGTCGTCAGCGGGCAGATATCGGTGCAGCTGGTATAGATGAAGCTGATGACGACCAGCTTGCCCTTGATCACATCGTCGAAGAAGCGCAGCTGCTCGCCATGCTGGGTGACGACCGGCAGATTGGGAAAATAGCCCTCGCCCCAGCGGCGTCCCTGCGCCTCACTGGAAACGGCGGCAACGAGCTGAAACGCCAGCATCGCAATACTTATGACACTTGATCTGATCATCCGACTTCCCTGCAAATGGCCGAAAGGTGAGGTGTCTGGAACGAATACACCGTAGGGTGCAATAGCCCGCAGCGCAGCGGAGGGCGTATTGCACCGACGCCGGTGCGACGCGGCAAGAGCGGCGGTGCGATACGGCCGGATCAAGTGTCCGGCCTATCGCACCCTACGCCGCGCCCCTTTTCGTCCTCGAGGGTCGGCGCAGCCGGTGTTTGGCTGACCCGGAGTGTCAGACACCTTCTCGTCCGCGACTAGGCCGGTGTCCGCGGGTCACCCTCGGGCAGGATCTCCGGCGTCGTGAAGAAGACGCCGTCCGGCGTCGGATTGGGGGTCGGCGTCACCATGGACTGCGGCGATCCGGCGACGCCGGTCAGCACCTGCAGGCGCATCAGCATGGCGAAGTCCTCGTGCACCGTGTTGTGGCAATGATTGACGTAGGAGCCGCCGTACTCGCCGAACTGGATCTGGAACTGCACCCGGCCCGCGGAGCGCAGCCGCCACACGTCCTTGCGGACCAATCGCTCGGTCGCCGGGATCGCCGCGGCGCCGCGGTTCATGGTGATGCCTTCCTCGAAGTGCAGATGGATCGGGTGATCCCAGCCGCCGCCAGTGTTGATGTAGGTCCAATGCTCGACCTCGCCGGGCTTGGGGATCAGCAGCGAGATGCGGTTGGCGTTCATCGAGTGTCCGGCCTGGCCATTGATCCTGATGGTCCAGGGGAACAACGCGGTCTCGGGGCAGTCTGGAATGCATTGGCCATCGGCACCGCGCGAGTCGCCGATGCCGGCCCGGCCGAACTCGACCACGCGCGTGCGCACCGGGGTGACGATCGGGATCTGCTCGGTGAGGATGTTGGGGACCTGGCTCTTGTCATAGGTCCCGCAGGCGTTCGCCAGAGTATGTGTGAAGCCAGGATTGTCGACACTTGGCACCGAGCCGACGACCCGGAACTCCAGGATATCTCCCAGCACCGGGTCTTCCGCATTACGCTTCAAGGCCTCGGCGTAGCTCATCTCCTCCTTCGGCCCGCGTCCGTCGTCGCGCATGCGCAACAGGTTCGCCATTCTGATCCTGGAGCCAACGGCGAGACCGGAGAAGTCGACGACGATATCGTAGCGCTCGGCGATGCCCTGCTGGTCGAGCGCGGTCAGCGCGATCGGGTTGACCAGCAGGTTGCCGTCGTTGGCGATCTGCTTGAACGCCAATGGCGTGCCGTTGGATCGGAACAGCCCCAGCTTGTAGAAGCGCGACATGGAGGCATTGAGGATGCGGAAGCGGTACTTGCGCGGCAGCACCTCGAAGAACGGCGCGTAGCTGAAATTGACCAGCGGCATGTCGCCGAGGAAACCGTCGGTATTGAAGATATCGAAGAAATACTGCCCGCCCTGATCGCAGGCACCATCGGAAACGGCCAGATTGACATCGAAATCAACGTTGCCCCAGTCGAGCTGGTTGCCGCTCGGCAACCGCAGATTGACCGCGGGGTTGCCGGCGGAGCTGTCGATCAGCTTCTCGTTGCCGCGGTCGGGTCCGCTGTAGTAGTTGACCATGCTGAGCATGCCCTTATAGACATTCTCGGCGGTGAAGAAGAAGCGGTGGTCGTGGGCCCACATGGTGCCCTGCAGCTCGCGGAAGTCGCCCGGCACATTGACCAGGCCGCCATTGCCGTCGGGCCCCGAGGCGCGCCGATCCGTTGCATCGATGTTGGTCTTGTCGCGCCGCGCCAGCGTCGTGCTCCAGCGGTAGTCGTAGAACGTGCCGGGAAAATGATGCACGTTGGCGGCGCCGTCGCTTTCGGCGCCGTTGTGCGCATTGTGGAAATGCAACTGGTGCTCGTTGCGTCCGAAACCGCCGTTCTCGCTGCGTGCGGCCGGCAGGTTGTTGTAGATGCGGGTCAGCACGGGCTCGCCGTAGCGGACCTTGAACAGCGGCGGCGGCAGATGGCCTTGCGTGAACTGGCCCGAGCCGAACGACCACACCTTATTGGCGCTCTGATACGGCATGTTGGCATGGAAATAGGTCTCGGAATTGCATTGTCCGAGCGACATCACATAGCCGACCTTGGGGAAGAACTCGTCCCAGCGCTGATGCGCGAAGACTTCTCCCGGCGGACGGCCCTCGATCGGACCCCTGTTGGTCAGGGGATTGGTCACATCCGGAGTGGCCGAAGGGCTGACGAAATCGGTGTGCCAGGACAGTCGCCTGGCGTCCCGCTCCAACATGGTGCCGCCAAAACGCGCGATGTCCTTATTGCGATCGGCAGGATAGTTGGGATTGACAACGCGCGTCAGAGGGATCGGCTGCTGCACCTCGAGCCGGTGCATGGGTTCGGAAAATTTCTGGGCGCCGAACAATGGGGTTCGCGGCGTGCCGGTCGGCACCTGGGCAAAGGCGCTGCGCACGAATGGGTTGAGGCCGTTCTTGGCCGCCAGCAGACCCGCGCCGGTGAAGATACCCCACTTGTAGAGATCGCGCCGCGTGATCTGGCCATGCGACAGCGCCTTGACGATCTCGGCGCGGTTGTTGCGGGCATTCTGCGCTTCTTTTTGCCGAATGCGCGACGCATTTTTTCCTAGATACATGAGCCTACTCCCAGCACATCTCGATGCATAGTTGCCGGTCATCCGACAATTGGCGGCTTTAACGAATATTACTTTGATTGCAGGGCACGCGAATTGCATCAGACTAAGGTCTGAGACTGAAGTCTCTTGGCGACGTGCCAAATCAGCGGCAATCTGAACGAGAAGCCGTCATGGCTGCCCGTTGTCGGGTGCGTGTTGGACACGCCGACGTGTGAAAAAGGCGCAAAATCAGCAAGCTCGCTGTCGGCAGGCAGCGACACGCCGCAATGCGAACGTGTCGGCGGCGCGCGTTCTGGATAGTGTCAAAGAAACACCAGCGCACTGCCGACGACGCTATGTCACGAGTGTGGATAATGCGCGGCGGTCAGTGATGCGTTCACCCCGTGGTCCAGCCGCCGTCGACCAGCATCGACGTGCCGGTGATCAGGCCCGACGCATCGGACGCCAGGAACACGACAGCGCCCATCAGGTCCTCGACCTGGCCCAGACGCCCGAGCCTGATCTTGCTCAGCACCATGCTCTTGAACGCCTCGTTCTGGAAGAACGGCTTGGTCATCGGCGTCTCGATGAAGGTCGGCGCGATGGTGTTGGAGCGGATGCCGTGCGTGGCCAGGTCGATGGCGATCACCTTGTTGAGGCCCTCCAGCGCATGCTTGGTGGCGCAATAGGTGCCGCGCCCCGGCAGCGCCACGTGCCCCATCTGCGAGGAGATGTGAATCAGCGAGCCTTGTGTCTTGGTCTCGACCATGCGTTTTGCCACCACCTGCGCCACGCCGAAGGCGGCGCGCACATTGAGGTTCATGACGTAGTCGAAATCCTCGAGCTTGATGTCGAGGAACGGCGCGGGGCGGTTGGTGCCAGCGTTGTTGACGAGGATATTGAACGGCGCCTGCCTGGCGACGGCCGCCTGCACCGCGTCGAGGTCCATGACATCGAGCGGCAAGGCTTCCGCCGATCCGCCTTCCCGCCTGATCTCGGCGGCAAGCTCGTCGATCTCGGCCTTGGTGCGCGCGGCGCAGACGACGTGGGCGCCGGCGTGGGCGAGGGCGGCGGATGCGGCCTGGCCGATGCCGCGGCCGGCGCCGGTGACTAGCGCACGCTTGCCTTTGAGGTCGAAGGTCGGGGTCTTGGGCAGGCTCATCGGCGGGGTCTCCGAATGATTGGTGAGCGTATGACTGCGATCGAACTCGGTTCGTGCCACACAATGGCCAAGCGTTCGATGCCCATGGGCTCGCTTTCCTCGTGCCGTCGAGGCGAGCGAGCAAAACATAACAGAGGCCGGGGGCGGGCGGCTATCCTCGCGTCGAGGCGCTCCCGCGGCACGCGCGCCGTCAGGTCTCGCTGCGCGTGCGTGAGCGTGTGGTCTTGACCACCGCTGTGATCGGCCTGGCGGTCGACTGCATAACGACGGCCTCCCGCCTGCCGCTCGGCGTGTCAATGGCTTCTTCGTCGGCCGGTGTGTCTGCAACGACTTCGCGACGCGGCAAACGCGCGCGACCGATCAAGGGCTCCAGATCGGCCAGTTCGACGAATTGGTCGGCCTGGCGCCTGAGTTCGTCCGCAACCATCTGCGGTCGCATCAGCAGCGTGGAAACGACCGTCACGCGCTTGCCGAGATCCTGCAGGGCTGCCGCCGCGGCGCTCAAGGCGCCCTCGCTGGCAAACATCACGACATGATCGACCGTGGGCGAAAGCCGCAGCGCATCCACGGCCATCTCGACGTGCATGCTGCCCCTGTAGCGCCGGCGGCCCTCGTCGTCCACGAACTCCCTGGCTGGCTTTGTGATCAGCGTGAAGCCGTTGTATTGCAGCCAATCGACCAATGGGCGAACGGACGAATATTCCTGCTGCTCGAATATTGTCGTGTAGAAATTGGCTTTGATCAGGCGGCCTTTCGAGCGGAACAGCTCCAGCAGCTTCCTGAAATCGATGTCGAAGCCCAAGGCCTTGTGGGTGGCATTGAGGCTAACGCCGTCGATCAGGATCAGGATGCGCTCGTCAGGATGGAAGTACACGGGATCAGGCCCTACCTTCTTGTTATCGCCGCGGCGGCGGCATTGGAGTCATGGCCGTCTGGTCGCGCGGCACGTTCACCGTTTCGGATCGGTGTACCCGGACAGGATTTCCACGAGAAGCTTGCGGCTGACGGGCTTTCTGAAGACCGCGACCGCGTGGTCGCCGGCGTTTGACGGCAGCGCCTCGAATGCGGTGATGATCGCATAGGGAATGGAGCGCGCATACAGCTCTTGGGTCAGCTCGTCGGCGAACCCATCTTTCAGGCTCATGTCGACCAAGGCAAAATCGGTTTTCTCCTGGCGCAATAGGTCGATGGCGCCAGAATTGGTCGGCACGGGTCCAATGACGTGGACGCCCTCTTCTTCCAGGATGACGGCCAGCGTATCGGCGATGATCCAGGAATCTTCCGCGATGAGGACTCGCAAGCCGGCGAGCCGGCCCCGGGCAAGGCGAGGTGCTGTCAGTCCGTTCATGTCAGCCTCCCCCAGACTTTGCACCCCACGCAAGGAGTAGAAAAATGACACCTTGTCAAGCCCTTGCGCAGCCTGACGGCGGGTGGGGGTGGCGCTGGGCGTGGCGCGGTTCAGCCCCGGACGACGCGGACGGCGGTGTTTGGCGCGACCTCGACCACGGGGTGGCGTGCGAGGTGCCGAACCAGCACCTCCCAGATCGGCGGCCCCGAGGCGCCTTCATTGACGGAAGCCCAGCCGGCGACGACATAGCTGCGGCCTGCCTCGATCGGTGCGCCGGTCCGGGTCGACCGCAGATCATGGATACGACTGCCGATGCGTTGGTCGACGTACAATGTGAATGACAGGCCGCCGGCGCGCACCATGTCGCCGCCCTGCTGGTAGTAGGGGTCGGGATTGAAAAGGTTGTCGGCCACATCCTCGAGGATGTCCTTGATCGCGGCGCCGGTCATGCTCGTGCGGTAGCAGGCGGGATAGGTGATCGCCGTCGCATTGCAGATGTCCTCCCAGGTAATGGCCTGGTCGGGCAGCAGTGTCGGTCCCCAACGAAACCCCGGCGAGAAACAGATCTCGGCATCGCGCTGCTCCAGCACCGCCTGACAGATCAGGTCGTCGAGCGAGCCGGAAATGTTGTCGCGCCGGTAGAGCAGCGAGCGTGTCCGGGCGAGTTCAGTACCAAGCAAGGCCTGGTGTGGCGCGCGGATGTCCTGGATCAGCCGAGCGACATCGGGATGCGGCTCGATCGCATCCGTGATCACTGGGATCAGCGCATAGCCGTAGTCATGGATGCGTCCGTCGCGCACGTCGAGGTCGAGCCGCGACACGAACTTGCCGTGCGCGCCCGAGGCGATCAGCAGCGTCTGGCCCACCTTGACCGGGGCCGGCAGCGCGTCGTGGGTATGGGCGGTCAGGATCACGTCGATGCCGCTGACACGACCGGCAAGCTTGCGGTCGACATCGAAGCCGTTATGCGACAGCAACACGACGATGCTGGCGCCGGCCGCTCGGATCGCCGCCACCCGGCGGCGCAACAGTTGCTCGCGCACGCCGAACGACCAGTTCGGCATCATCCAACGCGGGTTGGCCACGGGCGTATAGGGAAAGGCCTGGCCGATGACGCCGATGCGCACGCCGGCCCGTTCGTACAGGGCGTGGCTCTTGAAGACCGGCTCCTCGAAATCGGTCTCCACGATATTGCCGGCGAGAAAGTCGATCTTGGCGCTGCCGCGGCCGCCCTTGTCGCCGAACAGGGCGCGGATGCGCTCTTCGCCGAGCGTGAACTCCCAATGGCCCGTGGTGGCCTCGATGCCCATGGCCGCGAAGACCTGGATCATGTCGGCGCCGCGGGATGCCAACGCCGTATAGGAGCCCTGCAGGGCATCGCCGCCGTCGAGCACCAGCGTGCGGTCGGCGCCGCGCTCGGAGCGGATGGCGTCGATGACGCGGGCGACGCGGTCCATGCCGCCGACCCGTCCGTACGTGCCGGCGAGCTCCACGAAGTCGGACGCGCTGAGCCCATAGGCGGCGGCGGAACCGGCCGCGACGCCGTAATGTGCCAGCGCCTCGGCGCCGGTCAGGTGCGGCGGCAGGCCGGCCATCTCGCCGACGCCGATGTTGGTGGACGGCTCACGGAAATAGGCTGGCCGCAGCTGCGCGTGCGTGTCGGCGATATGCAGCAGGGTCAACCGGCCCTTGCTCTTGAAATCGAGCAGATCGCTCTCGCTGATCCGCCGCTGAGCCAGTGCACGGCCGTTGCGTCCAGTCAGAACCGCGGTCGCCACGGCAATTTGCAGAAAGTCCCGGCGTGAGAGCATGCGGTTGATTACTTGTTCACCGGGCTGTCCGGCGACATAAGCAGCGCGACGAGATCCTTGATCTGCTCGAGGTCAAGCACCTTATTGGCGCCAAAACGTGGCATCAGCGAGCAGGGCAGCGCCGCGTGCGGATTGTAGATCTTCTCGTAGGCGGCCTTGACGTCGGCCTCGGCAAACTTGCGGATCTTGCCGTAGCCGAGCAGGGAGGGGCCGATGGTGCCGTAGCTCACCTCCTTCGGGTCGAGCTGGTGGCAGGCATAGCAGTTGCCGCCGTTCACCTGTGCTGGCGGGTAGTCCGTGAAGCGCAGCCCATAGCCGCTCTGGGCGATGCGCTCGCCTTTCTTCCAGTCGCCCATCAAATTGCCGCCGGCGGGGTATTGGACAGCGGACTTTTCGCGCGCGGCGACGGCCTTCGCCAAGGCGGCCGGCGGCGCGTTGCGGTGCTCGGAACAGATTTTCAGCGTGTCGTCCTGCGTCATGCGGGCGAGCCAGTCGGCCGCGGCCCTGGGCCAGCTCGATGTGATGGCGGCCTCGACCCGTGCCGGCGTCACGGCGGGCGCAGTCTGGGTCACGGCCGGCGTCGAGAGAACGGCAAGGCCGAGCAGCGCCAGCAACAAGGACCGCATGGTCATCTCCTTACCGCTTGATCGAGGGGGCAGTGATCTCACCGCCTGCGGCCGTGCGCGCCAGATACATCGTCAAGGCAATGGTCACATCCGAGCTGTGCTCGATGGGTGCGATCCGCATCTGCCAGAAACAATCGTAGATGCGGTGCGTCATGGTCATCACATGCGTCGAGGAGACGCGGTAGGCCGGCCATTCGCCGATGACCTTCCTTGCCTCCGCCGGCTGCGACAGGTAGGGCAGCTCCTGCAATCTGATGCGTTTGCCGGAATCGGCGTGGCAGGTCGAGCAGGCGAAATCCATCGGCCCCTGGCGGCGGAAAAACAGCGTCTCGCCGAGAGCGTAGGTTTCCTTCTCGCGCGGATGATCGAGCTTGACCGCGAATGGCCGGCCTCTGGATTTCGACGCTATGAACGTGGCGATGGCGCCGACATCGCCTACCGGTAGGCCGCCAGCAGGAAACGGCCGGGCCAGGATCTGCTTGCGCTCGACGCCTTGCAGCTTCTCCATGCACCAAACGATGCGCGCCTCGACGTCGAGCACCTGGTCGGCGTCGGCGAAGTAGCGTGGCAGCTCGGCAAAGACGCCGTCCAGCTTGCCTGGCCCCTTGCCGAGGTCGCAGGCTTCCAGCGTCGCATTCTTTGGTCCGCCCGGCATTTTCCACAGCGCCTCGCCGCGATCGGCGTCGAGCAGGCCGGGGTTGCTCCATGGGTCGGCCTTGAGCATGCGGCGGTATTGCTCGAGGCCACGCTCGGTGGCGGCATCCTGCGCCGACAGCGGCGATACCAACAGCCATCCGGCTGTGAGGGCGGTCAGGGTAAAACGAAAAAACATTCTCATGTCCAGGCCGATCTTTGTACTCTGATTGCTGTTATGGGAATCAGAATGGGGCCTGACAAGTGGAATTTTCTTTTGCCGCTCACCGCGCCAACGCCGCCACTCCTGGCAACTCCCGCCCTTCCAGCCACTCCAGGAATGCGCCACCCGCGGTCGAGACGTAGGAAAAATCCGCCGTCACGCCCGCCGCATTCAATGCCGCCACCGTATCGCCACCGCCGGCCACCGAGACAAGCTGGCCGGCCTTGGTCAGGCGTGCGACTTCGCGAGCCAGCGCGAACGTGCCCTCGCCGAACGGAGCGATCTCAAAGGCGCCGAGCGGACCGTTCCACAGGATCGTCTTGCAGTCCTTGACCACGTCGATCAGGTGCGCCACCGAGCGCGGACCAACATCGAGGATCATGGCGTCGGCGGGCGTGGCGACCACATCGACCACGCTGGAGGCCGCGCCGGCCTTGAACTCCCGGGCGACGACGCCGTCAACCGGTAGCACGATCTCAGCGCCGCGCGCTGCCGCCGCCGCCATGATCTTGCGCGCCATGACGTGGAACTCGGGCTCGGCCAGCGATTTGCCGACGTCGATACCCTGGGCTTGCAGGAACGTATTGGCCATGCCGCCGCCAATGATCAGCTTGTCGACCTTGGCGATCAGGTTTTCCAGCACGGGGATCTTGGTCGAGACCTTGGCGCCGCCGATCACCGCCGCGGTCGGCCGTTTCGGCGCCTCCAGGGCGAGCTTCAGCGCGTCGATCTCCTCCATCATCAAGGGACCGGCGTAAGCAGGCAGCACGTGGGCCAGGCCTTCGGTCGAGGCGTGTGCGCGATGGGCGGCGGAGAAGGCGTCATTGATGTAGATATCGCCGAGCTTGGCGAGTGCGGCGACGAAGGCCGGGTCGTTTTTCTCCTCGCCCTTGTGAAACCGCAGGTTTTCCAGCACGGCAATGCCACCGGGCTGCAGGCTGGCAACCACGGCTTCGGCCGTGCCGCCGATGCAGTCTTCTGCAAAGTCGACCGGACGGCCTGCGAGTCTGGCCAAGGCCTCGGCGATCGGCCGCAGGGTGAATTCCGGGTCGGGCCCACCTTTCGGCCGGCCAAAATGCGAGACGACGACGACCCGCCCCCCGCGCCTGGCAAGATCGACGAGGCCAGGGACCAGTCGCTGCAGGCGCGTGGCGTCGGTGACCTTGCCATCCTTGGCCGGCACATTGAGGTCGGCGCGCACCAGGACACGCTTGCCGGCCACATCGAGGCCGGCGGTAGTCTCAAGTTTATCGAGGTTCATCATCGTTCCGCTCGCGCCGGTATTGAATTGGAAACTGGCCATTAGCGAGGATCGGCGCGCCGTGCAAGTTGGCGCAGCAAACGTCGGCGATGACAACTTCGTCGGGGGATCCAGCATGGTGTCACGAGCAATCGTGGCAACACATGTCAACCGCGCATTGGCGGCGCTGTCATCGCCGGCTAGCGCGCTTGCCACTCGAATTGAATCAGGGGAAAGCGCACTAGTCTTTTGTTTATCTGCATTTTCTACGCCAAACCGGGGCCCACTTTGGCGGAAAATGCTCTAGCGGCGTTTTGCCAGATGCCGACGTCGATGCCGAGCCACACGCGCGCCGCCAGCCAATGCAGGCAGGCCTCGGTCGCCAGCGCAAGTGCCGTGGCCGTGGCCGCACCCAGCAGCCCGAACTTCGGCACCAGGGTCACCAGCAGCAGCACGTTGAGCAGTGCCGAGGCCGCGGCGATGCCTGCCGACACGCGATGCTGGCCCAGCGCGTGCAAGATCATAGCGACGGGCCCGACCGCGGCACGCGCCATGAAGCCAAGGCCCAGCACGAACATGATCGGATAACCCGCCACAAAATCGGGACCGAACAGGTTAAGCAGCGGCAGGCCAAGGGCCAGGATCACGGCAGCGGCGGCGAGGGATGGCCAGAACGCCCAGGCGACGGTTTCGGCGACGGCCTGTTCGAGCCGCCTCGTGTCGCCGCTGGGTGCCGCGGTATCGAGGCGGCCTGCAAACCAGGTGCCGGCGGCCCACTGCACCAACAGCAGCAACCCCATGGTCTTGGCGGCCGCGACGTAAACTGCAATGTCTCCAGGGGCCATGGAGAGCGACAGGACGAGAATATCGGCTGAGTTGAGCACGACGCTGGCGCCGGTGGCAGCCGTCAGCGGCAGCGCCGAACGCAACCATCCGCCGATGTCGTGACCAAGCCTCGCGCAAGAGGCCTCGGGCGCTTGGCGCCGCTCGAGCGCGCATTGTTGCACGACGCCGGTGAGCCATGTGGCAACAATTGCCGCGCCCATGGCCGTCGTCGCCGTCACCGGCCATCCGGACGCATGCGCAGCCGCCATGGCGAGGAGCATGAGCAGCGGCCTCAGCGCATAGGATGGCAGCATGCCCGCGCCATGCCAGAACGAGCTTCGCAACATGCCGTCCTGGACCTCGGTGACGGCGTACATCGGGATGCAGATCAGCGCCAGATAGGCGGGCACGACATAGGGCCTGGCGACCAGCGGCTCGAACAGCCAAAGACCGGCGAGGCCGATCACCGCCAACAGCGTGCCAGCGGCCATGGCCACGATGCGGCTGCCGTGGAACAGCCCGTTGTGTTGGCCGCCGGGGCTCAACGTGGCGATCACACCGCCGAGGCCGAGCGAGGATATGCCGCCCAGCACCAGCACAACCGCCCAGACCACGGCATAAACGCCGAAGCCACTCGTGCCCAGCCAGCGGGCGAGCGCGATCTCGGTGGCATACAGCAGGACAGCGCCGGACATGTAGAAAGCAACTGCCTTTAGGGCAGCATTCCGGGCAGGGTCCCGCACGCCGGTGGCGCGCTGGCGCTTGCGCAGTGCAGCGATCGCAGCGGCGGCAAGGAGCCTGTGGTGTTCCGTGCGGGCGGAGGATGCAATCATGATTGGTGCTGGCGTGCCCGCCCCCGGCGCCTGACCGTCTTGGCCACGCTGCGCCAGGCCCACGAGCGACCAATATCGCCCCGCTGGCCGTGAAATGTCGAAAAGAACTCCGCCACGTCGGCGGCCCATTGACCGTGACGGCCTTCCAGGACCGATGCCATGGCAACCACTTCACCCGGCGTGGGCGTCGCGTCGCCTTTGGGTTGCCAACCTGATGCCATTTGTTCGGCTCTGCCTTGCTGTTTTCTTTTGCTGGCCTGATGAGCAAGATCGAAGCCAACCCGCACGGTTCGGGGATGTAAGGAGTTGTCATCCTTAACAACCCTGACGAGAGAAGGTCGTTGCAACACGAGCTGGAAATGCCTTAATGGGCCTATGCACTGCTGATTCACGGGAGCTGCGATGATGCCCCTGCACGCGCCATCCATCGGTCTGGCGGCCGCCTCGCTGATGCTTGCAATTACGATTGCCGATCCGGCAGGGGCGGAGTCACAGCCGGGCCTGCCGCCCTCGGCGGAGGCGCCACAGGCTGCGCCGGCAGGTTCGGCCCCCGGCCCCGCAAACGAGCGCCCCGCGCCTTTGGAGCAGGGACGGGCCGCACCTCAGGCCCCGGCTGAGCCGCCGCCCGGTTGCACGTACCGAAACAACAAGTTGGACCTGATCGTCTAAATCTGAAACAGACGCTTAATGCAGCCCTGCTCAGGGCTTGGCTGCGGCAGGCTTGGCGGCGGTCGTGGATTTCGCCTTGGGTGCGGCGGCTTGCGGCGCAACGTCGGCGGCTGGAGCCGAGCCCGCCACCTGGGATGCCGCCGTTGCGGAAGCCGCCGCTGCCTTGGCCTGGGCGCGCGCCTGACGGGCCTTGGCGATGGCCGCAGCCGGCCGGCCGCGGCGCCCGTTGCAGGAGAAATTGGAGACCTCCTGGCGCATGCTGCTGATGCTGCGCGCATCGTTGGCTAGCGGCACCCGGTCCAGGCTAGCGGGCGCAAACAATGATTTCCACCCATACATCTGGAAGCCATGATCCAGCAGGCTCGCCGCCCGGACATTGCGGGCGCCACCGGTCGGCTCGCCGAGGACGACCGCCAACAGCCGGCGGCCATCGCGGCTTGCGGTCGCGACGATATTAAATCCGGAATCGCAGATGAATCCCGTCTTGAGGCCATCGGCGCCATCGAATGAGCGCAACAGACCATTGTGCGTCGGGATCCGGCGCTTGCCGATGCGCATGTCGGCCATGGCCCAATAATGAATGTATTCGGCATGCTTCCGCAGCACGGCCCCGGACAGCGTGGCCAGGTCGCGTGCGGTCGTCACCTGCTCGGGCGCGGGCAACCCATTCGGGTTGACGAACACCGTGCGCGTCATCCCCAGGCTCTTGGCCGCCACGTTCATCATTTCGACGAACCCCGGCTCGGAGCCGCCGATGGCCTCGGCCAGCATCACCGCCACATCGTTGGCGGATTTGATGATCAGGGCGCGCAACGCCATGTCGACGGTCATTTCGGCGCCAACCGGCAGGCCAACCTTGCTCGGCGCCTGCTGGCTGGCGTTTTCGCTGTTGGCAATCTTGCCTTCGAGCGTCAGCTTGCCCGATTTCAGGGCCTCGAACGCCAGGTAGGCGGTCATGATTTTTGTCAGGGAGGCGGGATGCCAATGATCATCTTGATCCTCGGCATATAGCACGCGCCCGTCGTTGGCATCGATGAGCAGCGCGGGGCCGGCCAAGGTTGCGCTGGCTCCGAGAGTGCCGGCAAGCAGGAACGCGAACAATCTGGCAAAGCAGTGCATTGCGGCCCCGGGCTCGATTAACCAACCGGCGCGCCTTACCATACTCAGGCCCGGCCGGGCAATGCGGCATTGACCTGGACGACGACTGGGCTGCGCGATGTTGTTGGCCAGCCACGCCGGACATGGCGGCCCGGTCATCACATTGGCGAGCCGATGACCAAGGTCCAGAATGTCTTGAACTCGGTGCCTCGCTCGTGCACCAGGGCAATGCCCATGTGCTCGGCATCGGCCAGCAGCAGGTTCTTGTTGTGCCCGGCACTGGCCTTCCAGCCTTTCAGAACTTCCTCGAATGAAACCTGGCCGGTGCCGACATTCTCGGCGGCGAGCTTGGCGTTGTAGCCCGAGCGCTTGACGCGATCCCATGGGTTGGTGCCATCGGAGCCGAAATGCGAGATACGATCCCATTTCGCCAGATCGCGCGAGTGCAGCTTGGCGGCATTGGTAAGCTGCGTATTGAGCGCCACCGGTTTCAGGCCGTTCTCGACGCGATAGGCGTTGATCAGTTGCCGGGCCTTGTCGGCATCGAGGCGGGTGGCTTCATAATTGCGGCCGTCCAGGGCGCCCTGATGGGCCTTCTCGAACTCACCCTTCGGCGCCTTGTCGGTGAGCTTGGCAACCTGGGCGCTGCTGACGATGACCGCTTCGCGCTGAATCTTGGGCTCACCGCCCAATGCCACACTTGGCGGGCGCTTGGGAACAGGCGCGGCGGCGATGCTCGGCTCGCTGGCGATTTGCGAGAACGGCATCGACGGCATGCTGAAGCTGCAGGCCGAAAGCAGCACTGCCAAGCCAGCGAACACAGCAACGCGATACATCTTCATGACTCCGCTTGGTGACGCGCGGTCTACAGCCCCATGATCGCTTCAAGTCGTTAAGAGGGCGTTAACGCTAACAACCGGCTATGCGGCGTATCAACTCTTGCCCGGCGGGCGGCATTGATGGATCGGGCCAATGCCGGATCGAGCCAATGCCGCTTGCGGTTGACACTGCAGGCGATGGCGCTGCTCGACCGTCCACCGTGCGTGGGCAATCTGGTTGCGCAACATGTCGCCAGTTGGGCCCAAGGGCGGCAAAACGAGGACAAGCACCCATCAGGTGTAAGTCGGGCGCGCTGATGGAACTGGCTACCCCACCTTGTCCGGGGGCACCTCGACCAGCAGTCCGTCCGCCAGCCGCAGCACCCGGTCCATGCGGCGGGCGAGGTCCATGTTGTGGGTGGCGATCAGGGCGGCGACGCCGGTGGTGTGGATCAGCTCGATCAGCTCGCCAAACACCCGCTCCGAGGTCGTCGGATCGAGGTTGCCGGTCGGCTCGTCCGCCAGCAGCAGCCTTGGCGCATTGGCCAGGCCTCGGGCGATCGCGGTGCGCTGCTGCTCGCCACCCGACAACTCGGCTGGACGGTGATCGACGCGCTCGGCAAGCCCCATGGACCCCAGCAACTCACGCGCGCGGACTTCCGCCGCCTGACGCGTCTTGCCGAGGATCATCTGAGGCAGCACGACATTCTCCAGCGCGGAGAACTCCGGCAACAGCTGATGGAACTGGTAGACGAAGCCCATCTCGGTGCGGCGCACGCGCGTGCGCTGGTCGTCGTCCATCATGGCGCAATCGCGGCCGTTGACGATGACATGGCCCTCGTCCGGCGTCTCGAGCAGGCCGGCGATGTGCAACAGCGTCGACTTGCCCGCACCCGAGGGACCAACGAGGGCGACCGCCTGGCCGGGCAGCAGCTCGGCCGTGGCTCCGGACAAGACGACGATCTCGCGCGGACCCTGCCGGAAAGAGCGCTTCAGGCCGTCGAGCTTCAGGACGGCTGTGATTGGGGTATCGCGCACAGGGGGGCTCACTCGTATCTCAGTGCTTCGACCGGATCGAGCCTGGACGCCCGCCAGGATGGATACAGCGTCGCCAGCACCGACAGAGCCAGGGCCATGGCGACGATCGCCGCCGTTTCCTTGGGATTGATGTCGGCCGGCAGCTTGGTCAGATAGTAGATGTTGGCGTCGAACAGGTGGGTGGATGTCACCCACGACACGAACTGCTTGATGTCGTCGATGTAGTGACAAAAGACGACACCGAGCACAAAGCCGGCCAGCGTGCCGACCACGCCGATCGAGGCGCCGGTGATCAGGAACACGCGCATCACCGCGCCCTTGGTCGCCCCCATCGTGCGCAGGATGGCGATGTCGCGGCCCTTGTCCTTCACCAGCATCATCATGCCGGAGATGATGTTGAGCGCCGCGACCAGGATGATCAGGGACAGGATGATGAACATCACCGTGCGCTCGACATCGAGCACGTTGCGGAAGGATTCATTGCGCTGCAGCCAGTCGCTGACGTGGATGGTCGGGCCGCCGGCGGCCTTGATTTGAGCCGCGTACTGCGCCACCCTCTCGGGATCCTCGACCATCACCTCCAGCACATCGACCTGGGCCCCGCGCGAAAAATAGCGCTGCGCCTCGAGCAGCGGCATGAACACCATGGTGCGGTCGTACTCGGACATGCCGAGCTCGAAGATGGCGACGATCGGATAAGACTTGGTGCGCGGCGCCGTGCCGAACGGCGTGGTGGCGCCGCGCGGCGAGACGAGCGCTATCGAATCACCAACGTTGACGCGCAGCGTGCTGGCGAGCCGCATGCCGATAGCCAACCCGTTTCTCGCGTCGAACCCGTCGAAGGTGCCAAAGCGCACGTTGCCGGCAACCAGCGGCAGCGATTTTATGCCAGCCTCGTTCATGCCGCGCACGAGGCCGCCGGTCGCCTGCACGGCCGAGGACACCATCACCTGGCCTTCGATCAGCGGCAGGGTCACCTTGACGCCAGGCACGCGGGCGATGCGGGCAGCAACCGCGTCGTAGTCGGTGAA
This sequence comes from uncultured Devosia sp., assembly GCA_964498125.1. Lineage (GTDB taxonomy): Bacteria > Pseudomonadota > Alphaproteobacteria > Rhizobiales > Hyphomicrobiaceae > CAMDBL01. The sequence goes on along the minus strand of CAZCGE010000142.1, from coordinate 46,412 downwards.
ATCGTCACCGACCTTATGCACGATGACGTGGCCGTTGAGGCCCAGGATCTTGGCGAACAGCTCGTTGCGGAAGCCGTTCATGACAGCCATGACGATGATCAACGTGGCAACACCCAGCATGATGCCGACGAAGGAAAAGCCGGCGATGACGGAGATAAACCCCTCCTTGCGCCGCGCCCTGAGATAGCGCGAGGCAATGAGCCACTCGTAGGGGGCGAAGGCGGGTGTATCGGTGGTGGTGGTCATTGGCTTACGCCTCTACTTCGTGATCGCATCAGGCATTGATTGCAGTGGGCCGCATCTGGTCATAGTCTCAAGGGTCATGACAGCTGCCTCTGGCCTTTGCCCGTCGGCTCAAGTTCGCATGCGAAGTCCTGGCGGGTGAATTACGCTAAGCCGGAGTCAGAAGTGTGAAGCTAACGCTACGATGCGGCTAACCACCCCTTCTTGATGAGCACATCAAGTGCCAGTTCGATCTGGCGTGGTGAGAACTGAATTTTTCGGCTACCCCAATCGTGCACGCGCGTGACGATTTCACTCTTGCTGGCGACCTTCTCCCTTCCGGCAATCCAGTGCACGGTCGAAAGCAACTCGAGACCGAATGGGGTCTCAAATCCAGCCACCAGGTCGGCAACCCGATCGAACCTGGCGCTTGTCGCCTCGGCATCGACAAGGAAGGCTTCCGCGTCTTTCACAGCGCCGGGGACGAGCGAGAACTCTTTGCTGGGAGCATCACCGCCATCTTCGTAGCCGACAGTGAGATGCCCCTCGGTCGCCCTCAGCACATGCCGAAGGTTTTCGGCATAGGGGCCGAAATGAGCCTTCTTGAAGTCGAGGCGGAGAGGCTCCCCGGCTTCCTGCATGAAGTACATCAATTTATGGACCTCGAGCAGCGTGACAAAAGGGTCCATAAGGCCGCCCAGGTACCGGTGCATCAATACGACCAGCGCGGCCCGCCCGGCGGTCATGTCAGGAACGCTCTTTGCGCGCGCCATGACTCTTTGTTTGAGTGCATCACTCGGCTCATAGACAATGACTTTGAGATCGGCAATCTCGCCCAGCGCCCTCTCAATCCGTTCACGCACGAGTCGCCAGTCGAGGCCGCCCAGCCCACTACCAAGAGGTGGGATCGCAATCGATTTAATTTTGCGAGCGTTGATCTCACCGACGAGGGCCACCAAGCCTGTCTCAATGTCCTCCATGCGACTCTTGCCCTTCCAATGCCGTTTGGTCGGGAAATTGATTATGAACTTCGGGTTCGTCATCGCTCCGATCTCGAACACGAACATGCGTCCAGGCTGAACCTCCTTGCGATCACAGGCAACCTTGTAGGCCTTGAAGTTCGATGGGAACGTGTTCTTGAATTGCAATGCGATGCCGCGCCCCATGATGCCCACGCAATTCACGGTATTGACCAGCGCCTCAACGTCGGCCTTGAGGATGTCTCCGGATGTGTATTCGATCATCCTCACCTCCCTAATAGTACCATTCAGGCATGACCTGAACGGTCGGCCTATGAGCCGCGCGCTGCAGCGACCGAGTAGCTTGCTGCCCAATCAACATAGAATGCACACCAATCCGCTCGACCAGCTCCCAGGGGAAAGTCTCCTTCAGAAGAAATTCTGACTGCTTGCTTTCCCTGATATCCGCCGGGCGAAAGTCGCGAGCATTCACTGCCTGCCAGTTGACTTGACTGAAATCGGCGCGACGGGACCGGAACTTTGCGTACACGGCACCAGCGTTCGACAGCGTGAACGCCCACCGGCGCTTGCGATTCTCGGCCCACTCCAAGGTTGCCCTCAGATCGGCCTGCAGATGCACGATCGACTCCTGCCCACCTCTATACGCTAACTCTGGATGATTCTTGCGGCTGATCACATAGAGCATGATCGAGCGCGGGCAGAAATAGAACGGGACATATTCGCCGACAGTATCTTCGACATGGCATTGCACTGGCAGAGCCATGCGACGTTGTTTGATGGCCGATATCCCAATAACGGAACCCGTATTGCCTTGCCGTTTGACCATGATGGAGTCGCAATACAAATGTCCATCGCTCACAACCGATGCCAGGCGATCGATGTGGACAATGTGATAAATCTTCTGGTCCTCCGGAATTACATCGGCCATGGTACCTGCGCGTAATTCTCAATTGTACGATGGGCGGGCCGTTCGCGGCGTTTCCGTCGAGCAACTGACTTATACCAGCACCCTCAGCCGCTTCACATCGTCGACGATCTTGCTCAGCCCGGCTTCCAGCGGCAGCGTTTGCTTGGCGCCGCCCTGCCTTGTCTTGATCTCGATCTCGCCGGACTTGACGCCCTTGGGGCCAACCACAAGCTGGTAAGGCAGGCCGATCAGATCGGCGGTGGCGAATTTTCCTCCCGCGCGCTCGTCGGTATCGTCGTACAGCACGTCGATGCCGGCCGCCTGCAGCTGTTGATAAAGGCCCGCGCACGCCGCATCGGTGTCCTTGTCGCCGGCCTTCAGGTTGATCAGTCCGACCTCGAACGGCGCCACCGGCACCGGCCAGACGATGCCGTCCTTGTCGTGCGAGGCCTCGATAATGGCGCCGGCCAGCCGTGACACGCCGATACCGTATGACCCCATCTGCAGTGTGACCATCTGCCCGTCCGGTCCCTGCACCTTGGCTCCCATGGGCTCGGAATACTTGGTGCCGAAGAAGAAAATGTGGCCGACCTCGATGCCGCGCGCCGAAACACGCTTTGTGTCCGGCACCTCGGTCTCGAAGCGGGCGGCCTCGTGCTTCTCGTCGGTGGCCGCGTAAAGCGAGGTCCAGGCCTTGATGATCGGCGACAGGTCGGCGTCGAAATCGGTGTCGGCGGGCGGGATCGCGCCCTCGATCAGGTCCTTGTGGCAGTAGACCTGGCTCTCGCCGGTGTCGGCCAGGATGATGAACTCGTGGGAGAGGTCGCCGCCGACTGGGCCGGTGTCGGCCGCCATTGGGATCGACTTCAGGCCGAGGCGGGCGAAGGTGCGCAAGTAAGCGACAAACATACGGTTGTAGGCGGCGCGCGCGCCGTCGGCGGTCAGGTCGAAGGAATAAGCGTCCTTCATCAGGAACTCGCGCCCGCGCATGACGCCGAAGCGGGGCCTGACCTCGTCGCGGAACTTCCATTGGATGTTGTAGAGGTTCTTGGGCAGGTCGCGGTAGCTGCGGACGCTGTCGCGGAAGATGGTGGTGACCACTTCCTCCGCCGTTGGACCGAACAGCATATCGCGGTCGTGCCGGTCGGTAATCCGCAGCATCTCCTTGCCGTAAGCTTCATAGCGCTTGCTTTCCCGCCAAAGATCCGCCGACTGGATGGTCGGCATCAGGATCTCGACGGCGCCGGCGCGGTTCTGCTCCTCGCGGACAATATGCTCGATCTTCTTCAGGACGCGCAATCCGAGCGGCAACCAGGAGTAGATGCCCGCCGAAGCCTGTTTCACCATCCCGGCCCGCAGCATCAACTGATGCGAGATGATCTCGGCTTCCTTGGGCACTTCGCGGAGCACGGGCAGAAAGTAACGGGACAGATGCATGCGGGCTACCTTCTGGTTGTCGGGCGTGCGGCCCGGTACGCGGTTGCTCGCGCCACGAGGCGACATGCGCGTCGCAGGCACGCGGCGCTGCGCACTCTTGCAATTCATCCATGCCCTTAGCCAGGATTGACAGACATGGCAATCCTTTGCCCGCCTTCTCGACCACGCCGCCGCGATCGATTTAATCCGTTTACACCTTATAGCACTGACCAGCAATGCACGCGCAGGTTGTCAAAACCCGCGGAATGTCATGCTCGGATTGCACAAGCTGCGGCCAGGCCCATCGCCAATGCAATTGATGATCGGATGATAAGAAAAGGGCGTGACAGTTGTTGGCGAACTCGATAGCGTGCGACTGTTACGAGGAAAGGGTCTCAGCCAGTGTCCAGGTCGGCTTCAAGGGCCCAAGTCTAGGGAGACGGAATCCAAGTCCCGCATGACTATTCAGGCGAGACTTGTTTGGAAACGACCGGCCGGCTGATCAGCGCCGACCGGTTACTCACAGGCGCATCAGTCGGCCGTGGGAAGCAACTGGGAGCAAGACTTACCCAAGTCTTGCTCCTTTTTCGTTGGTGCGAGTCGCACTACCGCACTCAGCGGCCCGATCCGAGTACGCCGGCGAACGAAAACACCTGGAAGCGGATCAGCAGCAAGAGCGCCGCGAACAGCGCCGACGCCACCACCGTATTGATCAGGAAGATGCGCAGCAGCCGCGGCCGGGTCGGCGCGCTTTCCGGCGTGCCTGGCACGACCACGCCGTCCTCGCCCTGTGTTCTGAGGCCGAACGGCAGCACGGCGAACAGCGTTGTCCACCAGATAATGAAATACGTGGCGATGGCGAGGGTGAGGCTCATGGGGCGCCAGATTCCAGGGTCAGGCTTCAGGAAGGGGAATAGGCAGTTGGCAATAAGGTAGTGCCGTGCGGCTGCCAACACCCATTTTGCTACTCCCTACTCCCTACCACTTCACGCCTGCTCCAGCTCGACCAGGGTGCCGAGGAAATCCTTGGGGTGCAGGAACAGCACGGGCTTGCCGTGCGCGCCGATCTTCGGCGTACCGTCTCCCAGCACACGCGCGCCGCCGGCCTTCAGCCGGTCACGTGCCGCCAGGATGTCATCCACCTCGTAGCAGACGTGGTGCATGCCGCCGTCCGGGTTGCGCTCGAGGAACTTGGCGATCGGCGAGGCGTCCCCCAAGGGCGCCAGCAGCTCGATCTTGGTGTTGGGCAGCGTGATGAAAACCACCGTCACGCCGTGCTCATGCTGATCCAACGGAGCTGAAACCTCGGCGCCGAGTGTCTCGCGGTAGAGCGCCATGGCCGCCGCCAGATTGGAGACGGCGATGGCGACGTGGTTGAGGCGTCCGATCATGATGCGCTCCAGTGCAGTGGGAAACCGGAAGTCGGAAATCGGAAGCCGACTGATTTCCGACTTCCGATATCCGACTTCCCACTTCCTTACTTGCCTTCAACCACGCTCGCCAGCACCTTGACGATCGGCCTCTTGCCCCAGGCATGGTCCACAGCCGCCCGAACGGCACGGCGCACGGCATCTTCGACGAGTTCCACGTCGCGGCGCTTGGCCGGCGGCATGCTGGTCAGCGTGCCTTCCACGGCCTTGATCACCACGTCCTCCATGGACGTGCCGTTGGCCGTCGCCAGGGGCACGCCGTCGAGCGCCACTTGCGGGTCCGCGATGATCTCGCCGCGCCGCGACAAGACCAGCGACACCATCACGATGCCCACCACCGCCAGCTTGCGACGCTCGCGCACGGGCCCATCACCGCCGGGGATAATTAACCGGCCATCGCGATAGTAGCGACCGACCGGCGCCTCGTCGATGATGCCGCCCGGCGCCGGCGCCAGCCGCACGATCTCGCCATTGACGACGGTATAAACCTCTTTGACACCGGCCTCCCGCGCCAGCCGTGCGTTCTCCCTGAGGTGACGCACCTCGCCGTGCATGGGTACGGCGATCCTCGGACGAATCCAGTCGTACATCTGCCGCAACTCTTCGCGCCGAGGATGCCCGGTCACGTGCACCAGCTTCTCGCTGTCGGTAATGATGTCGACGCCCATGCGCGCCAGACTGTTGTGGATCTGCGACACCGACTTCTCATTGCCGGGAATGGTCCGGGACGAGAAAATCACCAGGTCGCCGGTCACCAGCTCGATATGCGGATGCTCGCCCTCGGCGATGCGCGCCAAGGCCGCGCGCGGCTCGCCCTGGCTGCCGGTGCACAGCAGCAGCGTCTCCTCCGGATCGAGATAACCGAACTGATCCTGATCGTGATACTTGAACGCCTGCGGTAGGTAGCCCGTCTCGCGCGCCACGTCGATCACCCGATGCAGCGAGCGGCCGGCGACGACAAGCTGGCGGCCTGATGCCTTGGCCGCATCGGCCACGGCGCGAACGCGGGCGACGTTGGAGGCGAACGTCGTCACCGCCACACGCCGCTTGGCGCCCTTGATGATGGCCGCGATCGAGCGGGCGACCTCGGTCTCGGACGGCGAGCGGCCATCGCGGAAAGCATTGGTGGAATCGCAGATCAAGGCGTCGACGCCCTGAGCACCGATTTCCTGGATGCGCGCCTCGTTGGGGACATCGCCGACCAGCGGCGCAGCATCGAGTTTCCAATCGCCGGTGTGAAAGACGCGGCCGACCGGCGTCTCGATCAACAGTGCGGACGGCTCGGGGATCGAATGCGACATGGTGACGAATTCGAGCGAGAACGGACCAGCCTTGAACCGCCCGCCCATCGGTATTTCGGTGATGGGCAGTTTGACCTTGCCGGCGAACTCGGAAATTTTCGAGCGCAGCATGCCAGCCGTGAACGGCGTGGCGTAGATCGGCGCCTTGAGGCGCGCCCACATATCGATGACGGCGCCGATATGGTCCTCGTGCGCGTGTGTCAGCACGATCCCCGCCAATGCCGGCGCCTGCTCTTCGATGAACCGCAGATCGGGGAGCACGACGTCGACTCCGGGTTCCTGCTCGCCGGGAAAGGTCAGGCCGAGATCAACCATCAGCCATTTGCGGGCGTCCGGCGGCCCCAAGCCATAGAGATAAACATTCATGCCGATTTCGCCGAGGCCGCCGAGCCCCAGAAAAACCAGCTCGTCCACTTGCCCGCCACCGCGCCGCGCGCCGCTCTTTGCCGCCATACCTTGTGTGCGCCCTACTGTTCGCTGCCGCCATCGGCGAGCGTGACATCGCCATAAGTGAAACGGCGCTGATGGCCCAGCGCATCCGCCAGCAACAAAGCGCCGTCCTGATCAAGACCGCTATAGCATCCCCGAACGGGACCCAAGCTCGAATTGACAATCAAAGGTTCGCCAATGGGCCCGGCACGCTCTTGCCAAGCAACGCGTAACTCCGGGAATCCAGCCCCTTCATCCCATATCGACAGCACTTTATCCATTGAAACAGCCAGCGCGGTGAGCATCGTACCGCGATCGACATGCAGCCCCTCCGCGGCCAGGCTCGTCGCCGTCAGCCCAAGGCCCTCGGGTGCTCTCGCAACGTTCAGGCCAACACCGATCACCGCCAACAGGCCAGGGCCGCCGAGGTTCAGCGCGCTTTCCACCAGGATGCCGCAGAGCTTGGCGGAGCCGATGAGCACGTCGTTGGGCCATTTGAGGCGGAGGGCGGGTAAGGTGTCTGACCCGACGTCAGACACCTTTCGAACCGCATCCACCACCGCGACGCCTGCAAGCAGCGCCAGTTGCTGTGCAGTCTGCGGGCTGCAGGCTAGGCGCAGCATGAAGCTGGCATAGAGGTTACCCGGCACCGAGGTCCAAATGCGACCAGAACGGCCACGCCCCTTCACCTGCTCGCCGGCAACGAGCCAGACACCGCCGGCATCGCCCGCCGCGGCCAGCCGCATCGCCTCGGTATTGGTCGACTCGACACGATCGAGAGATATGAGCCGACGCCCTGTCGGCATCTCGGCCGTGAACATCATCGCACCGTCACATCAGGGTTTTGGCGGCGGCCGCCGCGGCCCGGACGACGGGGTCGCCGACCCAGGAGATCGAGAAGACGAGCACGAAGATCGCGGCGAGCGAGAACACCAATCGGGCCCTGGACGGCGCCGCGACGAATGCCGCCCTGCGCTCGTCGAAGAACATGATCTTGACGATGCGCAAGTAGTAGTAGGCACCGACGACGCTCGCCAGCACACCGATGATCGCCAGCGGCCACATCCCGGCTTTGACGGCGGCGAGAAATACGTACCACTTGCCCCAGAATCCCGCGAGCGGCGGAATTCCAGCCAGCGAGAACATCAGCAGACCGAAAGCGGTCGCCATGCCGAGGTTGTTCTGGGCAAGGCCCGCCAGTTCGTCGATCTCCTCGACCAGCCCCGCTTCTCGGCGCATGGCGAGGATGCAGGCGAAGGCGCCGAGCGTCATGACCAGGTAGATGGCGAGGTAGACCAGCACGCCCTGCAGGCCCTCGGCATTGTTCGCCGCCAACCCAACCAGGGCAAAACCGATGTTGCCGATCGAGGAATAGGCCATCAGCCGTTTGATGTTGGTCTGGCCGATGGCGCCAAAGGCGCCCAGCAACATCGAGCCGAGCGCCAGGAACACGACGATCTGCTGCCACTGGGCTGCCATACCGGGGAAAGCGCTCATCAGGACCCGCACCGTCAGCGCCATCGCCGCCATCTTCGGCGCCGCGGCGAGGAACGCCGTCACCGGCGTCGGCGCCCCCTGATAGACGTCCGGCGTCCACATGTGGAACGGCACCGCCGAGATCTTGAAGGCGAGGCCGACCATGAGGAAAACGAGGCCGAGGATCAGGCCGATGTTCTGGCCGGCGCCCTGCGACTTGGCGACGGAGGCGATCACCTGGAAGCTGACCGAACCGGTAAAGCCATAAATCAGCGAGGCGCCATAGAGCAGCATCCCCGACGACAGCGCGCCGAGCACGAAATACTTGAGGCCCGCCTCACTGGATCGGACATCGTCGCGCCGGAAGGCGGCGACGACGTAAAGCGCCAGGCTCTGCAGCTCGAGACCGAGATAGAGCGCAATCAAATCGCCGGCCGAGACCATCATCAGCATGCCCGTGGTGGCCAGCAGCACCAGCACCGGGAACTCGAATTTCAGCGCCTTGACGTCGCGCAGATAATCGAACGACAACAGCAGTGCCACGGCCGAGCCGCCGAGCACCAGCAGCTTCATGAAGCGGGCGAAGTCGTCGACGATGAAGGCGCCTTCGAATAGGGTCTGCGTGCCCGCCGGCTGGACCACGATCAGCCACCCCGCCACGACCAGCAGCAGAATGGCGAGCCAGCCGATCCTTTCGCCGGTCGACTCGTCATCCTTCATGAAGACGCCGAGCATGAGCAGGGCCATCGCGCCGATGGCGACGATCAGCTCCGGCAGCAGCGGCCCCAGGGTCGAAAGATGCGTCATCGGCGAGGCGCCTCCGCGGTCTTGGCTGGTCCAGGCGCCAAATCCGCGCGCACGGCCGCCTCATAGTTTGAAACGAGCTTCTTGACCGAGACCGCTGTCACATCGAGCAGCGGCGCGGGATAGAAGCCGAAGAAGATCGTCAGCACGACGAGCGGGGCCATCACCACGATTTCGCGCGGGCTCATGTCGGTGATAGCTCTCAGCGAAGGCTTCTCCAACTCGCCGAAGATCATGCGCCGGTAGAGCCAGAGCGCGTAGGCTGCAGACAGGATGACGCCGAAGCTGGCGAAGAAGGCGACCCAGGTGTTGACATTGAAGGCCGCTAAGAGCGTCAGGAACTCGCCGACGAAGCCCGATGTCCCTGGCAGCCCGACGTTGGCCATGGTGAACACCATGAAGCAGAAGGCATAGATCGGCATGCGGTGGACGAGCCCGCCGTAGGCGGCGATCTCGCGCGTATGCATGCGGTCGTAGACAATGCCGACGCACAGGAAGAGGGCTGCCGAGACGAGGCCGTGCGACAGCATCTGGAAGATGGCGCCGTCCAAGCCCTGCGCCGTGAACGTAAAGATTCCCATGGTGACGAAGCCCATGTGTGCCACGGACGAGTAGGCGATCAGCTTCTTCACGTCCTCCTGCGCCAGCGCCACCAGCGAGGTGTAGACGATCGCCACCACCGACAGCACAAACACGAATGACGCGAGCTGCTCGGAGGCCAGCGGGAACATCGGCAGCGAAAAGCGCAGGAAGCCGTAGCCGCCCATCTTCAACAGGATCGCGGCCAGGATCACCGAGCCGCCCGTCGGCGCCTCGACGTGCGCGTCCGGCAGCCAGGTGTGCGCCGGCCACATCGGCAGCTTGACGGCGAACGAGGCAAAGAAGGCCAGCCACAGCCAGGTTTGCATATCCTTGGGGAACTTGGCCGCCATCAGCGTCGGGATGTCAGTCGTGCCGGCCTGCCACCACATGGCCATCATGGCCAGCAGCATGAGAACGGAACCCAGCAGCGTGTAGAGGAAGAACTTGAAGCTGGCATAGACGCGCCGCTTGCCACCCCACACGCCGATGATCAGGAACATCGGAATGAGGCCGGCCTCGAAGAACAGGTAGAACAGCACCAGGTCGAGGGCGCAGAACACGCCGATCATCAGGCACTCGAGCACCAGGAACGCGATCATGTATTCCTTGACGCGCTCCTCGATCGCCTCCCAAGAGGCCAGGATCGTCAGCGGCATCAGGAACGTCGTCAGGATGACGAACAGCATGGAGATGCCGTCGACGCCCATCTTGTACTTGAGGCCGCCGAGCCAGGCTGTCTCTTCCACGAACTGGAAGTTGGCGGTGCTCTTGTCGAAGTTGATCCAGATCAGCAGCGACACCGCGAACGTCAGCAGCGTGGTCCATAGCGCCGCCCAGCGCGCGTTGCCCGCCGCCTCGCGGTTCTGCGTGGCAATCCACAACGCGCCGACGAGCGGCAGGAAGGTGACGATCGACAGGATCGGAGTCGTGCCGATGTTCATTTCGCTGCTCCGCCGGCAAACATGAACCAGGTGATGATCGCCGCCACGCCGATCAGCATGGCGAAGGCATAGTGATAGACGAAACCGGTCTGCAGGCGGACGACGCGGCCCGTCACCTTCTGCACACTGCTCGCCGTGCCGTCGATCATGCCGTCGATGGTGGCGCCGTCACCGCCCTTCCAGAAAGCCCAGCCGAGCCATTTGGCCGGCCGGACCAGCAGCCAGTCGTACAACTCGTCGAAGTACCACTTGTTGAGCAGGAACAGGTAGAGCGGCTTGCAGGCGCGCGCCGTGATGGCCGGCAATGACGGGGCGACGATGTAATACAGGGTGGCGATCGCCAGCCCCGTCAGCATCGCGATCGTCGCCGACCAGGCAACCCAGGTCGGCACCTTGTGCATGTCGTGCAGGATGTGGTTGTTCGCGCCCTCGAACAGCGCCTTGCCCCAGAATTCCTTATAGTGATGACCGATAAAGACTTCGGTGAACACGAAACCGGCTACCACCGCGCCCAGCGCCAACACCATCAGCGGCACCAGCATCACCATCGGGCTTTCGTGCGGCGTGTGCGCGTGGCCGTGGTCGGGGTCTGACCCCACGGGTCTGACCCCGTGATGCACGGCTGCGGTGGTGCCTGGGGTCAGACCCGTCCCGCCGGAGGCGGGCAACGAAGATGGGTCTGACCCCGACCAGCGCGGCGCCTGATGAAACGTCATGAACATCAGCCGCCAGGAGTAGAACGAGGTCATCAGCGCAGCCGCCACCAGCAGCCAGAAGGCATAGTTCGACGGCGTATGCGCGGCCCAGGCCGCCTCGATGATGGCATCCTTGGAGTGGAAGCCGGCGAAGCCGGCGATGTGCGGGATGCCGACGCCGGTCAAGGACAGCGTGCCAATCAGCATCATCGCCCAGGTGATGCGGATATGCGGGGCGAGCCCGCCCATCTTGCGCATGTCCTGCTCGTGATGCATGGCGATGATGACGGAGCCGGCGCCGAGGAACAGCAGCGCCTTGAAGAAGGCGTGCGTGAACAGATGGAAGATGCCGGCCCCGTAGGCGCCGACGCCGCAGGCAACGAACATGTAGCCGAGCTGCGAGCAGGTCGAGTAGGCGACGACGCGCTTGATGTCGTTCTGCACCAGGCCGACGGTGGCCGCGAAGAACGCCGTCACCGCGCCGACCAGCGTCACCACCTGCAGCGCCACGGGTGAATACTCGAACAGCGGCGACAACCGCGCCACCATGAAGACGCCGGCCGTCACCATGGTCGCGGCATGGATCAGGGCTGAGACCGGCGTCGGGCCCTCCATGGCGTCCGGCAGCCAGGTGTGCAGCAGGAACTGCGCCGACTTGCCCATCGCGCCCATGAACAGCAGCAGGCAGAGCACCGTTAACGTGTCGGCCTTGGCCCAGTCGAGGAAGCGGATGGTGTGCAGCGGATGGTCGGGTTTGGCAACGTCGGCGGCAGCCGCGAAGATGGTGTCGAGGCTGACCGAGCGGAAGACGAAGAACAACCCGAAGATGCCGAGTGCGAAACCGAAGTCGCCGACGCGGTTGACGATGAAGGCCTTGATCGCCGCGGCGTTGGCTTCCGGTTTCTTGTACCAGAAGCCGATCAGCAGGTAGGAGGCGAGCCCGACGCCCTCCCAGCCAAAGAACATCTGCAGCAGGTTGTCGGCGGTGACCAGCGCCAGCATGGCGAAGGTGAACAGCGACAGATAGGCGAAGAAGCGCTGGCGCGAGTCGTCCTCGGCCATGTAGCCGATCGAGTAAACGTGGACCAGGCTGGAGACGGTGTTGACGACCACCAGCATGACCGCGGTCAGCGTGTCGATCCGGAGCGACCAGGAGACATCGAGTTCGCCCGAGGTGATCCAGCGGAACAGCGTCACCTTGGCCGTCTCGTGGCCGAAACCGACGCGCCAGAGTACGACCCAAGACAGCACCGCCGCCAGCAGCAGGAACCCGGTGCTGATCAGCTCGGACGGTCTGGGGCCCAGCACGCGACCGAGGAAGCCGGCGATCAGCGCGCCGGCGAGAGGGAGCAGGACGATGGCGGTATAGATCATGAGGGCTGGACCTGCTGGGTCGAATTGGAATGACCAGGGCAGGGGGGAGTAGGGAGTAGGGAGTAGGGAGTAGGGTGTTTCGTGCGCATCTTCTGATTTCGACCTATCTGCATGACACCCGACCTAGTGAACCGAACAATCGACATCGCCAGACGTCCCGATTACTTCGCCGCCTCTTTCTGCTGCAACGCCCTGATCAGCGATCGCAGTAGCTTGCCAACCCTCTCGCACCTTTCGAGCAACTCCTCGCAGTCGACCTTGGACAGAAGCTCGACCGTGTTCGACAACAGCAGGTGCGTCTCGAGTTCCTTCAGTGAGCCCTGCGAGACTCGCAGAAACTGGATGTAAGACCCTGTGTTCTCGCGCCCGTTGCCCTCGGCAATATTTGCAGGGACTGACGCAGCAGCGCGTCGGATCTGCGATGTCATTCCATAGATCTCGGAGCGCGGGAACAATCGGGTCTTCACGTAACACATCGCCGCCAGCTCCATGGCCTGTTGCCAGACCACAAGGTCGCGATACGACCGAATTGAAGTCCCACTCGGTTCCATGCGCATTTTCCTACTATTCCCTACTCCCCACTCCCCACTTCACCCCTTCATCATGTTGATGTCTTCGACAGCGATGGATCCCCGGTTTCGGAAATAAACCACCACAATCGCGAGCCCGATCGCGGCCTCGCCGGCGGCCACCGTCAGCACGAACAGCGCGAACACCTGGCCGACGAGATCGCCAAGGTGAGCGGAGAACGCCACCAGGTTGATGTTGACCGCCAGCAGCATCAGCTCGACCGACATCAGGATGACGATGACGTTCTTGCGATTGAGGAAGATGCCGAGAATGCCGAGCGTGAACAGGCACGCCGCGACGGTCAGATAGTGGCCGAGGCCGATGGTCATGGGGTGCCTCCTGCCGCGCCGTAGGTTGGGTTAGGCGCGGCCCCGATGTTGCCGGTCACGGCACGACCGTCGCTCCCGCCTGTAACCCAACGATTCGTGCCCGTAGGATTGCCGCCAACGCGTTGGGTTACGGCCGCGCGCCCGCGGCGAGACTGTGCCGCGCCGAGGGGCGGCCTAACCCAACCTACGGACTGATCAATGGATGCCATCACTCCCCCGCCACCGGCTGCGGCTTCTTCTCCGGAATTGTGTAACCGCCGCTCGCGACCTTGACGATCTCCATCGCCGTCTTGGGCCCGCGCGCAACCTGCGCCGCGATCGATTGCCGCCGCACGCCCTGCTTGTGGCGCAGGGTGAGGACGATGGCGCCGATCATCGCAACCAGCAGGATCAGGCCGGCGCCCTGGAAGAAGTAGACGTACTTCGTGTAAATCAGTCGCCCCAGCGCCTCGGTGTTGTCGGCCACGGCCGGCGCCAGCATCGGTGCGCCGAGTTTGCCGCCCAGCCCCGTATTCAAAGCCCGCGCGCCGACCACCAGGATCAGCTCGGCCAGCACCACGCCGCCGATGATCAGCCCCAGCGGCGCGTTGGTGATGAAGCCGGCGCGCAGCTCGGCGAAATCGACGTCGAGCATCATGACGACGAACAGGAACAGCACGGCGACGGCGCCGACGTAGACGATGATCAGCAGCATCGCCAGGAACTCGGCGCCGAGCAGCACGAACAGCCCCGCCGCATTGAAGAACGCCAGGATCAGGAACAACACCGCATGCACCGGATTGCGCGCCACGATGACCATGACGGCCGAGGCGATGCACAGTGTGGCGAAGAGGTAGAAGAAGAGGGCTGTCATCGGCTCACCTGTACCTCGCGTCGAGTTCGAGGTTCTTGGCGATCTCGCGCTCCCAGCGGTCGCCGTTGGCGAGCAGGCGTTCCTTGTCGTAGTAGAGTTCCTCGCGCGTCTCGGTGGCGAACTCGAAGTTCGGACCTTCGACGATGGCATCGACCGGGCAAGCCTCCTGGCACAACCCGCAATAGATGCATTTCACCATGTCGATGTCGTAGCGCGTCGTGCGCCGCGTGCCGTCGTTGCGGCGCGGGCCGGCCTCGATGGTGATCGCCTGCGCCGGGCAGATCGCCTCGCACAGCTTGCAGGCGATGCACCGCTCCTCGCCGTTGGGATAGCGGCGCAGCGCATGCTCGCCGCGGAAGCGGGGCGATAGCGGGCCCTTCTCGAACGGATAGTTCAGCGTTTTCTTCTTGGCGAAGAAATACCGCATCGACATGAAGAACGCGGCGACGAACTCCGCGAGGAAGAGGGATTTGATCGCCTGGCCGACTGCCATTTCACCATCCTCGATCGGTTATCGCGCCAGATTGCCGTACTGCAGCACGCCGGCCACCAGCACCACCATCGCCAGCGACAGCGGCAGGAACACCTTCCAGCCGAGCCGCATCAGCTGGTCGTAGCGGTAGCGCGGCACGATCGCCTTGACCATGGCGAACATGAAGAACACGAAGCAGAGTTTGCCCAGGAACCAGAACACGCCCGGCACCCAGTTGAACGGCGCCACGTCGACCGGCGGCAGCCAGCCGCCCAGGAACAGGATCGTCGTCAGCGCGCACATCGTGCAGATGGCGACGTACTCGCCGAGCATGAACAGCAGGTAAGGCGTCGACGAGTACTCGACCATGAACCCCGCCACCAGCTCCGACTCGGCTTCCGGCAGGTCGAACGGCGGCCGGTTGGTTTCCGCCAAGGCCGAGATGAAGAAGACGACGAACATCGGAAACAGCGGCAGCCAGTACCAGTCGAGTGCGGAGGCCGGCAGACCGACGCTTTGGCCGAGCCCGGACTTCTGCGCGTTGACGATGTCGGTCATGTTGAGCGAGCCAGCGCACAGCAAGACCGTGATAATGACGAAACCGATCGACACCTCATAGGACACCATCTGCGCCGCCGAGCGCAGCGCGCCCATGAACGGGTACTTCGAGTTCGACGCCCAACCGCCCATGATGATGCCGTAGACGCCGAGCGAGGAGATGGCGAGCAGGTAGAGGATGCCGACGTTCAGGTCGGAGATCACCCACTTGCCCCAGCCGTCCTCGGACACCGGGATGACCGCCCAGGCGGCCAGCGCGCAGGTCGCCGTCGCCAGCGGCGCCAAGAGGAACACGACCTTGTCGGCGCCGGCCGGGATCAACGGCTCCTTCAGCACGAACTTCAGCAGGTCGGCGAAGGATTGCAGCAGGCCGAAGGGGCCGACGACGTTGGGACCGCGCCGCATCTGCACCGCCGCCCAGATTTTGCGATCGGCCAGCAGCAGAAAGGCCAAGATCACCAGCACGCTGACAAGCATGACCAGGCTCTGGATGACCATGATGGCCAGCGGCCAGCCATAGTCCGCCCACACCTTCAAGCCCCAGACGATCCAGTCATCCATCGCGCCGGTCCGCTTCTCTATTCAGCAGCGCGGAGGCTGCTCGCCCCCGCGGCGTTTTTCTTCAGCGCGCTGAGCTCGGCCATCACGGCAGAGGCCCGCGCAATTGGATTGGTCAGGTAGAAGTCGTTGATGGCCGTGCCAAACGGTTCGCTGCCGGCCACGCCACCACGGGCCGCGATCGCCTCGAGCGTGGCGCCTGCCGATGCCGCCACTGTGACGTCGTCGAGCCGGGCGAAATGCGGCGCCACCTTGTACATCGCGGCCCGCAGTGCCCACAGCGTGTCGAACGCCAGCGTCGTGCCGACCTTGGCCGACAGCGCGCGGATGATGGCCCAGTCCTCCTTGGCATCACCCGGCGGGAAGCCGGCGCGCTGCGTCATCTGCGCCCGGCCCTCGGTATTCAAATAGGTAGCGCTCTTCTCGGTGTAGGCCGCGCCCGGCAGGATGACATCGGCCCGATGTGCGCCGGCATCGCCATGCGTGCCCTGGTAGACGACAAACGTCTTGCCGAGTCGGCTCAGGTCGCATTCATCGGCGCCGAGCAGGTACAGCACGTCGAGCTGGCCCTGGCCTGCGGCTGCCAGCATGCCCGCGACATCACGACCGGTGTTGGAGGGCACAAAGCCGAGGTCGAGGCCAGCGACTCGCGACGCGGCCGATTGCAGAACGTTGAGCGCCTGCCAGCCCATATCGGCCCCCTCCATGGCGGCCTGCGCCACGCGCGCCGCCAGTGCCAGGATGGCGGCGCCGTCGGTGCGCGTCAGTGCCCCCATGCCGACGATGACCACCGGCCGCTTGGCCTGCTTGAGCACGCCCGCGAACATGTGGCGGCCCTCGGCCACCTCGGTCAGGATGTGCGGCCCCGCACCCAAAGAGTCATTCCCATAGCCGAGGTCGGCTTTCTCGCCGATATGGCCGATGGTGACGCCGCCCTGGCGCCAGCGCTTGCGGATACGCGCGTTGAGGATCGGGGCCTCGATGCGCGGATTCGAGCCGACGATGAGAATGGCATCGGCCTGCTCCAGGCCCTCGATCGTCGTATTGAACAGATAGCCGGCGCGTCCCAGGCTCGGATCGAGCTTGGCGCCATCCTGGCGGCAATCCAGGCTGGCGACGCCAAGGCCGCCGAGCAACGCCTTGAGGGCGAACATCTCCTCGGCGCCCGCCAGATCGCCGGCAATGGCGCCGATGCTCTCGGGCCGGGCGCTTTTTAGTCGTTCCGCCACAACGCCAAGCGCCTCGTCCCAGCTGACCGGCGCCAAGCGGCCATCGCGGCGCACATAGGGTTGGTCGAGCCGCTGCGTCCTCAGTCCATCGCAGACGTGCCGCGTCTTGTCGGAGATCCACTCCTCGTTCACCGCCTCGTTGGTGCGCGGCAAGATGCGCATCACCTCGCGGCCGCGCGTGTCGACGCGGATCGCCGAGCCGACCGCGTCCATGACGTCGATCGATTCGGTTTTCTTCAGCTCCCAGGGCCGCGCGTTGTGCGCCCACGGCCGGTGCGTCAGCGCGCCGACCGGGCAGATATCGACAACGTTGGCCGACATCTCCGACAGCATGCCCTGCTCGAGGTAGGTGGTGATCTCCATGTCCTCGCCGCGGCCGATGGCGCCCAGCTCCTCGACACCGGCGATCTCGGTCATGTAGCGCACGCAGCGCGTACACTGGATGCAGCGCGTCATCATGGTCTTGATCAGCGGACCGAGGTTCTTCTCCTCCACCGCGCGCTTGTTCTCGTCGTAGCGCGCCCCGCCTCGGCCGTAGGCCATCGCCTGGTCCTGCAGATCGCACTCGCCGCCCTGGTCGCAGATCGGGCAGTCGAGCGGATGATTGATGAGCAGGAATTCCATGACGCCTTCGCGCGCCTTCTTCACCATCGGCGTGCGGGTCATGATCTGCTTGGGCGTGCCATCCCGGTTCGGCGGCAGATCGTTGACGCCCATGGCGCAGGAGGCGGCGGGCTTCGGCATGCCCTGCACCTCGACCAGGCACATGCGGCAGTTGCCGGCGATCGACAGCCGCTCGTGGTAGCAGAAGCGCGGGATCTCGACGCCCGCCTGCTCGCAGGCGGCAAGCAGCGTGATGCCGTCCTCGACCTCGATCGCCTTGCCGTCGATGATCAGCTGCTTCGGCATACCTTCCCCGCGCCCACAGGTAGCGGGCCGCTCCGCTGGCGAGCGCGGCCCAAATCTCGCCACGCTTCCTACAATGCCGCGCGGCCGGATGCTAGGGCGACATAATGTGGGGTGTGGGGATGTGCGGAGCGGGGGCAACGATACTCAGCCGCTCGTCAGGCCCGGCGCGTCTCCCGCGCTGCCGCGTCGGGGCCAGCGGTGGTTCGCGCCACCATCGATGCCGCCGCCTCCGCGATGAGGCCCCGCACCTCTTTGGTTAGGCCACGGTAGGGCCCATCGAGAAACGTCTGGCTGGTGAGAAAGGCGCGGTGCGGTGCGAACTGTCGAGCCAGCACCTCGCGCCAAGCCGGCGACGGATCGATCAGCAGGATTTCCTCGGAAACCGTCAGCAGATAGCCGACAAACCACTGATACTGCGCGCGCCGCCGGCCATCGGCGCCGTCCGCCGGGCCGGGCCAGCTCAGGATGTTGCATGGCCTGCAGCAGATAGTCCGCATAGACGCGCTTGGCCTGGGCGCCGCGGCTGGCGCGCTGTGCCGCCTGACTGCGCCGCCACCACAGGACGATCATCATGACGGCGAAAGCCACGCCAAAGGCCAGCGCGTAGCCCTTGATAACGTTGGCCCATTGGTAAAATGTCAAATCCGGCATGGCGACCCGCGGGCAAGAACGAGCATTCTCCGAGTTCATCCATGCTATGTCGTCGCAGGGCGGACACCAAGCCGGCGACGGCCGGGATTGCCCGTTCATCCACCGAATTGTGCCGCGCCGCCCAATGTGGTCGCGACGTTGCATGGCGTCGGCCATGATGCCGGTTCAATTCCCCGCTGGCGGGGCCGTTCGTCCTGGTGTAGAAGCCAGCCCGATCCCGTCATATCTCCTGCTGTCCGAGACACGCCCATGTGGACGACCGTCCTGCTCGTGGTTCATCTGATGATCGCCGCCGCCCTGGTCGGCGTCGTGCTGCTGCAGCGTTCCGAAGGCGGCGCGCTCGGCATTGGTGGCGGTGGTGGCGGCGGCTTCATGAGCGGTCGCGGCACCGCCAACCTGCTGACGCGCGCCACCGCGATCCTGGCTGCGGCCTTCTTCATGACCAGCATCGGCCTGACGCTGCTCGCCAACCATGGCGACAGCAGCAGTGGCTCCGTCTTCGACCGTGTGACCGTGCCGGCACCGGCCGCCACGCCATCCTCCGAGGGCCAGACGCCGGCCGCGACGCCCGCCGCGGCGCCCATTGAAGCGCCCAAGGCCGCCGAGCCGGCCAAGACACCCGAAGCCCCGCGCGGCGGCGTGCTCGACAAGCTGGAGCAGGGTAAGGGTACTGAGCGGCTGCCGAAGAAGTAGGGAAAATAGGGACAACCACCGATTTCGTCAGCGCTCGAGCCCACGCGCAGCTCGGAGGCGATTGGGGCGAAAAATGGTGGCTGTCCCTAATTTGGCCGGCACTCCGTTAGGCCGCCAATCGAAACGGAGAACATGAGGGAAAATCGGCAAGCCCAATGAACAAGCCGAATGAGCTGAAGGGGTGCCCGCTTCTGGCAGGAATTCCACCAGAAGACCTCCGTCGCGACTGTCCGACGGCTCGGATTGTGGCGATTCGGCACCGCGGCACGATCTACCGGCAAGGCGAGCCCGGGCGAACTGTGTTTTGCGTGCTCGATGGTCAGGTGACCATCGCGAGGGTCAGCTATGACGGCGCGACTCTCACCACGGCGGCGTTGGGTGCGGGGGACTTCTTCGGCCCCGCTCTGAGTGGCGCCACTGCAGCCGAAGACACGGCGAGGGCGAAGGGAGCTGTTTCCATATGGCGAGCGCCGATCGACGAGTTGCGGCGCCTGTTGCTGCACTATCCCGCAGTCGCCTGGGAATTTGTCTCGCTTCTCGCGCTGCGCCAGCGCCAGATGGAACGCAGGCTCGAAAGCTTCGCCTTCAAACGAACCGAGGCACGGCTAGCCGAGACTTTCCGCGAGTTGTCAGGAGGGTTCGCCACTCGCTGCGATCATGGCTTCGGACAACACCTTCGCCTCACACAACAGGAGTTGGCCGACCTCGTGGGAGCGAGTAGACCGGTTGTGAGTACGATCCTCAACAAACTCCGTGACAAGGGAGTGCTCGGATACAATCGCGAATATGTCTGCGTTCGCCGGATCGAAGATATCGAGAAGCTGATCGATTCTTGAATATGCTGCGGCACTGTTATTTAGAGAACAGCGAAGTTCGGTTCGACCTGTCAGATTGTAGGCACACTCCCATTGCGGGAGCTTCGGCGCGGCGATTCCGCGCGAACTGGCAGGAGACCAAGATGAACAAAGCATATCTCGAGATCACGATGAAGGTGCCCGCGAAGGATCGCGTGAAGGCCGGTGCAGTTTACTCGAAGTACAAACACCCGTTTCTCGCGACGATTTCCGGCGCGGAATCCAAGGAGCTCCTCCTACGTGAAGAGGATGTACAGGTGCTTCACGGATTCGATTCACGAGCCTCAGCAGAAAGCTACCTGAAGAGCGCGCTGTTCGGCAACGATGTCGTGAGAGAGTTGAAGCCCTACCTCTTGGCGGAACCAGAGGTCCGGGTTTACGAACGCCAATAGAACGCAATCTTCGAGAATACGGCCTAACAACCGGTTGCAGCGGACAGCGCTTCACGCCGCCGCTGAGCCGGGACGTTAGCGGGCACACGCTGAGCCTTTTGCGTCTCGTCGACCGGATGTGGAATTGACGAGGGGCTTCGATCGATTCCGGCTGCTCCATCACTTTGGCGCCAAAATCCCACCGGATGTGGAGGAATTGGGGACAGCCACCATTTCGAAGCGCAATGTTCTTATTTTGTTCTTGACCTGGAACTTTCTGTGTGCCATCACCAACTCCATGCCGCGCACTGCCCGCATCGTTGTCCCAGGAGTGGCCCACCACGTCACGCAGCGTGGCAACCGGCGACAGCAGACGTTCTTCGGGGAGGCCGATTATGCACGCTACGTCGAGTTGATCGCCGAGGGATGTCGAAGCGCCAATGTGCGCGCCCTCGCGTGGTGCCTCATGCCCAATCATGTGCATCTCATACTCGTTCCAGAGACGACCGATGGCCTGTCGGATGCGTTGTCCCCCGCACATCAACGCACCACCTGGCTCGTCAACCGGCGCAATGCTTGGAAAGGGCATCTCTAGGCAAAATAGCGACAGCCACCGATTTCGCCAGCGCTCGCGCGCAGCTCGAAGGCGATAGGGGTGAAAAATGGTGGCTGTCCGTAATTATTGGCCATACGCGCGATCGGCTCGCCCGTGGTAAGCTTCTCGCATGGCAAAGAGCAAGACACCTGGCAAGGCCGCAAGCGCTGGCCGCCAGGTCAAGCGCGACTCGAAGTCTGGTCAGTTCGTCCTCGGGCGCGAGGCGTTCGGTAAAGTCTCCGAGGTCGAAGGCATCGTCGTGTCGGGGGGCCTCGAGGCCGACCTGCGGCGTCTCGGTGGAGCGACTCCCGAGAAGCGACGCGCGGTGCTTTCGCAAAAGTACGGCAAGAAATGATGCTGGCCGACCATGTACCAGGCCGAGCCGGACCCCTACTGCTATCCCGGTAGCGGTGTTCTTCGCAACAAATCTGCGTAGGGTGCAATAGCCCGCAGCGCGGCCACGTAGGTTGGGTCAAGCAAGCGCGGAGCGCGGCGCGAACCAACGGAAAAGAGCGCGCGAAGCGCTCCGTATATACTTCCTCGTCACCATATTTTGCCAACGCCGGCCAACACAGAGCTTCGCACATGTTGCTGTTGGATCGCGCCCCGCTGAAGAAGCGGGGCTTGACCCAACCTACGACGGTCGGCCTGGATGCGAGAGCACAGACACTGGAGCTCTGGCCCCCCCCGACAGCATCAGGCCCAAGGTCGCCTGGCGTGGGTGGAACGCGCCCAGGTCGCACCGCGGGCGCAACGGTGTCTGACAGGATGTCAGACACCCCCCTGTGCACGCGGCCAAAAAACCTCTTCGAATCGGCCGCGTCCGTGGTTAAGATCAAAGCCCATGCAACGGTACATCTTCATCACCGGCGGCGTGGTCTCCTCGCTTGGCAAGGGCCTGGCCTCCGCGGCGCTCGGCGCGCTCTTGCAAGCCCGCGGTTATACCGTGCGTCTGCGCAAGCTCGATCCCTACCTCAACGTCGATCCGGGCACCATGAGCCCGTATCAGCACGGCGAGGTGTTCGTCACCGATGATGGCGCGGAGACCGATCTCGATCTCGGCCACTACGAGCGCTTCACCGGCGTGCCGGCGAAGAAGTCGGACAACATCACCACCGGCCGCATCTACCAGGACCTGCTCGCCAAGGAGCGGCGCGGCGACTTCCTCGGCGGTACCGTGCAGGTGATCCCGCACGTCACCGACGCCATCAAAGCCTTCGTGCTCGACGGCAACGAGGGTATGGATTTCGTTTTGGTCGAGATCGGCGGCACGGTCGGCGACATCGAGGGCCTGCCGTTCTTCGAGGCGATTCGCCAGCTCGGCAATGAGCTGCCGCGCGGGGCGTCGGTCTTTATCCACCTGACGCTGCTGCCCTACATCCCCTCGGCGGGCGAACTGAAAACCAAGCCGACGCAGCACTCGGTCAAGGAGCTGCGCTCGATCGGCATCCAGCCCGACATCCTGCTGTGCCGCTCGGACCGCGAGGTGCCGGCGTCAGAGAGGAAGAAGATCGCGCTGTTCTGCAATGTGCGCGAGGAGGCCGTGATCCAGGCGCTCGATGCGGCCTCGATCTACGACGTGCCGCTCGCCTACCACCACGAGGGTCTTGACCACCAGGTGCTGGAGGCGTTCGGCATCACCGGCGCGCCCAAGCCCGATCTGACGCGCTGGCATACCATCTCCGAGCATATCGCCAGCCCCGAGGGCGAGGTGACGATTGCCATCGTCGGCAAGTACACGGGCCTCAAGGATGCCTACAAGTCGCTGATCGAAGCCTTGGTGCATGGCGGCGCCGCCAACCGCGTCAAGGTCAAGCTCGAATGGATCGAGAGCGAGACCTTCGAGCGCGCGGACCCGGCGCCGTTCCTGGAGAATGTGCACGGCATTCTGGTGCCGGGCGGGTTCGGCGAGCGCGGCACACGCGGCAAGATCCTGGCGGCACGCTTCGCGCGAACCCGCGACGTGCCCTACTTCGGCATCTGTTTCGGCATGCAGATGGCCGTGATCGAGGCCGCCCAGGCGCTGGCCGGATTGCCTGGGGCCAGCTCAACCGAGTTCGGGCCCTGCGAGGAACCCGTGGTCGGCCTGATGACCGAGTGGATGCGCGGCAACGAGCTGGAGCAGAGGAAGGTCAACGGCAACCTCGGCGGCACTTTGCGGCTCGGTGCCTTCGATGCGGTCCTGGCTAAGGACAGTCGCGTCGCCGGCATCTATGGCGCAGCCCGCATCTCGGAGCGCCATCGCCACCGCTACGAGGTCAACATGCGCTACCGCGAGCGGCTGGAGGGCGCCGGGTTGAGCTTCTCCGGCATCTCACCCGACGGCCTGCTGCCCGAGATCGTCGAGATTCCGGGCCACGCCTGGTTCGTCGGCGTGCAGTTCCACCCCGAGCTGAAAAGCCGCCCCTTCGAGCCGCATCCCCTGTTCGCGAGCTTCATCGCCGCGGCTATCGAGCAGAGCCGGCTGGTGTGATTTGGCCGTCTGATTTGGCCATTGCCGCCTCTGTGGGGAAACGATAGCCTTTGGTCCGTGCGTCCGCCTCACGTGTTGGCGCCACCACACGCTCGAGTAGATTTGTCCAATAGCAGGGTGCTTGCATGGAATTCCCGCTGGCTACATCGTTTTATGCCGTCGTCGGATTTGCTGTTGTCGCCGTGGCATATCTGTTTTGGCAAGACACAGAGCCAAAATCACGATACGTGGCGACCATCGCGATTGTGCTGTTGGTCGCAATGGCTTTTGCGTGGCAGCAAGAGGCGAGCGTCGCCAATGCCAAGTTGCTCGCGGAACGAGCCTTGCGTGCAAAGTGAGAGTTGCCGAGTGCCCGCAAAACACGGATAGGCTACCGGCACCGCCTATCGCGCGGCGCTTGAGCCGCATCCCCTGCTTGCCAGCTTCATCGCCGCGGCCATCGAGCAGAGCCGGCTGGTGTAGGCGGCACCTGCGGGTGGCTAATCCAGGAAGCCGGCCAACCTTGGCAACCACAGGCTGATGCTTGGAAAGTAGATGCACAGCATCAAACCGAGCACCTGCAGGCCGACGAACGGATACATCGCCGCGAACACATCGCTCATCTTCACACCCGGCGGGACGGTGCCTTTCATGTAGAACAGGGTCGCCCCGAAAGGCGGCGTCATGAACGCGGTCTGCAGGTTGACCGCCACCAGCGTGCCGAACCAGGTCATCAGCGCGGCGTTGTTGCCGATATGGTCGGAGAAGTCGAACTTCAACAGGATCGGCCCGAACACCGGCAGGACGATCAGGCAGATCTCGATCCACTCGAACGGGAAGCCGAGCAGGAAGACCAGCACCATGATGAAGGCGAGCATCTCCCACTTGGTGTCGATGCCGAAGTATGCCAGCGTCGAGATCATGAGGTCGTCGCCGCCGAGCACGCGGAACACGTAGGAGAACCCGGTCGCGCCGAGGAAGATCATGAACACCAGGCCGTTGGCGCGGCAGGAGGAAAAGATCGCCTCGTTCAGCATTCGGATCGTACACCGCCTGTTCAGCGCGGCGATGAACATCGAGCCGAGCACGCCGACGGCGCCGCTCTCCGTCGGCGTCGCCCAGCCGGCGAAGATCGACCCCAGCACGACCACCAGCAGCGTCGTCATCGGGAACAGGCCGCGCCACAGCGCGTGCCAGAACTCGCCACGCGACTGCGGCCCGTAGTCCGGCGGCAGCTTGGGCGTTGCGCCGGGCACCAGAATGGCGACCGCTATGATGTAAACCAAGTAAAGGCCGGACAGCAGGAAGCCCGGCATGATGGCGGCGAGAAACAGGTTGCCCGCCGAGGTCGCCAGCATCTCCGCCATCACCACCAGCATGATGGCCGGGGGAATGAGGATGCCGAGCGTGCCGGCCGAGGCGATCGTGCCGATGGCGAGCCGCTTGTCGTAGCCCGCAGCCAGCATCTGCGGCAAAGCGATCACCGACAGCGTGATCACGGCCGCGCCGACCACGCCGATCGGCGCGGCCAGGATCGTGCCCATCACCATGACGGAGACCGCCAGCGCGCCCGGGCACCGCCGCAGCAGCACCACGGTTGCGTCCAGCATGTCCTTGGCCGAGCCCGATCGCTCCAGGATCGCGCCCATGAAGATGAACATCGGGATCGACGCCAGCACGGGGTCGGCGGCGACGCCCGCCCACATGCGCAGCACGACGTCCGAGATGCCGACCAGTTTGAATGTCCCAGCCCACGCCCCCAGCAGGGCGAAAACCAGCGACAGGCCGCCCATGATGAACGCCACGGGATAGCCGACGAAGATGAAGAAAAACATCGACACGAACATGATCAGGGCGAGGTTGTCGACCAGCCAATCCAGCACGGTTATTACCCTCGGTTCGGACTAGACGTCCGTGACGACATGGCCGATCTGCAAATTCACTTCAGCTTCCGATTTGCCACTGAACAGGAAGACGATGACGCGCAGCAGCACACTGACGATGCCGAGCACCACCAACCACAGGCCAAAGGCGTAGATAAACTTGATGATCCAGCGATGGGTCAAGCCCACGGTGCTGTCGGACTTCTCGGCAAGGCTGTACGACAATAGGACGAAATCGATGCTGTAGTAGGCGACGAGCGCAACATAGGGAAGCGCCAGGATCGAGCAGCCAAGGAGTTCGATCCACGCCCGGCCACGGTGCGACAGGTTTTCGGTGAAGCTGTCGACGCGCGGGTGGGCATTGATCGTATAGCAGTAGCCCATCCACAGCGAGAAGACCGCCGCGTGGAAGTGCCATTCCAGCTCCTGCAGCTTGGTGTAGGGCAGTTGCAGGCCTAACTTGCGCGCGACCACGTCGAACGTCGTCACGCAGGCCATGATGACCAGCAGCCACCCTGCTACCAGGGCAATCCCTTCGAGCAGCCGGCGCAGACCCTCCGACAGCTTCAACAAGGCGCTCATTTTGTTGTCCATCCCGAGCAGCTAGCGGCCCTTGCGGCACCCTGTCGCCCAACACCACCACCGCTGCCTGCGAGCGCCGGATGATGTGTGGGGCGCAAACAACGGCAAAGCTATTGCGCCGCCTGGTTGTCTCGCGCGCCGGCCGACCATCCGTCGCCGGCGCGCGCTGAACGGGACTGCTCCTTCTGGTAGGTTAGTCCTTCTGGTAAGTTGCCTTCATCAGCTGCGAATCGCCCCAGATAGCGTACTTCTTGCGGAAGTCGAGGTAGTGATCCGCGACTTTCTTGAAGGTCTCATCCTTGGTCGACTCTTCCTTGAGCACTTCGAGCCATGCCTTCTCGAAGACCGCCAGGTCGGAATCGCTCCAGCGCTTGACCTGCACCTTGTGCTTGTCGCGCATCTCGGCCATGACGTCGAACTGCATGGCCTCGGACTCGGCCAAGGTGAACGCCACCTGAGCCTGCCCGGCAATCTCGATCATCGCCTTGAAGGGGTCGGGCAGCTTGTCCCACTCCGCCTTGTTCATCAGCAAATGGCTGCAGGAGACCTGCTGGTGCCAGCCCGGGAAATAGTTGAATTTGGCGATCTGATGGAAGCCGAGCTTGACATCCATGGCCGGCATCGAGAATTCGGTGGCGTCGATCACGCCACGCTCGAGCGCGGGATAGATGTCAGCCGCCGCCAGCAGCTGCACCGATACGCCAAGCTTGGCCATCACCTGGGCGCCGAGGCCGAAGAAGCGCATCTTCATGCCCTTCAGCTCGTCGACCGACTTGACCTCCTTGCGGAACCAGCCGGAAGTCTCCGGGCCGATGCAGAACACGTCGCGCGCGACCATGCCGTGCTTCGCATAGATCTCGTCACGCATCTTGTTGCCGCCGCCGAGCCACTTCCAGGCCATGAACTCGCCGAAGGTGGGGCCGAACGGCACCGTCGTGAAAAAGGCCAATGCGGGATACTTGCCGGTGTCGTAGCCGGGCGTGGTCCAGCACGATTCAATCGATCCCTTGCCGACCGCATCGAAGCACTCGAGCGGTGGGATCAGCGCGCCGGGCTCGAAGAACTTCACCTCGAACTTGCCGCCGGACAAGCGCTCGATGTCCTTGCTGAAGCGAACACCTGAAGTGCCAAGGTGCGGCAGCGCGCTGCCGAAGGCGCTCTGCATCTTCCAGCGGACTTTGTCCTGGGCGCTGGCGGTCGTCGATATCGCGGTCAAGCTCACCACGGCGAGGCTCGAGGCGGATACGGCCATGAGCCCTAGCTTCAGCAGACGTTTCGACATGCGGCATTCCTCCCAAAAAAAGCCGTCCGGCGCGGCTCGGAGCCGGAAGGCCCGATGCAGCTTGGCGACGGCACGATCGGTGGGGCGACGCGCGTTTCTTATTTATACTTGAAAGCGTTGTGACGGACTGCGTTGCGCCCCATTGCCCACAACGTGGCATGGTGCCGCAGCACTGTCAAAAGTTTGTTATGGGAATGTCGCAAGCACCAACATGCGACCCAAATCATGCCGCGCCGGCAAGATGCGAGTTGCCGAGCGCAAGCCGAACGCGGATCGACGACAATCAGTTCACCGCAAGAATTGGAATTGGGGACAGCCACCATTTTCCGCGCCTCGGCCGACTGTCGCCTCGCGGCGCTCTTCTCCGGAGGCAATTCGGGTAGCCAGGGCCAGGATCGGCAACGACCTGCTGATCGGACGCGAGAAACAGGCGGGAAACGTGGCGAAGCGGTCACGCGTGCCGCAGCAGGGTTGGCAGCGCACCAAAAAAGGTGGCTGTCCCCAATTTAGCATGTTGGCACCACAAGCGTGGGGCTCGGGTGCGTTGCGCTGGGTGCGGCCGTGGCTTTGTGGGTCTTGCCCCGCGTGCTCAAGCCTTAGCCGGTGCTCTATAGTTCAGCGTGCCGAATGTGAAATGGCCCGGGCTTCTGTTAGGTTATTACTCCAAAAAATTTGATCCCATCCGGCACGCTCGCCCATCAACCCGCTCCTTCAATGCGCGCGGCTGATGCAGAAGATGACGGCGTCGAGCAGGGCTTGCTTTGGCCGGCTGTCGGGGAAAATCGCCAAGGCGTCGCTGGCAATCGAGCCATAGGTGCGCGCCCGCTCCAGCGTCGCCTCGATGGCCTTGTGGCGTCGCATCAGGCTGACCGCGTGCACCAGGTCGGTATCGCCGATCTCGCCGTCGACCAGCGTGCGCCGCCAGAACTCACGTTCCTCGGTCTTGCCGCGACGGTATGACAGAATGACCGGCAGCGTGATCTTGCCCTCGCGGAAATCATCGCCGACGGACTTGCCGAGGCGGGTGCTGTCGCCGGCATAGTCGAGTGCGTCATCGACCAGCTGGAAGGCGATGCCGAGATTGCGGCCATAGGCCTTGAGCGCCGCTTGCTCCTCGTGCGGACGACCGGCGATCGCCGCGCCGACCTCGCCGGCCGCCGAGAACAGTGCCGCGGTCTTGGCGTTGATGATGGCCAGGTATTCGTCCTCGGTGGTCGCCATGTTCTTGGCGGCGGCGAGCTGCATCACCTCGCCTTCGGCGATCACGGCCGCGGCGTTGGAGAGGATCTTCAAGCACGGCAACGAGCCGACATCGACCATCATGCGGAAGGCCTGGCCGAGCAGGAAATCGCCGACCAGGACGCTCGCCTGGTTGCCCCAGATCTTGCGCGCCGCCGCCTTGCCGCGCCGCTGGTCACTTTCGTCGACCACGTCGTCGTGCAGCAGCGTGGCGGTATGCATGAATTCGACGACGGCGGCCAGCCGCACATGGCTATCGCCGGTATAGCCCGCGAGCTTGGCGCCAGCGATGGTGAGCATGGGCCGCAACCGCTTGCCGCCGGAATCGATCAGGTGGTGGGCCAAGGTGGGAATCAGCTCGACGTCGGACACCGCCTTGTCGAGGATCAAACGATTGACGCCGCCCATGTCCTCGGCGACCAGATCCAACAGCGGTTTCAGGCTGTGCGCCGGATCGCGCGGTTCTTCGAAGGGGACTACGACTCCCACGGGCGATGATCCTCGGCTGCCAATGTCGCTAATTTCATATAGCGTCAGCTCGTGACGCCCTGACACGGCAGATTGCCGCACGAGGGCGCCCATAACAATAGTGGCACGATGGATCAACGGCGTGCGCGAGATCGTCAGGACGAATAACGAGGTGCTGCTCGGCTTTCTGCAGTGTCTGCTGCGCGATGGCGGCATCGAAACCGTGGTGCTGGATCGCAATATGAGCGCGCTCGAAGGCTCCGTTGGCATTCTGCCGCGCCGGCTGTTGGTGCCCGAGGAGAGCTTTGCCAGGGCTTGCAGGCTGCTCGAGGATGCCGAACTCGGGCAGTGGATCGTCCAGCCATGACGGTTGCAGTAACATCTGAAGGCCCAGGCGCCGTGACGGAGGATGCCTTTCTCGGTGGCGCCCTGCGGCTGCGCCAGCCGGCGGCCGGCTATCGCGCCGGCATCGATGCCGTGCTACTGGCCGCGGCAGTGCCGGTGGTCGCCGGCCGGGGCCAGCGTGTGCTCGATGCTGGTGCGGGCATTGGCACCGCCGGATTGTGCCTTGCCCGACGCATCGCCGATGCCCGCGTCGTGCTCGCCGAGCAGCAGCCGGCGCTAGCCGCAATGGCACGCGACAACGTGGCCCTGAATGGGCTTGGCGCGCGCGTCAGCGTTGTCACAGTTGACATCCGAGAGCGTGCAGCGGTGCTCGATGCGGCAGGCCTGGCCGCCGAGAGCTTCGACCATGTGCTGGCCAATCCGCCCTATCACGACACCGCCGGTGGCACATTGCCCGCCGACCGCGTCAAAGCCGGCGCCAACGCCATGGCCGCCGACGATCTGGAGCAGTGGGCGCGTTTCCTGGCGCGGGTGACCGTTGCCAGCGGGACCGTCACTCTGATCCACAAGGCGGAAGCGCTCGGCTCGGTTCTGGCTTGCCTCGCCCGCCGTTTCGGTGCGCTCGAGGTGCGACCGATCCAGCCCCGGCCGTCGTCGCCAGCCATCCGCATCATCGTGCGCGGCATCAAAGGCAGCCATGCGCCGCTCACGCTTCTGCCGCCCATGGTGCTGCACGGCCCTGACGGGCACGCGTTCACGCCCGAAGTGGCGGCGATCCTCGATCCGAAGCCGGGTTGAGGCGTTTTGAACGGATGCTGCCACCGGCCTTTTCAGCGTCCGTCGCGGCGTGACGGCTGCGCGCAAACAAAAGAGAATACCAACCTGCGCACGGCATAATTGAGAGTCAGAGTCTGCGCAGGTTGGTATGAGATCTTCACACACGCGACCCGGCTGAATGTGCTGGGGCAACCTGGCCAGGGCCAGATACCTCAAGCGCGCGTCAAAATGCCCCGCATCCAGGTCGGCACCAGGATGCCGAGACAGAAAAACCGCGCGGCGTGGTGGGCGCCGACGAACGCCGCGTCGAGGCCCAGCGCCAGGGCCAGGATCGCCATCATGTCGACGCCACCCGGCGCGTAGGCGAACCAGACCTGGGCGATCGGCACGCGCATCATGGCGCTGACAGGCCAGGCGCAGGCCAGCGCCACCGCCGTGCCGATGGCGACGCTGCCGAGCCCGGCCAGAAATGTCTGTTGCAGCAGCCTGCGGTCGACGCCGATCAGATTACTGCCGACGATCGTGCCGGTAATAATGAAGCACGGCACCAGCAGCCAACCCGGCAGCACGCCCGTTTGGCCGCCCGAGCCATACAGCACGGCACCACCCAGCATGGCGCCGAACATGTACGGCGCCGGAAACCGGACGCGACGCAGCAGCCAGATGCCAACCACCGCCGCCGCCAGCAACAGGCCAAGCTCCAGCGGCGTCGCCGTCGGCGCGTTGGACAGACGCGGATTGGTCGGCGGCCCGAAACCCACCGCGGCGAGCAGCATCGGCGCCACGATCACCATCATCACCAGGCGGAACACCTGGATGATGATGACGCGCGGCTTGTCGCAGTCGCACTGCTCGGTCAGCGCCAGCACCAGCCCCATGTTGCCCGGAATGCCGGACAGCCGGGCCGTCGCCTTGTCGAAGCCGTGCACCCGCTCCAGATAGAAGGCGATCCCCGCCATGGTGAGAAACACCGAGGCGACGAGGCCGACCAGCCCGATCGGCCAGCGCCACAGCATGGTGATCGTGGCCGGCGTGACGGTGGCGCCGATGCTGGCGCCGAGCACGGAAAAGACCGTATTGCGCACCGGCGCCGGCATGACGATCGGCAGGCCGATCAGGGCGGCGGCCCCGACACAGATGGCGGCGCCCGTCAGCCAGCCGGCCGGCAGCCCCAGCATGGCGAACAGCCAGCCGCCGCCGCCGCCGATGGCCAGCGCCGTGGCAAGCTTGCGCAGCGCGACCGCATCGAGCCCGGCCATCACGATGCACTCTCCGCGGCGGGGCTGGCGGGCGTCAGGATGGCCAGCGCATCGGCGGCCACCACGCCTTGGCCGGCGGGCCGGACGAACACGGGATTGATGTCCAGCTCGGTGAGACGATCGCGCAGCGCCCAGGCCAGACCCGAGACCTTGACCAGCGTCTCGGCCAGCGCCTCGACGTCGGCCGGCGGGCTGCCACGATGGCCATGGAACAGCGGCGCTGCCTTGAGATCGGCGATCATCTCGCGCGCCGTCTCAATGTCGAAAGGAGCGATGCGGTAGGTCACGTCCTGCATCACTTCGGTCATCACGCCGCCAAGTCCGAGCGCAATGGCTGGTCCGAAGCTCGCATCGTTGACGACGCCGATCAGCACCTCGATCCCGCGCGCCATCTCGGCGACCAGCACACCATCGATGTGGGCGGTGGGGATCGCTGATCGTGCGCACGCCGTCACGTCGGCGACGGCGCTCGCAAGCTCGGCGCCCACCCCGAGGCGGACGCCGCCGATGTCGGACTTGTGGGCGATGTCGGCGGAGACGACCTTGACAGCGAAGGGCGGTTTCAAATCGCGCGTTGCCGATATTGCATCGCCGCCGGTCGGCACCAGCACCTCGCGCGTCACCGCAATGCCGAACGCTGACAGCAGACGCTTGCTGTCGACCTCGCTCAGGGTCGCAGCCCCCACTGGCAGCACCAGCCCGTCCGGCAACACCACGTCGTCCGGCACACGTCGCGGCAGGAGGCGGCCGCGATCGAGGGAGAAGCGCGTCAGCCGGGCCATCGCGGTCGCCATTCGTGACGGCGTCGGCACGATCGGAACCCGTGCGGCTTCGAGCACGGCATAGGCAGCTTCCGACTTTGACCGGCGCCCCGACCAGACGAGCGTGACGGGCTTGTCGGTGCGCATCGCGGCATCGGCAATCGCCTCGGCGGCGCGCAACGCCGGCAGCCCCGGCAGCGAGGCCAGCATCAGCACCACCTGGTCGATGCCGGGATCGGCCAGCACGATTTCGGTGGCGCGCGTCAGCATCGTCATGTCGTTGAAGACGCTGGCGGTCACGTCGGCCGGGTTCTGGATCGAGCCGAACGACGGGATGATCGGGCGCAGCGCATCGTGCGTCGCCTCGGTGAACGCCGGCAGTGTCAGGCCGCCAGCGGTGCCGCGATCGGCAAAGACGATGCTGGAGCCGCCCGAGATCGACAGCACGCCGACGCGCGGACCCTTCGGCAGGCGGCCCTGCGCGACGAGCTTGGCGAGATCGGTGATTGGCTCGACGTCGTCGACCTCGATCAGCCCGGCCTGACGGATGGCGGCGCGCCACAGGTCCGACGAGCCGGTCATATTGGCGGTGTGCGAGGCGGCGGCCTTGGCGCCCGGCTCGGTGATGGCGCTCTTCCAGATCAGGACGGGCTTGCCGAGCTCCAGCGAGCGGCGACCCAGCGCCAAAAAACGGCGGGCATCGGGCGTGCCCTCGAGCAGGCCGAAAGCCATATCGGTGCCGGCATCCTCGATCAACGCGCCGAGCAGCTCCGGCATGGTCACGTCGGTCTCGTTGCCGGTCGACACGCAGATGCGGAAACCGACGCCCTGCTGTTCGGCCAGGTTGACGATGCCGAAGCCGAAGCCGCCCGACTGGAAGGCGCCGCTGACGCGGCCCGGCCTGAGGTCCGCTTCCTCGGCGAGGCTGCCGAACACGGCCCAAACCCTCGACTGCAGCACCAGCATGCCCTGACAGTTGGGGCCGATGACGCGGATGCCGGTGGCGCGCGCGGCTACCAACAGCTCCGCCTCCAGCCGCTGGCCCTCGGCTCCGGCTTCGCGGAAACCGGCGGTGAGCACGATGGCAACCGCAATTCCCGCCTCGCCCGCCTCGC
Source organism: uncultured Devosia sp. (assembly GCA_964498125.1). Taxonomy (GTDB): domain Bacteria; phylum Pseudomonadota; class Alphaproteobacteria; order Rhizobiales; family Hyphomicrobiaceae; genus CAMDBL01. Next base: position 13,050 of record CAZCGE010000142.1, on the reverse strand, counting down.
GCACGGCGGCGGGCGCGGCGGCAGAGGGAACGGCGATGATGGCGAGATCGCACGGGCCGTCGATTGCCCTGGCGGAGGGAAAGCACCTCTGCCCCGCGATCTCACGATACTTGGGGTTGACCGGATAAATGCCGCCCTTGTAGCCGGCATTGCGCAGCGCCCGCAGCGGATGGCCACCGATCCGTGTCGGATCAGAGGACGCGCCGATGATGGCGATGCCGCGTGGGTCGAAGGCCCTGGCGAAGGTCATGCGGGCTGCGGCCTCTGTCGGGACGAGCAGGGAGGATTTGCAGCGACAGGCTAAGCACAGGCCGCGACGCAGTTCAACGCGGGGCACGGCGCCGGGGTCAGGCCCAGCGGAGCTGATCCGCGGTGGCGACCGCCGCCCGGAAATGCTCGGCGATATCGATCTGGCGCGCAACCCAGATCACGCATGCCAGATGGCGCATGCGTCATTTCCCGTTCATGTCCCCGAGTCGTCGACCACAGCTCAATCGCGATGCAGTGCTGATCGATCATTGCGCGACCGCGACACCTGGAGGCAGCAAGACACGTCTTCCCGGCCCGTTGCCGATGCCGGTGGGTGGGCTCGAGGGCAGGGACCGTTGCCGGCAACAGGATACCGGATTTGGCATTTTTTCCACAGCATTTGCTTGACAGCGCTCTTCGAGCCACGGCTGCGCCGCACAAGCGACAAGAAGCCTCCGTATCCATGCACTCCGTGCCCATGGGCTGGTCGTAGTCACCCGAATTCAGCCAGGCGCAGGGGGCTCGCGCGCAGTCGCCGTGCGGACCAAGACAAGAGCGGCCATCGATGACTGCGCCGATGTCCAGCGTCCCGCGTAGAAAGTAGGTCGAAAATGGTATTTTCACCGCGCTCGGCTGCAGATTTACATGCCCAGCCGGCGCGCTGGCGTAAGGCACACATCATCAACCTGTGGTGCTGCCCCCGTACGCAACGACAACCGATAGACAAGATCGGGCGAGGCAGGGCCCGGGCATCCCCACACCTGCGACCGCCAGCCTCACCGTGCGGTCCCCTGCATTGCCCCGCATCTGTGTCTGGACGGGGCGCAGCTCAATCATAATTTAACGCGTTTGCGGCTAAATGACTGCAACGACAAGCGCGGGTTGAAACAGGGCAGCCCCACCCTGGTCCGCGACGTACGGGAAAGCCCAACATGATCGTCAAGACTCCTTCGCGCATGCAAGTCGTCCGCAAACAGGAGAAGGAGCCCAGACTCAAGGACTTCATTGCCCGAGAGCTGGTGCAGATCGCCGCCCAGGGTAGCGCGACCGAACCGGTACGCTGCCTGTTGCTGGCGCGTTCAGTGGACAGTCCCGTTGTGCGGGCCTTGACGGCATTCGCAGCCGAGTTCGAAGCGCAAGGCATCAAGGTGCGCACCGTTCTGGCCTCAACCGACAGCGCGGTTGCGCCGGCTGGCACGCCAGCGCCGCACTGGCTGCAGGCGTGCCAACCCAGACTGGCCCGCAACCCGCGCCTGATCGATGCCCATGAATTCCTGGTGCTGGGGGCCGCGGCGACATGGATCGGCGACAGCATGCGGCGCGACCCGGAGCTGCGCGATGCCTTCGAAGCCCACAATACGGCAAATGAACCCACAGCCGACCAGGCTGCAAGATCGTTTGAGCGCCTTTGGGCACTGTCTCAGCCGATCTCGGCATCGCACAAGTGGCTCTCCACGCCGGCGGACAGCGCGGAGAAGCAAGCCGCTTTCGGCGCCCTCCAGGCGGCGGCGGCTGTGTCGGAGGCGCCGGTGACGCCTGTTACCGGCGCCACGCGGCATTGATTTTCGGCCAGCTCTGCAAGTTTGGCGCAACCGAAGCGGTCTAGCTCGGGTGGATCGTCAATCCACGCAGAGCCAACATGACCCTCTTCGACCTTGCCGGCCAGCACCGAGCCTGGCTGGCGCAGCGCCAGGCAGCTGTCGCCGCCAATATCGCCAATGCCAACACACCGGGCTACAAGGCGATCGGCGTCGAGTCCTTTGACCGAGTCATTGCCGAGGCTGGGCTCAGGCAGGCGGCAAACCATCCCGCGCATCAGCAAGTCGAACCGCGCGTCGCCCTTGCCGGCGTCGAGGCCAAAGCGGCGGAGACGGCGACCCATTCGGGTAACACGGTCGACATCGCCACCGAGCTCACCTCAGCCGGCGAGATCCATCGCGGCTATGCCTTCAACGTTTCGCTCGTCAAGACATTCAATCGGATGGTGCTGGCCGGAGTCCGCGCATGAAGCTCTCCGATCCGCTGAGCGCTGCCATCAAGGTCGCGAGCTCCGCACTGTCGGCTCAGGCCATGCGCATGCAAGTCGTGGCTGAGAACCTTGCCAATGCGCATTCGACAGCAGCCCAGCCAGGCGGCGACCCATACACACGCAAGACTGTGAGCTTCGAGGCGGCATTGGTCGAGGCAAGCGGTGGCATCGGCGTCAGACTCGACGCCATCGGCCGGGACAGCGCGCCCTATCGCGCCGAGTTCAACGCCAGCCACCCGGCTGCCGACGCGCACGGCTACGTCAAGCACCCCAACGTCAACCCGTTGATCGAGCTTGGCGACATGCGCGAGGCCAATCGATCCTACGAGGCCAATCTGCAAGTGATCCGTCAGTCGCGTGAGCTCGTGGCAATGACCATCGATCTGCTGAAGGCGACCTGATGCTGAACAGTCTGATTGCCCCCATCCCTGGCCGGCCCGACACACCGGCCCCCATGCAACCTGCCGCGCCAGCCGCGGGCCAAACCTCGCCATCGGAATTCGCCGATGTGCTGGCGGGCTTTGCACGCCAGGCCATCGACACACTGCGGCATGGCGAGGCGGCGGCAGCCGGCGGGCTCGCGGGTCAACTGCCGATCCAGGAGGTCGTCGGCAAGGTGATGGCCGCCGAGCAGGCGCTGCAAACCGGAATAGCGCTGCGCGACAAGATCGTCGCCGCGTATCTCGAGATCAACCGTATGACGATCTGAACAGAAGGACGTCCACAGATGCGTGCATTGGCAATTGCCGCGACGGGCATGGCTGCTCAACAGCTCAATACCGAAGTGATCGCCAACAACATCGCCAACATCAACACGACCGGGTTCAAGCGGGCGCGTGCCGAGTTCACCGATCTGCTGTACCAGGCCGAGCGCGTCGCCGGCACGCCCGGCAGAAGCGCGCAGAACCAGGTGCCGGAAGGTACGCAGATCGGTCTTGGTGCCCGCACCGTTGCAGTTCGCAACCTGCATATCCAGGGCGCGCTGAACAGCACCAACAACAGGTTCGATCTGGGCTTGAACGGGCGTGGCTGGTTTCAGGTCGCCACCGCCAACGGCGACATGTTCTATACGCGGACAGGATCGTTCAACAAGAATGCCAACGGACAGCTGGTGACCGCCGATGGCAACACCGTGCAGCCTGGCATCATCATTCCCAACAATGCCAGCGACGTCGTCATCAGCGATACCGGCCAGGTCTCGGTGCGCATCGATGGCGCATCCGACCTGCAAGTGGTCGGACAGATCACGCTCGCACGATTCGTCAACGAAGCCGGTCTTGATCCAATCGGCGGCAATCTGTTTCGCGAGACCGCCGCGTCGGGCCCGGCCAATCTCGCAGTCCCCGGCGATCCGGGACTCGCCAGCGTACAGCAGGGCTATCTCGAGCATTCCAACGTCGATCCAGTGAAGGAGATCACCGAGCTGATCACCGCCCAGCGCGCCTACGAGATGAACACGAAGGTCATTCAGGCCGTCGATGAGATGTACGGCACGATCACCAAGGGCATCCGATGATGGGCCGTCGGCGCGGTCAAATTGGCGGAGCGACGCTCGGGATGATGGTGTCAGTCGGCGCTCTGCTGCTAGGCGCGCTGGCAATGACCGGCCAAGTTTCGGCGATCGAGGCCACGCTGCCGGTGGCCCGCCTCGCCATCTATCCAGGCGATACCATCACCATGGCCATGATCGAGGATCGCCGCTTGGTCCTGGCTGCCGACACGCGCGAGCAGATGCACAGCTCGCGCGAGGCACTGATCGGCAAGGTTGCGCGCCGAACACTGCTGCCAGGCCAGACAATCCCGCGCCATGCCGTGCGCGAACCCGATCTGGTCCGCTCGGGCAGGCCGGTGACGTTGCTGTTCCAGGTGGGCGGCCTGCACATCACCAGCCGCGGATTGGCGCTCCAGGCCGGCACGGCTGGCGAGGTCATCAGCGCCCAGAACCAGGACAGCGGCATTGTCGTCAGAGGCACGGTGCAGCCCGATGGCACAGTCCGGATTGGAGACTGAGCCATGCTTGCACGCCTCGTGGCCGCAGCGATTGCCGTGGCATGCAGCGCCACCGCTATTGCCGCGCAGACGCGCATCAAGGACATCTCGACCGTGCAGGGCGTGCGCCCCAATCAGCTCGTCGGCTACGGCCTCGTCGTCGGCCTCAATGGCACGGGCGATACCCTGCGCAATGCCCCGTTCACGCAACAATCGATCCAATCGATGCTGGATCGGATGGGTATCAGTATCCGCGGCGCCAGTCCGCGCACGCGCAATGTCGCGGGCGTCATTGTCACCGCTGAGTTGCCGGCCTTTGCCGCCAAGGGCGCACGCATCGACGTGACGATCGCCTCCATCGGTGACGCCACCTCGCTGCTCGGCGGCTCTCTCGTCCTGACGCCGCTGACGGGCCCCGACAATACGATCTTTGCCGTTGCTCAAGGGTCGTTGGCCGTCGGTGGTCTGTCCGCCATCGGTAGGGCTGAGAGCATCACCCAGGGTGTGCCGACGGTCGGACGCATTCCAGGCGGCGGGCTGGTCGAGCGCGATGCACCGGGCCGATTCAGCCAGGACAGGACCATGAAACTCGAGTTGCGCAATCCGGATTTTGCCACGGCGGTGCGCATTAGTGAGACGATCAATACTTTCGCTGTGCAGCGTTATGGCAGTGCCGTCGCCGAGGAGGAGGATCTGAGGACCATCCGCCTGGTGCGGCCCGAGGGTCTGACGCCGACACGTTTCATCGCCGAGATCGGCGAGCTTGCCGCTGCCCCCGACACACCGGCGCGCGTCGTCATCGATGAACGGACGGGAACGATCGTGATCGGGCGCAATGTGCGCATTTCCACGGTGGCCATCGCGCATGGCACGCTGACAGTGCGCGTCAGCGAAAGCCAGACCGTGGCGCAGCCTGCTTCGTTGTCGCGCGGTGAGACCGTGGTGACGCCCGAGAGCGTGGTCAGCGTCGATGAAAAGGGCGGCAATGTCGCAATTCTGCGCGAGACTAACCTGGAGTCGCTGGTCAAGGGACTCAATCGCATGGGTCTGAAGCCGGCGAGCATCATCGCCGTCTTGCAGGCCATCAAATCGGCCGGTGCGCTGCAGGCGGAGCTGGTCGTACGATGACGATCTCTTCGCATGTCCTGCTGGGGCGCGGCTGGCAACGCCTCGGATTGCCCTCACTGCTGACGATTGCCGCTTCTTATTTCGTTGCAATGCCTGGCGCCAGCGCAGTCGAGCCCGCCTCAGGCGGCAGAGCCAGCCAATCCGGATGGAACACCAGCGTGGTTCCGGCGGCACAGCCACTCATCCAAAGCCGACAGGACGCAAAAGCACTGCGTCCGGCGGCGGCCTTGCAGCCGAAAGTCCAACCGGCAGCGCCCACACCCAGTGTGACGCCGGCTGCAGCACCGTCCGCGCCGGAAAGTCCTGCGCCTACCGCTCAGTCTCCACCTGTTGCGACCGAAGCCAATCTGACCCTCGACACTCATCCCGAGTACAGCGCTGCTGTGCAGAAATTCTGTACCAATATCGGCCCCGTCGCCGCCGAAGCGCGGGCTGCCTGGCTGCGCAAGACGATTGCCGAGCATGAGCAGAAACTGGAACAGCGCATCACCGAGCTCGAAGCCAAGACGGCCGAGCACAAGGAGTGGCTTGCCAAGCGCCAGGAGTTCGCCCGCAAGGTCGGCAGCGGACTGGTGCAGCTCGTATCACGCATGAAGCCGGAAGCGGCAGCGCAACAGATCGCGCTGATGGACGAAGAGACCGCGGCAGCGTTGATCGTCAAGCTCGATGCAAAGACCGCTGGTTTGTTGCTGAGCGAGATTCCCGCACCCAAGGCGGCGCGTCTTTCGACGGCGATTGCCGCGGTGGCAAGCCTCGGACCGCAACGCCGACCAGCCTCCCCCGCACCGGGCCAGTCCGGCGCCGCCGAGGAGGCTGCCCGATGACGTTTCTGCGCGGACTATCCCTGTCCGCCGCCGCAGTCGTACTGGCCGGTTGCGCTTTTCAACCGGCGGAAGTCATGCGTCAACCACGGCTGACGCCGCTCGAAACCGGCATGCCTGCAGCAAAAAAAGCCGTTGCCACAACCAGTGAGCCGCCGGCGGTTCGGCTCACGAGTGATCATTCCGCCTGGCACGACTCTGCCGTGGATCTGTTTCGTGATGCGCGCGCCATGCGCGTTGGCGATGTCATCACCGTCAAGATTTCGATCAAGGACAAGGCCACCATCGACAATTCGTCGAACCGGTCGCGCGATTCCAGCTCCAGCTTCGCGCCGGCAATGAAGTACGGGCTCGATACGGGTCATTTCGCCGCAAACGGCACAGGCTCGGCGGCGCTGTCGCAGGCCACCAAATCCTCATCGACCGGCAAGGGCGGCGTGGCGCGATCGGAAAGCATCGACCTCTTGGTGGCCGCGGTTGTCAGTGAAGTGCTGCCCAATGGCAATCTCGTGATCAAGGGCAGCCAGGAGGTCCGCGTCAATTTCGAATTGCGCGAACTCAGCGTGACAGGCCTCGTGCGCCCCCGGGACGTTTCAACCGACAACGTTGTTTCCTACGAGCGCATCGCCGAGGCACGCATCTCCTATGGCGGCCAGGGCCGCATCACCGAAGTGCAGCAACCGGCATGGGGACAGCAGATCCTCGATGCCATCCTGCCATTCTGATGATGGCACGCAGCAGCGGGAGGTGCGGACGTGGCCAAGACAAGCGACGCAGACGGCAAGGCGCCGGGAAAGACCGGCGGCGCCATGGGGACGCTGGTCGTGACGCTGCTTCTGGTCGTGTTCTCCGGCGGCGCGGGTTTTCTGTCGGGCGTCTATCTGCAGCAATCCAATACGCAGCCGGGCGCACGCTCGGCCGCACCGGCGCAACCGCCCGCGCCGAAACCGGCGGCGCCGCAGGTGGCATCGCTGCCGCCGATTGTCACAAATCTGGCCGGCGACGGCAGCGGATGGGTGCGCCTCGAAGCCGCCGTCGTGGTCGAGGGCGACCGTCCACTGCCCGCCGACGTAACGGCGAAGCTTGCCGAGGACATCACGGCAACGCTGCGTACGCTCTCGCCTCACCAGATCGCCGGCGCCAGCGGATTTCAGCATCTGCGCGAGGAACTGAACGACAGATTGCAGATCAGAAGCCGAGGCAAAGTGCGAGAGATCACAATTCAATCGATGATCATCGAATGATGCGCGCGGTCATCGGGCTCTTCATTCTTTGCGCGCTGCTGCCGGCGGAGTGCGCGGCGCAGATACCGCGACTGGATGGCCTCGCCGCGGCCGGCGAAGGCCCGATAACGAGCCGCATCATCCAGCTCGCCGCGGCGCTGACCATCATCTCGATTGCGCCTGCCTTGCTGATCATGGTCACGAGCTTCACTCGTTTCGTCATTGCTTTCTCGTTCCTGCGCTCAGGCCTTGGCCTGCAAAGCACCCCGGCCAATCTCATTCTGATCTCGCTGGCGCTGTGCATGACGTTCTACGTCATGGCACCGACGTTCGAACGCGCCTGGCAAGAGGGCGTCAGACCACTGATCGACAATCAGATCAGCGAGCAGGAGGCCTACGCGCGCGTCTCGCTGCCATTCAGGGAGTTCATGCGCGGCAATGTCCGGGAAAAAGATCTCAAGCTGTTCCAGGACCTGGCGACCGACAAAATCGGAATGAAGCAGGACGGCTCTGATCAGGACCTGCGCATACTCGTTCCCGCGTTCATCGTCTCGGAGCTGCGGCGCGGCTTCGAGATCGGCTTCCTCATCATTCTGCCGTTTCTCGTCATCGATCTGATCGTTGCGACGCTGGTCATGTCCATGGGGATGATGATGGTGTCGCCGTCGGTCTTTTCGCTACCGTGCAAGGTGCTATTCTTCGTCCTGATTGACGGCTGGCACGTGCTGGTCGGCGGCCTCGTGCGCTCGTTCGCCTGAGCGGAGCGATGGTCCTTGCCTCAGGCGGCTGCCTGAGCTCCCAGCCATTTGCGCACTGTTGCCTCGAACTCATCGGGCATGAACGGCTTGGTGAGGAAGTCCGTCATGCCGGCCGCCATGCACTTCTCGCGATCGCTTTCGAAGGCATTGGCCGTCAGTGCGATGATCGGGATGCGACGGGCCTTCGCGGTCGTTTCCTTCTCGCGAATGACGCGGGTGGCCTGGAAGCCGTCCATCACCGGCATCTGGCAGTCCATGAGCACGATATTGAAGGTCTCGCTGTCGATCGCCGTGACAGCTTCTTGCCCGTTCTTGGCAACCTGGACCGTGCAACCCATGCTCTCGAGGAAGTCACGCGCGACCTCCTGGTTGACGAGACTGTCCTCGACCAGCAGAACCTTGTTGCCGCCGGTTGACGTCGGCGCAACCATATCCGTAGCGTTGCCATTGATTTCGGCAGACGTCTGATCGATGCTGGCGGCAGGCGCTGTCGCGACCTGCTCGTGGACGGGCAGCGGCAGTGTGATCCAGAACGTGGAGCCGACACCCAGCGTGCTGGTGACGCCGATGCGTCCGCCCATCCGCTCGATCAGCGATTTGCAGATGGCCAGGCCAAGTCCCGTGCCTTCGTGGCGTCTGGCGGAGGTGTTGTCCACCTGGCTGAACTTTTCGAACACTTCATCGATCTTGTCCGCGGGAATGCCGACGCCGGTATCGATGACGTCGATCCTGAGTTCGGCGCGGCCATCGACCAGCTGCCGCTTGAGACTGACAGTCACTCCGCCCGTCTCGGTGAATTTCACCGAGTTGCCGACGACGTTGGTCAGGATCTGGCGGATGCGGCCGACATCGCCGACATAGAAGCTCGGCAGACCCTCCTCGACGGCGATTTGCAGGTCGATCTGCTTGCGTGAGCAACTGGGTGTCAGCAGGGCTACGACGTCACCGACGCAGGTTACGAAGTCGAAGGGACGGTCAACCAGCTCGATCTTGCCCGACTCCACCTTGGAGAAGTCGAGGATATCGTTGATGATCGTCAGCAGCGCTCGACCGCTGCGAATAATGGTGTCGACATAACGCTGCTGCTTGTCTTCCAGCTTGGTGCGCGCCAGCAGCTCCGCCGTTCCCAGAATGCCGTTCATTGGTGTGCGGATTTCATGGCTCATGTTGGCCAGGAACTGCGACTTGGCCGTGCTGGCCGCGGCTGCCTTGGCCACCGCCGCATCGAGCTGCTTCTTTCGCGCCTTGAGCTCGTCCTTGACGCGCCGGTGCAGCATGTTGGCTGTCTGTGCGTCGTCCCAGGCGTCCTTCAACTCTTCGATCTGTGTGCGCAAGGCCTGCTCGCGTGCCGAAAAACCGTCGATCAGGGCGTTGATGGAATCGGCAATTCCTCCGAGCGAGCCGAGGTCTTGCGCGCTCGCACGCTGGGCGTAATCCTGGTTTGCCGCGATTTCCGCGATCTGCAGAGTGAGATCTTCAATCTTGCGGGCGTCAACCGTTGCCATCACATGCACTCAGCGCCAAAGATCCACAATGCTTGCGGCCTGCAATCGACCAGGGCTGCGCGTCCGCGCGTCACCAACCGACTTAAGAGGCCAACGCTGCATCTCCGAGAATTTCGTTGACCTTGGCCAGCATGCCCTCGGGCTCGAAAGGCTTTGCCAGCAAGCCCTGCGCGCCATTCTTCAATGCGCATTCGATGAGGCCGTCGTCGGCATAACCAGACATCATGATGATGTTGGCGTCGGGATGTGCCTTGCGGATTTCCAGGAACGCCTCGACCCCGTTCATGCCCGGCATCATGATGTCGAACAGGCCAATATCGATCTTCGCGGTGTTATAAGCCGATATAGCCGTGGGGCCATCATGGGCGAGCATCACTTCGTAGCCGAAAAGATCGAGGATCTCGGCGATGCCCTGCGCCACATCGACGTGGTCGTCCAACACCAGTATTCGAAGCTGGCTTTTCATTGCAGCGGCCATTTCCATCAACGAGCTGTCTTTATGTGCACTTGGGTCGGTTTAGGCATTGACGTGTCCGTCTCCATTTGGTGTATGCACACCCGCCAGCGGCTTTCCCGTCAGCTTGAATACGGCACTTTTCAATGCCTCTTCGACCTCAAAACACTCTGGACTAAGTTGATTGATAAAAATACCCATATCATCGTTATTCTTGTTTACCGCGGCTGTTTCCAAAATCTGGCAGAGTTTTGAAAGGCGGGCTGCGCCAAGATTAATGCTGCAGGATTTGAGCGCGTGGGCGTTCAACTTTACCAAGTCGAAATCGCCAGACTCGGCCCCGCGCTTGATTTCCTGGTGGAACGTCGGCGCCTCCTCGAAGTAGGCGCCGACCAGCCGCTCCAGCAGGCCAGGCTTACGCTGCGCATACTGGGCCAGAATGGTCACATTGAGGACCTGCTCGCCGGACTTGCTGGCGCCTTCAGGGCTTGCTGGTTTCATGGCCGTCACCTTCATCGAAAACGAGACCCGCGGGGTCCCTGGGTTCAGCACGTCAAGAGGATAACTGCATGCCCGCGCTGGAATGCCAGCTGTCTTTGGGCGTCAGCTCGTCATCGTCCTCCTCGTGCACATCCTGGACCTGACGCCAGGCGGGAAGAATCATTGCCGCAACCGTGCCGCTGCCAAGGCTGCTGTCGAGCCGTAATTCGCCGCCATGTAGACGCAGCAGCGCGGTCGACAATGGGACGCCGAAGCCGAGTTTGCCGTCCGACTGCAGCGGCGGGGGCCGATCGAGGCAGTGGCGCAATCCATCGAGCTGAGATTGCGGAATGCCGACGCCTCGATCTTCGACTGCGATTTCGATGCCATTCTCGCCATTCCAGCGTAACGAAATCGCGACAGACGTCCCATGTGGCGAGTGGCGAATGGCGTTCATGGTCAGGCTGAGCAAGACATAGGCGATGCGCGACTGGTCAGCGACGATGCGAACCTCGTAATCGGGTAGATCGGTGGTGATCGTCACTCTATTCATCTCGGCAAGCGGCTGCAGTTTGGCAGCAGACTCATGAACGACCTGAGCAACGTCGAATGTTGTTTCATTTAAGGTCGCCCTGCCCGAAAGAACTTGGGCAAGCATCCGGGAGCAGCCAAGAGCCCCGGTTAGCGAGCTGGTCAGTTTTGCGGCTTCCAGCAGGGTTACGCGCATTCCCTGCAGGGGCGTATTGTGTCCCGTGGCATCGATGAAATATTGAATCTTGTCGCTCAACGCCTTGGCGATTTCCAGTTGCGAGCCCGTCGACGCTTGCATGATGTGCCAGGAGCACCGGTACTTCTCCGCGCTCTCCTGCGCGACGGACTGGCGCACCAGATCCAGCTCGGCGCGTGCCGACTGCAGCTGCTGGTCTTTGTCCGAGACGCCTTCTTGCAGTTGCTGCGCATACTGTGCAGACAGCGCCTGAATTTCGCTGTCTATCGAGAGCTTGAACTCAGCGAGCTGGGATTCGCCTTGGGCACGCACCTGCTCCATCAGCGCTGCGTGCTGCCGCTCGGTCACCCGCTGCCGCTCGATGCTGGACTCTCTGAGCGCGCGCAGCTGCTCGTCAGCTTCCTGACGCACTGCCGCGATCTGGATAGCATGCTGGCTTGCGAAGATATCGGATTGCGCCTGCACGCTTTCCTGCGCGGCCCCAAGGGCTGTCTCGGCTTCTTGCCGGGCCTCCTGCACCTGCCTGATGTACTCGAGCCGCTCGTTGTCGAATTCAACTTGGGCCGCCGCACGTGCCGACGCCGCAGCTGTCGCGCACTTGGTGCGCCAACGCTCGATTTCCGCGGCATACGCTTGGCGCTCGGCCTCGAACTCGCGGACCGCGGCATCGCGAGCTGATGCGACAGCCGACGACATTGCGGCGGCGTAAGCTTCGATCTGCACGGAATGCCGCATCTCGAGTGCCTGCGACTCAGCCTCGAAGGACTGGCGCATTGCCGTTAACTTGTCGGCGCTTGCCAGCGCTGACGCCTGGTCAGCCTGCTGGTCGGTAAACAGCGGCGCAGCGCTCCGGGCTCGCTCCTGAACGGCCTGCAGGCAGCGCTCCATTTCCAGCTTTTCGCTGTGGCCGCGGCGCCGCTCGGCCGCCTGCGACAACACGTGTCCAACGCGATCCGCCAGGAAGGGCCAGTCGACCGGCTTGGTTACGAAATCGTCGGCGCCGACCTCGAAGCCGCGGGCGATGACGTCGGGCTCGCGCGAGGCGGTGACGAGAACGACTGGAATATGCGCGGTTGTTTCGAGGGTTTTGATATGTTTGCAGATCTCGAAGCCATCCATGCCCGGGATCAGCAGGTCGACCAGGACGAGATCAGGATTGGTGGTCGTGGCCATTTTCAGGCCGCGCTTACCTTCTTCGGCAAGCCGGACGATGTAACCGGCTTCTTCGAGATAGTCCTTGGCAAGAATACGATGAGTCGGCTCATCATCTATGATGAGGATCCGACGCTTGTTATCCTGACTCATAGTGATCTAGCACCCCACGCTGGACGAACGCTTGGCGATGTCGTGCAGCTCGTTTTCCAACGCGCATTATGATGCCGAAGAGTTAATGTATCGTATCGCGGTGGCTGTTGGTCCACGTGCGCACGCACCCAATGGTGGCAGCGGCGCACTAACAGGTTTTAAGACTTCTAGGGGCGCTTCAGTCTGCGTGTCTACGATTTTTTAACGCCTCAGCCGGTGTTCTCGATCGCTCGCACGCGAGGCGCATGCCTATCCCTTTACCTCAGGCTAGCTTCGCGTGAATTGACGGGAACCAGCGACAGCGCCGGGTGTCATCGACGAGCTGGCGCATGGTGACGGCCGGCCGTGCGACGAGGCTCTCGATCACGCGCGCGGCGATGCG
>CAZCGE010000141.1:0-23155 GCA_964498125.1 uncultured Devosia sp. | reverse complement strand
CTACATGGCCGCGCAAGGCTCGCTGATCGTGTTCGTGGTCATGCTGTTCATGTTTGCAAAACAGCAGGACAATATCGACCGCGAATTCGGCGTTGCTGAAGACGATTGAGGGGGAAACACATCATGGCAACGCAAGCAAGCGGAGCTGACGCCTTTTATAAACAGCTCGGACGAATGTACGCCACCTACACCGGTGGCTTCATCGCGTTCATCATTCTGCTCGCGATCCTGGAGCAGCTCGGTACGCCGAACAAGGTTCTCGGCTACCTGTTCGTGTTCTTCACGCTGGCGGTCTACGCCATCATCGGCGTCGCCACCCGCACAGCCGAGGTCTCTGAGTACTATGTCGCCGGCCGGCGCGTTCCCGCCTTCTACAATGGCATGGCGACCGGCGCCGACTGGATGTCAGCGGCCTCCTTCGTCGGCATGGCCGGCTCGCTGTTCCTGTTCGGCTACGATGGCATCGCCTGGGTGCTCGGCTGGACCGGCGGCTTCGTGCTGGTGTCGATCCTGGTCGGGCCCTACCTGCGCAAGTTCGGCGCCTACACCGTGCCCGACTTCCTGGCCTTCCGCTACGGCGGCAACTTCGCCCGCTTCCTCGGCGTCGTCGTGCTGGTGTGCTGCTCCTTCACCTACGTCACGGCGCAGATCTTCGGCACCGGTCTGATCGCCTCGCGCTTCCTGGGCATGCAGTTCGAGGTGGCGGTGTTCGTCGGCCTGGTCGGCATCCTGCTGTGCGCCATGCTGGGAGGCATGCGGGCCGTCACTTGGACGCAGATCGCGCAGTACATCGTGCTGATCGTCGCCTACCTGGTGCCGATCGTGATCTTGTCGACCAAGAAGTACGGCGTTCCTATCCCCGAGCTGACCTACGGGTTCGCGATCCAGGACATCACGGCGCGCGAGCAGCAGCTGGTGAAAGACGGGCTTGCGATACTGTGCACCTCGGCAAACTGCGGACCGGGCACGCTCAAGCCGCACATCCAGCCGTTCATGAACTACACGCCGCTGAACTTCTTCGGCATCATCTTCTGCATGATGGTCGGCACCGCGTCGCTGCCGCACATCCTGATGCGCTACTTCACCACGCCGTCGGTGCGTGAGGCGCGGCAGTCGGTGGCGTGGTCGCTGCTGTTCATCTTCCTCTTGTACTTCTCGGCGCCGGCCTACGCGGCGTTCTCGAAGCTGGAGGTCTACACCAACATCATCGGCAGCAACATCAGCACGATCAAGCCGTGGTTGTTCACCTGGGGCGAGCTCGGCCTGATCTCGATCTGCGGCAAGGCCGCGGCCAATCTCGATGCGGTCATCGCCGCCTGCAAGGCCATTCCGGGCCACGCCGGCGTCATCCGCTTCCAGGATTTCGTCATCAATACGGACGTTGTCGTGCTCTCCACGCCGGAGATCGCGGGCCTGCCGTACGTGATCTCGGGCCTGGTCGCGGCTGGCGGACTTGCCGCCGCGCTGTCGACCGCCGACGGGCTGCTGCTGGCCATCGCCAACGCGCTGAGCCACGACATCTACTACAAGATGATCCAGCCGCTGCGGCCGAACAACCGCCACGTTGTCGTTGGTTTGATCGTGGCCGTCATCGTCGCGCTCGTGATCTGGCTCCTGCCTGGTCCAGGCCCATTTGGCGTGAAGATGCGCTGGTGGGTGCTGGGTCTCGGCGTGCTGCCGATCCTGGGGGCGTTGCCGTTCGTCTGGCATGCCGACGACGTGACCAAGCGTCTGGTCACGGCCCGTGTCCTGCTGCTGTACGTTGCCGCCACCGCGGCGGCACTGGCATCGACGCGGCCGTCGGACATTCTGGCCATGGTCGGCTGGGCGTTCTCGCTGGCCATGGCTGGCAACTTCCCGGCGATCACCATGGGCATCTGGTGGAAGCGGACGACGACGACGGGCGCCATCTGCGGCATCATCGCCGGCTGGGGCATCTGCCTGTTCTACCTCGTCGTCTCACGCTACTTCCCGCAGTTCGGCGTAACCTACGCCGGCATGTCCTCGCTACTCAACCCGGAGACGGGCAAGCCACTCGTCGACATCGCCAAGCTGATGGCCGATCCACAGTGGATGAACCAATGGCCGGCGCTGGCGACCAACCCGATGGCCAACCGCGTCGGCTGGTTCGACCTCAACAACATCAACTGCGGGTTGCTGGGCATGCCGCTCGGCTTCCTGGTGATCTACGTGGTCAGCCTCCTCGGCAAGCCACCGTCCCAGGAGTTGCAGGACCTGATCGACGAGATCCGCAAGCCGCGTGGCAAGACGATCCTCGACACGCCGACCTGATCGCGACGACACTCGATTGCGGAGCGGGGTCCCTCGGGGCCCCGCTCTTTTTACGATCCGCCAGAAATGTAGGTTGGGTCAAGCTCTTCGCGAGACCCAACATCGCGGGCGCGGTGCCTGGATGTCGGGTCTCCCCCGGATTTAATCCGGGGCTCGACCCGACCTACGACTGAAATGGCCTCGGGCGGCGAGGATGATACCGCATCGCGGCAACGAGCGAGCCTGAGCGTGGACAACACTTTCGCCATCCTGCCCTTTTGGTACTACCACCTGCCGAACTTCGTTCTGGCGGCGCTGATGTACACGCTGCTTGGCCGTGCCCTGCTCAGCCTGTTCGTCGACCCGGATTCACCGAACTACATCTGGCGCTTTTTTTGCCGATTGACGGACCCGGTCGTCGCCGCCGTCGCGGTGGTGACACCCAAGGCCGCACCGCCGGTGATACTGTGGCTGTTCGGGGTGGTGTGGCTGTTCTGGCTGCGCGTCGCCTTCCTCAATGTGATGTTGGCCCTGGGCGCGTTCCCGAAAGCGAGCTGACTGCCGCCATGAACCGCAATCTCTACTACATCGGCATTGCCTTCTTCGGCATGGTCAACGGCATCTTCAACCAGCTCTGGTTGCTGTTCGCGCTGATCCACGTCCAGGTCCTGGCGCCGGCGCTGTTGTTTGGCAGTCTGTCGCTGACGCTGATGTTCTCCTCGCTGATGGTCTCGACCGCCACCGTCATTGCTGGCGGCATTCCCGCGGCACTTTACGAGCGGATGCGGGGCATTGAGGACGACTCGTCGGAAACCTCGCTCTGGATCTGGCTGGCCGGAACCGGAATCCTGACCATCCCCGCCATCGGCAACTTTGTTCGCATCGGACTGTGAACGATCACCTTGCCGCGATATGGGCGTTTCGGTCTTGGCATGGCCAGGTACAGCCCCTTACACTACGGGGCAATGGAACGCGGCGGTGGGCGAGGTGTGGTCCATGCTCAAGACCATCGAATACCTGGCCGAGGTCAGCGTCGCGCGCGGCTGCGGTTTCGCCGCGCTCGGCATCGTCACGTTGATGGTCGGGCTGGCCGACCAGGCTTACCTGGCGCTGCAGGCCGGTGGCCTGCTGACGCTGGCCATGACTGCCATCCTCTGGGTGCGTGGAATAAGCGCGGCAATGACACCCTATAAGCGCACGGAACTCTGGGTCATGCTCGATGCACCTGATCGTCCGCAGCCAGAAGTCGCCCAGCAGATCATCGGCGCGGTGCTGCGCGATACTTACCTCCGGTTTGCGCTTTGTTCGGGCCTGCTGTCGGTGCTGATGTTGGCCTTGTCGGTGCTTTTGCGCTGGTGGTCGACCTGATCGTGGCAACCGATACCGATAGCACCCACAGTCTCGGCCGCCTGCTCATGCAGCGGCTCGACGCCCTTGCCGCCGCCACGGACGAGCCAGGCCGGCTGACGCGGCTTTATCTCTCGCCAGCGCACAAGCAGGCGATTGATCTGATCGGCGACTGGATGCGCGCGGCCGGGCTCGCGGTGCGCATGGATGCGCTGGGCACCCTGATCGGCCGCCATGAAGGCGCCACGCCAGGGATGCCGGCGCTGCTGATCGGCTCGCACATCGACAGCGTGCGCGATGCCGGTCGTTACGATGGCGCGCTTGGCGTGCTGGCCGGCCTATCGCTGGTCGAGGAGTTGGCGAGGTGCCAGGAGCGGCTGGCGTTCGCCATCGAGATCGTGGCGTTCGGCGACGAAGAAGGCGTGCGCTTTCCAGCAACCCTGTCAAGCTCGCGCGCCATTGCCGGCACGTTCGACCCGGCCGTCCTGGAGCTAAAGGACGCGGACGGCATCACCTTGCGCGAGGCGCTGTCGGCGTTCGGCTGCAAGCCCGACGACTGGCCGGGCGCGCGCATGCATGCCAAGGACGTGCTCGGCTATCTCGAGCTGCATATCGAGCAAGGGCCGGTGCTGGAGGCGGAAGGCCTGCCGCTCGGCATCGTCACCGCCATCGCCGGCACCACCCGCATGCGGGTGAGGGTGGACGGCATGGCCGGACACGCCGGAACCGTGCCGATGGCGCTGCGGCGCGATGCGCTGGCGGCGGTGGCCGAGATGATCCTGGCCATAGAAGGCATCGCCAACAGCCGTGCCGATCTCGTCGCCACCGTCGGCGTGATCGCGGCGTTGCCTGGCGCCGTCAACGTCGTGCCGGGCGCGGCGAGCTTCACCATCGACGTGCGCTCGCCCGACGACCGCGCAAGAAAAGCGGCCGCGGTCGAGATCGAAACGCGACTGGCCGGGATCGCGGCCCGCCGCAACGTCGCTGTCGCTTTCAGCCGCACGCACGACGCAGCCGCCACGCCGTGCGATCCGAGCCTGATGCGCATGCTCGAAACGGCGCTGACCGGCCAAGGCATCACGCCGCGCCGCCTGGTGTCGGGCGCTGGCCACGACGCCATGGCGGTGGCCGCGCTGTGCCCGGTGGCGATGCTGTTCGTGCGCTGCAAGGGAGGCATCAGCCACAATCCGGCCGAGAGCATCACGGTGGCGGACGCCGATGTCGCCGCGCGCATGCTGCTCGATGCGGTGCGCGGGATTGGTCATCGGGCGGGGTCAGACGCACGCGTCTGACCCCTTGTCTGGCACCGGTGCTCGAAAAGGGGTCAGACCCTTGGGTCTGACCCCGCCCGGTTCAGCTGATCCGCCCCCTTGCCGCCACCGGCATTTCGCCGACGATCTCGTCGCCGCGCACGGCGATCAGCCGGTCGACCATGTTGACCACGACGCAGACGTGATTGGGGATCACGCGCACCAGGTCGCCGACGTTCGGGCGGTCGTTGCAGGCGCCGAGATCCAGGAAGCCGTGCTCCTCGGCGAAGGCCTTGATGCGTGCTTCGGGATGCTCCAGGATCAGCCCGTAGCCATCGAGGCTGCCGCCGGGATCGGCGGTCAGCGTCTTGGAACCTGCATCGAGAATGCCGCGCTCGGGCCCTGCGCGACTGACGACGGTCGTCAGGACGCTCAGCGCACAATCCTCCAGCGTCGCCGCGCCGCAAGCCAGCATCATGCGATCGTTGAAGATGTAAGTGCCGGCGCGGTGCTCCGTCGCGCCACGGAGCCCGCCGATGCGCGCCAGGTTGGGCGTACCGCCGGTCGAAATGATGCGGGCATCCAGCCCTGCCGCGCGGACACCGGCCAGCGCATCATCGAGAAAGCGCTGCGTGGCGCGCCAGGACGCGTCGGTTTCCTGCGGGTAAAGCAGAAATCCCGCGAACGCCAGGCCCGGACTACAGCTGATCCTAAGCGCCAGCTCGACGGCCTCGGCGGCTGTTTCGATGCCGGCGCGCTTGCGGCCGGTGTCGCATTCAACCAGCACGCTCAAGTCTCGCCCGGCGATCCCGGCGGCGGCCGGCAGCCCATCGATGACGATGGCGTTGTCCGCGCAGACCGCCACATCGGCGCGTTTCAGCAAGGCGCCCAGTCGCCCGACCTTGTCCTCGCCGAGCAGGTTGTAGCTGATCAGCAGGTCATTGAGCCCGGCATCGGCCATCACCTCCGCCTCGCCGAGCTTCTGGCAGGTGATGCCGCGCGCGCCGGCATCCTGCTGCATGCGGGCTATCGCCGGACTCTTGTGGGTCTTGATGTGCGGCCGGTTGGCAAGTCCGGCACGGTCGCAGAGCCCCTGCACGCGGGCGATATTGCGCGCGACGATCTCCAGGTCGATGACGACCGCCGGGGTGCCGAATTCCCGGGCAATCCTGCTTTTCAATGTTTCCACGATGCCCTTGCCCACATTGGCCCTGCCGCAATCCAAGGCCGCAGCATAGCCGGCGAAGGGCCTTGCGGAAATACGCCACGTTCCATTCTCGAAATTGCACGGGATCGCCTGCGCCCAGGTCTTGCATTCGCTGGCGGATCAGGGGCATATCCGCCTCTACGGCCGACCGACGCCCGGAGTGGGCGGGTGCAGCCGCGATGCCAGTCATTCCCAACGGCCTGTTCTCTCATATGCTATCGCGCACCGACGGACCCCGCCGAGACACACTGCGCCGCGAGCTGATCCGCGCCCGGGCTGGCAAGAAGCCGGCGGATTGGGCCCCCAAGCTGGTGCTGGCCAGTGGCAGCCCGCGTCGCCTGATGCTGCTGTCACAGGCCGGCATCACGCCCGACGCATTGCGGCCCGCCAGCATTGACGAGACGCCGAAGAAGGGCGAGATGCCACGCTCGCTGGTCAATCGGCTATCGCGCGCCAAGGCTGAGACAGCGCGCGATCAGATCGCTAACGACCGGGATATCGCCGATGCCTTCGTTCTGGCCGCCGATACGATCGTCGCGGTCGGTCGCCGAATCCTGATGAAGCCGCAGCATATGGAGGAGGCGCTGGTTTGCCTGCAGATGCTGTCGGGGCGTGCGCATCGGGTGATGACGGGGATTTGCCTGATTACGCCCGACGACAAGGTGCGCCTGAAGATCGTCGACACGCGCGTGCGCTTCAAGCGGCTGTCGCGGGACGACATCGACGCCTACATCGCCTCACGCCAGTGGAATGGCAAGGCGGGCGGCTATGCCATCCAGGGTCTGGCCGGCTGTTTTGTGCAAAAAATCGTCGGCTCGTATACGAATGTGGTGGGTCTGCCGCTGACCGAGGTTGTCGGCCTGCTGCACGGCGAGAGCTACCCCATTCATCCAGCCTGGCTCGAAGTCGGCGAGACCGAGTCCGATTGAACCAGGGCCCAGGCCGGTTTTGGCTGGTGGCGATCATGCGAGACGAGTGATGGCGCACAGCAAGCTCGGGGCATCCAAGACCGGCGAGGGCAAATGCCCGATCTGCGGCGATCCGACGGAGTTCGACTCCCGACCGTTCTGTTCGCGCCGCTGCGCCAGCGTCGATCTCAATCGCTGGCTGTCGGGGGGCTATGCGATTGCCGGCCGTGCCGATGCCGATGAAGACGGCGATGAGGCGCGGGCCGAAGCCGGCGCCCGGCAGGTTGGTCGCGACCCGGAGACCGACGATGCAGATGGCTGACATTCCCTTCGGCACGACCGACTGGTCCGCCGTGGCGCGCAGCGAGCACAAGGGCGAGCAGGGCATCGCCACATGGCGGACGCGCCAGTTCGGCACCGTCCGCGTGCGCATGGTCGAGTACAGTGCCGGCTATCTCGCCGATCACTGGTGCTCGAAGGGGCATATTCTGCTGGTGCTCGACGGTGAATTGGAAACGGAGCTGGCCGATGGCCGCCGTTTCATGCTGACGGCCGGCCAGAGCTACCAGGTCGCCGATGACGCCGAGCCGCACCGCTCGCGCACCAGCACCGGCGCCAGGCTTTTCATCGTCGATTGAGGGCATTGGCTGCTGGCCTGCCAGTTTGCCAGCCAGTTTGCCAGCATGTGCCGCCAGCGCGCGCCGCTGGCGAGGCGACCGCAAGCATCCTATTGTCACAGCACCCTAGAGTCACGGCCATCAGCCGGGCCACTCCCGCCGCATTGGATTGCGCATGACCTTCTCCTTCCCCGTTGCCGACCTGCCGCCGGGCGTCGATGAGCTGCGCTTGAAGGCGCGCGCTTTTCTGGCGGCGGAGATCGAGGCCGGTGGCTTCGTGCCGCGCTGCAATGCCTGGCTGCTGTTCGACCCCGCGTTCAGCCGGCGCTGCGGCGGCGCTGGCTTCATCGGCATGACCTGGCCCAAGCGCTATGGCGGCCAGCAGCGCTCGGCCATCGAGCGCTGCGTCGTCAGCGAGGAGATGCTGGCCGCCGGCGCACCGGTCGGCGCGCACTGGATCGCCGACCGGCAGAGCGGGCCGCAAATCATCCGCTACGGCAGCGCGGAGGTGCGCGACAAAATCTTGCCCGGCATTGTCCGCGGCGAGACTTATTTCGCCATCGGCATGAGCGAGCCCGATGCCGGCTCTGACCTCGCCGCCGTCCGCTCGACCGGCAGCAAAGTCGACGGCGGCTGGCGGCTCGACGGGCGCAAGGTTTGGACAACCAGCGGCCACCGCGCCGACTACATGATCGGGCTGTTCCGGACGGCGCCGCGTGATGACAAGGCGCGCCACGCCGGACTGACGCAATTCGTCATCGACCTGACGCTGCCCGGCATCACGCGGCGACCGATCGAGGATTTGCGCGGCGACCGCGAATTCAGCGAGATCACCTTCGACGATGTGCTGATCCCGGACAGCCATGTGCTGGGCCAGCCGGGCCAGGGTTGGGACCTGGTGCTGTCGGAGCTGGCCTTCGAGCGCAGCGGCCCGGAGCGCTTCCTGTCGGTGTTTCCACTGCTGGCCGAGGTGGCGGCGACCGCGCAACCCGATGCCGGGCCGATCGAGGTGCGCGAGATCGGCCGCCTTGTCGCGCATCTTGCCGCGCTGCGCGCCATGTCGCTGTCAGTGTCGGGCGAACTGGCGGCAGGCCGGTTGCCGAATGTCGAGGCCGCCCTCGTCAAGGACCTCGGCAATGCGCATGAGCAGGAAACGCCGGAGATCCTGCGCCGTCTCGTGCCAGGCGGCCCGCTGCGCGGCGATGGCTCCAGGGTGCAGCGCCTGCTGGCGGAGGCGGTGATGGCGGCGCCGTCGTTCTCGCTGCGCGGCGGCACGCCGCAAGTGCTGCGCGGCATCATCGCGCGGGGGCTTGGCCTCAGATGAGCGAGCTTAGCAATATCGTCTCGGGTACCGCTGCCAAGGTCTTCGCCGATGCGCGCCCATCGGACGACTTCGATACCGCGCTGTGGGCGGGCATTACCGATGCGGGCCTCGATCGTGTGCTGCTGCCGGAGGCGCTGGGCGGCGCCGGCGATGCGTTCGAAGCGGCCGTGGCGATAGCCCGCGCCGCCGGGGCGGCGGCCGCTTCGGTGCCGATCTGCGAGACCATCGTCGCCAACTGGGCGCTGGCGGCGGCTGGATTGGCTGTTGCGGATGGACCGAAGGCGCTGGTGGCCGCGACCAGCAGCGGAGCGGGTGGCGAAGGCACGGTGCGGCTCGACATATCCGGACGGCTGGCCTGGAGCGGACCGCTGAATATCGCGTGGGCCACCGAAGCCGTGGAGACCGTCTGCATCGTGCCTGGCATGCGTCCGGGCGATTTCGTCGTCCGATTGCCGAAGGACTTTCCCGACACTTCGGCGACGACGCTCGCCGGCGAGCCGTGCCTGCTGGTGACGTGTCCGTCCGCTGGGCTCGCGGTCGAAGCGCTGCCATTAGGCGGCGCGCCGGAGCAGGCGCTCGCCATCCATGCCGTGCTGCAGGCCGCGGCGATGTCGGGCGCCATGCAGTCCATCAGCACCATGACGATTGAATACGCCAATACGCGCCGGCAGTTCGGCCGGCCGATTGGCGCCTTCCAGGCGGTGCAGCACATGGCGGCGCGACTGGCGCAAGAGGCCGCGGCGACGGAGGCAGCCGTTGCCGTCGCGGCGCGCGAGCTGGGTGGCGCACAGGCGCTATGGGCGGCGGCGGTAGCCAAGGGGCGGGCCAGCGAGGCGGCGGGCAAGGTCGCAGCCCTCGCGCACCAGATCCACGGCGCCATCGGCTTCACCATGGAACATGCGCTGCAACGCTACACCCGCCGGCTCTGGGCCTGGCGCGAGCAGGGTGGCAGCGAGGCCTACTGGTACGACCGCATCGGACGCGCGGCCTGCATCGCCGGTCGCGACGGCCTCTGGCCAGGCATCACCGGCGGCATGACACTCGCATCGTCCGACAAATGATCAAAGCTCATTCCGGCAGCCACGGATCGGGCGCAATCGCCGTGAACTGGGTGCGCACGTCGATCACCGCCGGCTTGTTGCTGGCGAGCGCGGCCTTGAAGGTCTTGGCGAAATCGGATGCTTTCTCCACCGTCGCGCCGAAGCAATCGAACTGCTGGGCGAATTTCTCGAAGCTGAAATCGCTGAATTCATACAGCTCCTGCTTTTTGCCGGCGCGATTGCCGTAGGCGGCATTGATGGTGCGCTGGCCCTGGGCGAGGCCGCGATTGTTGTTGAGCACGACGACAATGTTGATGCCCCAGCGCCGCGCCGTCTCCAACTCCATGGCGTGGTAGTAGAAGCCGCCGTCACCGGTGAAGACGACGACCGGCCTGTCGGGCGCGCCGCACTTGGCGCCGAGTGCGGCCGGAAACGACCAGCCGAGCGAGCCGGCGGCGCGATGGTAGGTCTGCTGCGGCTTGGTGATGCCGATCATGTTGCCGGACCATTGCGCGGAATAGCCGGTGTCGGAAACGACGATCGCATCCTTGGGCAGGATCTCCGTCAGCTCACGGCACAACCGGCTCGGCCAGATCTGCGAATCCTCGGCGGGCAGTGCCGCCACCACCTTGTTCCAGGCGTCGATGTGGCCGCGCGCCTGCTCGAGCCAGGCCTTGCGCTTGGCGACTGGCGCTTCGGCGGCCAACGCGGCGAGCCCGGCGGCGACATCCGACTGGATGCCGATGGTGCCGGGATAATTGCGGCCAAGCTCGATCGGATCGAGGTCGATCTGCACCACCTTGACGCCGGCCTTGGGCACCCGCCAGGCGCCCGTCGTCATGTCGCCGGCGCCGCTGCCGGCGAAGATGACGAGGTCGGCATCATCCACAATATGGTTGGCTGAACTCGCGCCATAGGTGCCGACCGCGCCGCCGTACAGCGCGTCATCCTCGCTGACAATGCCCTTGGCATCGAGGCTGGCGACGATCGGCGCGCCGATGCGCCGGGCCAGCTGCAGGATGGGCTCGCGCGCGCCGGAGATGATGGCGCCGCGGTCGGCGACAATAACGGGCCGCTCGCAGGCCTTGATGGCGGCGCTGGCACGCGCAATGGCGGCCGGCTCTGGCAGAGGCCGGTGCGGTGGATACTGGCCGTATTCGGTCTCCGCCGTGGTGTCATGGGCGCGGCTGGCGGCGGCGATCAGCTCGCCGGTGTGGTTGACGATGTCGAGATGTACCGGCCGCGGCGTCCCCGTCGTCGCCTCGCGGAAGGCCTGGCGCAGCAGGAACGGCAACTGCTCGGGTGTCTCGATCTTGGCGTGGAATTTCGTCACGGCGCCGAACAGCCGCTCGTGGTTCAGCTCCTGATAGGAATTGCGGTGCTGCATCGGCGCGGCGTGGCAGCCGGTGATGGCGACGACGGGCGACTGCGCGAGGTAGGGGTCCTGCAGGCCGGAGGCGAGGTTGGCCGCGCCCACCGATTGTGACATGCAGACGCCGACGCGGCCGGAGGATCGCGCATAGCCGTCGGCCATGTAGGCGGCGGCTTTTTCCGAGTGCGTCAGAATGCGCTTGATGCCCAGCTCCTCCGCCTCGACCATGGCGCGGCGCAAGATGGCATCGACGAAGAAGACGTGCGAAACGCCGTAGCCCTTCCACATCTCGGCAATGCAGCGCCCGCCGGTGATGGTCTCGCTCATCTGGTCCTCCCAGGACGTGGCTTCTTGCAGCGCCACGCACGGTTGCAGCGGAAACGGGGGCGGACGCCACGCGCTTGGGCGTTGGCCACGGGGCATGGAGCCCTGATCAATCAATCTTCGCGGTCGTGCAAGGCCGCGTCAACACTGAACCCGCCGGGCGGCAAACCCGGGGTTCTCGATCGAAAGTCGATTTGTGGCCACATGGCTCCGAGGGGTAACGGGGTCAGACCCAAGGGTCTGACCCCGCGCGCCCGAGGCGGCCCACCCGAGGCGGCCTGTCAGGCGATGCCGCGGATCTTGTCCGTAGCCTGCTCGACGACGCTTTCGAGCCGGGAGAAAAGATCGCGGACCGACTCCATGTCCACGTCCTCGCGCAGCAGCTCGCCAGCCAGCACCGCGAGTCGCGCCACGCCGAAGTTTCCAGCGTACCCCTGCATGTCGTGTCCGATGCGCCGCATGTCCGCCAGATCGTTGGCGGCAATGGCCTTGCGCAAGGCCATGAGACACTTCGAGGCTTCATCAGGCACGGATTGCAGCAGCGCGCGAACCAGGGTATCCCCGAGTTGCGCTCGCAGCTGAGACAACTGTGCGTTGTCGATCACGGGTTGAGCGTGCGAGGCATCGGCGACGGCAAGCGAGCGTGCCTCCGCCAGCTCGCGCTGCCGCGAGCGCAGCTCAAGCATGTTCTGCGTGCGAACGATGAGTTCGACACGATCGATGGGTTTGCGCAGGAAGTCCGTCGCCCCGGACTTCAGGGCCTGGTAGAGCGTGTCCTTGCTCTCGTCCCAGGTCACCACCACGACGGGAATATCCCGCAGCCGGTCGTTGCCGCGAAATTGAACGAGAAACTCAGAGCCGTTCATTTCCGGCATCTTGTAATCGAGCAGCACCATGTCGGGCTCATGGACGTGACACCAAGCCAATGCGTCCCTCGGATCCGTAAAGATCACCGCGTCGACCGCCAGCGACTTCAGGTAGCCCTTGATCAGTAGCGCATTCGAAACGACATCGTCGACGATCGCAATTTTTGTCATCTGGTTTCCCTTGGGGGTCAAGCAATCAATCTGATCCGCGCTCGGGTTTCCTCGAGCGCGCGTTCGAGCGGGGCAACGTGACCGGCGACGGCCTCGATCGCCGGTGAGTCCAGCGCGATGCGGCGGGCGATGGCGGCGAGCCGGGTGGCGCCAAAATTGCTGGCCATGCCCTTGAGTGCGTGCGCCGCCTCGCGTGCCGCCTGCAGATCTCCGGCGGCGATCGCGGACTTGATGAGGTGCAGGCACTTTGCCGCCTCGGTAGGGACGCTGGCTATCGCCTCGCGCAGATCGTCGACTTGCAAGCCCTCCCGCAGCATGGTCAGCACGGCTTCGTCGAAGAGGGGATCGGACTCATTGTTCTCGTTCGCGCCGCCGTCGCCCCGCTGCCCGGTTGGCTTGCCGGAGTCATGGGGCTTGCCTGCCAGGGGTGGTGCAAGGGTATCCGCGGCTTCAGGCGACCCCGCATCCCGCCTGTCACGCATGGCATTGCCGATGGCCGTGAAAAGCGCCACCCGATCCAACGGCTTGGCCACGCAATCATTCATGCCGCTGGCGAGGTACTCCTCGCGGTCGCCATTCACCAGATTGGCGGTGACCGCGATAATCGGCACATGGCGCGCCGGTCCGTCGAGCCGACGGATCAACCTGGTCGCCGTCAGCCCATCCATTCCTGGCATTCGAACATCCATCAGGACGACATCGTACGGTCTTTGCCGGACGGCTTCGACGGCTTGCCTGCCGTCGCTGGAAAAATCGACCGTATGACCGGCTTCCTTGAGGAACAGGGATATCAGCCGCTGATTGGCAAGGATGTCCTCCGCCACCAGGATGCGAAGCGGTTTTTGTGCGGCGGGTTCGAAATCGCTGCTTTGCGCGACCTGTGTCGGCATGGCGGCATGTCCCTGGGTCCTTTGCATGGCGATTGGCGCAGCGTCGGGTTCATCGGCGGCCGCCGCGGTGATGGCAACCCCATCCGCGATCAGCTCCGCGATCGTTGTCAGCAGCACGCGCGGATCCAGCGGTTTGGCCAGCACGCCGTTCATCCCGCTGGCGATGCAGTGCGCCCGATGTTGCGCCATGACATTGGCGGTGAGGGCAATGATGGGAGTGCGGCCTGGTGCGCCCGGAATCTTGCGAATTGCCGCGGCGGCCGTGGGGCCGTCCATGACGGGCATTTGCATGTCCATCAACACCACATCGTAGGGGCAGCGCTGCATGGCCTCGACGGCCTCCAAGCCGTTGCCGGCAATATCAACCGTGTGACCGGCCCGGCTGAGGATGATGGATACCAGTCGCTGATTGACGTGATTGTCCTCCGCCACCAGAACCCTGAGCTGCTTCGGGGGAGCGGCCTGGAGACTGACATTCCGCGGATTTTCAGTCATTGTCGGCGCTTGGCCCCTGGTGCCGCGAATGGTGAACCAGAAGGTGCTGCCGATGCCTGGAGTGCTGGTGCAGCCGATGCGGCCACCCATCAGCTCGACAAGGTTCTTGCAGATCGCAAGCCCGAGCCCGGTGCCGCCGTACTGGCGTGTCGTCGAGCTGTCGGCTTGCGTGAAGCGTGTGAAGAGCTTGCCACAAGCCTGCTCGGTAAGGCCGATCCCAGAGTCACGGACCTCGAAGCGCAACTCGAGGGCGCCGTCATCGACCGCCAGCTGCGTACAGCTCAGGTGCACGCCGCCCCGCTCGGTGAACTTGATGGCATTGCCCATAAGATTGAACAAAACCTGTCGCAGCCGGGAGGGGTCGCCACAGATCCATTGCGGCGTGTCCGGGCTCATGGCCATGTCGACGGTAATCCCCTTCTCGGCTGCATTCGCTTTGAGCAGGGAGATCGTGCTGTCGAGGATATTCGGCAGGTTGAAATTGACCGCCTCGATCTCGATGGCGCCGGCCTCGATTTTAGAGTAGTCGAGGATTTCGTTGACAACCGTCAGAAGAATATCACCGCTGTCACGGGCGGTTTTCACCAGAGACCGCTGCTCCTCGTTGAGCGGCGTGTCCATCAGCAGCCCCATCATGCCCAGCATGCCGTTCATCGGCGTCCGGATCTCGTGGCTCATGGTCGCCAGGAACTCGGACTTGGCCTGGTTGGCCGCCTCGACGTGCGCGCGGGACTGCTCGCGTTCGGTGACATCGACGTGCGTTGCAACCCAACCGCCCCCTTCCATCGATTGCCGGGTGACGCAGATCAGACGACCGTCTGCCAACTCGTCGATCCGGCTCGAGACTGCGGCGACTGATAGATCACCCAAAGTCTTGAGTTTCTGCTCCACGGCGGTAATGTTGCTCTCGCCCTTGAGGATAACGTTCAGAACACGATGCGTGATGATTTCGCGATGCGGCGTCCCGGTTCGCAGCAACTCGGGCGGCAACTGGTACAGCTCGGCATAGTACGCATTGTAAAGAACCAGCCTTAACTGGTTATCGAACATACATAGTCCATGCGACATGTTCTGCAACGCCACATCGAAGCGCAGGTTCTGCAGGCGCAACCGTTCCCCAAGTTGCCGCACCACCTCGACCGCTGCGTCCGAAGCAGCCCGGTGCGCATCGGCCTCAACGAGTGATTCATTCAACGCCTCGACCGCTTTGTGCTTGTCCAGGAAGAGACGAGCACAGCTATCGATGCAGGCCAAAAGGAACCCGGCAAAGGTGAGAGCCAGCGCCCCCACGAACAGGTGCTCCGGCTGGGTGGAAAAGAACAGGCACTTGATGGCGACGGGTAGGAGTATTGAAGCAAGATATGCAAGAGCTGCTGGATAAACGGAAGAAAGTAATACGCTTCCACTCGCCGCCATCCCAACGCATAGGGCGATCAGTACCGTTTCCTGATGTGCCGGAAGTTGGCCAAGCAACAACACGGCCAGCAGACCCCACGGGGCTCCCAAGAGGACTCCGTTGAAGATCGCCGTCGTTGGGCCAGGCGAATGCGAGGCGGCGGTCAAACGCGGTCTGTTGGTGCGCCGCAACCATCGATACAGAATGTAGCCTGCGGCTCCATAGGCGCCCACTCCCCACGACATGAGAAGCGATGTCGAAACGGCGCCATGAAATGCCACGAGCGCGATGGTAACATTGAGGATATAACCTACCATCGAGAATGGGGTTGTGCGTATGATCGCACCAAAACCAGGACGGGAACGATGGGTGCGGCCTTGCGTTTCCGCAACGATCGCACACGTCGCGGCAGCCGAATGCATGTGCCCCACCTTCAGCGGTAACGAGTTGATTTCAACGTGATAAAGATTGTAGGTGATCCGCCTTGATATATCGTTGATGAATTGCATCAAATGATCGTCATATGCGATGGCTCCGTTCTCAGTTGAAATTGGACCTTTGTCGGCGGCCCCGAAAAGGACACGTGGGCCGGGAAACAGAGAAGGGTTGGGGTCATGCGCAGTCTCCCCACCACCGCCGTCACGGAAACCGCACCCTGATCGGCGCTCAGTGCTGTCCCCACCCCTGCGGCGCGGTTATCCGGGATCTTTCCCCGGTGCAGGTTCGTGACGCCATTCCAACTGCAACCGGGAAAGGTCCCTCTACGCTGCGCTCCGGCCGGGGGTGGGCTGTGAAGCCGTGGCGGAGTACGTCTATCGGCACGTGGCCGGCGATATCGAGCAGGAAAGTCGGGGCAGGGTCTGGCTGGAAAGCGTCGAGGTGCGCGAGCACTCCGGCAATGGCGCCGTGTTTCAGCACGCGCCCCGCGGTTAACCCGATCCACTCGCCGCCGCCCATGCCAAGCATGTATAAAGGCGCGAACGGGAGGAGCGACGATGCGAACCCATGCCTTGCAGCGCGCCTTTGCACTGGCCGCCGCGCTAGCCATTGCGCCAATTGCCGCCACCGCGCAGGACGCCTACCCTTCCAAGCCGATCAAGATGATCGTCAACGGCGCGGCCGGCGGCGTCACCGACATTCCCGCCCGCCTCATCGCCGAGCACATGCGCGAGGTTCTCGGCCAGCCAGTCATCGTCGAGAGCAATGGCGGCGGCGGCGGCATCATCGGCGCCATGCAGGTCAAGGCCGCCGCGCCGGACGGCTACACGCTCGGCTATTTCCATGCCGCCTCGCACGGGCTGCTGCCGGCGCTCAAGAAGAACATACCTTACGACGCGCTGGAGGATTTCATCCAGGTCTTCCAGACCGTGCGGGCACCTTTCGCGCTGATCGTGCCACCCTCCATTCCCGTCACATCGCTCAAGGAGCTCGAGAGCTACGCCAGATCCAAGCCCGACGGCCTCAGCTACGGCACGCCTGGCGTCGGCAATTCCTCGCACCTGCTCGGCATCATCATGGCCAAGCAGTTCAACGTGACGATGAAGGCCGTGCACTATCGCGGCGAGGCGCTGGCCGCGCAAGACGTGGTCGGCGGCAGCATCGACTGGGCGCTGGTCTCCTCGGCCAAGAGTCTCGCCGACGGCGGCAAGGTGCGCGCCATCGCCACGTCCGGCGACAAGCGCTGGTTTGCGTTCCCGGACGTGCCGACGCTGCGCGAGCAGGGCGTGCCGGTCGACATCTACGCCTTCAACGGCATCATGGTGGTGAAGGGTACGCCGCAGGCGATCGTCGACAAGCTCAACGCCGCCGCCAACACCGCGCTGAACAAGCCCGGCGTGCGCGACAAGCTGGAGCTGGTCGGCTTCGAAGTGTTCGGCGGGTCGCCCGCCAGGTTTCGCAAATCGATCATCGACTATATCGCCTTCGCCAAGAAACTCGGCGAGGAGAACAATCTGGCGATCGATTGAGACGGTGTCTGACATCATGTCAGACACCTCACCGCAGCCACTTCACCGCACCTTCAACACCAATTTACCGCGGAAGTGGCGGCCCTCGCTGATGCGCTGCGCTTCGACCGTCTGCTGCAGCGGGAAGGTGCGGATTTCCGGCACTTTGACCGCGCCCGTCGCATGCAGGTGCAAAATGCGCTCCAGATGCGGGCGATCGCGGCCGACGGCCGGACGCAACGATTGCACGTCGGGTCGCGGCGAAACCGGCGCCTTGGGGCCCGAGCCGATGAACGCCGCGCGGCCACCGGACCGCAACACCGCGAACGCGCGCATGGCAACCTCGCCGCCGACCGTGTCGAATACGGCGTCCACGTCCTTCACCACCTTGGTGAAGTCCTCCTTGGAGTAGTCGATCACCTGGTCGGCGCCGAGACCCTTGACGTAGGCGTGGTTGCCGGCGCTCGCCGTGGTGATGACGCGGGCGCCGATGTGCTTGGCGAGCTGGATGGCGAAACCCGCGACACCGCCGGCGCCGCCCTGGATCAGGATGGTCTCGCCGCGTTGCAGCTTCAGCGTGTCCTCGACCGAGACCAGCGCCGTGAGCCCCGTCAGCGACAGCGCGGCGGCCTCGACGTGGCTGAGACTGTCCGGCTTCTTGCACAGGATCGCCGCCTTCTCCGCGACCTTCTCGCAATAGGTGCCTTCATGTCCGCCTGCGAGCACGCCGAACACCGCGTCGCCGACCTTCAGGTCCGTGACGCCGGCGCCGAGTGCGGCCACCACGCCGGAGAAGTCACGGCCGAGCACATAGGGAAAATTCGTGATCGTGGCATAGCCTCCGCCCTCGCGCACCTTGGCGTCGGCGGCATTGACGGTGGCGGCATGGATGTCGCACACGACCTCGCCTTCGCCGGCGACCGGGTCCGGCAGGTCGCCGTAACGCAACACGTCGAGGGCGCCGTGCCGGTCCATGATGATGGCTTTCATGGGTGTGTCTCCCTGGGGTGGTTGTGGCTGGATTGGGTGTTGTGGCACCGCGGCGCCGTAGGGTGCAATAGCGGAGCCCTGCACTTGTGGAGCGTATTGCACCTGCGGTCTCGCCACGTCGCG
The DNA here is from genome assembly GCA_964498125.1 of uncultured Devosia sp. GTDB lineage: Bacteria > Pseudomonadota > Alphaproteobacteria > Rhizobiales > Hyphomicrobiaceae > CAMDBL01. Next base: position 4,618 of record CAZCGE010000141.1, on the reverse strand, counting down.
CCGGCAGCGGTGCAATACGCTCCGCAAGGGCTCCGCTATTGCACCCTACGGCGCTCAGGCCGCGCGTGCAGCGCCGCTCACGGATCGATCACCAGCAATGCCGCCATTGGATCATTGTGGAACCAGTCGATGTCGTCGAAGCGGGCTCGCAACAGAGCTTCTATGCTGGCGGTGGAGGAATTGCCGACACGCAGCCAGATCACTTTCGGCGGTGGCCCGAAAAGCAGACTCAACTGATGGAAATCACCGTCCTTCGAGACGATCGTCAGGCCATTGGCCTCGGCATGCTTCCAGATGACCGGATCGTCGGCCTGCCGCATGCCGTGGTCGCGCACGTGCTGAGAGCTAGGGAAGATGTCCGCCAGGCTTGCCACCAGGCGATGCGACAGGTGCTGATCGAACAACAGCCTCACGCCACCGGTGCGCCGACGAGGCGGCGCTCACGATCGGCGGCGAAGGCGAGGCACGCCCGGATGTCCTCGAGCGTCAGATCGGGGAAATCGCGCACGATGTCCTCGGGCGTCATGCCCGAGGCCATGTACTCCAGCACGTCGGTGACCGTGATCCGCAGCCCGCGGATGCACGGCTTGCCGCTGCGCTTGCCCGGTTCGATGGTGATGATCTTGGTGTAGTCCATGACTACGATGATAGTGTACACTGATGCGCGGTCAAGTGTAAGCTTTATGCCCAATTCGGAACATGTGCGCCGATCGATCGGAGCGACTTCAGCGCGTGCGCATCATGTGGAAATCAGACGCCGTGGGGAGCTTGAGTGTATCCAGGCGACAGCGATCCTGATTGGCAAGGTGCTCTTCGATGATATCGTGGCGCGCATGACCACGCTCAGCCACCCACTGGCGCCATGCAGCGTCGGCGATGTCGCATTCGGCGACGGCGCCTTCCCGTGTCCTGATCGGCGGATTCGGATCAGAGGCAACGTGAGTCGTCCAGGGCGCTTCCGGTCTTGGCGTCACCTGTGGGAGCGCGACAGCCGGTGCGGCGCCCCAATAGCTGGGCGAGGTCGTTCGGCGGCTACCAGAATGGCCCCCGCCGACATCACGCCAGCTAAGGCACCTACCCGATGCGCCGCGAATACCCGGCCCTCCTCGGCTGCCGCAAGCGGCGGACGCGATGTCAGTCGCTACACACGACATGGCTATGGTGAGTGCAAACGATCGCCAGAGTGCTGATCGGCAGGAAAGCATCGTCATCAAGGTGCTCGAATCAATTTGGCTCATTATGCCAGATGATATGTGGCTACCCAAACGGACTGCCATGCCGCCCACGGCCTACCGGCCGAACCCCAGCGAGTGGGATGCCGACCTGAAGAAGAGGATCGCGCCATGAGATGCCATGCCTGCGGCGGCCAGATGACCGAGACCGTGGCCGATATGCCGTTCAAGGTCGATCAAAAGCGGATCGTCATCATCAAGGACTTGCCGGTGCTGCAATGCGGCGAGTGCGGCGAGCACGCCTTTACCGATCCGGTTATGGACAAGGTCGAGACGGCGCTGGCCAAGGTCGAACAGGCGGCGGAACTCGAGATCGTCCGCTACGCCGCGTAAGGCAGCATGTAGGTTTGGTTAGCGCGGCCACAAAGTCCGAGATACAATGTCGGGGTCCGTTCCGCGCGCGACCACTTGGGAGTCCCAATTTGGGGATAACCCGACATCTTTGTTCCGCCAATGTTGGGTTGCGGTCGCGCGGTCGAGGCGAGCGCGGGGCCCGTGGATGGGCGGCCTAACCCAACCTACACGACTCGCCCCAACAGGGAGAGAGGGTCGGAGCGAGCCCACAGAGCCCGAGCCCGGAGGAAACCAAGATGGCAGCGAGCAAAGACCTCTACATGAATTCCGAAGTGCGCGATGGCATGGCCATCGACTGGGACGTGCCAATCACCATGGACGACGGCCTCGTCGTGCGCGCCGACGTGTTCAAGCCGACCAAACCCGGCCAATACCCCGCGCTGCTCAGCTACGGCCCCTATGGCAAGGGCCTGCATTTCGAGGACGGCTACAAGACCGCCTGGGACATCATGGTCCGCGACTATCCCGACACCGCGGCCAATTCCACCAACAAATACCAGAACTGGGAGGTGGTCGATCCGGAGAAGTGGGTGCCGCACGACTACATCTGCATCCGCGTCGACAGTCGCGGCGCCGGCCGCACGCCAGGCAAGCTCGACCACCACTCCATGCGCGAGACCAAGGACCTACATGACTGCATCGAATGGGCGGCGCGGCAGGGCTGGTCCAACGGCAAGGTCGGCCTCGCCGGCATCTCCTACTACGCCACCAACCAGTGGCGCGTCGCCGGCCTGCAGCCGCCACATCTGGCCGCCATCTGCGTCTGGGAGGGCTACGCCGACCGCTACCGCGATTCGACCCACCACGGCGGCATCGTCACCACCTTCCAGAAGAACTGGCAGGTGATGCAGATCAAGACCGTGCAGCATGGCCTGGGCACGCGCGGGCCCAAGAGCCGGGTCACCGGCGAGCTGGTCTGCGGGCCCGAGACAATCGCCGAGGAGGAATTGGCCAAGGGTATCTCCAACATCGGCGACGAGTTGCTCGCCCATCCGCTCGACGACGCCTACTACAAGGAGAAATCGGCGGTCTTCGACAAGATCGAGGTGCCGCTGCTCTCCTGTGGCAACTGGGGTGGTCAGGGCCTGCACCTGCGCGGCAACGTCGAGGGTTTCGTGCGCTCAGCCTCGAAGGACAAATGGCTGGAGCTGCACGGCGGCTCGCACTGGGCCCTGTTCTATACGGACTATGCCAATGCCCTGCAGCGCCGCTTCTTCGACCACTATCTGAAGGGCGCCAGGAACGGCTGGGACCAGCAGCCGCGCGTGCAGCTCAACGTTCGCCATCCCGGCGAAAAGTTTGCCATCCGCCACGAGAACGAATGGCCGATCGCGCGCACGCAATGGACGAAGTTCCATCTCGATCCCGGGACGATGAGCTTGGGGGCCGAGGCCCCGGCCAAGCCCACGACACAAGCCTTCCAGGCCATGGACGAGGGTCTGACGTTCCGTTCCAAGCCGATGCAGACGGAGACCGAGATCACCGGTCCGCTCGCGGCCAAGCTGTGGGTCTCCTCCTCGACCAGCGACGCCGACCTGTTCCTGGTTTTCCGCGTCTTCGATTCCGCCGGCAAGGAGGTGCTGTTCCAAGGTGCGCTCGATCCGGCCGCGCCCGTCGGCCAGGGTTGGCTCAGGGTCTCGCACCGCAAGCTCGATAAAAAACTATCGACGCCCTATCGGCCCTACCACACGCACGACGAGACGCTGCCGGTGCAACCCGGCGAGATCTACGACCTCGACATCGAGATCTGGCCGACCTCGATCGTCATCCCCACGGGCTATACGGTGGCGTTGTCCGTGCTCGGCCGCGACTACGAGAACGGGCTGCCGGCAGGCCGCCTCTCCAACATGAAGAACCCGATGAAGGGCTGCGGCCCGTTCGTGCACGACGATGAGGACGACCGCCCGGCCGCGATCTTCGGCGGCGCCACGACGCTGCACTTTGGCCCGACCATGCCGGCGCATATCCTGGTGCCGATCGTGCCGGCGAAGTAGGCACGCCTTACCGCGGCCGCCAGATGTCGCGCCGCATCTCGCGGTAGGCCGCAATACCGCCGGGATAGCTCACCAGCTCGAGCTGCTGGCCCCACGGCGCCTTGAAGTAGAGCCACTCCAGTCCCGCGCTCGGTCCCTCGGTCATGGTGACGGGCCCGCTCTGGATGTCGCAGCGGTGCTGGCGCAGCGCCACCGAGGCCTTCTCCATGTCCTCGACGTAGAAGGCCAGATGCCAGCCGCCATGGTCGGAATTGCGCGGCATCGTCGTGTTCTGGTCCGGCGAGGTGAACTCGAACAATTCGAGCACGGGGCCGTTGGCGACCTTCAGCATGCGCAGCTTCGAGATGCGCGAGCGCGGGTGCACGGCGAGGTGGCTCGCCATCCAGTCATCGGCCGATTCGAACGGGCCGATGTCGTACAGCGCCTCGGCGCCGATCACGTCGGCGAAGAACGCCGTCGCCGTCTCGATGTCGGGCACCGTCAGCCCGATATGCTCGACACCGGTGAGGCCAGGAATGGGTGGGGGCATGGCAGGCTCCGCGAATCAGCATTGTAAGACTATCGCAGTTTTCGCTGTCCGCGCAGTTCCCGACGCCCAGACGATGAGACCAATGGTGGCTACGCGGAGGAGTGGTCGGCGCCGCGCGCCTCCCCCTATGCGTCCATGCGCAGCATGGCAAACGCCATGACGCACTTGCATGGGGAGGTCCCGGACACTTGATCCGGGGGAGCGGTGGCCGCTTGCTCTGACGCTCGATTTGCAATACCCGCAGACGGAGGATAAGCCGCCATCGACGATGCCCGAAGGGAACCGCTCGAACTTGTCGCGAGTGACCCACAGCACGCATGTTGCCGCAGCGTGACAGTTGTGACCATCGGGCACCAGCTATTACCACCTTGAACTCAATCGCCAGCGGGCAGGTCGAGCAACGCGCCGCGCGACTGTAGAAACGGCGGCAGATTAAACCGCGAAAAAAGTCGGCGCCGCCGTGGTGATAAGAGGATTGGCATCCTCCGGGACCACGGCAGCGCCCAACT
>CAZCGE010000140.1:0-9822 GCA_964498125.1 uncultured Devosia sp. | reverse complement strand
CTCTTGCAGCATGGGACCATCAAGTACCTGAATTTTCCTGTTGGCCCGATGAACAACGCGTCGCCAACGACGATGAGCGGTGCGGCGGGCTTGCTCGAATTGGTCGGCGGCGTTCTTCTTGTCATTGGGCTCTTCACGCGGCCGGTCGCATTCATCCTCTCTGGAATGTGTGCTGTCGCGTATTTCTATTCGCACGCACCGCGCGGCTTCTTCCCGATCCTCAACGGCGGCGAATTGGCGGCGCTCTACTCGTTCGTGCTGCTTTACCTTGCCGCGGCAGGTGGCGGGGCCTGGAGTGCCGACGCGGTGCGCAAGAGCGAGTAGGTACTCGGTGCTGGTGGCGGGGCGAGGTTCGACCTGTCGATCCTCTACTTGTGCCCTTCGCACGCTTTTCGCTGTTGAACTTATCCCCGCACGCTCCAGTGGGCGCATAATGATACCGTTCCACCCCTCGCGTGTGGTGCGGTCGCAGCCGCCGCGCATCCGATCGCGCGGGATCAGCCGTCTTGTCCCAATCTCTCCAATATCCGCGCCCAGCTTCGCGCGCCCTTCCTGAACGAGGACAGGTTGTATTTCTCGTTGGGCGCGTGCAGGCGGTCGTCGTCGCAGCCGAAGCCGACCAGTAGCGCATTCATGCCGAGCACGTCGCGGAACGACTGGACGATCGGGATCGAGCCGCCCATGCCGACGAACAGCGCCTCGCGGCCCCATTCCTCCTTCAACGCTGCAGCCGCCGCGCGCATGTAGGGTGCGGAGACGTCGAAGCCGACCGCCGGACTGCCGCGCGCCCCCAGGAACTCCACGGTGCAGTCCTTGGGCAGGCGCTGGCGTACAAAGGCTTCGAAGCTGGCGACGATGCGGTCAGGGTCCTGGCCCGGCACCATGCGGAACGTCAGCTTGGCGGAGGCGGTCGAGGGGATGACTGTCTTGGTGCCGGCGCCCTGATAGCCGCCGGTGATGCCGTTGAATTCCGCCGTCGGCCGCGACCACTTCTGTTCGATGATCGAGTAGCCCTGTTCGCCGGCGGAGTGGGTAAGGCCGACATCAGCCATGAAACGCGCGCTGTCGAGTTGGTCGAGCGCCAGCCATTGGGACTTTTGCTGCGCCGTCGGCTCCTCGATGCCGAGATAGAAGCCGGGGATTGTGACGCGGCCCTTGTCGTCATGCAACTGGCCGAGGATCTGGACGAGGGCGCGGATGGGGTTGATGGCGGGCCCGCCGTAGAGCCCGGAGTGCAGGTCGCGCGAGGGGCCCTTGATGACCATTTCGCAGCCGGCCAGACCCCTGAGCTGGGTGGCGATCGCGGGCGTGTCCTTGTCCCACTGGCCAGTGTCGCAGACCAGCGCGAAATCAGCCTTCAGGTCTTCGCCCGCCTCGGCCAGAAACGCGGGCAAGCTGGGCGATCCGCATTCCTCCTCGCCCTCGATCAAAACGGTGACGTCGATCGGCAGGCCGCCGGTGACGGCTTTCCAGGCCCGACATGCTTCCAGGAACGTGGAGAGCTGGCCCTTGTTGTCCTGGGCGCCGCGGGCGCGAATCACCGGGCCGTTTTTGGCGTCTTCGGAGAGGCGCGGCTCGAACGGTGGGAACTCCCATTCGGCCAGCGGATCGGGCGGCTGCACATCGTAGTGGCCATAGAACAGCACGTGCGGCCGGCGCAGGCCGTTGGCGCCCTTGGCCTTGGCATGCCCGACCACCATGGGATGCCCCGTGGTCGGCCGCACCGCGGCATCGAATCCGATCTCAGTCAGCGTTATCGCGCACCATTGTGCCGCCGCCTGACAGCGCTGCTTGTAGGCCGGATCGGTCGACACGCTATCGATGCGGATGAGCTGAAACAGTCGATTGAGGGCGGCGTCCTGCGTTTGCTCGAGGGAGCGTAGAACCTGCGACAGTTGGTCGGTCATGGTGACGTGTGGCTCGCTGGAAGTTGTGCACAGGGGAGGCAAAGTGCGCCAATCACCGATTGGCGTCAAAGCCCGAATCTGATCGCTGCTGCTGCATGCGCGAGACGGTCGCGCTGAGTGCACTGGCCATCTTGCCGCAACAACCAGACTTTCTGGGACCGCTCAAGGCTGCTATTGGCATCGCTCTTGCCACGGCCGGGCGTCTCGACAGCGAAGGGATCATCGGCGATGAGCGGAGCAACACGCATGACACAACGCACATCCAGCAGCGCTGCGTCGAAGTGGGTCTACCCGTTCGGCAATGGATCGGCGGACGGGCACACCGGTCTCAAGAACCTGCTCGGCGGCAAGGGCGCCAATCTCGCCGAGATGGCGAGCCTCGGCCTGCCGGTACCGCCCGGGTTCACGATCACCACCGAGGTCTGCACCGCCTATTACGACAATGGCCGCACATTGCCGGAGGGCGTCAAGGAGCAGGCGAGCAGGGCCCTGGCCGACATCGGCCGGGCAGTCGGCGCCACGTTCGGCGACAAGACCAATCCATTGTTGGTCTCGGTGCGCTCGGGCGCCCGCGCCTCGATGCCCGGCATGATGGATACGATCCTCAATCTCGGTCTGAACGACGAGACGGTGAAGGGTCTCGCCAAGCGCTCCGGCGACGCACGCTTTGCCTACGACAGTTATCGCCGCTTCATCCAGATGTATGCCGACGTGGTGCTCGGCGTCGATCACGACGTGTTCGAGGCGCTGCTCGACGACCACAAGAACCTCAACGGCTACTCTCTCGACACCGATCTGCAGGCCAGCGACTGGCTCGATCTCATCGACCAGTACAAGGACGCCGTGGCGCATCGGCTCGGCCGGCCGTTCCCGCAGGACACCACCGAGCAGTTGTGGGGCGCCATCGACGCGGTGTTCGGCTCCTGGCACAACCAGCGCGCCATCACCTATCGCCGCCTGCACGAGATCCCCGACAGTTGGGGCACAGCCGTCAACGTGCAGGCCATGGTGTTCGGCAACATGGGCGAGACCAGCGCCACCGGCGTCGCCTTCACCCGCAATCCCTCGACGGGACAACGCGAGATCTACGGCGAGTTCCTGATCAACGCCCAGGGTGAGGATGTGGTTGCCGGCATTCGCACACCGCAGCCGCTGACCAAGGCCGCGCGGCTGGAAAGCGACGATCCCAATCCCTCGCTCGAGGAGGTGATGCCGCAGACCTTCGCGGAGCTGAGCCAGGTGTTCGCCAGGCTCGAGCGGCACTATCGCGACATGCAGGACATCGAGTTCACCATTCAGGCTGGCCAGTTGTTCATGCTGCAGACGCGCTCGGGCAAGCGCACGGCGGAAGCCTCGCTGAGGATCGCGGTCGAGATGGCGGCCGAGGGGCTGATCAGCGAGCGCGAAGCGGTGATGCGGGTCGATCCATCGGCGCTGGATCAACTGCTGCATCCGACCATCGATCCTTCGGCCCACAAGGAGGTGATCGCCACCGGCCTGCCGGCCTCGCCCGGTGCGGCCACCGGCGAGATCGTCTTCACCGCCGATGAAGCCGAGGCGCTGAAGGGCCAGGGTAAGACGGTGATCCTGGTGCGGGTAGAGACCAGCCCCGAGGACATCCATGGCATGCACGCCGCCGTCGGCATTCTCACGGCGCGCGGCGGTATGACCAGCCACGCCGCGGTGGTGGCGCGCGGTATGGGCCGGCCCTGCGTCTCGGGCGCCGGTGCCTTGCGTATCGATGCCAAGGCGCGGACCATGAGCATCGCCAACCGGGTGCTGAACGCGGGCGACATCATCACCATCGACGGTTCGACCGGCGAGGTGCTGAACGGCCGCGTGCGCATGCGCCAGCCGCAGATGTCGGGCGACTTTGGCACGCTGATGGGCTGGGCGGACGCCGCCCGCAGCCTTGGCGTGCGTGCCAATGCCGACACGCCGCGTGATGCCCAGCAGGCGCGCGACTTCGGCGCGGAAGGCATCGGGCTGTGCCGCACCGAGCACATGTTCTTCGATGAAGACCGCATCCTCGCCATGCGCGAGATGATCTGTGCCGACGACGAGGCTGGCCGCCGCGCCGCGCTGGCCAAGATCCTGCCGATGCAGCGCGCCGACTTCGAGCAGCTGTTCGAGATCATGGCCGGGCTGCCGGTGACGATCCGCCTGCTCGACCCGCCGCTGCACGAGTTTCTGCCGCATGAGGACCGCGAGGCCAAGGCCGTCGCCACGGCACTGAAGGTGCCGCTGGAAAAGGTGCAGCGGCGAGTCGCCGAGTTGCACGAGTTCAACCCGATGCTGGGCTTCCGCGGCTGCCGCCTGGCGATCCGTTTCCCCGAGATCACCGAGATGCAGGCGCGCGCCATCTTCGAGGCCGCGGTGAATGCCGCCCGGAAAACCGGCAAGCCGGTGGTGCCCGAGGTGATGATTCCGCTGGTTGCCTACCGGCGCGAGTTCGACCTGGTGCGCGCGGTGATCGTCAAGACGGCGCAAGCCGTCGAAAAAGCGATGGGCGCCCGGCTCGACTACCAGATCGGCACCATGGTCGAGCTGCCGCGCTGCGCGCTGAAAGCCGATGAGATTGCCGAGGGCGAGGGTGGCGCGGCGTTCTTCTCCTTCGGTACCAACGATCTGACGCAGACCTGCCTCGGGCTGTCGCGCGACGATGCGGCGCCGATCCTCGCCGATTACATCGACAAGGGCGTGTTCGAGGTCGACCCGTTCGTCTCCATCGACCGCGACGGCGTCGGCGAGTTGGTGCGCATCGGTACCGAGCGCGGCCGGAAAGTGAAACCCAAGCTCAAGATCGGCATCTGCGGCGAGCACGGCGGTGACCCGCGCTCGGTCGCGTTCTGCCACGAGGCAGCGCTCGACTACGTCTCCTGCTCGCCCTACCGCGTGCCAGTGGCGCGGCTCGCCGCGGCGCAGGCGGCGATCGCCGGCAAAGCGACCAAGGCGGAGGAGTAATACGGACGGGGTCAGACCCGCGGGGTCTGACCCCGACAGAGATGCCCCATGCTGTTCCTCCTCAAGCTGACTGTGACGCCGCTGCTGGTCGGCCTGATGAGCCTTGCCGTGCGCCGCTGGGGACCGACATCGGCCAGCATTTTGATGGGCCTGCCCTGGATGACCGGGCCGATGTTGTTCATCCTGGGGCTCGATCGCGGGCCGGAGTGGGTGGCAAGGACCTGCATCGGTGTCGAGCTGGGCGTCGTCGCGCTGGCCACTTTTGTCTCAGGCTATGCGTTCGCCGCGCGCCGCCACGGTTGGCTCGTCGCCCAAGTGACCGGCACGGTCGCCTTTTTCGTTGTTGGGCTGCCGATCAGCCGGCTCGAGGTCACGTCGGCGCCGGCGGCGGTTGTGGCGAGCCTGGCGCTGTTCATCAACTATCGGCTGATCAAGGTTCCAGCCGATGCCCGTGCGCCCGGCCAGTTGCCATGGTGGGATATTCCTGCCCGCATGCTGGCGACGGCGTTTCTGGTCGTCGTCATAGCATTGACGGCTGACGAACTGGGGCCGGTGCTCAGCGGCATCGTCTCGACATTTCCGGTGATCATGACGGTGATCGGCACGTTCACGCACGCGCGCTGGGGCGGAGGCGCGGCCACCGTGCTGCTGCGCGCCATCCTGGTCTCAATGTTGTCGTTCGTCCTGTTCTTCGTGGTGGTGGCCGAGACGGTGGTCGCGCTCGGGCTGGCGCAAGCCTACCTGTGGGCCACGCTGACCTCGCTCGTGACCAGCGCGGCCATCCTGGTGGTGCGGCGGATGCGGTTGGTGCGGTGAGGGGTCAGACCCCGCGGGTCTGAAACGAAAGAAACGCGCCAAGACCTCGGTGCCGGGCAAACTTCCCAGGTCCACCCATGCACATTCCCCTGCCTTTCGCATCTAACGCTATAACGTTGCATTGCGGAAAGCAGGGGCTGCAATTGTATCGGCGGGCGACTGCTTTCGTCATCGAGGGTCCGCGCAGCTGGCGTTCGGCTGACCCCAGAACTGGATGCGCCGGCACATGGGGTCAGACCCGCGGGGTCTGACCCCGACTACCCCTTCTTTTCTTCCTTGGCGCGCGCCGGGCTCTTGCCGGGGCGGGCGGGGAGCGACTTCAGGTAGGCGGCCATGGCGGCGCGATCCTCGGCGCTGAGCTTACCGGTGTTGAGCACGACATCGGCCATGTTGCCGCCGGCGGCGTCGTAGTCAGGGTTGAAACCGGTCTCGAGAAAGTAGGCGATGTCCTTCGCCGACCACTTGGCGAGGCCATCGGCATGCGGCGTGATGTTAGGTACGAAGCCCTTGCCCTCCGGATCGGGGCCGCCGGCAAAGCGCCGGCTCTGATCGATGCCGCCGATCGGATTGCGTGGGGAGTGGCATTCGCCGCAGTGGCTGGGTCCCTCGACCAGATAGGCGCCACGGTTGAGTTCGGCGGAGCGCGCGGGATCGGGAGCAAACGGTTTGCCGTCGAGGAACAGCAGCTTCCACAGGCCAAGCCCGCGGCGAATGTTGAACGGGAAGCCCAACTCGTGTGGCGGCGAGGCCGCCGTCACGACCGGCAGCGTCTTCATGTAGGCAAACAGATCGCGCACGTCGGCCAGCGGCATGCGCTGGTAAGAGGTGTAGGGGAACGCCGGATAGAGATGCTCGCCGTTGCGGCCGACGCCCTTCAGCATGGCGTTGGCGAACTGCAGCTCGCTCCAGGCGCCGATGCCGGCCTTGGTGTCGGGTGAGATGTTCGGCGCCCGGAACGTGCCGAACGGCGTCTTAAGGGCGAGGCCGCCGCCGAGCAGCTTCTTGTCCTCCTGGCCGGGCGTGGCATGGCAGGCGGCGCAGCCGCCGGCGTTGAACATTGTCTCGCCGCTGGCGAGGTTGGCCGGCCGCACGCCTGCGAGCGCCTCCTTGGGCAGCTCGGCCGGCATCGTCAGGACCAAGAACGTAGCGCCACCGGCAGCGGCGAGCAGCCCGACTGCGATCATCAATTTCGATATTTTCATTGGCGCCTCCTTGGCTCGGTGCCGGTCGCGGTCTGAAACGAAACAAACCTATCCGGTGGCCGCCGGGTTTGGTTTGAGTTCGACAGTATACCCCAGTCGCACGAGGCGCCGGGCGAGGCGTTTGGCCTCGATCTGGCGGCTTGCCTGCCGGTGCGGCTGGTTGCTAGTGCGGGCTCGCTTCATCCCATCCCGGCGCCAGGAACTTGATCTCGGGGCTCGGGTGGGCGTTGAGTGTGAGACGTGGTGGCTGCCCCAATTTCCGGCTGCGTATTGCGCCCGGCGGCGGCTTCGGCTTAGCTGCCGGTCACATCGATCCGGACCAACCAGGCCATCCGACCAAGCAGGAGATGATGATGCCGCAGTTCGATCTCAAAGGCAGAGTTGCGATCGTCACAGGCGGCAATGGCGGTATCGGATTGGGCATGGCCAAGGGGCTGGCCGCGGCCGGCGCGAGCGTGGTCATCGCCGCGCGCAACCAGGACAAGGCGGCCAAAGCCGTGGCCGATATCACGGCGTTGGGCGCCGAGGCGCTGGCCGTGCCGCTCGATGTCGCCAGCCAGGCCTCGGTCACGGCCATGGTCGAAGCGACGATCGCGCGCTTTGGCCGCATCGATATTCTCGTCGCCAACGCCGGCATCAACATTCGCAAGACACCGGAATTGCTCGAACTCGACGACTGGCAAACGGTGATCGACACCAATTTGACCGGCCCCTTCATGTGCGCCAAGGCCTGCTATCCGGCCATGAAAGCAGCCGGCGGCGGCAAGGTCATCGTCATCGGCTCGATGAGTTCGATCTTCGGCCTGCCGTTCGCGCCGGCCTATTCGGCCACCAAGGGCGGCATCGTCCAGCTGGCCCGCGCTTGTGCCGTGGCCTGGGCCAAGGACAATATCCAGGTCAACGCCCTGCTGCCCGGCTGGATCGACACCGACCTCACCCGCTCGGCCCGCCAGCAGGTCGCCGGCCTCGACGAGCGTGTGGTGGCGCGCACGCCGGCCGGCCGTTGGGGTAAGCCGGGCGATTTCGCAGGCGTCACGGTGTTCCTGGCGAGCAAGGCGTCGGACTTCGTCACGGGGACGGCCATTCCGGTCGACGGCGGGTATTCGGTGAATGGGGGGTAGGGGAGCATTTGAGCGGGCCGATCCGCTTTACGGCTGGTTAGGGCCCTATCGCGTTTGACAGGGTTCGCACGCTGATTGAGCAGGCAGTCACACTTTCGGACGAAGCGGCGCCGCGCGCGTCCTCTCCCCGCTCTTCGCGGGGAGGGTTAGGGTGGGGGGCAGGAAAAGTTCCCGGTTGCACCCCGCTTGCTGCGACTTGGCGTTTCCGGTCTGTCGAGGTTCGAGGAGAAGCTGACGCGGAAGCGAGGTTAAGAGCGCAGGTCGTCGTGGGTGAAGATGACGCATAGGCGACTAGACTACGATCACCATGAGCCGATGTTCATTGGCGTCTAGAATCCCGCCGACACCTGATCGTCGGCGACATTGGTCCCGCGAGCCTTGCGCCTCGCATTGCTGACGACTTCGCCGGGGTGGTCCTCCGCATCCGGTTTCGCAATCGCAAGCCGCAGGACGCTGGCGTACCCCGGCTGAATTTCCATCCTGGCGGCGAGCGGGCTGTGCATCAGAATCGTGTGCAGCTTCGGTAGATTGTAGCAGGGCACGTAGAACAGCAGGTGATGCTCCAGGTGGTAGTTGACGAAGTAGGGTGCAATAAATGCGCGTTCGACGAGATTCGCCTGCGTCGTGCGCGTATTGCGCAAGGGATCATCGGAGTCAGGCACCACGGCATGCTCGGCGATGTTACGGATGCGGGTGATCACCATCATCCACGTCAGTAGCGGCACGAGCCACAGTAGCGGATAGGCCCACCAAACACCGGCCGCGATCAACGATGCGAAGAGGACGCCATTCGCGATCATCTGGCGCCCAAGCTTGCTCCAGAAATGCCGCAATTTCTGGGGCAACGGCCATGCCGGATCACCCAGCGCATTCAGTAGCTGCGCCCTGCGCTGCTGCAGGCCGGTCCGCCCTGTGATGTCGCGCAGAAATTTACGCCGGTAGCTGGTTTTGGTGATCGGAAACGGCGCCGAGAGCACGAGGTCAGGATCGTCGTCCTGCTGCGTGTTTGCGTGGTGCAATAGGTGATAGCGGCGGTAGGCGACTGTGTCGGCGAAAATCGGAAAAGCGCACAGCCATTGGCTGAGCCACAGGTTACGTGCCTCGTCGCGCGAGAAGCAGCGATGCGCGCCATCATGCATGAGGATAGCCAAGCCGAGCTGTCGCGAACCGATCAGCATGACAGCAAGCAAGTACACGAGCGGATTTGGGAAAAGTGCGACGAGTGCTATCGATCCGAGGATCACCATCCAGGCATGCACGATGAGCGCGATGCCCCTCCATTCGTTGCATTCGCGCAATTGGGCCAGTTCGGCGGGCGAAACGAGTTCGCGTGCTGGGATACGACGTAAGGCGGAAGCGGCCATGGGCATCACTCCGGGACTGGTTGAAGCTCGCGGGCGGATTGCGCAATTACGCTTGCACTAGCAATTTAGCACATCTGCGCGTCGCCGGGATTGCGAACTTGAAGGCAATGTCGCTAGACTGCGCAATCCAATTGCGCGAAAGGCTCTCCAATGCATGTTCACGATCTTGATGCCATCGATCGGCGCATTTTACACGAGCTGCAGCAGGACGGAACGATGCGGAACGACGTGCTGGCCGAGCGGATCGCGCTGACTGCCGCGCCGACCTTACGGCGGGTGCGCGCCCTCGAGGAAGCCGGAGTTATCAGTCGCTATGTCGCGCTCGTCGATCCAGAGCTTGTCGGGCTCGGTGTGCGTGTCAGGGTCGAGGTGCGCCTAGCCTCGCAAACGCGCAAAGAGATCGACGCGTTCTCCACGTCAATCTCGGCCATGCCCGAGGTCGTCGAGT
>CAZCGE010000139.1:0-24093 GCA_964498125.1 uncultured Devosia sp. | reverse complement strand
CTTCGCCACGTCGTGCAGGATGCGCGCTTCGCCACGTCGTGCAGGATGCGCGCTTCGCCACGTCGTGCAGGATGCGCGCTTCGCCACGTCGTGCATGATGGACACTTCACCACGACTTGCGGCACTCAATTCCGCGATCGCGTATGAGCTATATGACTATGGAGATCCGCCCCTATGCCGACCACTGTGCTCTATCCGGAAGACCATTTCCCCACCGATGCACTCGAGCGCGACCTGTTTGGCTCGGGCGTTCAGGTCGTCAGCCGCCCGGTCAAAGCCATCAAGGAGTTGGCAGCGGCCGACTGCGCGGAGGTCGAAGGCCTGATGATCATGCGCTTGGCGGTCTCGCGCGAGGATATCGCCCGCTTCCCAAAGCTGAAGTGCATCGTGCGCATGGGTGTCGGCTATGACAAGCTCGATCGGGTCGCGGCGGCCGAACGCAATATCCTGATCTGCAACGTGCCCGACTACGGCACCAGCGAGGTCGCCGATCACGCCATCACGCTCGCCATGACCCTGCGCCGCGGCATCATCCACTATCACGACACGCAGCGCGCCACGCCGACGGCGCCGTGGAAGCCGGTAACGACTGGCGGCTTGGTGCGACGCACGGGCGTGCAGACGTTCGGCGTGCTCGGGCTCGGCCGCATCGGCACGGCGGCGGCTCTCAGGGCCAAGGCGCTGGCCTTCCGCGTGGTGTTTTTCGATCCGCACCTGCCGAACGGCGCGGAGCTGGCGATCGGCGTCGAGCGTGCCCGCTCGCTGGAGGAGTTGCTGCGCCAGACCGATACGCTGTCGATCCATTCGCCGCTGACGCGGGAGACGCGCGGACTGATCGGTGGACGCGAGCTTGCCATGCTGCAGCCGGGCGCGGTGCTCGTCAACACGGCGCGCGGCGGCATCGTCGACTTGGACGGCGTCTACGATCAGCTGAAGAGCAATCATCTTGCTGCCGCCGGACTCGACGTCGTGCCGGTGGAGCCGCCCGTGGAGCCGTTGCACAAGCTCATCACCGCCTATCGTGCGCGCGAGCCCTGGCTGATCGGCCGCCTGGTGATGACCCCGCACGCGGCCTACTATTCGCCACAAGCCGAGCACGACACCCGCGTCAAGGGGGCGGAAACCATGCGCGCGGCGCTGCTGTCCAACCGGCCACAGAACGTCATTACGCCGGACATGGATTGAGGGGCGCGTTGCTCCGGCTCGAATGGCCTGGGGCTGACTATCGTTCGCCCCGCCAGCTCTCCATTGGCAAGCCAGCAGACGGGCAGCGTTGACAGGATCGAAACGCCGGAGTTCGATAGCGTGTCGCTTGCACGCACAGACGCACATCGACCGGGAGGACCGTCATGACCCAACTCGTCCAGCAAGCCGCCGCGGCCCGGCCGCAGGTCCATGACGAGATCCCCTCGCTCGACCTCGGGCCCTATCTCGCCGGCGAGCCGGGTGCCCTGGAGAGCCTGGCGAGCCGGCTTGCCAAGATCCAGGAAGAAATCGGGTTCTACTACATCACCAACCACGGCATCCCGGCTACGCTCATCAAACAGGCCAATGAGCAGTTGAAACGCCTCTTCGCATTGCCGATGGACGAGAAGATGAAGCTCAAGACTAATGCCAATTCGGTCGGTTTCATCCCGCCGAAGTCGACGCTTTACGTCACCTCCAACGTCAACAAGAATACCAAGCCCGATCTCAACGAGTGCCTGATCACGGTCAAGGAACGGCCGGCCGATCATCCTTCAGTGGTGGCCAAGCGCCGTTTCCATGGTCCCAATGAATGGCCGAGCGAAAGCGTGCTGCCGGGCTACCGCGCCAAGATGCTCGAGTACTATGCGGCGATGGAGGACCTCGGCGCCAAGATGCTGCCCGTCTACGCGCGCGCCCTCGACATGCCGGCCGACTATTTTACGCCCTTGTTCAAGGACCCGCAGTGGACCACGCGCAACCAGTACTATCCGGCGACCGAGCATCGGGAGGACAACCAGTTCGGCATCTCGCCGCACCGTGATCACGGCTTCCTGACGCTGTTGCCGCTGGCCGAGGAACCGGGTTTGCAGATCCTGGCGCCGGGCCATGGTTGGCTCGATGCCAAGGTCCAGGACAACGGCATCATCGTCAATACCGGCGAATTCATGCATCGCTGGTCGAACGGCCGCTTCATCGCCACGCCGCACCGCGTTATCCCACCCAAGCGCGACCGCTACTCGATCGCCTTCTTCTTCAACCCGACCTGGGACACCGAGGCGGTGCCGTTACCGACCTGCGTCAGCCCCGACAATCCAGCAAAATTCGAGCCGATGAACATCCTCGAATACATCTGCTGGTACGTCGACCGCAACTACGCCAAGTCGGCCGGTGGCCAGGCCGAAGATGAGACGGTGCAGAACAGTTGATCGCGGGCGCGCGCCACGACCAAAATCACCGCGCCTCGACCAGGCCGGAATCGATCAGACGGCGGTGAAATCGCAGAATGCCGGCTTGATCGGCACAGTCGACATAGCGTCCGTTGCAGCCGCGCATCAGGCGCTGGCGTTCACGCCACGGCTCCGACAAAGGCAAGCCCGCTGCCTCTTGCAGCAGCACACCGAGATACGGCACGTCGAGGACAGGGAACAGGGGCGGCGCGGGCGCCGAATAGTTGATGGTATTCACCGCAAAGAACGTCTGAAAAGCGATGGAATCGCGGTGCATCAGCACGTCCTCCGCCTCGGTCTCCTCCTTGAAACCCAGCAGCAGGCGCGTCGACATCGGATGGTGGTCGCCATAGCGCACGATCAGGAAGGCCTCGGCGGGAAAGCGGCGTTTCAACTCGCTGGCCAGGTGCTCGTAGTCCGCCTTGGCCATGGCCAGGCGGCGCAGGTACTCGTGCATCTCTGGATGCGTCCCCGGCCCGCCGCCCGGCACCGCGACCTCCGGCTGGAACGGCACGTGGTAGGGCCAGTGCGTCGCCATGGTCTCGATGAAGGCGAACAAAGGTTGGTGCGAGGCCGTGATCTGGTTGCCGATCTCGGCCATGGCGTTGCCATAATAAAAACGGTCGCGTTCGTTGTGGACTTGCGCCTTCTGGTCGCGTGCATCGCGCATGTCGCGGAGGCCGACGCCGGCAAAGAATTTTTCCGCCATCGTGAAGCTGCGCAGCATCGGGTAGAACATGACGTTGCGATAGCCGCAGCGGGCCAGCGCCTCGGGCAGCGTGTCCTTGATCTTGCCGGACATCATCGTCTGCACGAACTGGCGCATGCCGCCGAAGGCGTAGGTCGATAGTCCGGTGAGGATGGAAAACTCGGTCAGCGTCGAGGCGCCGCCGTAGGTCTCGACGCGCAGTTTCCGCAATTGGCCGTCATCGGACAGAAAAAAACTGTCGAGGGCCTTGTCGTAGCTGAGCGTTGCAAACAGCGATGGCGGAACAATCGACTCGTGATGGATGAGGATGATGTGCGGCGCGCGCTGGGGCGGCGTGCAGCCCGTTGGAATGCGGAAGGCGCTGTCGGCCGGCGCATGCGCGGCTTCGAGCAATTGCCCACGGCGCAGCGTCTCGAACGTCTCGGAGAAGGACAGGAAGAACGAGGAGATATATTGCCCCTCGTACTCGAACTGCGAGTGCCGCCGCTCGCCGGTCGCCCAATGGCTCAGCACAGTCAAGGCCACCGTTGCGGCGAATACGGCGGCCGCCGGGCGGCGGGCGATGCGCGTGGCGTCGATGTGGCAGGCCATGATGGCGGCGATCAGCGCGGCCAGCACCGCCGCCACTGCGCCGCCGAGATGCAGCCGATAATCGGCCCACAGGTAGCTGACCGTAGCGCGCGAGGTCAGGAAGACGAAATCGTAGGCATGCAGCACCATGTTGATATTGCGCAGCTTGATGGTGGCCGCCACCGTGATCAGCACCGTCAGCGCCGCCACGACAAAGGTCGCCACCAGCAGCCGTCGCGTCAGCAGCGCGATCAGGGCGCCGATCGCCGCCAGAACGCTGATGGCAAAGATGGTCGTCGCCCATCCGCCCTCGCTGCGCAGTAGGCGCACGGCAATCAGCGCTGCAATGATGCCTGTGCTGGTCCAGACCGCGCGGGTAGACATGAGGCCAGCGGTGGCGTTGAACCAGCCGGACCACGGTGGCCGAAACGCGCGCGGGCGCAGCGATAGATCACTCATGACGGCGGGGCAATTCCTCGGCGGTCTACGGCATCGGTCCTGATGACCGAGCATAGCACTTTCGTCGCAAAACTGTCATAAATTGCGGCAGGCATGCCTCGCAAGGGCAAACCCGTCCTCGGCATCAGGCCCGAGAAATCGGTTGGCGGGCATGGCGCAAGTCGCGAGAGTCACGTAGCCATTCGTGATCGAGACGATGTGCTTGGCGTCGACATCGAGCGCCACGCCCGTCATGACCGAAGATATCCCGCTGCCGTTCGATCTGCCAGCCGTTTGCCGCACGTGCATGGGGTCAGCCCGCGGGGTTAGAAACGAAAGAAGCGCGCCAAGACCTTGGTGCCGGGCAAACCTCCCAGGTCCAACCATGCACATTCCCCTGCTTTTTCAATGTAACGTTATAACGTTGTATCGCGGAAGGCAGGGGCTGCAATTGTATCGGCGGGCGACTGCTTTCGTCATCGAGGGTCACCGCTGCTGGTGTTCGGCTGACCCCGACCGGTCTGAAACGAAAGAAACGCGATAGGACCTCGGTGCCGGGCAAACTTCCCATGTCCGACCGAGCATACTGCTCTGCCTTCTACATGAAACGTTATAACGTTGCATCGCGGAAGGCAGGGGCTGCAATTGCATCGGCGGGCGACTGCTTTCGTCATCGAGGGTCACCGCTGCTGGTGTTCGGCTGACCCCGTCACCGCCCGTGGCTCTTGCGCATCGCCTCGCAGGGATCGGGGCGTTCGGCGCGGGGCGTGAACACAATGTAGTCGGCGGCGGGCGCGCCGTCGGGGCCGCGCGGCACGTAGGCTTCCGGGTCGGTATTGCCGTCCTCGACCTCGATCAGCATCACCGAGACGACCTTTTTCTCTGGCGCGCGCTGGCGGATTTGCCAGGGCACCCCGCGGTCGGTGCGCACGTGCCCATTGCCGGCGATCAGGATGGCCGAGCCGTGCTGCGCGGCGGCTTTCAGCACGGCATCGGCGAGATGCGCGTCGCGGTAGCGCTGGGCGAGGGCGAGACCGGGTATGGCGCTGTCTGGCAGCAAGCCGCAATGGCTGCCTTTCAGCTCGGCGGCCAACGCGTCAGTGAGGGGTTGCGGTATGGGGTTGTCGAGCTTGAGGCGAGCGCGGTCATCGGGCGCAAGCACGGCGAGGCCACCTCTGGCCACCTCGCGCACCTTCCCCCGCGGCGGATCGCCGGGGAGGATGGGCAGCTTGGCGGCGATGGCGGCAGCAAACAGCGGCTCGTAGATTTTCTGATCCGGCCAGCCGGACTTGTCCCATTCGAGGAGGCGAAACAGGTCGGCGGCGGTGGCGGAATGACCGGCCCGGCGTGAGGCCTCGAACGCGTCGAGCGCCGGCTGCTGGTCGGCGCGGATGTGTTCGAAGACGAGTGAGGGCTGCACCTGACCAAACCAAGCCGCGCGATACTGGTGATGCTGCGGATTGTCGTGAACCTCACCCAAGAGGACGACATCTGGAGAAGTTCTAGTGCCAACCAGCAAAGGTAACATCAGGGCCACCGGCCCAGAGCAAGTGTTGCCCCTCGGTACCCATGCTGGCAGGCGCTTTCCATCCTCAACAACCGCACCGATCAGCGGATGCGATCTGTCCTCGAGCCACGTCTCGACGACCACCGCGAGCGCGGGGTTTCTGACGAACTGAGGAACAGCGCATGCGGCAGCTGTATTGGGCGGGACTGAAGCAATGCCTGCAAGCGCAAGAACGAATGCGAACCGCGCGATGCGCATTTATCTTATCCCAGATCGAGATCAGCGAGGCGAAACGCCACCCCCGCTGCGAGCGCCGACTCGAGAAGCTTGTCACATCCGACCGACGTGACCTCGCCATATATGGCGGCTACGGGGGTACGATACACCCGCGTCTCCAGCGTCTTGGCATTCACCACCCAATACTCGCGCACTCCTAGTGACGCATAGAGCATCGCCTTACGGCCCGCATCGTAGCTCAGACTTGAATCCGCCACCTCGATCAGCAGCAGAACCTCCGCGGCCGGCACTGTATTTGCCTTGAACACGGACGGAAAAATCAGGATGTCCGGCTCGATGTATGTCTCGCCGTCGGGGCGCCAGCCGATCTCGATCGAATGGCGAACACCTTTCGGGCGGTTGTCTGAGAGCCATTGATGAATCTCGTCGCGCACCACCTCGTGCCTGTTGCCCTTCGCCGACATCGGTACAAGCTCCCCGCCGATCAGCTCGAGACGATCGTGCTTCGTGAATACACCAAGCTCGATCAGCTGCTCGAACCGGGCAAGTGACCACTTGAGGCGGGGAAGCCCTTCGGCCGCCTGGGTAGTGGGAAGTTGGTTGGGTCCGTGTGCGATCTCGTTCATTAGCAAACTCTATCACATTTCGTCATGCCGGCGAAGGTCACCCACGACAAGCCAAATTCATCGTGGAACGCCCCGTGGGTCCCGACCTGCGTCGGGATGAGGGCGGCGCAAGGTTAACAAGCGAACCACTCCCTCAACAAACTATTCACCGCCTCCGGCCGCTCCATGGTCGAGAGGTGCCCGCAACCAGCGATCACCTCCAGCCGGCTGCCGGTGATGCCGGCATGCAACTCGCGGGCAATCTCCGGCGGCGTCAGGATGTCGGCGTCGCCCACCACAATCAATGTCGGACAGCGGATCTCTTTCAGGAATGGGCGCGAATCCGGCCGGCCGATCAGCGCCTCCTGCTGACGCACGAAGGCATCAAAGCCGGTATCCACCGCCATCTGCACAACCCGGTCGATCAGTGGCTTGTCATTGAGCCGATCGGTGTGGATCAGATGCGGCAGCAGCGATTTCTGCACGGCGGCCATGCCAAATTCACGGCCCAGCTCGATCAGCTTGCGCCGCGCCGCGCTGCGCTCGGGCAGGTCCGGGCGCGGGCCGGTATCCAGCAGCGCCAGCCGTTCGACGCGTCGCGGTGCCTGGCGGACGAGTTCGAATGCGACATAGCCGCCCATCGACAGGCCGGCGACCGAGAACCGGGCGGGTGCTGTTTTCAAAATGTCGCGGGCGATGTCGGCCATGCTGGCATGGCCGGTGTGGCGCCCGATCGTCATGTCGGCGACATCGGCCAGTCCCTGCCGCTGCGCCGCAAAAAGTTCGGCGGAACACAACAGGCCCGGCACGAGGATGAGGTGGGGTCTGGTTGCTTTCGACATGGCTCGTGCCTTTCGGGTTACCCCTGCCCAATAATTGGGCAAGGATCAGCCTGATGTCAATTTTGGCAACGGCACAGCGGGATTGCCCTGGCGCGCGGGTCCGCCCGACACCATGTCCGCTGGGGGAAAACCCGTATTGTCATCATTCGGACATGCTCGCCATGCATGGAGTTCCTTGCGTTTCGAGGCGACTTGTGTCAGCAGAAACGCGTCAAGGGCGCAGGGGATCACCACACCATTGATCCCTTTTCGAGACCAGATCCTTCCTTTGCCGCTTTGAGGCATCCCGATCTCCCCTGCGCTCCGTCGAACCTGGTGCCAAGATCCCGCAAAGCGGGTTGTGCCAGGGCATGAATGCGAGATGGAGAAACGTTCTTTTGGAAACCGGAACCTTCGCTGAGCTCGGTCTCAGCCCAAAGGTGCTCGCCGCCGTCGAGGCCGCAGGCTACAAGACCCCCACCCCCATACAAATCCAGGCGATTCCCGTTGCCGTGTCTGGCCGTGACGTTTTGGGCATCGCCCAAACCGGCACCGGCAAGACCGCCGGCTTCGTGCTGCCAATGATCACGCGCCTGGAAACGGGCCGCGCACGCGCGCGCATGCCGCGTTCGCTGATCCTGGCGCCGACGCGGGAACTCGCGGCCCAGGTCGCTGAATCCTTCGAGAAATACGGCGTCAACCACAAGCTGAACCTGGCGCTGCTCATTGGCGGTGTATCCTTCGACGATCAGCTGGCCAAGCTCGACCGTGGCGTCGACGTGCTGATTGCCACGCCGGGCCGCCTGCTGGACCACTACGGCCGCGGCAAACTGATGCTGATGGGCGTCGAGATCCTGGTCATCGACGAGGCCGACCGCATGCTCGACATGGGCTTCATCCCGGACATCGAGAAGATCTGCAAGCTGCTTCCCCCCCGCCGCCAGACCTTGTTCTTCTCGGCCACCATGCCGCCGGAGATCACGCGGCTGACGCAGCAGTTCCTCAAGGACCCGGTGCGCATCGAGGCATCGCCCCCCGCCACCACCGTCAAAACCATCACCCAGCGCTTCTTCTTCTGTCGCGACAGCGAAGACTTCGCCAAGCGCGACGTGCTGCGCCAGCTGCTGAAGTCCGAGAACGTCCGCAACGCCATCCTGTTCTGCAACCGCAAACGTGACGTTGCCATCCTGCACAAGTCGCTGGTCAAGCACGGCTTCAATGCCGGTGCGCTGCACGGCGACATGGAGCAGTCGGCACGCACCGCCACGCTCGACAAGTTCCGCTCCGGCGAGATCACGCTGCTGGCCGCCTCGGATGTCGCCGCCCGCGGTCTCGATATCCCCGACGTGAGCCACGTGTTCAACTTCGACATGCCCTGGGACTCCGACGACTACGTGCATCGTATCGGCCGCACGGGTCGCGCCGGCAAGGAAGGCAATTCGATCGGTCTGGTCACGCCCGGCGATCTGAAAATCCTGAAGGCCGTCGAGAAGGTCGCTGGGGCCGGCGCGCAATGGATCGGCAAGGCGCCGACAGATGCGGACTTTGCCGAAGGCGGGGGCAAGCGCCGCGGTGGCCGCGGCCGCCAGGGCGTCGAGCGGTCAACGCAACGCCGCGAAGCCCGAGGGCCACGAGACGGCGCCGACAGACCCACAGCCCGACGCGAGCGAGAACCACGACGCGACATCGCAGCCACCGGCGGCGAGCCCCGTGTCGAACAGGCCGTGCGTCAGCCGCGCATCGTCCAGGTGCCGCCGCAGGGCGACGACGGGGCACGCGAACCGCGCCGCGAGCGCGCGAGCCACGAGCCACGTGCCGAGCGCGAAACAGCGCCTCAGGTCCCCGCGCATCGCTCCGACCAGCACAGGCCGAGCCGTCCAACCGAGCCCCACACCGAACCGAGAGTGGCACGGCCCGCGCCGCGCGCCGAGCCCGCTGCTCCCCAACAGCAGCGCGGGCAACATGACCGGGCGGCACGGCCACCGCGTGAGGGCGAGGCGCCTCGCGAACCACGCCGCGAACGGGTTGCTGACCGCCACCAAGCGCCGGCGCAGGGCCATCGCCGCGAGCGGGAGTCGGGCCTCGAGCGTGAGCCCGCGCAAGGGCCCGGCGGCGTCGGCTTTGCCGACAACGTTCCAGCGTTCCTGCGTCACCCTCCGCGTTCGGTAAAGCCGGTGAAAATCACGAGTTGAGCGCGCGACGATGTCGGTGTCTGATCTCTGGTCGGGCGAACACCAGCTGCGCTGACCCTCGATGACGAAAGCAGTCGCCCGCCGATGCAATTGCAGCCCCTGCCTTCATCGCTGCAATGTTATAACATAACGTGTAGTAGGCAGGGAAATGTGCATGGCGGACCTGAGACGTTTGCCCGGCACCAGGTCTTGGCGCATTTCTTTCGTTTCAGACACCTTTTCGGCGGTCGTGCCCCAGGTGTCTGACAAAACGTCAGACACTTCGCCGCGCTCACAGATCGACGAACCTGAACCCGTCGTCCCAGCGTGTGACGCGACCGGTCGAGGGCGCTGAGAAATGCGCCGTACAGAATACCGTCGAGGTATCACAGAATTGGCCGAAGACGCGGCGGCGCGAACGGCCGGCCTCGGCGCTGTCGTAATCGGCGAGCATGCCCAGCTCGGGGTAGCGGGCCTGTAGCGGTGAATGGATCATATCGCCGGTGATGACCGCATCCTTGCCGGGCTTGCCGACGTGGACGGAGAAGTGGTCGATCGTATGCCCCGGCGTCGGGATCAACTTGATCTGATCGGAGAACTGGTGGTCGCTTTTCACCAGATCGACGCGCTGTGCCTCGACGATCGGCAGCACGCTGTCCCTGATCTGGGGGCAGAACGAGGGGTCCTGTTTCTCGCGCGCGGTCCAGAACTCCAATTCCCGGTCGGCGACCAGATAGCGCGCCTTGGGGAACGTCGGCACCCAGCGGCCGTTCTCGAGCCTGGTGTTCCAGCCAACATGGTCGACGTGCAGGTGCGTGCACATGACGAAGTCGATATCGGCGAAGGTCAGCCCGGCCGCCTTCAGGTTCTTCTCGAAGCGATCGCTCTTCTGTTCGTGCCAGAATGGGAAGCGACCGCCGGCGCGCGGCTTGTCGTTGCCGACGCAGGTGTCGATCAGAATGTTGTGCTGGGGCGTCTTGATGAGAAAACTCTGGAAAGCGAACAGCAGCTTGCCTGTCTTGGGGTCGATATGGCGTGGCTCGAGCCAGCCGCGGTTTTCCTCCAGTATTTCTTTCGTCAGCTTGGGAAAGAAATTCATCGGATCGAGGAACGGAAACTGGTCCTCGACGACGGGTTGAATCGTGATGTCTCCGAGCGCGATGGTCATGGCATTGCTCCCCTGGTGGATTATTTCGGCCGTGCACTGGACAAAACCGCGAGCAGGCGCCAGCTGCCGGATGCCTTGGTCCACACCGCCAGCGCGTTGCTGTCGACGCTGCGCGGTTCCCCACGCAGATGGAACGTCAGCATCAGATGGCAGAAGACGGTCGCCGTGTCGCCTTTGACGGCAATGCGCACATCCTCGCGCGTGATGCTCTTGTACTCCCAGGTCTTGCCGCGCACGCCGTCGAGGTAGGTTTTCTTGCTGTCCGTCACGCCGCTCGAATGCATGTAGCTGAGATCGTCGTCGAGCAGCGCATCGAGCTTCTCGACGTCGAGCGCCAGCATGGCGGCGGTGCGCTGGTCCTCGACGGCCTTGATCTCGGCAATGGCGGTCGCGTTAGCCATGGATCATCCTCCCTCGTTTCAGTTTCATCAGGCAATATACTGTCCCGCGACCCCAAGTCGGCTGGTATTCTTGCAGAACCGGCCCCACCTATTGGCAGAGCTGCGCAATCGGAGACCGCCATGATCGATGAAACGAGCGAGCCGGGCCGGATTCTAGCCGCCGCGATGCGGCTGGCGGCAGACAAGCCATGGCCTTCCGTCGCGTTACTCGACATCGCCGAGGCCGCCGGCCTGGGCCTGATCGATCTCAAGGGGCATTTCGCCTCGAAAGGCGCGATCCTGCACGCCTTCTCGCGCACCATCGATGATGACATGCTGCGCCGGCTGCCGGCCAGAACCGAGGGGCAGGCCGTGCGCGATGCGCTGTTCGAGGTGGTCATGAGCCGGTTTGACGCGCTCGCGCCTTATCGGCAGGCACTGCGGTCCATCGCGCGGTCGGGCAGCCTGGATCCAGCGTTGCTTCGCAGCGTCATGATCGCGCAGCACTGGATGCTGCAGGCAGCTGGCATCGGCACCGATGGTCTTGGCGGCGGTGTCCGGCTCGCGGGGCTGGCCTCGGTCTATGCCGGGGTCTTCCAGATCTGGCTCGATGACGATGATCCGGGCTTCGCGCGCACCATGGCCGCCCTCGATCGCCGGCTCAGAAGCGGCGAGCGCACGCTGCGGTTGGTCGACGACGCCTTGGGGTTCGCCGAGCGACTGGCGTGCGGGCTGTCACCCTTCCGCCGATCGGGACGGGGCGCCAAGGATGGCGCCGCGGCCCCCGCATCAGGCGCCGAGACCATGGCGGGGGCCTCGGGCACGAACGCACCGCATTGAGTCCTGCGCCAGCGACATGGGTGGACATGAGGGATAGCCGATGGATGGGCCCGAGCAGAGATCAGGCACAATCAGCTTCGCTGAGTTTCTCAGCGTCGATGTCCGGGTCGGCACCATCATCGCGGCCGAACCTTTCCCCGAGGCGAGGCAGCCCGCCATCAAGCTCGAGATCGACTTCGGAGCCGAAATCGGCGTCAAGAAGAGCTCGGCGCAGCTCACCG
Source organism: uncultured Devosia sp. (assembly GCA_964498125.1). Classification (GTDB taxonomy): domain Bacteria; phylum Pseudomonadota; class Alphaproteobacteria; order Rhizobiales; family Hyphomicrobiaceae; genus CAMDBL01. The sequence continues at coordinate 12,012 of CAZCGE010000139.1, read as the reverse complement.
TGCATTATCGGCCCGAGGCGCTGATCGGCCGCCAGGTCGCCGCGGTCGTCAATTTCCCGCCGCGCCAAATCAGCAAATTCATGTCCGAAGTGCTGACGCTCGGTTTCCCGGACTCCGGCGGCGCCGTCGTCCTGTTCTCACCCGACCAGAAAGTGCCGAACGGCGGACGGTTGTTCTAACCTGGCAGGCAATGTGGTATTGCCTGTCGGTGTGCCCACCTACCGCCGGATGATTGACCGGCATCAAGGCCGATGCGACGGCAGGATCGCATAGTTTCCCTGTCGATCCAGAGAAACGGAGAGCGAGCGCACCATGTACAAAACCATCCTCGTGCATCTCAATGATGAACGCAGAGCCGCGGCTGTGTTGGCGCCGACGCTGGCTCTGGCGCAGCGTTTCAATGCGCACGTGATCGGGCTGTATGTGTACCCCTCGATGCCCATGGCGCCGCCGGTGGCGCTGCCCTATGGCGGCGATGTGCTGAGTGGGCTCGTCGCGGCCGCGCGCGAGGAGGCCGATCGCATCCGCAAGATCTTCGATACCGCGGCTGCCGGAAAGCCGCTGGTGCCGGAATGGCGCAGCGTCAAGGCTGCGCACGCCGATCTGGCCACCATCGTCATGGAGCACGGCCGGGCAGCCGACCTCGTGGTGGCCAGCCAGACCGACCCAGATTGGGACATGTCGCCGGTATTGGATTTTCCTGAGCGGCTCGCTCTCGAGTGCGGCCGGCCGGTGCTGATCGTGCCGCGTGTCGGGACATACGCCAAGATCGGCGAGCGCGTCATGGTGGCCTGGAACGGCAAGCGCGAATCTGCCCGCGCGACGTTCGACGCCCTGCCGCTTCTGATGGGCGCCAAGAGCGTCAAGATTCTGACCATCGAAGCCGCGGCACGGCGGGACGACGCCTCGATCCTGCCCGACACCGAGATCGCGGCAGCGCTGGCGCGCCACGGCGTCAAGGTCTCGAGCCAGCGCACAATCGCTCCGGAGACCAGCGTTTCAGACGAGATCCTGAACCGGTTGGCCGACGACAGCGCCGACCTGCTGGTGATGGGCGCCTATGGCCACTCGCGCTTCCGCGAGCTGGTGTTCGGCGGCGTCACGCGCGGCATCGCCCGCCACATGACCGTGCCGACACTGCTGTCGCATTGAGCCGCCGCGGCAACGGGCATGCTCAACTGCCGCGATAGGTGGTGTAGCTCCAGGGGCTGACCAGCAGCGGCACGTGGTAATGACCTTCCGGCTCGGCGATGTTGAAGCGGATCGGGATCAGGTCGAGGTAGGCGGGGTCGCTCGAGGGCTGTCGCGCCAAGGAGAAATACTGGCCGACCTGGAAAACCAGCTCATAGGTGCCGATCCGCAGCGGCCCACCCGCCAATAGCGGGCCGTCCGTCCGCCCATCCCGATTGGTCGTCGCCTCGGCGAGCACCGCACGCGCGCTGGCGCCGATTTCCGACAGGACGACGCGGACGCCGGGCGCGGGCCGTCCACGGCTGGTGTCGAGGACGTGGGTTGACAGCCGCCCATCGATTTTCGGTTTTCCGGGCCCGTCCACCTTGGCCACCAGCCGCAACCGCGTAATATGCCCGATCTCGCCGATGGCGGTGGCCAGCTCGTTGTCCCGGTCATGGGCGAGCCGGCGCTCGAAGTTGTGCAGGACCGAATCGCGCGTGTGGCGGCGCACGCAGATGACGAACGGAAAGCCGAAGCGCTGCTGGTACGCGGCATTGAGCCGGGCGAAGTGCTCGAATTCCGCATCGCTCAGCCGGTCCAGTCCCAAGGCGCCCTGCTCGGCGATGGACGCCTGCGTCATGGCGCCGGCACGGGCGACCTTGCCGCCAAGCTCAGGGTGGCCCTTGATGAAGGCAAGCTGGGCATCGGCCGTGGCCTGCTGGACCGTATCGAGCATCGCCTCGTGCAACGCGGCGACGCTGGCGAACGGCCGGCGCGCCGCGGCAGCCTCGGCGACCCATGGTGCGTGCTCGAAGATGTCGCCGAGTGCCGCGGCGAATGTAGAGCCGCCGAGGCCGTTCAGGTGGTCCAGGGTGAGGAGTGTTGCGGTCATGCGTCTGTCCCCAGATGAGGGGGCTGCCCTCTATCAAATCCCGGCCTTTTCGCCTCAGGCGCCTGGCTTGCTCTGCGGCAGCTCCGCGGCGAGGTACTTCTCGAGCCAATGGATATCGTAGAGCCCATCGACGATGTCGGGGTGGCGGATCAGCTCGTTGAACAACGGGATCGTCGTTTCGATGCCGTCGATGACGAACTCAGACAGGCAGCGGCGCAGGCGCATCAGGCATTCGTTGCGCGACTTGCCGTGCACGATCAGCTTGCCGATCAGGCTGTCGTAGTAGGGTGGGATGCGATAGCCCTGATAGACGCCGCTGTCGACGCGCACGCCGAGACCTCCCGGCGGATGCCAATAGGTGATCTGGCCGGGCGATGGACGAAATGTCCTGGCATTCTCCGCGTTGATGCGGCACTCGATGGCGTGGCCGGAAAAGACGACATCCTCTTGCTTCAGTGAGAGTTGCGCGCCGGAGGCGACGCGGATCTGTTCGAGCACCAGGTCGAGGCCGGTGATCATTTCCGTCACCGGATGTTCGACCTGCAGCCGCGTGTTCATCTCGATGAAGTAGAACTCGCCGTCCTCGTACAGAAATTCAACGGTACCGACGCCGCGATAGCTGATCTTGCGCATGGCCGTAGCCACGATCTCGCCGATGCGCATGCGCTGGGCGGCGTTGAGCGCCGGGCTTGGCGCCTCCTCCAGGAGCTTCTGGTGGCGGCGCTGCAGCGAGCAGTCGCGTTCGCCGAGGTGAATGGCGTTGCCCTGGCCGTCGCCCAGCACCTGCACCTCGATGTGGCGCGGCTTCTGCAGGTATTTCTCGATGTAGACGGCGTCATCGCCGAAAGCTGCCTTGGCCTCCGAGCGCGCCGTCGACAATGCAGTGCTGAGGTCCTCGGCGGCGCGGGCGACCTTCATGCCGCGCCCACCGCCGCCGGCCGCCGCCTTCACCAGGACGGGAAAGCCCATCTCGTTGGCGACGGCGAGCGCGTCGGCGTCGTTGGTGATGGCCCCCGCCGAGCCTGGAACCACGGGAATGCCAAGTCGCTTGGCCGTTTCCTTGGCGGCTATCTTATCGCCCATGATGCGGATATGTTCCGAGGTCGGGCCGATGAAGGTGATCTTGTGCTCTTCCAGGATTTCGGCAAAGCGAGCGTTCTCGGATAGAAATCCGTAGCCGGGGTGCACGGCATCGGCGCCAGTGATCTCGCAGGCCGACAGCAGGCGCGGAATGTTGAGATAGCTCTCGGCGGCGGGTGGCGGTCCGATGCACACGCTTTCATCGGCGAGACGCACGTGCATGGCGTCCGCATCCGCGGTCGAGTGCACAGCGACGGTCGCGATGCCAAGCTCCTTGCACGCCCGCAGCACGCGCAGCGCGATTTCCCCCCGGTTGGCAATCAGCACTTTGTCGAACATGGATGTTCGTGAGTGGTGAGTGGTGAGTGGTGAGTGGTGAAGGGCGGCATGGTGCGAGACAGCACAGCCAACTACTCACGACTCACGACTCACCACTCACCACTCACCCCTTATTCTATGATCACTAGCGGTTCGCCGTATTCCACCGGCTGACCGGTCTCGAACAGGATGGCGACCACCGTCCCGGCCTTTGGCGCCGGAATGTGGTTCATGGTTTTCATCGCCTCGATGATCAGCAGGGTCTGGCCGACCGTTACCTGGGCGCCGACTTCGATGAATGCGGGTGCGTTGGGCTCGGGTGACCGATAGGCGGTGCCCACCATCGGTGATTTCACCGCGCCTGGATGGCTGGCGGGGTCAGCGGCCGCGATCTTGGAGGTCGGCGCGGCCGGCGCATAGGGCGCGGCAGACAGGCCAGCGGGTGCCGCGACGGCCGCAATGGTCATTTGGCGCGCGACGCGGATCTTCAGCCCGCCCTTTTCGATCTCGATTTCGCTGAGGCCCGTTTCGTTCAGCAGCGCTGCCAGTTCGCGGATCAACTGCTGCTCGGCGCCGACTTTGTCGGCTTTGTCTTTTGCCGTCATGGCCATGTCCCGCGGATCAGCCAAGCCAGCCGACCTGATTACGTTGCAAATTCGACGCGATGCCAGCGAAAGGGCGCGGCAAACCCATAGCCCGTCTAGCAGCAATATTGCAGACGCGAAAGGGCAGCGATCCTGGCAATCCACCCCGTCCCGCTGTCTCTCGCCTTCAGCAGACCTGGCAACCGTTTTTGCGTGTCTCTGCAACCAGAGCGGTCAGCGTCTCGAACAGGTTTTCCGGCGCGCCGGCAATCGACTTGTCGCCGACCAGGAAGTGCGGCGTGCCCTGGATGCCCATTTTCTGCGCCAAGTCGCGAACCTTCTGGATCTCCGCCTTGACCTCCGGGCCATCCATGTCCTTCTTCAAGCGGGTCATGTCGAGACCGGCTTTGGCGGCGAGGGCGAGGGCTGCTGCCTCATTGGCTTGCGCTTTGGACTCCAGCAGGGCCCGATGCACCTCCCAGTATTTTCCTTGCAGCCGGGCCGCCAAGGCGACGCGGGCGGCTTCTTCCGAGCCCTTGCTGAGGATCGGCAGTTCCTTCAGCACGAGCTTGACCTTGCTATCGGCCTCGATGAGCTTGACCAGATCGGTAAAACCGCGCTTGCAGTACCCACAATTGTAGTCGAAGAACTCGACCACCGTGATGTCGCCCTTGGGGTTGCCCCCGATCGGAGCGTTGGCGCGACGGTAGATGTCGCCGGCGTTCTCCTTGATGGCCGACTTGATCTTCTCGGCCTGCAGCGCCTCCATCTTGGCTTCAAGTGCGTTCTGCACTTCCGCGATCAGCTCCGGATTGGCGAGCAGATAGTCTTTGATGATCTTCTCGATCGCCTGCTTCTGCTCGGCGTTGAACGGGCCGGGCGACTGGGCGTACGCGGGCGCCAAGCTGGCGGCGGAGGTGAGCCCGGCAAGCGCCAGCATGGCGGCAGTCGCCCGCCATGCACCGAGACGCAGCCTCAGCGCGGCGCTGGTGGCAAAAAGCAGTGACGTGATGGTGGCCATGTCAGTCTCCAGTTGCACTGCCGCCAGCGTCGCGGTTGCGGTTCCAGCACTTGCGTTTCGAGTTTTCGGTTCGTCGGCGCTCAGGTCTGAGGCTTGTAGGCGATGATGTCGTCGGTTTTGATCCAGTCCGGCGTGCCTGGCTTCAAGCCCCTTTGCGCTCTTTTAGCAAAGATCTGCGCCTGCTTGATATCACCTTCCAGATAATGGGCCTGGGCGACGGCGGCATCGGCCTGCGGCACCTTGCCCTGCTTGCCATAGGCATTCGCCAGCAGCCGATAGGCCCTTGGATTGTCATCTTCGATCAGAGAGTGCCGTAGCAACTCTATGGATTCTCCCACTGCCGCGGCCTGGTCCGAGCCTTGCAGGGCGCTGGCGAGCTGCACGCGGATCAGGGCCGCGTCTGGCAATAGCTTCAGGGCATGGCGCAAGGGCGCAATCGACTCCTGCAATTTGCCCGAGCGCATCAGCAGATCGCCCTTCAGCTCATGGAAATAGGGATTGTCCGGCCGTTCGCGGATGAGCCCCTCGATGTCGGCCAATGACGCCGTCACACCACTCTGTCCCCCCTGGAAGAAACGGGCGATGGCGCGGGCGTAGCGCGCTGGCATGCTGTTGTCGGAAGCCGGATGGCGATTGAACACCGCCTGGGGCCGATCCAAGTAGCCCGCGAGCTTGGCGCGCATCATGTCATGGCGTAGCTGCAGCGGTGCAGGGTCCTTCTCGTTGTAGTGCGGGCTCTTTTGCACCAGGTCACGCAGACGCGCCAGCCGATCGGTTGCCACCGGGTGGCTGCGCACGAACACGTCCTTGTGCGCATCCGACAGATACTCCTGCTGGGCGAAGCGTTCGAATGTCTCCAGCATGCCCCGGCCCGATTGCCTTGTCGCCTCCAGGTAGCGCAGGCCTGCCTGATCGGCCGCCGATTCCTGGCTGCGCCGCTCGTGCAGGAGCGAGCGCATGACCACCTCGGTGCCGCCCATCAAGACACCTTGGCCGGCGCTGCCCAGATCGCGGGAGTTTTCCCCGCCAGCCACGCCACCGGCGATCATCATGCCAATGCCCAGCACCTGCATCAGCAGTGCGCGTGTCTGGTCCTTGGCGATGCGGGCCCTGAGGGCCGCCATGTGGCCACCGGCAATATGCCCGGTCTCGTGCGCGATGACGCCGATCACCTGATTGGGTGTATCGGCTTGGGTCAGCGTGCCGGTATGGATGAAGACGTTGCGGCCATCGACGACGAAGGCGTTGAAGGCGTCGCTGCGCACAATTCGCATCGCAACCCGGCCCGTGCCGAGACCTGAGGCACGAAACAGCGGTCGCGCATAGTCGTTGAGCAGATTCTCGATCTCGGTGTCGCGGATCAGCGGCACGCCCTGTGCGCTGGCTGGCGCCACCGAGCCGATGGAGATCGATGCCGCCACGGCCAGCGCCGCCGCCTTCAGGCGCACAGTGCCTCGGCCTTGCTGAAGTTGCCGCGCTGGTTTTGAAGCGAAGTGTGTCATAGCGTCCCTGGTACACGTCCCTGATGCGACTCAACAGCCTAAGACGGCTGATCGCGAGCGTAGTTACGCTGCTGCAACTCGTCAACGCAGCGACGTTGATCCCGTGTTGATATGACCCGCTGGTCCTGGCGTCGCGTGCATCCTATAACGCCCTGCACTGGCTGGCCTTTTGCATAGTGGCCTTTTGCATACTGTGCAGGAACGACCCGGCAACAATGCGGCAGTGGCGCAGTACCCGATCGCGGAATTGAGAGCCACACGTCGTGGTGAAGCGCGCATCCTGCACGACGTGGCACGAAAATGCAGCGTGAATCGGGTACTTAGCAAGAATGGCCAGTACCAGCCATTTATGATGGCGGGGACTGGCATGGCCGGCCACGTCGAGACCCAAGCCGGCGGCAAGGAAGAGACGCGAATGGCCATCAGCAGCACTGAGCAGCACCGGATCGCGGCGGCCCAGCACACGCTCGGTGTCGTGGCCTCGGCCCGCGGCGCCATCGACCCCTTCATCGTCATGGACGTGATGCAGGCCGCGGCCGCCAAGGAGGCGACCGGCGCCCGCGTCATCCACATGGAGGTGGGCCAGCCGGGCACGCCGGCGCCGCGCGCCGCGCGCGAGGCGGTCAAGCGCGCGCTCGACAGCGAGCCGCTCGGCTACACGTTGGCGCTAGGTCTGCCCGCGCTGCGCGAACGCATCGCCCAGCACTATCAGGAGCGCTACGGCCTCAGCATCAGCCCCGAGCGCGTCGTCATCACCAACGGTTCATCGGCGGCGTTCGTGCTGGGATTTCTCGCCCTGTTCGACATCGGCGCGCGCGTCGGTCTGACCTCGCCGGGCTATCCTTGCTATCGCCACATCCTGACCGCGCTCGGCTGCAATCCGGTGATGCTGGAGACCGGCCCGGAATCGCGCTGGATGCCGACGGCCGAGCAGGTCGAAGCCACGGCACGGCGCGTCGGCCTCAGTGGGCTGTTGATCGCCAGCCCCGCCAACCCGACTGGTACCATGCTGGAACCCGAGCGGCTTGCCGCCATCGTCGCAGTGTGCCGCGAGGCCGGCATCACTTTCATCTCGGATGAAATCTACCATGGCCTCACGTACGCCGTGCCGGCCGAGACGGCGCTGCGCTACGCCGACGACGTGGTCGTCATCAACAGCTTCTCGAAATACTTCTCGATGACGGGCTGGCGGGTCGGCTGGATGGTGTTGCCGCCATCGCTGGTGCGCGTCGTCGAGCGGCTGGCGCAGAGCCTGTACATCTCACCGCCAGCGGTGGCCCAGGTGGCCGCGCTCGGCGCCTTCGCGGCGACCGAGGAGCTCGAGGCCAATGCGCGGGTCTATGCCGCCAACCGCACGCTCCTGCTGGAGCAATTGCCGAAGGCCGGCATTGATCGCATTGTTCCCGCCGATGGCGCTTTTTATCTGTATTGCGACGTTTCCCGTTTCACCGATGACAGCTTGGCGTTCGCGCGCGCCATGCTCGACGAAACCAGCGTGGCGGCAACACCCGGCGTCGATTTCGACGCCGCCCGCGGCCACAAATTCTTGCGTTTCTCCTATGCCGGCAGCACAGCCGATATGGCCGAGGCCGCCACCCGCCTGCAATCTTGGGGCCGGCTCAAGGGATGAGGCGCCAGCAACGTCTCGTGTCGGCCGGCCGCGAACCGCCCAACGACTCGCGCAATATTTCCAGCTCGAGCCATTGCGTCTCGGCCGCAGCCAGCTCGCCTGGGTGGCGTCTACAGGGTCTCGCGCAGGGCCGAACGTAGGTTTCGATGCTGCAAGCCGCGGACGATATCTCGGTTCTCCGCCAGAAAGGCGCGGTTTTTCTTGATGCCGCTCAGCACTGTGTCCTTGCAGTAAGCGGAGTAGCCCGCCACGGGCGTGCTCGTCAGCTCGCAGAACAGCGCCGTTGCATAGCACCACAAGCTCTCACTCAGATATCCGCTCTGCGAATAGCTCCAGCCCTGGCGGTCGTAGCTTGCGGACTGCCGAAATTCGAAGGCCGAGTTGGCGCCGAAAAGGCCGAACCCCAGGTGCACCGTCGCCAGGTCCGTCGCCAGCTCGACCAGTTCCGCTCCGCCCGGGGGAGGCTCGTGCGTGCCGGACAGCTTGTCGTGCGCCAACTCGTGCACGAACGTGGCGACAAGTCCAATGGTGTTGCCGAGCAGAGCCGGGTCGTAGGTAATCACAGCGGCGTTGCCGGCCCGGCTGTAGGTGCCCAGCGCCCCCGACGACCTAACCTCACCGAACACCACGCTCGAGCCGAGTTGCGGGCGCTCTTGCTGCGCGACCAGCTCGCACGGCCGGTCATCCATCCGGCAGAGGTGGCGCACAAGATCGAAGGTGAACTGGGCGCGGTCGTGCCCCGTCAGCGGTGTATCCGGAAATACCGAGCGGCCAGGCAGGATCAGTTTGCGTGCATCCGGCTGATCGACCGGGCCCAACACGTTGTCGAGCCACTGCCACGTGGCGGTTGTCCAGTCTCGTTCGTCATGGCCTACCGTCGCTCGCTTCTTCCAAAACATGACGCCTCGCAATCAATCGAGCATCGCGGATCACCCGCCCAACGACTCGCGCAATACTTCCAGCTCGAGCCATTGCGCCTCCGCGGCGGCGACGCTGGCTTGCAGGGCGGCAAGGCGTTTGCTGCTGTCGGCAAAGCCCCGCGGGTCGCGGCTGTAAACGGCTGGATCGGCAAGCCGCTGTTGCAGGTTTGCGATCTCGTGTTCGTGCGCGGCAATGCTGGCCGGCAGCGTCTCCAGCGCGTGCTTTTCCTTGAAGGTCAGCTTGCGTTTTGTCACGAACGGGGTGGGGTCAGACCCCTTGCCCCGAGCGGCATTGTCAGCCACGGACGTCGATGCGAGGGGTCTGACCCCTTCGCCTCTGCCAGCCAGATCCTCCCCCTTGCGCTGCGCCAGCATGTCGGAATAGCCGCCGGCGTACTCGGTCCAGCGTCCGTCACCGTCGGCGGCCACCACCGAGGTGACGACGCGGTCGAGGAAATCGCGATCGTGGCTGACCAGCAGCACGGTGCCGGCGTAGTCGGCGATCAGCTCCTGTAAGAGGTCGAGCGTTTCCAGATCGAGATCGTTGGTCGGCTCGTCCAGCACCAGCACGTTGGAGGGCTTGGCAAAGGCGCGCGCCAGCATCAGGCGGGCCCGCTCGCCACCCGACAGCACCCTGAGCGGCGTCCGCGCCTGCTCGGGTGCGAACAGGAAATCCTTCATGTAGCTGGCGACGTGGCGCACCTGGCCGTTGATCGTCACCTTGTCGCTGGGCCCGCCCGTCAAGGCCCGCGCCACGGTCCATTCCGGGTTGAGCTCGTCGCGGCGCTGGTCGAGCGTCACCATGTTCAGGCTGGCGCCCAGCCTGATGCTGCCGGCATCCGGCGGCATGACGCCGGTCAGCAGCTGCAGCAGCGTGGTCTTGCCCGCGCCATTGGGACCAACGAAGCCGACGCGGTCGCCGCGCAGGATGCGCAGCGAAAAATCGGTAACGATCGGGCGCCCGTCATAGCCCTTGACGATACCCTCGGCCTCGACGATCAGCCGGCTGGACAGTCCGCCCTCCGAGACCGTCATGCGCACATTGCCGACCGCCTTTGTCGCTTCGCGTTTCGTTCGCCGCATTTCGGCCAGCTCGGCGACGCGGCGGACGTTGCGCTTGCGCCGGCCGGTAACGCCACCGTGCATCCATTGGTTCTCGCGCGCGATCTTGCGGTCGAGCTTGTGCGCCTCGCTCTCTTCCTGGTCGATCACGGCATCTCGCCAGGCCTCGAAGTGCGCAAAGCCCCGGTCGAGCCGGCGCGCGGCGCCACGGTCGAGCCACACCGTCGACCGCGACAGCGTCTCCAGGAAGCGCCGGTCGTGACTGATGAGGACAATGGCTGAGCGCGTGGCCTTGATCGTCGCTTCCAGCCACTCGATCGCCGGCAGATCGAGATGGTTGGTCGGCTCGTCGAGCAGCAGCACGTCAGGACGCGCGGCCAGCACGCGGGCGAGTGCGGCGCGGCGTATCTCACCACCCGACAGCGAAGCCGGCGTCTCGTCGCCCGTGAGGCCCAGCTCGCGCAATGCCTCGTCCGCCTGATAGGGATTGTCCGCCGGCCCGAGGCCGGCCTCGACATAGGCGCGGACAGTATCGAAGCCGTCGAGGTTGGCCTCCTGCGCCAGGTAACGCACCGAGGCGTTGGGATGCAGGAAGCGCTCGCCGCTGTCGGGTGCGACCAGGCCGGCGGCGATGCGCAGCAGCGTCGACTTGCCCGAGCCGTTGCGGCCGACCAGGCAAATGCGCTCGCCCGCCGCCACCTCGATGCCGGCCCCCGTCAGCAGCGGCGCGCCGCCAAATGTCAGGTGGATATTTTTCAATTCAAGCAGGGCTGCGGCCATGGGGAGAACTCGAAAGGGGTGGGACAGGGGATAGGGGATAGGGTACGTGGCGGGCTCACGCAACCGGCGCGACGACATGGTGGGTTACGGCCCTCCGCAAGGGCTGCGGGGCCTAACCCACCCTACGCCCGTCCCGCCCGGCTTGCCGCCTCGACCAGCGTGATCTTCTGCCAGATCTTGGCGGACAGGTTGGTGGTCAGCCGCTCGATGTCGTTGACCACCTCGATCACCTGCGGATCGGTCGAACTCTGCGCGTAGAGGGCCGCGATCTTGGCCGCCAGCGACAGCAGCTCCGAGCAGTAGTCGAGATAGCGCGTCAGCTCGAACGGCGTCATCGCGCGTTGCGGCGAGTGCGACGTCGGGTGGCCCTGGCCGAGCATGATGCTCGGGTCCTTGGTCAGCTGGTGCATGTCGACGACGTGTACGATCGAGCGCAGTTCGTGCAGGTGGCTGAGCGCCATGCGCCGCTTGATGCGGCCTTCCAACGTGACGAGGAAAACCAGCGCGGCGCCGACCAGGATCAGCAGGTTCACGCCGGCGTCGATGCCCTGCATCATGCCGAACAGTTCGGTCGAGGCCTGCAGACCGCGCACGAAACCGGCCACCAGCACCAGTCCGGCCAATCCGACGAGAACCACCGTGGCGCTGAGCAGGCGCAGGCCATAGTTGGGCCGTTCCAGCGCCTTGCAGCGCGCGCGCCACGCCGGCGATGCCGATCAGCTCAGCGGCCACGCCCGTAAGGCCCGCATCGGGAAACCGCTCGCCGATCCGGCTTTGCAGCGCCGCCAGGGTCTTGACGATCTTGTCCGGGTCGAGGGAGCGGTACATGGAAGCCGAGGGAATAGGGAATAGGGGACAGGGAATAAGGAATAGGGCGGGCGGGCGCAACCGGTTGCATGGCGCGTAGGGTGGGTTAGTTGTACTGAGTCACTTTGTCATCGTCGTCAACCGCTGCGAATCAGCGATGTGCCTGACTCGCTTTGCGGGAGGCACGGATGGACAGCCAGCAATCGGACGCGAGCACCGAGCGTTTCTGGGCGTATCTGGATG
>CAZCGE010000138.1:0-4100 GCA_964498125.1 uncultured Devosia sp. | reverse complement strand
GACCTCGTGCTGATCGACGGAGGTCCGGGCCAGCTCGGTGCCGCCTACGTCGTGCTGGACGAGCTCGGCCTGTCAGTGATCAAAGTGGCGGCAATAGCCAAGGGGCCGGAGCGCAATGCCGGGCGGGAGCGCATCTATCTCAGGGGCAAGGAGCCGCTGCTGTTGGAGCCGCGGGACCCCGTGCTTTATTGCCTCCAGAAGCTCAGGGACGAAGCGCACCGGTTTGCCATCGGCGCCCATCGGGCAAAACGCAAAAAGGCGATCACCGCTTCGCCGCTCGACGAGGTGCCCGGCATCGGGCCGCAACGCAAGCGCGCGCTGTTGCAGCATTTCGGCTCGGCCAAGGCGGTCTCGTGCGCCGGCATCGAGGACCTGAAGGTGGTGCCCGGCATCAGCGCGGAGATGGCACAGAAGATCTACGACTTTTTCCATGAGCGGGGGGAGTGAGCGAAGGCCCGTCTCTTCCGCCTCGCTCTCCCCCTTCGCTTTCCCGGCCGGAGCGGAGCGCGGTGTCCGGGACAGCGAGAAAGCCTTGAAATTTCAACGTGAAAAATTGATCTTCTGGGTGTCTGTCCGGCCACATCTTGCCAAGTCTGGCGCATCCATGCGAATGCACGGCCCGATCTGATCCCGCAAGGGATTCGCCGGCTGCCGCAGGTCATGCGTGCGCGGCCGTCTGGGTTGTGCCCAAAAAAACGGACGTTATCCGCATGGCCGCATCCTCCCGTGATCTCTTTTCCAATCTCGAGGCCGAGTTGACCGAGAAGCCGCTGCGTTCCCGCAGGACAACCGATGCATCCGACAGCTATACCGCCGCCGACATCGAGGTGCTGGAAGGCCTCGAGCCGGTGCGGCGGCGGCCCGGCATGTACGTCGGCGGCACCGACGAGAAGGCGCTGCACCACCTGTTCGCCGAGGTGATGGACAACGCCATGGACGAGGCGGTGGCGGGGCATGCCACCTGGATCGATGTGCGCTTCGATGCCGACGGCTTCCTGTCGGTGGCCGACAACGGCCGTGGCGTGCCCGTCGACCCGCACCCGAAATTCCCGAAGAAATCGGCGCTCGAAGTCATCATGTGCACGCTGCATTCCGGCGGCAAGTTCGATGGCAAAGCCTATCAGACCTCCGGCGGTCTGCACGGCGTCGGCGTCTCGGTCGTCAACGCGCTGTCGGAGACGCTCGAGGTCGAGGTGGCGCGTGGGCAACAGCTCTATCGCATGGTGTTCTCGCGCGGCGTGCCGCAGACCAGGCTGGAAAAGCTTGGGCCGACCATGAACCGGCGCGGCACCAAGGTGCGCTTCAAGCCGGACGAGCAGATTTTTGGCAAGGGCGCCCACTTCCGGCCATCCCGCCTGCTGGCCATGGCCCGCTCGAAGGCCTATCTGTTCGGCGGCGTCGAGATCCGCTGGAGCTGCGATCCATCCCTGATCAAGGACGAGACGCCGGCCGAGGCGGTGTTCCATTTCCCCGGCGGCCTCAAGGACTATCTCGCCGCCGAGATCGATGGCCAGGCCTTCGTCACCAAGGACATGTTCGCCGGCAACCTGCAAAAGGAAGGCAAGCACGGCTCGGTCGAGTGGGCGGTGGCCTGGATCGCCGACGCCGACGGCTTCAACCGCTCCTACTGCAACACGATCCCCACCGCCGACGGCGGCACGCACGAGGCCGGCTTCCGCCAGGCCCTCTACAAGGGGCTGCGCGCCTACGGCGAGCTGACCGGCAACAAGAAGGCCGCCCAGATCGTCGCCGAGGACGTGATGGGCACGGCTGCCGTCATGCTGTCGGTGTTCATCCGCGAGCCCGAGTTCCAGGGCCAGACCAAGGATCGGCTGGCCACGCAGGAGGCCACCCGCATCGTCGAGACGGCGGTGCGCGATGCCTTCGACCACTGGCTGGCCGATTCACCGCAGCAGGCCACGCGACTGTTGGAATGGGTCATCGAGCAGGCCGAGGATCGGCTGAAACGCCGGCGCGAGAAGGAGATCGGCCGGCAGTCCGCCACGCGCAAGCTCAGACTGCCCGGCAAGCTCGCCGACTGCTCGATCCAGACCGCAGCCGGCACCGAGATCTTCATCGTCGAGGGCGATTCGGCGGGAGGCTCCGCCAAGAGCGCGCGCGATCGCGAGACGCAAGCGATCCTGCCGTTGCGCGGCAAGATCCTCAACGTCGCCAATGCCACCTCCGCCAAGCTGGCGCAGAACCAGCAGCTCGCCGACCTGATCCAGGCGCTCGGCGTCGGCACCGGCGCCAAATATCGCGACGACGATCTTCGCTACGAGCGCGTCATCATCATGACCGACGCCGACATCGACGGCGCCCACATTGCCTCGCTGCTGATCACGTTCTTCTACCAGGAAATGCTGGAACTGGTGGAGCAAGGCCATCTGTTCCTGGCGGTGCCGCCGCTCTACAAATTAAAGCAGGGCACCAAGCACGCCTACGCGCTCGACGATCGGCACAAGGACCAGCTGATCGCCAGCGAGTTCAAGGCCAACCAGAAGGTCGAGATCCAGCGCTTCAAGGGCCTAGGCGAGATGAACGCCAGCGAGCTGAAAGAGACCACCATGAACCGCGCCAACCGCCGCCTGTTGCGCGTCGAGATCGGCGACGGCGACAAGAGCCTGATCGCCGAGGCCGTCAACGCGCTGATGGGCTCCAAGCCCGAGGCGCGCTTCCGCTTCATCCAGGAGCGCGCGGCGTTTGCGAAGGATCTGGATGTGTGATGGCATTGTCGGACCTCGCGCTGTCGCGCTCGCTCCGACCTACAATACGCGCGATGTGGGGATTTGATCGCCTCTTCTGTTGCATGCCTCCGGCATGACAGCGCCTTTCTCAGCCCGACGTACGCATTTGGCGAGACTGCCCCGTTTCACGACCGGTTCCGATACGGCGCAACATCAGGTACTCTGGCCACCGAACGCCTCGAAAGGACGCCGACCATGGACGCCAAGACCCTGGAGGATGCTCGCCAGCACCTCGAAACACTGATGGATCAGGCCGTCGACAACGCCGAGCCGATCATCATTACGCGCACCGGCAAGCCGGCCGTGGTGCTGCTTTCGCTCGATGAGTGGAACAGCCTGCAGGAGACGCTGCTGCTTGCCCGTTCGCCGGCCAATCGCGAAAGGCTCGATCGCGCCATCCGCGATGCCGAGGCTGGACGCGCCTTGATGGGCTCCAAGCCCGAGGCGAGATTCCGCTTCAGCCAGGAGCGCGCTGCGTTCGCCAAGGATTTGGATGTGTAGAGGGCATAACGCCATGGCCAACAAAATTTCGATACCTCGAACAACCGACGCTACGATAATCAGATTATTTCTTTCAGTAGGTGAAAAATTCAAGGCTACTCGAGTTTACTTCCATGTATTTGCAATCCGTGATCAAGTTGACAGCGGTAGCAAAGAGGTATTAGACGATTTGGTGGCTCGGAATTCGGCGCTAGTACGACGCGCGGAAATGCAATTTGATGTATTTCACATTAGTTTCGTGCGCGGAGGAGAAAGCAATCCTCCATCACCGTTCTTCGATGAACTCACGTTTAATGAAAATAACAATAACCAACAAAGTCAATTCAGCAATCAAAATCGACTGGCGATTACAGGAGAGTTGTTTTCTGTCTTAAAGGTTGTAGATCCAGATCGATCTCTCGCTGGTGATCCCTCAGCAGCGCAGGCGCGTCTGGAAGCACTGCATAATTCTATTTTAGAGCAGTTGGCGAACGCACATACTCGGCAGATTGAGAAAAATTCGGAATACCTTCAAGAGCTCCAGGCCGACGTATTTGCCAAGCAGAAGAAGCTTGAAGAGGATTTCAGGAATCGCGAGGAGCAGCTGAGCGAGCGGGCGCTCAAGCGGGAAGAACAGCAAGCTGCGGAAGATCGTCGCTTGCAAGAGAAACTCAGAGACATTGATGATCGCCAGCACACGCATGCGCGTCGCGCTTTGCGAGGGGACATCCAGAGCATGCCTATCCCCATAGTTCCGGCGCAATCGCCAGCTACATGAGTTCCAACAAGGAGTTGGACCATGACGCACTCGATGCCGGACGATCTGTGGCGTGATTTTCCCAAGACGGCGCCGGAGTTCGAGGCGCGGTTCGC
>CAZCGE010000137.1:0-31496 GCA_964498125.1 uncultured Devosia sp. | reverse complement strand
GAGTGACTTCACCCCTCGATCCTCGAGACCGGGCACTTCCCATCCCGTTACCGCGCGCTCCTGCTCACATCACTTCCCACCAATCCGCCAACCGCTGTTCCCCGCGCGCCACAGGCTGGCGCGTAGCGCCTTCGTTCTGTGACCCAAAGCCGTCATCGTTGCGATTTGCTGCAGACTGGCCACAGACGTGCTGCGGCAGCTACATCTGAGCGTATGCTATTGGGACAGACTGTCAGGGCGACACCCTCTCCTATGTCGTGAGGCCATGAGCAGTTTTTTCGAATGGAAATGCGTCACTCCGCATTCTGCGATGGCGCGCCGACCCACTCGTGAGAGCGCGCGATTGGCTTGCGACCTCTAGCAAGCTCCACGGTGCATCGATCAGTGGATCACGTCCATTCAAGCGGAACGATGCAGGCACCAAAGGACCGAAGAGCAGGGCGTGCTCTAAATCGGGCCATTGATCGACGTCCGGCTCGACGCCAGCTTCCCGCGCGAAGTCGACGGTCAGCGACGGCATGTGATGTTTGTCGGAGGTTTGCCCGGCGGTCTTGGCCGCCCAGCGTCTCATTTCGGTCGGCGACGGCAGGGGTCGCGCTCCGCTCCAGGCGTAAGCGATCCATCGGGCCTGTAGCTCGATCGGCGGGAAATACGGGCCCGCCACCTGGAACAATCCAGCGAACGCAAGGCCCGGCAGATCGGGGTGGAACGTGCACTTGTAAAGATCGAGGTTTTGCGCGCCGACACCGAGGTGCAGTCGCAGCGTGTCTGAGAGGAACGGCAGACTGAGTTCGAAGCCTGTGCCGAAGATGAGTCCGTCGAACTGGTCTGCGGTGCCATCCGAAAATTGGATTGTCTGACCGTCGATCGCTGTGATCCATGGTTTGACGTCGATGCGGCCCTCCGCGACGAGCGGCAGATAGTGCTGGCATTGCGTGACGCCGGCCGCCGCCAAATCTTCGCTTGGCTTCAAGGCGCCAAACAGTTCGGGACTGCCGCTGGTCCTGAGGATGAGTTGTCTCAAGCCCTCTGCCACTTCTTCTTTCTGGAGAGATTCGTGTGCCCGTGCGGCAGCGCGAGTTTGTACGAGGTGCTCGATGGGAATGCCGGCAACAATCTTCTGCATGATGTAGCGCTGCCGGCGATTGGTGGTTGCGACGCGGGCAGCGCCGATCATGGCCAGGTCACAGGCAATTTCGAGCGCGCTGACCGCACATCCAGCGACGAGCACGCGCTGGCCACGATAGCGATCCGGGTCTTTGTATTGGGATGCATGGACGACACGACAGGACCCTGCGAACGAGGCGAGGCCGGGGATGTCAGGTAGCATCGGCTTGTTGAAGCGACCACTGGCAACAACGACATTGCGAAAGTACTCCTCGTGCTCGACGCCGTCCCCATCGACGTAGTTGAGCGCCCATCCATTGGTCGAAGTCTGAGCCAGACCGATCACTCGGGTTCGAAGCCTGATCCGAGGCGCGAGGTCGAACTGGTTGGCGTAGCGTTCCAGGTAGGACAGCATGGTCCGATGGCTGGGATAGACGGGTGTCCCCGGTGCATGAGCAAGATCGCTGAACTGGGTCATCTCTCGGCAGGTATTGGTATGCATGGATGGCCACACCCCGCTGTATCGTGGATCGGCCGCCCACTGCCCGCCGAGGCGATCTCCTTGCTCGAACAGGATCGATTCGAACCCGTCCCGCCTTAACCAGCGTGCCGCGGCAAGACCGGCAGGACCTGCTCCAATGATCGCGACGGTCTGCATGACGTCCTCCTGCCGGCTCGTTGGTCGATGCTGGACCCTACGCAGAAAGCTCCTTAAGGTCCTTGGTTCAGGCCCTTAATCGTTCTGAATTCGCGAGTGGAAAGACGTCAATGAGCGACGTGTGGTTCGGCCGTTTCCGCCTCGACATGGTTCAGCGACAGCTGACCCGTGAGGGCGCGGTTGTACCGCTCAGCGGACGGGCCCTGGACGTCCTTTGTGCCCTCGTTTCCGCCAAGGGCGATATCGTCTCCAAGGACCAACTGATGGCCCAGGTCTGGCCTGGTCTCGTCGTCGAGGAGAACAACATTCAGGTGCACGTATCCGCACTCAGGAAGGCACTCGATGAAGGGACGAGCGGGCAAAGCCATGTGGTGACGGTTACCGGTCGCGGCTATCGCTTCGTCGGCCTCGAGGCACATGCCGTTGGCTCTTCCGTTGCCGTAGAGCCACGACATCCCGCATTGCCCGACAAGCCGTCGATTGCAGTATTGCCGTTCGCAAATCTGAGCGGCGATGCCGAGCAGGAGTATTTCGCCGACGGGATCAGCGAGGACATCATCACGGCGCTCGCGCATTTTCGATGGTTCTTCGTCATCGCCCGGCAATCGAGCTTCACTTACAAGGGCCGCAACGTCGACGTGAAGCAGATCGCGCGCGAGCTTGGGGTGCGCTATGTGCTTGAAGGCAGCGTCCGTCGGTCTGCCCAACGTGTCCGCATCACGGCGCAACTCGTCGATGCAGGCACGGGAGCGCACATTTGGGCGGAGCGCTATGATCGCGAGCTGGCCGAGATCTTCGCTGTCCAGGATGAGATCACAGAGCAGGTCGCCGGAACGATCGAGCCGGAGCTGCTCAAAGCCGAAGGTGGGCGTGCCGCGGCGCGCCCGGCCGGTGGCTTGACCGCATGGGATATCATCCGGCAAGGCACGTGGCACTTTCATCAGCTGAGCGAGCCGACCCACCTGCGCTCGCTCCAGCTCTTCCGCGAGGCCGCGAAAATTGCTCCCGACTTGTCCGAGGCGCAGATGTGGGTGTCGCGAGCCGCGACTGGAATCGTTGCCTATGGTTGGTGCACGAATCACGATGCCATGTTGCGCGAGTCGATGGACGCAGCCCTGAGAGCTGTTCGGCGCGACGAGAAGGACGCGTATGCGCACTTCGCATTGGCCATGACCCACGTGTTTTCTGGCGAGTTGGAGCAGGCGATCCAGGCGGCTGAGAAGGCCGTGGAGATCAGCCCCAGCTTCGCGCTTGCCCATGTCGGACTCGGAATGGCGCGCCTTTACACCGGCAAGGCGCAAGCTGCGATCGCACCGTTGGAGCGCGGGCTGCGTTTGAACCCATTCGATCCGCAGAACTCTCACTGGTTCCGTGTATTGGCGCTCGCCCTGTATTTCTCGGGCCAACAAGATCAGGCGCTGGTCTCAGCATTGCGCGCCGTGAAGGCCCGGCCAGGTTGGCCGCTGACGCTTGAAACAGCGGCTGTTTGCTACGCCGCACTTGGCCAAATGCAGGAGGCCCGCAATTGCATCGAGCAGATGCGCCGACTGCCTGCACCAGCGGGCGACCCGACAGCGATCATGAAAGTACGCAATCCCGAATGGGCCAAGGACATCGCCTCGCAGCTGCACAAGGCCCAGAATTGGGCCGCATCCTAATCGCGAATACTGCAGTTGCAATCCGACAACCCGTGCGCGTCGCAGTTCGCAACTCGTTGGTCGGCACTTGGCCCACTCCCCCTCCGTTCTCCCGCCGCCGATCCTTCCGTTGCTGGACGGCCAGCGGACTTGGGCGCTTTTGCACCTGTCCTCGGCCCGGAAACACTGCTCGGCGGTCGCGGGCTCCCCGCATGATCGTCGCGGCGGGGCCGTCATGGTCCCGGCCAGGGGGCATTGGCGCTAACATAAAGCATTATGCGTCGTCATTCCGGCCAAGGAGGCGCCCTTCAGCGCCGACGCGCGCCGGAACCCAGCGCAAGAATAGTCCGAAGGACGCAATATTGTGTGCTTCGCACGCTCCTTCCGCTGGGTTCCGGTCATGCTGGAAGCATGCCAGAGGCATGACGCTCGGCCGAAGTGGCCTCGCGTTTCCGGAATGACGGGAGCTATGTTAGCGCCAATGGGCGAGGGGGGCGACCCTGCTCGGCGGCATGCACGCGACATGAGCGGCACACTGGCTGGCCGCGCAGGTTGCCGGCATTGACAGGGGGCGGCCTGCCGATACAGTGACGTGCGGCGCGATCGAGTATCGCGCGCAGGCTAACGGTCCGCCCAAGTGACCGCGGCCGGCCCAGATGTCCGATCTCGGGAGGATCACGCATGCGCCTTCGTGCCCTGGCTGGCGCGGCACTTGCCGCATCACCGATGTTTGCCGGCACGGCCGATGCCCAACAGGCGCCGCTCAAGATCCGTGTCGGTTGGAACCAGAGCCCGGGTCACCTCGCCTCGGTGCTGTTCCTCAACAAGGACAATCTCAGGCACGCCGGCAAGAGCTATGCGGTCGAAACCATCCGCTTCCGTGGCTCGACCCCGCAGATGCAGGCCATCGCCGCCGGCGAGATCGAGATGGCGGCGCTCGGCAGCACGTCGGTCTATCTGCTGGTCAAGAAGGCCAACACGGAGGCCCGCATCGTCGCCGACGTGATCCAGGACCGCGTCGGCTGGTGGACGTCGCCGTTCATGGTGGCCAAGGACGGCCCGATCAAGAAGGTCGAGGACCTGAAGGGCAAGCGCATCGGCACCAATGCCATCGGCTCGGCCGGTGACACCTCCATGCGGGTGGTGCTGCGCAAGCATGGCCTCACGGACAAGGACTTCAACTCGATCGAGATCCAGTTCGGCAACATGCCGGCCATGCTGGCGGAGGGCAAGATCGACATGTCGATCATCCTGCCGCAGTTCATCCGACAGGTGGATCAGACCAAGTTCGTGCCGCTGTTCACCAACCGTGACGCCGCCGGCGAGCAGCAGACCGTCAGCATGATGATGAGGAAGGACTTCATCGACAAGAACCGGGGAGCGGTCGAGGATTTCTTCGAGGACTACGTGCGCGCCACGCGCTGGTTCCTCGAGCCTGCCAACCGCGAGGCGGCGCTGAAAATCATCATCGATTTCACCAAGCAGCCGCGCGAGTCGCTCGACTATGCCTTGACCAAGGCCGACTACTATCGCGATCCCAATGCGCGGCCGGATGCCAAGCGCACGCAGGCCTCGATCGATGCCTCCGTGGAGGCCGGCGTGCTGCCCGAGAAATTCGACGTGGCGCCTTATGTCGACACCTCGCTGGTCGATCAGGCGATCAAGCGGCTAGACAAGAAGTAAGTCGCCACCACGAGGAAGGATCGCTCGATGCGTCTGCGCTCATTAGCAACCGCGGGTTTGGTGGTTGTCGCTGGTCTGATGGTGTGGTCGGTTGCAGCATTCGCCCAGCAGCCGCAGAAGATCCGCATCGCCTGGTCGCAAACTCCGGGGCATTTGGCGCCGTTGATCTTCAGCGGCAAGAACGGCCTGGTGCATTATGGCAAGTCCTACACGGTCGATCTGATCCGCATGCAAGGCACCGGCCCGATGGTGACCGCGATCGCCGGCGGCGAGATCGAGATGGGGGCGATGGCCACCACTGCCATCTATCTGTTCATCAACAACGCCAAGATCGACGCCCGCATCGTCGCCGACGTCATCCAGGATCGCGACGGTTGGTGGTCCTCGCCGTTCATGGTGCGCAACGACAGCGGCATCAACAAGGTCGAGGATCTGAAGGGCAAGCGCATCGGCACGGCGACGATCGGCGCCTCCTCCGATACCGCCATGCGCGCCATGCTGCGCCGGCACGGTCTCAAGGACACCGATTTCAACACGATCGAAATCCAGTTCGGCAACATTCCCGCCATGCTGATGGCCGGCAAGATCGACATGGGCATCATCCTTCCGCAGTTCCAGCGCATGGTCGACCACACCCAGGTCAAGCCGCTATTCAGCATGGCGCAGGCCGTCGGCAATCAGCAGACGGTGTCCATGATCATGCGCAAGGACGTCATCGACAAGAACCGCACCGTGCTGATCGACGTGTTCGAGGACTACATCCGGGGGACGCGCTGGTTCCTCGATCCGGCCAACCGCGAGGCCGCGATCAAGGTGGCCATGGACTTCACCAAGCAGCCGCGTGAGTCGCTGGAGTACTTCCTGACCCGCAAGGACTACTATCGCGACCCCGACGCGCGCACCTATATCGAGGGCGCGCAGCGGGCGATGGACGTGTCCGTCGAGACCGGCGTGTTTCCAATCAAGTTCGACGTGAAGCCCTACATCGACACCTCGCTGATCGACGACGCCAAGACGCGCATCGGCAAGTGAGGCCACAACAGGGGTCAGACCCGTCCTGCCGGAGGCGGGCAAGCCAACGAGGGTCTGACCCCAACGCTGGAGCAGGAACAAAGCATGGCAGACGGTGCGGGCACGGCTGCGGTGAAGGCTCCCGCGGCGGCAATCACGATCGACGGCGTCAGCCACTTCTATCGGCCGCCCAAGGGCAAGCCCGTGCATGCGCTCGACAACGTCTCGCTCGAGGTCAGGGATCGCGAGTTCCTGGCCCTGCTGGGCCCCTCCGGCTGTGGCAAGAGCACCCTGCTCTATCTGATCGGCGGCTTCCTGCCGATTGGCTCCGGCAAGCTGACGGTTTCCGGCAAGCCGGTGACCAAGCCAGGCCCTGACCGCGGCATCGTTTTTCAACACTTCGCGTTGTTTCCCTGGAAAACCGTGCTGCAGAACGTGCTGTATGGCCTGGAGAATACCGGCGTGCCGAGGCAGGAGCGGCGCGAGAAAGCCGAGCACTACATCAAGCTCGTGCATCTCGACGGCTTCCAGGACGCGTTTCCCTCGCAACTTTCCGGTGGTATGCGCCAGCGCGCGGCGCTGGCGCGCACGCTCGCCGTCGATCCCGACATCCTGTTGATGGACGAGCCCTTGGGCGCGCTCGATGCGCAGACCCGCGGCATCATGCAGGAGGAGCTGCTGTCGATCTGGGAGAAGACGCAGAAGACCGTCGTTTTCGTGACGCACGATGTGCGCGAGGCCGTCTACCTCGCCGAGCGCGTGGTGCTGATGTCGGCGCGGCCTGGCCGCATCATGGAGATCGTCGACACGCGCTTTGCCGACCGCGGGCCATCCGTCATGGACCGGCCGGAATTCACCGAGAAAGCGAGCTATATCTGGAATCGCATCAAGGGCGAAGCCGTGCTCGCCGACGTTGGCCAGAGCCGGATGGGAGTGAGGCACTGACCATGACCGGCACGCTCAATCGCATCGTCAAGTATCTGCCGCTGCTGATCCTGGCGCTGATGTGGGAGACCATGGTGCGGACCGGCATCATCTCGAAGCTGATGATGCCGCCGCTGTCGGAGGTTCTGGTGTCCTGGTGGGATCTCGCCAGCAGCGGCGAGCTGGCCGTCCAAGGGCTCGCCTCGGTCAAGCGGGCCGGTTCCGGCCTCGGGCTCGCCGTCGTGTTCGGCACCACCGCCGGCGTGCTGATGGCCTGGTACAAGCCGGTGCGCATGATCGTCAATCCGATCGTGCAGATGTTCTACCCGATGCCCAAGTCGGCGCTGATCCCGGTGATGATCCTGTGGTTCGGCCTCGGCGACATGTCGAAGGTGATCCTGATCTTCATGGGATGCCTGTTGCCGATCGTGGTGTCCTCGTTCAATGGCGCGCGCGGCGTCGAGCAGCAGTTGATCTGGTCGGCGCGCAGCCTTGGGGCGAGCGAGACCAAGGTGCTGTGGCAGGTGGTGGTGCCCGGCGCCATGCCGGAGATCCTGGCGGGCCTCAGGACCGCGCTGGCCGTCTCCTTTGTGCTGCTGGTCAGCTCCGAGTTCCTGATCGCCAAGGACGGGCTCGGCTACATGATCTCCGGCTTCGGCGACGGCGGTGTCTATGAGGCGATGTTCGCCTGCATCATCACGGTGGTCGGCATGGGCTTCATCGCCGACCGGCTGTTCCAGGTGTTCATGCGGAGGGCGTTGATATGGCGGGAGTAGCCGATGCCGGCGTGACCACCGCCCCCGACGTGGTGGTGCCTTCGCCCGAGCACATGGAGACGCAAGGCTTCTGGGATCGGCTGGGCCCGGCCGGCCCGATGCTGTCGATCATCGTGCTGTTTGCATCCTGGGAGCTGATCGCCCGTTCCGGCAGGTTCAACGCCTACCTGCTGCCGGCGCTCAGCGTCGTGCTGCTGCGCGTCGGCGAGGACATCGTCACCGGCGAGTTTTTCCTCAAGATCGGCGCCACGCTCTATCGATTGCTGGCGGGCTTCGGCATTGCCGCGGTCTGCGGCGTCAGCATCGGCATCATGATGACGCGATACCGCCTCGTGCGCTGGTTCTTCGATCCCGTGGTCTCGGTCGGCTTCCCGATGCCGAAGGTAGCGTTCCTGCCGATCTTCATGCTGTGGTTCGGCGCGCACGACATTTCCAAGATCGTGCTGATCGCGTTCGCCTGCTTTTTTGCCATTGCCGCCAACACCATCGCCGGCACGCAGGGTGTCGATCGGCAGTTGATCTGGTCGGCGCGCAGTCTCGGGGCCAGCGAAGGCAAGATCCTGCGCACGGTGGTGCTACCCGCGGCGCTGCCGCAGATCCTGACGGGGTTCCAGATCGCCTTGCCGCTCGGCATGATCGTCACCATCGTCGCCGAGATGCTGATGGGTGGCATGGGGCTCGGCGGCGTCATGATCCACGCCCAGCGCTTCGCCGACAGTCCCGGCGTCTTTGCCGGCATCGTCGAAATCGGCCTGTCGGGATTCCTGGTGATCTGGGCGGTGCGCGCGGCGCGCGCGCGGCTGTTGGTCTGGCACCAGGAAACGTCGCGACGGTAGCTAGAGCATTTTCCGCCAAAGTGGGCACCGGTTTGACGTAGAAAATGCGACAAACAAAGGACTATCTGGCACGGCCACCGCGGTTCAATTGGCCACCTACCGCACACCTTGCCTGCTCGGCCGCCGCAGGCACGCCCGGAGCTTGGCCGGGAGGCCCTGGAGCGGCACAGGTCTCGCTTGACAATCGCTCTGAAATATCCGATATTTCTGTTATGACAGAAACAACAGTCATAACGGCGCCATTGCCGCCAGCCATCCAGCGCTTCGTGCTGCACTGGGGCGAGATGGGATCGATCTGGGGCGTCAACCGCTCGGTCAGTCAGATCCACGCGCTGCTCTACATCTCCGACCGGCCGCTGACGGCCGAGGACATTGCCGAACAGCTCGGCATCGCCCGCTCCAATGTCTCCAATAGTCTCAAGGAACTGCAGGCCTGGCAGCTCATCCGCCGTGTGCACATGATGGGCGATCGTCGCGATTTCTTCGAGGCCGAATCCGATCTGTTCGAGATGGTGCGACGCATCGCTCAGGGCCGCAAGCGGCGCGAGATCGATCCGACGCTGGACGTGCTGGGCGCGTGTGCCGCCGAGGCGCGGGGTGATCGGACCATCTCGCCGACCGCACGCGCCAAGCTCGACGGCATGCTGGAGTTCATCACCACCGCCGACCGCAGTTTCACCGAGTTGATGCGCCTGCCGCCGTCGACGCTGTTGTCACTGCTGCGCATGGGCGGCGCCATCGGCCGCATGGTCACCGGCCGTGGGCGCAAGGGCAGTAAGTAGGCTGGGTTAGCGCGGTCCGAATGGCACGATACTGGCAGGCGGCCCGGGCCGCGCTAACCCAGCCCACGGACGAGTCTTGTGCTGGAACCTAAAGGCAGCATAGCGCCATGTCAGCCGCTCAGGTTACCATCGCCAGGGTCCACACGGGCGACCCTGCGGCAATTGCCGACACCCGTTTTCGCGCGCTGGTCGGCGAGGCGGCATGGCAGCGGCTGCCGCCGGCGGTGCGTCGACGGTTCTCCAAGCGGCTCGGCCCCAATGAGACGGCGCTTTACAGGGGGCGGGTGGTCGCGACCGAGTTGTCGATGGCTGGCCGTGTCCTGGCCTTCCTGGCTCGCAGCATCGGTGCGCCGCTGCCGCTCAGCAATGGCGCCACCGGCGCGGCCGTTGTCGCGGTCACAGAGGATGCGGCGATTGGCGGCCAGGTCTGGACCCGCACCTACGCGCGGTCCGGCCGTTTCCCGCAGGTGGTGCATTCAGCCAAGCGGTTTCGCGGACCGACCGGCTTGGAGGAGTACGTCGGCTGTGGCATCGGCATGGAGTTGACGGTGCACGTCGAGGACGGCGCGCTGGTGTTTCGATCGCGCCGCTATTTTGTCGAGATTGGCGGCTGGCGCGTGAGGGTGTCGCGCATGCTCGAACCTGGGCAGATGCAGATTGTGCATCGCGAAGAGAGCGCCAGCGGGAGCTTCAGCTTCCGTCTGACACTGACGCACCCGGTGTTCGGTTGCATGCTGCATCAACTGGCGCTGTTCGACGACGCCTGAGCGCATGACCCGCTGCCCGAACGGCGAACCCTGATGGCCGAGCCCGAAAAGATGAGATGGCGTGTCGCGCATCGCCGGTACGGATTGGCGCGACCGAGCAAACAGCACCTGGGCCAGCATTCGAACTTCAGACTTTATAAGAATAATTAATTCGAATTACCGGAAAAAATAGCTTTTAGTTCTTATTTAGGCGATGACTTCCGCGCCATCTAGCAAAATCATTCCAAATCTGATGTTATCCGCCGCCTCGACCCGGCCCTTGCCGATGGTCGCGATAAGCAACGCTTGGAAAGGTCTCATCATGACGCCCACGTCCCTCCCGCACGTCGAGCCCTGGAGCAACCAGACGCCGAGCCGGCGTAAGGTGTGCAGTGCTCTTGGCCTGGGGCTTGCGGCGCTCATGTGCGGTGTGTTGCTCGAGCCCGCGCCGGCGGTCGCCCAGAGCGCGCTGAAGGACATCCGCATCGACTGGGCCACCTACAATCCGGTGTCGCTGGTGCTGAAGAACCAGGGCTTGCTCGAGAAGGAGTTCGAGAAGGACGGCATCAAGGTCACTTGGGTGCAGTCGGTCGGCTCCAACAAGGCGCTGGAATTCCTCAATGCCGGCTCGATCGACTTCGGCTCGACGGCCGGCGCCGCCGCCCTCGTTGCCAAGATCAACGGTAATCCCATCAAGTCGGTCTATGCCTATTCGCGGCCCGAGTGGACCGCGCTGGTGACCAAGGGCGACTCGGCCATCAAGGGTCTCGCCGATCTCAAGGGCAAGCGCATTGCCGTCACCCGCGGCACCGATCCGCACATCTTCCTGGTGCGCGCTTTGCAATCGGTCGGGCTCACCGAGAAGGACGTAACGCTCGTGCTGCTGCAGCACTCCGACGGCAAGATGGCGCTGATCCGCGGCGATGTCGACGCCTGGGCCGGACTCGACCCGATGATGGCGACAGCGGAAGTGGAGGACGGCGCCAGGCTGTTCTTCCGCAACGCCGAGGCTAACACCTGGGGCGTCCTCAACGTCAGCGAGGATTTCGCCAAGAAGCACCCCGCGATCGTCAAGCGCGTCATCAAGGTCTACGAGGAGGCCCGCCTCTGGTCGATCGCCAACCCGGACAAGCTCAAGGCCGACTTCGTCGCCGCCACCAAACTGCCGGCAGCCGTCGTCGCCAAGCAGATCGATGAGCGCACGGGCCTGAAAAACTCGAAGATCGGCGCGGTGCAGAACGACGCGATCCTGGCCGCCGGCGTTGCCTTGCAGAAGGCCGGCGTCATCAAGGCCGACGTCGACGTCAAGGGCGTGGTCGCAAGCCTGCTCGACAGCTCGTTCCACTGAGGCGTATGTCTGATGTCCATGACGGCCATCGAGACCTTGCCTCACGATGGGGCTGAACCAACCGCAAACGCGAGCCGGCAGCACACGCTGCCGGCTTCGTTGCGTGGCTTGGCGATTGGGCTCGCCGTGCCGCTGGCGCTGGCCATCGGCTGGGAGCTGGCGGTTCTGCTCGGGTTTTTCAACGGCCGGCTGCTGCCGCCGCCCTCGCGCATTTTCGCTGTATTCCAGGAACTGGCGGAGAGCGGCGAGCTGGTCCGCCATATCCTGGCGACCACCGCGCGTGTCGCGGCCGGCTTCGGTCTCGGCGTGCTGGCCGGAACGCTGCTCGGCGCGGCGGCGGGCTATTCTGGCCTGCTCAACCGCCTGCTGGATCCGACCTTGCAGGGCTTGCGCGCCATCCCCTCGATCGCATGGATCCCGCTGTTCATTCTCTGGCTCGGCATCTTCGAGACATCCAAGGTGGTGCTGATCGCGGTCGGCGTGTTCTTTCCCGTTTATCTCGGCGTGATGGGGGCGATCCTCGCCGTCGACCGTAAGATCGTCGAGGTTGGCCGCATCTTCCGCCTGTCGGGTCCGGCCCTGGTCAGGCGCATCCTGCTGCCCGCCATTCTGCCGGCCTATGTGCTGGCGCTGCGCAGCGGCCTCGGGCTCGGCTGGATGTTCGTCGTCGCCGCCGAGTTCATGGGCGCGTCCGAAGGCCTCGGCTATCTGCTGGTCGATGGTC
The DNA here is from genome assembly GCA_964498125.1 of uncultured Devosia sp. Classification (GTDB taxonomy): domain Bacteria; phylum Pseudomonadota; class Alphaproteobacteria; order Rhizobiales; family Hyphomicrobiaceae; genus CAMDBL01. The sequence goes on along the minus strand of CAZCGE010000137.1, from coordinate 19,264 downwards.
AGCAACTCGGCAAGCCGGCGCAGATCGTCGCCGCCATCATTACGTTCGCCGTTCTCGGCAAGCTCACCGACAGCCTGATCGCGGCCGTCTCCCGGCCCCTGCTACGCTGGCAGGACGCGTTCCAATCGAGCCATTGACGGATTGGCGCCATGCTCGAGATCAAGACAGTCAGCAAAACCTACGCCAACGGCGTCAACGCGCTCGAGCGCATGTCGCTGACGGTGGCGGCCGGCGAGATCGTCGCCATCGTCGGCGGCTCGGGCTGCGGCAAGAGCACGCTGCTGCGCATCATCTCGGGTCTCGACCAAACCAGCGGCGGCCACGTCGATGTCGATGGCGTGCGCATCACGGCGCCGCATCCCGCGGTCGGCCTGATTTTCCAGGAGCCGCGACTACTGCCCTGGCTGAGCGTGGCTCAGAACGTCGCCTTCGGCATCGAGAGCCTGCCACGCGCCGAGAAGGAGGGGCGAGTCACCGCCGTGCTCGCCAAGGTCGGGCTGGCCGAGTACAGCCGGAGCTGGCCACGCGAGCTGTCCGGCGGCCAGGGCCAGCGGGTGGCCATCGCGCGTGCGCTGGTGGCGCGCCCGAGCGTGCTGCTGCTGGATGAGCCGTTCTCCGCGCTCGATGCCTTCACGCGGCTCGACCTGCAAGACCATCTGCTCGACCTGTGGGCCGAGACCAAGCCGACGCTGGTGCTGGTCACGCACGACATCGACGAGGCGCTGCTGCTGGCCGACCGCATCGTCGTCATGCGGCCCAATCCCGGCCGTATCGCCAGGATCTTCCCGGTGGCGCTGCCGCGTCCGCGCGACCGCCTATCGGCCTTCTTCGAGGAGGAAAAGCGCGGTATCCTGCGCGCCCTCGACGAAACTCTGACGCACCGGCGCGCGCGTGCAGCCGAGGTGGAGAGTTTCAGTATTTGAGCACGAGACGGGGTCAGACCCGTCCTGCCGAAGGCGGGCAAGAGATTTGCGGATCTGACCCCGATCGCAAAAAGGACTTCCCATGGACGCCGCCAGCCTCAGAGCCCTGCAAACGCCGATCAAGGACAAGTACAAGTCGGAGCCGGGCGCGGCGCGCATCACGCTGAAGGCGCAAGGTTCGATCGATGACACGTCGATTGCCTGTAAGGTGGAGACGGGCCGTGCCATCGCGCTCGCCGGCTTGCATCCCGCGACCGGCGGCTCCGGCCTGGAGCTGTGCTCGGGCGACATGCTGCTCGAGGCGCTGGTCGCCTGCGCCGGCGTGACGCTGAAAGCCGTTGCCACGGCGATCGAGGTGCCACTCAGGAGTGCCAAGGTGTTCGCCGAGGGCGATCTCGATTTTCGCGGCACGCTCGGCGTCGACAAGGGCGCCAAGGTCGGCTTCGAAAACATTCGCCTGACCTTCGAGGTGGACACCGACGCGCCCCAAGACAAGGTCGACCAGCTGCTGAAATTGACCGAGCGCTATTGCGTGGTGTTTCAGACGCTGAATACGCGGCCGGAGCTGTCGGCGAAGTTGACGCGGGTGTGACGCAGCCCGTGATAGGCCGTGTGCTGCACGGCGGGGTCAATCCGGAGACGAACGCCGCCGCAGGGCCGCCATGTGCAATGCCACGGCGGCGGCGTTTGAAACATTGAGGCTGGCGATCGGGCCCGGCGTGGCGATGCGGCAGAGCCGGTCGCAGGTGTCGCGGGTGAGTTGCCGCAAGCCCTTGCCTTCGGCGCCGAACACCAGCGCCACGGCGCCGGATAGTGGTACATCCTCGATCGCATCGTCCGCCTCGCCGTCGAGGCCGATGCGGGTGACGCCGAGTTCGGCAAGCTCCGCCAAAGCCCGCGCCAGGTTTTGCACCAACGCCACGGGCACATGCTCGATGGCGCCGGACGCTGATTTCGCCAGCACACCATCAATGGGCGGGCTATGGCGCCGCGTCATGACGAGGCCGGCCGCGCCGAAAACCGCGGCCGAGCGCAGAATGGCGCCGACGTTGTGCGGGTCTGTCACCTGATCGAGCACGACGATGGGCCCACCGCTGGCCGCCGCCCGGGCAAGATCGGCAAGCTCAGGCTCGGGCAGGGGCTCGGTTTCGAGCAGGGCGCCTTGGTGCACGGTGTCCGGGCCCAGCAGGCGGTCGAGCTCACGCGGCGTCGTATGCTCGTGCGTCGTCTGCCGCGCCTCGATGGCGCTGGCCAGCCGGCGGGCGGCGTTATCGGTCAAGACCAGGCGGCGAATGTGCCGCCGCGGGTTGCCAAGGGCGGCTTCCACCGTGTGGATGCCGAACAGTTGCAACCCGCCCGTGCTGGTGTCCTGACGGCGCGGCGACTGCGGGCGGCTGGCGGGATGCTCGCCCATGTTGGGCCTTTCTTGACCGGATGGAGTCGTCCGCGGGTATCGAGGATCATCCTGACCGGTTTGCTGTTGACATGAAAGTCCCCCACCACCATAAACCCGGCCTCACCCTGCTCTCGGGATGCGGGGCGGCTCAGCTTGCCCGAAGCGCTGCACTTGCGCAGGGCCAGCGGGAGAGCCACTGGAGAGGTGCCCGAGTGGCTAAAGGGGACGGACTGTAAATCCGTTGGCTACGCCTACGCTGGTTCGAATCCAGCCCTCTCCACCAATTCAATAGAGTAACACATTGAATTAACGAGATATTATCGTATCGCACGGATACACGCCCCACCATCCGTCCCACCACGGCGATGCGATTCCCAGCAAACGAACTAGAATAGCGGCCAGCGCTGGGTGCTTGTCAGTCGCGCTGGCCGGGGTGCACAGTCCGCTTGTGCTGATAGTAATCACGTAGGGTCGTTTCATGCGGTCCGGATCGGGTTGGCTTATCGTGCCGATCATCTTTATCATAGGCTCAGTCGTGCTTACGGCTGCGGCGGTTGCAGATGGCAACCGAGAGGACAGTGAACCGTTTTTTCCTGTGCTCAACGACGAGCTTGCTTCTAAGGTCGCAGAAGCATCAAATGATCACGGGTTCTGTGAGGTATCTTGCACGGGGTCGAGGGTGCAAAGGTGGACCGGGCTACCGGGGTCCCAGAGGTTGCGTAGGCTGGCGCAATCTGATCAGCGTGTGCGGCCCACCGCCCAGCGCGGGATGCACGCGCAAGTGCACTATCGTTGAGGCTGGCTGCAATGGTCGCTCTTGGCTCAAGGACTTGGCCAAAAGCGTGGGGCTTGTCGTTACCTTTGTTGAGGCTGATCCTGCGGCAGAACGAGGGGCGGCCCATCTTGGTGGCCAAGCGCCGACGGTCTGCCATGCCAAAGCGCCGTCAGCTGAAGCGGTGGCTACCGCACAGAATGGCGCGCCCGAACTCCGTCAACAGATTCGGAATTTCTGTCCCGTGCTGCGGTTGGTGCGCCAGCAACTCTCTCGCCGCCTCTCGTCGACATTGAGCGCGCCCAACCTGACCTGGCGCCAGTCCACCGAAGCGATCTCGAGTGCGCGGGCTTCAATTGGCGCCACCACGTTGTCAATGGATGCGAGGCCGACCAACGCGGCCAGGATGATGTGTCTCATTTCCCACCGTATATTTGCATGCAGACGAGCCCAACAATACGCGAACAGATCGACCCTGCAAGCGATGCCCACCGGGGCATGCCCCGCCGACCCGTCAACGCTGACTGTCATTTCTGTTCATTGACGAGCCCAGCACGGCAATGCCAGCGGAGTGCCGGCGCGAGCGGCCGCGCCGCAGCCAGCCGCTCCTTGCCGGTCTTAGTCAGCCGCCATCTCGGCGTGACATAGGGCGTCACTGCTTTCCAGATCGCGGCCGGGCCGAACGGCCCACCGGCGATGTGTGGGTTCATCCATTCCGGCGCGAGATCGTAGCGCGCTCGTTCTACACGGACGAAATCGACCTGGGCCATTGCCGCGATCACGCTCGCCGGCAGTCCTCTTGCAGAGTAGGGGCGCCAAAGGCCCCCATGAAGCAGGACACGGCTGCGCCCGCCGCACAGCTCACGCCACACACGCCAGGGCTCATCTCGCGCTATTCCACGGACACGCCCATCTCGCAGCACACGGCACCTGCGCCCCAGCACGCGCCGCCCGCGCATGTATCGGCTAGCAAGCCACCGTCGCCGATGGCTCATCATGCAGCGGTGTCTCGGATCGATCTTATTCGCGGTTCTGAGCCAGCGCGTAAGGCCGCTGCGCCTACCCCTGCGGAACCGCATATACGTCGCCCACCCTCGCGGTACCGCCGATGAAGCAGCATACGGTCGCGCAGCGCGCGGCTGCGGCTGATGACGCGGAACGAATGGCCGTGCAGATGGATCGGATGATCCCAGGCCGTCTCGTTGGCCATCGCCAGCACGTAGCTTTGACCGCGCTGCAACGTCAGCATCGGGTCCATGATATGACCCGTGGTGCTGACGCCGTTGATTGTCCAGATGCCGGCCGCATGCATCATCATGCCGCTGCCGGAGCCACTGCCGCTTCCCATGCCGCCCATGCTTCCCATGCCGCCCATGCTACGTCCAATGCTGTCGGGTCCGCCTCTGCCATCGCCCATGCGCATGCCGGCCATCATGCCACCGCCGAACGTGACGCTGTGGATCTTGGCGGTCGTGAGATCGGGCTCGGGCATCGTATTTGCTGGAAGCATGACGGGCTGGCCGAACGGCGCATCGCGAAGTGGGACCGCGTCGTAAACGAGGTCGAGCAGGCGCAAGGCTCGGCCACGATAATAGCTGTCCGTGACCGTGAACCGCTTGCTTGCCTCACCCATGCAATCGATGATGAGGTCCGCACGCATGGCAGGACCGAGAATCACGAGCCCGCCATCGGGGCGGTGCGGCTCGACCGGCTGTCCGTCATAGGCAATGACGAGCGGGTCGTGGCCATCGAAACTAAGCCCGAAGATCCTGGCATTGGCGCTGTTGATCAGGCGCAGGCGAATGCGCTCGCCACGCCTTACTGGGAAGGTCTCCATGACCCGCCCATTGATCGTCACGGTGTTGCCGATGCGGCCCGAGTGGCTGGCATCCATGAAGTTACCGAAACCGCCGGCGATCTGGGCATCGCGCGTGAGACGCCAATCGCTGAGGATCCACGTCACCTCGCGATCGACCGCAACGGGTTCCCGTTCCTCGACAATCAGTGGCCCAAACAGGCCACGCCCGACCTGCTCGGAGCTGCGATGGTGTGGATGGTACCAGTAGGTACCGGCGTCGGGCAGATCGAACTCGTAAATGAATTTCGAGCCCGACGCGATGGGTTTCTGCGTAAGATGCGGCACCCCGTCCATGGCATTGGGCAGGCGAATCCCATGCCAGTGGACCGTCGTCTCATCGCCAAGACGGTTATTGACGATGACCCTGAGGCGGTCTCCTTGCCTGGCTCGGATCTCTGGTGCCGGCACCTTACCGTTGTAGGCCCACACATCCGTCTCGCCATGACCGCCGTCGACGAGGGGCGCACGCGACTTGCCGACGACGAGGTTGGCCTCCGTGAGGCGAGTTTGACCTGACACCGTCGAGCCAGGCAGAAACACCGCGGCGGCAGCACCGAGGCCGGACGCGAGAACGGTGCGGCGGCTGGGATGATCTTTGGTGGCACGCATGGTTACCTCCATGAATTAGACGATCTGCGGATGCCCTGCGACGGCTTCCGCCCGTACGGTCACGCGTGCGCCTCGGGGCAAACCGAAGCCCTTCGCCACGGCATAGATCGCCGGAATGACCACCAGCGTCAGCACGGTCGAGGAGACCATGCCGCCGATCATCGGGACGGCAATGCGCTGCATGACCTCCGAGCCTGTGCCGTGGCTCCATAAAATGGGGAGCAGGCCGGCCATGATGGCGATCACCGTCATCATCTTCGGGCGAACCCGCTCGACCGCGCCTTCGATGATGGCGTGGTAGAGGTCTTCCCGGTTCAGGGCGCGACCTTCCGTCGCCGCCTTCGCCTTGCGCGCCTCAAGGGCATGATCGAGGTAGATCAACATGATTACGCCCGTCTCGGCGGCGACACCGGCAAGGGCGATGAATCCGACCGCCACTGCGACCGACAGGTTGAACCCCATCCACCACATGAGCCACAAACCACCGACCAGTGCGAACGGCAGCGACAGCATGACGATGAGAGTTTCCGTCACGCGCTGGAAGTTGAGGTAGAGCAGAAAAAGGATGATCAGCAGCGTCACCGGGACGACGATCTGCAAGCGCTGCTGGGCCCGCTCGTAGTACTCGAACTGACCGCTCCAGGTGATGTAATAGCCCGTCGGAAACTTCACGCTCGCGGCAACCGCCTTTTTCGCGTCCGCGACGTAGGAACCGAGGTCACGGTCACGCACGTCGACGAAGATGTAGGCCGCGAGCTGCGCATTCTCGGTGCGGATCGAGGCTGGACCTTGCGTGAGCCTGACCGCCGCGACTTCTCCTAACGGCACCGTCCCGCCACTGGGGGTTGGCACCAGTACATCGCTGGCGATGGCCTGCGGGTCGGAACGAAGCTCACGCGGATAGCGAATGCTCACCGCGTAACGTTCGCGGCCCTCGACCGTGGTCGTCACCGTCTCGGCGCCGAGCGCGGTCGCGACCACATCCTGCACATCGGCAATCGTCAGGCCGTAGCGACCGAGCTGCTCACGGTTCGGCTCGATCTCGAGGTAGTTCCCGCCCATGATGCGCTCGGCGAAAGCGCTGGACGTGCCGGGGACAGTCTTGATCGCGGTCTCGATTTCACGCGCGAGGCGCTCCATTTCCTTCAAGTCCTTGCCGAACACCTTGACGCCGATCGGCGTCCGGATGCCGGTCGCCAGCATGTCGATCCGCGCCTTGATCGGCATGGTCCAGGCGTTGGACACGCCCGGGAATTGCAGCGACTTGTCCATCTCGCTGATCAGCTTGTCGACCGTCATGCCCGGCCGCCATTGCTTCTCAGGCTTCAGATTGATGACGGTCTCGAACATCTCCGTTGGGGCAGGATCGGTTGCCGTTCCCGCACGGCCCGCCTTGCCGAACACCGATTCGACCTCCGGGAACGCCTTGATGATCTTGTTCTGGGTCTGCAGCAGCTCGGCGGCCTTGGTAATGGAGAGCCCCGGCAGCGTGACGGGCATGTAGAACAGCGTGCCTTCGTTCAGGTTCGGCATGAACTCCGAGCCGAGCTTGGTCGCGGGCCACACGCTGACGGCCAGCACCGCCACCGCGATCGCAATCGTCAGGGCCTTGGCCTTGAGAACGGCATTGATGATCGGCCGATACAGCCAGATCAGGAACCGGTTCACGGGGTTCTTCTGCTCGGGGATGATTCTGCCGCGCACGAAGATCACCATCAGTGCCGGGACCACGGCGATTGACAGGAAGGCGGCCGCACCCATGGCGAAGGTCTTGGTGAAGGCCAGCGGCTTGAACAGCCGGCCTTCCTGCGCTTCGAGCGTGAATATCGGCAAGAACGAGACGGTGATGATGAGGAGCGAGAAGAAGAGTGCGGGACCGACCTCCGTCGCCGCCTCGATCAGCACTTCCTTCCGGGGTTTGTCAGGCGGCGCCCGCTCGAGATGCTTGTGCGCATTCTCGATCATGACGATGGCGGCGTCGATCATGGCGCCAATGGCGATCGCAATGCCACCCAGACTCATGATGTTGGAGGAGAGCCCCAACAAGTGCATGAGGATGTAGGCCATGAGGATGCCGAGAGGCAGCGTGAGTATAGCGACGAGCGCGCTCCTCGCATGCAGCAGGAACACGATGCACACGAGCGCGACGATGATGCTTTCCTCGATCAGCGTCGTCTTCAGGGTCTCGATGGCTCGGTGAATGAGCTCGGAGCGGTCGTAGACGGGAATGATCTCGGTGCCGTCTGGCAGGCTCGACTTGATCTCGGCAAGCCGAGCTTTGACGTTGTCGATGACCGTGAGCGCGTTCTGCCCGTAGCGCTGCACGGCGATACCGGAAACCACTTCGCCCTCGCCGTTCAGTTCTGCGATGCCGCGCCGCTCATCGGGGGCCAGCTCGACGCGGGCAACGTCGCGAATATAAACCGGCCGGCCCGCCTCGCTTTTCAGGACGATCTGCTCGATGTCCTTGATGTTGCGAATATAACCGCGCCCGCGCACCATGAACTCGGTCTCGGCCAGCTCCACAACCCGCCCGCCGACGTCCATGTTGGAGGCACGGACAGCGTCCCTGAGCTTCGAGAGCGGGATGTCGAACGCCTTCAATCGGCCGGGATCGACAACGATGCTGTATTGCTTGACGAAGCCGCCGACACTCGCGACCTCGGCCACCCCATCTGCCTTCGCGAGCGCATAGCGCACCTGCCAGTCCTGGGTCGTGCGCAGCTCCGCGAGGTTGCGTTGCGCGGCCGTCACGACGTACTGGTAGACCCAGCCGACGCCAGTGGCATCAGGACCAATGGTCGGCGTCACCCCTCGCGGCAGGTTGCGCGCGGCAAAGCTCAGATATTCGAGCACGCGCGAGCGGGCCCAGTAGATGTCGGTCCCGTCCTCGAAGATGATGTAGACGAACGACACGCCGAAGAACGAGAACCCGCGCACCACGCGTGATTTCGGTACCGACAGCATGGCCGTCGTCAAGGGATAGGTGATCTGGTCCTCGACCACCTGCGGCGCCTGTCCCGGAGCATCGGTGTAGATGATGACCTGGGTGTCGGAGAGGTCGGGTATTGCGTCCAGCGGCACCTGCTTCACCGCATAGATGCCGGCGCCGGTGACGAACAGCGCGCCGAGCAGCACCAGCATCAGGTTGTTCGCGGACCAGCGGATGATGCTGGTAATCATCGTTTCGCCTCCCGGGCTGGTCCATCGCCGGGCGCTGGATCTGTCAGCGCTTCCGGCTTTGCGACGGGCTCAGGTTTGGCGTCGGGCATGAAGCCCTTGAGCGCCGCCTTGAGGTTGCTCTCGGCGTCGATCAGGAAGTTGGCGGTGACCACGACCTTTTCGCCGGCTTTCACGCCCTCCTTGATTTCGACGTAGCCGTCGCCCCGCATGCCGAGCTTGACCTGCCGAGGTTCGTATTTGCCCTCACCTCGCTCGATCAGCACGATTTGGCGCGAACCACTGTCGATGACCGCAGATGTCGGCACGGAGACCCGCTCGGCATCCTCTGCGCCGGTGTCGATCACCACGTCGGCGAACATCTCGTGCCGGAGACGATGGTCGAGATTGGCGACCTCGATGCGCACCTTGGCTGTGCGTGTCTTCATGTCGAGCTCGTGCAGAATGAAGGCAATCTTGCCCTGGCGCGGTTCGTCCGGAAAAGCACGAAAGGTCATGGTTGCGGGCTGCCCAATCTTCAAGACAGCCAAATCGCGCTCGGCGACGTCGGCGATGACCCAGAGAGAAGACAGATCGGCGATGCGGTAAAGTACCTCGCCTTCCTTCACCATCTGGCCTTGGATGACCTTCTTGTCGAACACGATGCCGTCGATCGGCGACGGCCAATCGATGGCCATCGAGATCTCGCTCTGCTGCGTCAGCTCCTGGATACGACTCAGAGGCACATCGAGATTGCGCAGGCGCTGCGTTGCCCCTGCGATGGCTTGCCTCTGATCGTCCTTCGACCCCAACGATGCCGAGCGGGTCGCTGTGCGGTAGTCGACCTGGGCACTGACGATCTTGGGGCTGTAGACCCGGAACAGCGGCTGGCCAGCTTTGACGTGCTCGCCCGTGACCGCTGCATAAAGCTTTTCAATGAAGCCATCGGCTCTGAGTGTCACAATCTGCTGCCGGCGCTCGTCGATCTGAGCGACACCCGTCACGCGCACGGGCCGCGAAATGCGCTTCATCGCGGCAGGCTCGGTGCGGACGCCCGCCCGCTGCACGCGATCGACGCTGACCTTCACCGTTGTGCCGTCATCCTGGTCCTCGCCCTCGTAGACCGGGATGTAGTCCATCCCCATCCAATCCTTCTTAGGCTTCTGGGAGGTGTCGGGCAGTCCCATCGGGTTGCGGTAGAAGAGGACCTTCTTCGGGCCGCTGGCGGCCTTCGGCGGCTCGGACTTTTTCTCTCCGGGCAGCACGGGCTCCTGGTCCTCGTAGACCGGAACGTAGTCACGGCCGTCGGCGCCCTTGAAGGCCGTTGGCGAGTACTCGGGTCTGCCATCAGGGTGCTTCCAGTAGAGGATGCGGCACCCGGCCGCCGCCGACGGAGCGGCGACCGGTTCCACAACCACACTTCCAGGCTTCTGGCCAGCCATCAACGCGTGCAGCGAGGCCATGCTTGGCCAGCTGCCAGCGCCGAGACGGAAGCCGCCGGCTGCGATGCCGACAGCCACGCCCAACCACATAATGACTTTGAGAAGCCTCGTCATGATACGCCTCAGTCATTCGCCTTGAACACGACGGTGCCTTCGATCGTCTCGGGCTCGCCCTGCACTTTTGCCATCAGCTTCAGTGCCCAGCCGCCGGCCATGGTGAGGTCGGCCTTGAAGCGATAGACGCCCGGTGTCCCGGCGGGTTCGGCTGCGGTGTGCTTTGCGGTCATCGCCTCCATATTGTCAGGCGCCATGTCGAGCCGCGTCTTGACGATCATCGCTCCTTGGACGGGCTTGCCGGTCGGCATGTGGACCAGACGCACCAGCAGCTCGCTGCCCGGACCATTCTTGACCTCGGTCTTGACCGCCTCGAAGGCATAGTCCTTGGCCCCGGCCCAGGCGGGCACGATGGGTAGGCTCACGGCTGCACCGACGAGCGCGGTCACCATCAGCGTCTTGAGAGTCATGTCTTGTCCTTCCGTACCGATCCGTTTGAGTGTTGCCGCGGTATGCTCAACCCTCGAGCTGAGCATACCGCCTGAGCAAAGGAATGATTAATCAGCGTGCCTGTCCTTGGCGCGCAGGCACCCTGCGTGACAAGTCACGTCGAACGCTATTGGTGAGCGTAGGCATCGTCAGCAGCCCTGCCGAGGGCCGGACATCATCCGGCCTGGGCTTTCATAGGACGAGGCTGTCCGATGCCGTGCGCCGTGCTGTGATGCGCGACCACGACTGCTGGGTCGGTTGCAACCGATGGCGTATCTGCTGCAGCGATGCCGACACTGGTCAGGACGAGGCCAGCGGCCAATAAGGTGGCACTAAAGATCGTCTTCATGGGAGTTCTCCTGGAGATCTGATGGGATGCGCAAGATCGGCCCCGCGCTGGCAGATGCCACGCACGTGTCGATCATTGACATGTCGAACGATCTGATTTCGACGCAGGCCGTCAGGCCGAGCGCGCATCGCGATCGTTCATACGTCCGTCAGGCTCGAGGGGGAGGCGGATCAGGCGGGGAGGTTGGCCAATGCATCATGGCTAACAGCTCGGCGTTTAATATCGAACGCAATGGCCGTGGTATGTTGATGTGGGTGGATAAGATCGCCTGCACGTTCGCGCACATGGCCGCACAGACCGACGGCGGACACTTTGCAGCACCCTTGCAGCACGTGCAATCGTCCTGGTCCGAAGACACGGCCTGCTCGTCCGCCGCCGCCTGCGCGTCCTTCATCATCTGCTCATGGCCGCACTTGACCATGTGCGCACGCGCCAAGTCTGCCGCAATCGGGGACAATGTTAGCCCCAATGCGATCAGCACGGCAAAGATGGTGCGGACGATGCGCATGACACCCTGGTATCTCCCAATACGCACACGGTCAACTCACGTTGTCGTATACGCTTAACTATTTGATAATCCTAACAAAGCGTTGACAGCGTGGCGCCGTCACGGCTTCGCCACGCTCGTCATCTGGGCAGCGTGATGACCATGCCCAGCGGCAGCCTGCTTCTTCATATGGCTCCACATGGCGGCGCAGACGAGCAGAACCAAGCCGAGAACTCCGGCGACGGTCAGCCCGACGATCTTGGTGGTCTTCACGATACACTCCGTGCCTTTGGTTGCATGCCGGCCGCTCTCGACCGTACGGCAGCTTTGAAGCTTGCAGGAGTGATAGTGGTTGTTCGCGCCGGGTCTGTTAAATGCCGAGCGCCTGTCATTTCAATACGGTGTTGCTATGGGGCAGGCTGCATTCATGGCTCGAGGCCGACCGCCTGATTGAGATCTGAGCGCGCGCGTTCCGCCGCGACCCTTGCCGTGACCCGGGCGAGGTCCGCCTCAAAAAGCTGCAGCCGGCTGCGGATCAAGTCGTTCAGCGGAACTTGGCCGGCCCGCTGCGCCGCTTGCGTCAATTGCACCACCTCCGCAAGTCCGGCACGGCGCCCTTCCAGTGCGGCGAGCTGCTGCCTTGCGCCGTCGAGTTTCGCGCGCGCCTGGGCGATATCACCCGCAACCTCGCGCTCGGCCAACGCCAACTCCTCTTTTGCGGCAACGACATCCGCGGCCGCTGCCGCGCGCTTGGGCCGATTGATGGCATCGTAAGCAAACGGAACTTTCATCCGCACGCCGAGCGATGTCACGTTGGGCTCCGCCGATGTGTCCCGCGCATTGCTGGCGAACGCCCCTACCTCTGGTCGCTCCCGATCCATTGTCAGCACGAGGTGCTGGTCGGCCTCGGCCTTTTGAACCGCGCTACCGCGCACGGCTATGCGCGGATGACTTTTGGTACTCGCGCGCCCCGCATCCCTCTCCTTGAACACTGCGGGTGGCTCGCGCCCGGTCGACACGCGAAAGGCAATTCCGGCTTGCTTGAATTCTGCCCGCCGGCCAGCCAGCACCGCGTCCGCGTCGCGAACGTCGGCCTCGGCCAGCTTGGCCTCCAAGAGGCCTGTTTGACCGCTCTGTGCTTGGCCGCGAACGTCCTGCAGCAAGGTTGCAGCGGTTGCGCGGCGCCGCTCGGCAATGGCCATCTTCTCGCGGGCCTCGACGACCAGCCAATAAGCGTCACGAACCCGGCGTGCCACTTCCAACCGCCGGAAAGCAATCTCGGCCTCGATCCGTTCGCCGTCCGTCAACGCAGCGGTCAACGCGGTGCCACGCTCACCGCGCAGCCAAACCGGTAGCGTCAGCTCGGCGACGTATTCGCGTGTGCCGCGATCACGAGTCAATGCGTCGGTGCGGTGTGTGACCGTTGTCCAAGGACCGCCCGGCAATAGGGCCCCAGCGGCGGCTCGCCGGGCATCTGGAACGGCACGCCGTGCGATCAGGGCCTGGATTTCAGGCGTACGCTCACAGGCCCCCTCGAAGGCTGCGCTGAGCGAGGAGGCGTGGGCGGACTGACCAGCTGCCATGACTGCAATAACCGCTGCCGAAACAGCAAGCCGTCGAAACAGGATCACGAGCTTCAGCATGGTCTGCGTGGCGCCCCCATTGCAGCTGCCTTAAAGTGCTTCGGCACTCGGAGTCCACGCGCGCGATTATTCGCCAGCACCGGCAAGCGCGCACAGGTGCAAAAATACCGCAATCGATTTGAAAGTTTGACGCACATTCTTTCTTGGTGAGGCTGCCGCACTTCCAGCTCTTATCAATCTCAAGGTGCCCTCAGAAGAGCAATTGCCACGCCCGACAGACATCGCGTTCGCGACGGGGTGGAAGGAACCACTGCCAAGTGCTGCCGCTTAGGGTGTAATCGCGCGGTGCACGACAGGTCTGCAACTCGTAGCGGCGTACGAATGTGAGGGTTGCAATCCAAAGCGGTATGCCATGCTGCTGTGATTTCAAGGCGTTAGTTCCCAACCTCAGCCGCCCGCTCCGGTAAACGCACCTGGGGTAGCGCCACCATGTTAGGTTCTCGCTGCGGCGCAGGCTGTGCACGAAGTATTTCTGGTTCGTGTGGGTTGTCTCGTCGCGGCCACCCCAGTTGACCGAGCAGGTGCACGAAGTACTCGCGATTACCGTACGGAGCTCAATGTGCACCGCACCTTAAGAAACTTCTACGCGATACACCCACAAGCGGAAGTATCCATGGATCTTCTCCGGACAATCCGGAACGCTTGCGAATAGGTGGTATGGTGGTAGCCCTCTCCACCAATCAATTTTCGCATGCGGCGTGGCGATTGCGGGTGCTTGCCGAAGGCCGAGCACGGTCCGCTCGGCCGGACTCCAGCCGCTACCTCTTGGCGGAAAGCCAAGCGTCGCGTTCGCGCTCCAGGTCGATCTTGACAGGAGCTGCATTGGCAGCCATGGGCATGCTAGCCTTGGCGCCGTTCTTGGCCCGGATCGCCGCGCGGATCGCTTGCTCAATGTCTGCATTGAGGGCGCGCAGTTCTTTCAAGGTCAGCTTCTTCAGTTGAGCGTCATTCACGTTTGCTACCCTTCACTTGTTTGCCGCGCTCCTGATTGCACAACGATCGAGCGGGCGCCCCTGCACCACCCCACACGAGCGACAACGAATGGGGCGCACCGCATCCCGCACGACCGGCTGTCCGCCCAATGTTCTTGACTATTGATCAAGGCGCCGGCCTACCCCACTGTTTCTGATCGATATTTCATTTTAGCCATGTGCCGGGCCGACGCACCAATCTTTTTTGCATCAGGCGCTAACCGATGCTTGTCCAGTCCATTCATCGCTCCGACATCAATGGCGTAATCCGGCGCACCGCGACGCGGCGATTGGCGCGCTCGGGTCCCTGCGCCTCGATCTTGGGATATTGCTCGCCATAGCCCTGCGTCACCAGGTTCTCGGGTGGCACGCCGAAGCTCTCCGACAAAATCTGCGCCACGGTCTCGGCGCGGCGATCCGACAGGCTCAGATTGTCGACGTCGGCGCCGACGGCATCGGTGTGGCCCTCGACAAGGAAGACCTCGTCGGGGTTGTTGCGCAGCACCCGCAGGATCGTTTGCGCCAAGCGCTCGAGCTTGGGATACTGGTCCGGCATCACCTCGAACGCGCCGGATTCGAAGGTGACGGCGCCGACATCGATACGGCGCATGCGCTCGCGCAGCTCGTGATTGTAGCGCACTTCTTCCAGCGAGTAGGCCCGCTCGAGGCGGTCCACTGGCGGCGAGTTCAGCGCCTCGTAGAGTTCGTCGTCGGTGGCGCGATCATAGTCGACGATGTAGCGCTCGCGCGGGATATTGATCACCGGTCGCGAGAGATTGAGGGCGATGGCCACGGCCAGCGCACCGACGCCCACGCCAATGGCGGCGTTGCGCCAGAAGCGGCGGTTGTCGATGATGGAGTGTTCACGCCCGTCGGGACCACGGCGATAGCGCCGCAGCAGGCGGCCATCGCGGTCCGACTCCGTGATCACGCGGAATCCGTCCGGGCGCACGTAGAACGTCTCGACGCGCCCGTCAGGACGCCGCGTCGTCTTGGCAGCATGCAGGCGGCGGAACCGCGCGCTGTCGTCATGATGAATGATAACGCGGTTGTCCTGTCTGATGATCGTACGGTTGCCGGGCTCCTTGATGATGGTGCGGCGTCCACCGGCTTCGACGTGCTGGCGACGGTCCTTCTGCACGTCGGCGAAGAGCGGCGCCGGCGCCGCTCGCGGCGCGGCCTTGAATTGCGGCGGTGCCCCTGGGGCCGGAGCAACGGGTGCGATGGCGGGTCGTGGCACCGCCGGTGGCGGAACACCAGGGACGGCGGACGGCGCTCTTTCGAGCCCCGGCGCCGGGCGCCCGGTCATGGGTCCCCGGGGGTGTTCCCGTTTGATTTCCGCAGCGGCAGGCGAACCCTTCGAGGGGTCGAGCGGCGCCGCCCGGGTCGCTGGCGGTGGCTGTGCCGGCACGGCTGGACTGATCGATTTCCGCTCCGCCGGTGGTGGCGGCAGAGATGCTTTAGGCGGCGGCGGCGGAGGAAGGGCCCGAGGTGGCGGTGGCGGGGGTGTTACCCTCGGCGGCGGTGTGGCCCTTGGCGGCGGCGGTGGTGGTGGTGGCGGTGCGACCTTGGCGGGAGGCGTGGCGGCTTTCTTGCGTTCCGCCTCGCGTTTCTTCTTCTCCTCTTCGCTCACTGGCGCCTGGGCCAGTTCGAGTGGTCGGGCGGTTGCTGGCGGTTCCGGCCGACTGGCCGGCTGCGCGAAGGCCGGGCTGATCACAGGCAGCGCCATGAGCGCGCCCGCCACGATGCACAATCGATTTCTGGTCATGTTTCGTTTCCTCGCACTGCCGTCGCGCGCTGCGACGCGCCTACCCCGGGCCGCCCCTGAATTGGGGTGAAAACAGCTTTAACGGAAGCCTAGCACACGAAAGTGGCGAAGATTCGCGGCGGGGTAAAGGCGCATGGCGTCTTTTTCGCCCCAATCTGCCGCACACGCGGCTCGCAACCGAGCGGGCGCAGGCAGGGCGACGGTGGCGCCGCGCACGGATGGCGCGGCCCTGGAATCTGAGTTCATCCAGCGAAATTCCACGCCGCGCCTCCGGCCGCCGCGGCCGGCCGGCAGCCCAGTCATGCCGGTTAACCAATAAGCAGACGGCTGATGGACATGAGTTGACACGAAATTTACCAAGGAGTGCGGCGATTATTCGCCAGTGCCCGGCGGCCCCACCCTGGCTCGTTGATTTTCTCTAGCGCGTACTTTGGAGGACATCAGATGGCAATCTATACCAATCTCGCGCTCGTCAGCCCGCCGGCCCTGGCTTGGTCCAATATCGACGCTGTGATCCTCAGCATCACCGACACTCAAGTCGTTTTGACCAACAGCGATGGCACCCGCACTGTGCTCACAGGGACGGGATTCGCCGGCACCACCGGGGCCGCCGGCACGCTCACCGCGGGAACCATCACACAGCTGAGCCGCACCAATGCGGCTGGAACTGTCACGCTCGAAACGATCGTTGGCATTTCCTATGCCGCGACAGCCTTCTCGGCGCGCCTGCCGGAAGCCACTTTCGAAGGCGTGCTCGCCGATGTTCTGGCTGGCGCCGACACACTCAACGGCTCGGCGAATAATGATTTCTTCAAGGGCTATGCCGGCAACGATACCATCAACGGTGGGGCGGGTTTCGATACGGTCGGCTATTTCGGGCCCTTCCATACCGGCTTTATCACGGTCGTTCTGTCGGCGACGTCGACGGTGACCGGCGACATCAGCGAGGGCGTCGACACATTGAATAGCGTGGAGGCAATTGTCGGCTCCAACGCGGCCGCCGGCGACGTATTCACGGCGGATGCGACGTTCAGTGCCAGCAACGGCACGTTCAATCAGTTCGAGGGCCGCGGCGGCAATGACACCATCACCGGCAACGGCAACACGCGCATCAGCTATCAGAATTCCACCGGTGCGGTGACCGTCAATCTCGCCACTGGCACGGCGTCTGGCGGCGATGTCGGGATCGACAGCATCACGGGCGGCGTCAATGCCGTGCGCGGCTCCAGTTTTGGCGACACACTGACGGGATCGGACAATCCGGCAGGGACGACCGAAACGTTCGAGGGGCAGGGCGGCAACGATACGATCAATGGCGCCGGCGGCTTCGACCGCGTGCGTTACGATGGCGCCAACACGGGCGCACTCGGCATCTCCATCGATCTTGCGGCCGGCACCGTCACAGGGCGGGACGCCGCGGCGACGGCCGTCATCGGCACCGACACCCTGCGCAATGTGGAGGCGGTGCGCGGCACGAACCTGGCCGACCTCTACGTGGCGACAGGCTTCAGCGGAACAAGTGTCAATGCCGGTGATTTTGGCACGTTGAACGAGTTTGAGGGCGGCGGCGGGAACGACACCATCACCGGCAACGGCGACACGCGCATCAGCTACAGCAACGCACTGGCTGCGGTCACGGTCAACCTGACGACAGGCACCGCGCAGTCTACCGCGGCGGGGGACGCCGCGGGCGTCGGCATCGACACAATCACCGGCGCCATCGACGTGGTCGGTTCCGGCTTCGCCGACACCATTCTCGGCAACGGTTTCGCCAACTTGCTGAACAGCGGCGACGGCGGCGATTCGCTCAATGGCGGCGATGGGTTCGATTTTTTCCAGCCCGGCAGCGGCGCCGACACGGTCAATGGCACGGCAGGCGTCAACGGCAACCAAGCCTATGACGATCGGGACCATGTATCTTATAATAACATGAACGGTTTCGGCGTCGGTACGATTGTCAATCTCTCCAACGCATCCATCACCGTTGGCGTTCAAACGGTGGCGGCGGGCCGGGCTCTCGATCCGTCCGGCGTGGCGGACACGCTGATCGATATCGAGCGCGTCCGCGGTACGTCGCTCGCCGATACGTTTCGCGGCAGCGACACCGCCAACCTGCGCGAGGAGCTGTTCGAGGGGCTCGCCGGCAACGACACCATCAACGGCGGCGCCGGCGACGATATCGTTTCCTATGGCGTCGACGACGACAATGGCGGCCTGCAGGGCGCCATCGTCAATCTGTCCGCGATCGCACACCTCGGCATCGCGGCGGGAACAGCGAAGGATGGCTTCGGCAACATCGACACGCTGATCGGCATCGAGAATGCGCGCGGCACGATCGCCAACGATTCGTTCTTCGGTGGCGCCATCGACAACGCCTATCGGATCGTCGGCGGCAGCGACACGATCGATGGCGGCGGCGGCAACGACTCGGTCAGCCTTTACGTCGACGATGTCTTCGTCGGCACCGGTGGCATCGTCAATCTTGCTACCAATCTCGCCACCGGCATCGATGGCCAGATCTCGCAGCTGATCAGCATCGAGGATGCCGGTGGCTCCTATCGTGATGACACGATCACCGGCAGCGCCGGCAACAACAACCTGACCGGCGAAACGGGTAACGACAGCGTCAGCGGCGGCAGCGGCAACGATCTCGTCAATGGCGGCGCTGGCGCCGATACGTTGTCGGGCGGCGTCGGGTTCGATTACCTGTCCTACAATTACGACCGAACGTTTGGCCTTTTTCTCAACCAGAACTTCGCATCGCTGTTCCCGTCCGCGTGGGGCGGCGTGACGGTCAACTTGGCGACGCTGACCGCGATCGGCCAGGATGGCGTTGCCGATGTCATCGCCAACGACTTCGAAGCGGTGACCGGCACGCTGCTGGCCGACCGGATCACCGGCAACGCCCTTGCCAATACATTTGTCGGCCAGGGCGGCAACGACACCATGGACGGCGGTTTGGGCGTCGACACCGTGTCGTATGCGATCTGGAATGCGCTGGGGCGCACCAGCGTCGTCATCAACGGGCTGAGCGGCTCAAACCCCACGGCCGTCAACGTCAACCTCGCCACCGGCACTGCCAGCAACGACGGTCTGGGTGGCGTCGACACGCTGTCGAATATCGAGAACGTGATCGGCGGCAGCGGCAACGACACGATCGTTGGCAGTGGGGTCGCCAACTCACTAACCGGTGGTGCTGGCGCCGACACGCTCGATGGCGGCGGCGGCAACGACATCCTGGCCGGCGGCGCTGGCGCGGATTCGCTGGTCGGTGGCCTGGGCGTCGATACGGCGAGTTACGCGACGGCAGTCACGGCATCGTTGCTGACACCGGCCAGCAACAC
>CAZCGE010000136.1:0-8686 GCA_964498125.1 uncultured Devosia sp. | reverse complement strand
GCGAACCGCGCCTCGAACTCCGGCGCCGTCTTGGGAAAATCACGCCACAGATCGTCCGGCATCGAGTGCGTCATGGTCCAACTCCTTGTTGGAACTCATGTAGCTGGCGATTGCGCCGGAACTATGGGGATAGGCATGCTCCACCAACCCCCGTCTACGGAAATCCCGGCGGTACCAGGCTCCCCCCGAGTAGACGACCTTGCCGGATGTGCCACGCGCGGCATTGCTGGTGACGCGATAGTATTCTTCGGGCTCCTTCATCGAATCGGGATCCGCATAGAATATACGCATACTTTCCATTTCTTCCGCGAAGCTGCTGTCAGCCCAATCATAATACCGCGCGGCCTGACATGCGACGATTTCGTCGTTGGCGTTATAGCCGATCAGGAAGAGGGCGTTCTCAGGGGTGAGAGCATTGTAGCGCACGTCAAAAATCTTCAATAGCGGGAGCCAACTATCTGCGTTGCGCTGATTGGCGGCTAGAAACTCTTCACCTGTGGAGAGGGCAATCCTTACTCCCTCTCGCTGGGCCAATTGCTCCGAGCTCAAGATGACACGACCAAGCAGTGGCATCGGACCGTGTTCGAGAGTGATCTGCGAGAAAATAGGAGTATTGATTGTTGCCACATTCACGTTTATACTGATCATGAGATGCTCCCGCTCTAGGCTGCGCCAACCAACGCATTGATCACTGAGTCGCATTCGGTTGATCAACCCTAGGTTGCTACTTAGCGGTGGAAATCTTGCGATCCGATGGTTTGCGTGTAGCTTGTCAGTGAGTACAAATGCATAAAGGCGACATCGCGGGATCGCTTCCGGGCACTGCAGCGGACGTCCACGTGGGGGCCAGGCTAAAGCTGGCCCGCGAGAGGATAGGCGAGGCACCACATGTCATCGCTGAGAATCTGAAGCTGTCGCCAGTCGACTACCTCGAACTCGAAGCCGGCCTGCGCCGTGCGAATGCGGAAGTGCTTGTCGCTGCGGCCGAGTTTTTCAAGTTGGACATAGGCTGGTTTTTTGAGGGACTGTGCAGCCACGTCTCCACTCCCCCGCTTGCGGAGGCACCAGATATTATCGATCTTACGCGAGCACGATTTGTTCGCAAGGGCACTTAGTATTCGTCAAACGACGCCCTTGTCGCGCGCGATCAAAGTGTGCCCGGCGTTCAAATCCAGCCGGCGTATTTCGACCAGCGAGACGATGGCAATCAGGCCGAGCAGCACGAAGCAGATGGTGAAGTGACCGGCTTGCAGGCCTTGGCTGCCGGCCGCGAATTGCGTCAGCTGCAGCACGATCGCCGCGAAGGCGATGCCGACCGTGCCCGACAGCTCCTGCAGGGTGGCCGAGAAGGTGCTGGCCCGCGACAGCTTATCCTCGGCGATATCGGCAAAAACGACGATCGACAGGCTGGTGAACTGCAAGGAGCGCAGCAGGCCGCCCGCGAACAGCAGCACCATCATCGCGGCCACTGGCACGCCGAGCACGAACAGCGCCGGCGTCATCGCCAGCAGGCTCGCCAGCACCGCATTGAGCATCAGCACCGGGCGGAATCCGAAACGCCGGAGAATGCGCGGCGCCAGCGTCTTCATGGTCAAGGCGCCAAGCCCCGTCACGAACGTAATGAGGCCTGACTGGAAGGGCGAATAGCCCATGCCCTCCTGCAGCAGCAGCGGCAACAGGAACGGGGTCGCGCCGATGCCGACACGGAACAGGAAACCGCCGATGATGGCGGCGCGGAAAGTGGGGATCTGCAGCAGCGTCAGATCGATCAGGGCATCGCCGCGCGACAGCGCATAGCGCCCGTAGGCCAGGATCAGGACGGCGCCGGCCACGGTGATGGCAAAGACCCAGGCCCAGCCCACGCCCTCGACGCCGAGCAGGCTGGCGCCCGCCAGAAACAGCGACAGGCCGGGGCCAATCAGGGCGAAGCCGACGAAATCGAAACGGCTCTGGCTGGCCGCCCTCAGGTCCGGAATGAACAGCACCGCCAGCACGATGCCGACCATCGCGAATGGCACGTTGATCCAGAAAATCCATTGCCAGCTGGCGTAGGTTGTAATGAACCCGCCGAGCGGCGGCCCCGAGATCGGTCCGAGCAGCGCCGGGATCGACAACAGCGCCATCGCCCCCATCAGCTCGGCCCGCGGCACGGAGCGCAGCACGACGATGCGCCCGACCGGCACCATCATCGCGCCGCCGATGCCCTGCAGCACGCGCGCCGTCACGATCTGCAGCAGGCTCTGTGACAGGGCGCAGGCGATGGAGCCCAACGCAAACACGATCATGGCGGCGCAAAAAACGTTGCGCGCGCCGAACCGGTCGGCCACCCAGCCAGACGCTGGAATAAAGATGGCCAGCGCCAGCAGATAGGCGGTCAGCGCCAGCTTCAAATCCAGCGGATTGACGGCGAATGCGCGCGCCATCGTCGGAATGGCGGTGGAGAGCACCGTGCCGTCCAGGTTCTGCATGAACAGCGAGATGGCGACGATCAGCGTGACGAGGACCGTGCGGGGGGCGGTGGACTGTGCAGGCTCGATCATCCGTGCGTCTCGCCCCACGTCTGTTTGCGCCGCCCGCCCCGCAGGGCCTTTATCCGGCACCGGCAGAATGCACGCGCCCAAACCGCGCGTCGAGGCAACTGTGAGGTCATGCACAGTTGAGGGCTTGCTGAAATAGTCCGCGCAAGTCTGCCTGGCCGCGACAATAAAAGCGACAACGAAAGGCCCTCGACCAAACCAATTTGGCGGCCTAATCTTGTGGCTACGGGATGGCGCTAGCTTCGGGCGGTTCAGCCATGTCACATTGCCTAAGGGCCCTGATTTTTGCCGTGCTGCTGGCGTTCAGCCAGACTGTGCCGGTACACGCCCAGCCGGTACAAGCCCTGGTCGACAACCAGGTCGACATGCTGCTGGTGCTGGGCGCCGATGTGTCGCGCAGCGTCGATGAACGCGAGTTCCGCCTGCAGCGGGACGGCTACGCCAGCGGCCTCACCCATCCCAAGGTGATCCAGGCCATCCAATCCGGTCCGCTCGGCCGCATTGCCGTCGTCTACTATGAATGGTCGGGCACGTCCGCCCAGGCCATCATCGTCGACTGGTCCGTGATCGCCAGCGCCGCCGACGCCGAGCACTTCAGCAAGCGCCTCGTTGCCGAGCCGCGCACGTTCATGGACCGCACGGCGATTGGCGCCGCCATCGAATACGGCATGACGCAACTGAAACGCAGCCCGTTCCAGAGCGCGCGCCGCGTCATCGACATTTCCGGCGACGGCACCAACACCAATGGTCCCCTGCCCAGCTATGCCCGCGATGCAGCGGTGGAACTCGGCATCACCATCAACGGCCTCGTCATCCTGTCGCCAGAGCCGCTGCCGTGGAACCCCGCCCACACGCATCCGCCAGGCGGTCTGGAGAATTATTTCCGCGACAACGTCATCGGTGGCCCTGGCGCTTTCACGCTGGTGGCCGATGGCTTCGAGACCTTCAATCGCGCCATCCTCAACAAGCTGATCAAGGAAATCGCCATGGCGCCGGAGGCGGGCAACATCGTGTCGGCGCACGCCGGCAAATAAGCGTCGCATCCGTCAGGGCCGCCGCGCCCTTCCAGTTCAGAGCCGGCATTCTTCTTGTCCATGACACAGCGCGCGGCTAGGGGCTAGACGTAGGTTGGCGCGGCCACATGCGGCGATTCGATATGCGAACAGCCATTCCGCGCCAACCCAATCTACGATCTGCCACCACAGGGCCGAGGAAGAGGACCATTGCATGCTGACGGTCTACGACGCCACGGGGGCGATGCTGGTCAGGCGCGAGGGCGCCTCCACCGTCAACGAGCAGTCGGTCTGGATCGACCTGCTCAATCCGACGCCGGAGGAGGACAAGGCGGCCGAGCAGCTGCTCGGCATCCAGATCCCGACGCGGGCCGAGATGCGTGAGATCGAGCCCTCGAACCGGCTCTACCAGGAGAACGGCGCCACCTATATGACGACCTTCGTCGTCTACAATATCGAGCAGCCGCGCCCCGACACCGGCTCCTTCACCTTCATCCTGGTCGGCAAGCGGCTGGTCACGGTGCGCTACCACGAGCCGAAGTCGCTGCCGCAATTCCTGGCCCGCGCCGAGAAAGGCGACGTGCCGTGCACCAGCGCCGCGGCGGTGGCGATCGGACTGATCGAGTCCATCATCCACCGCGAGGCCGACCTGATCGAGAGAATCCAGGACGAGGTCGACCGGCTGGCGCGCGAGATCTTCGACATCAAGGGCGGCCAGCAGACGCGCAACCGGCGGCTCGACGCTATCCTGCGCTCGGTCGGCAAGGGGGGCGACATCAACGCGCGCGCCCAGGAAGCGGCCTTCTCGCTCGATCGCTTGCTGAATTATTTCCTGCAGATGGCGGTGGCCCGCGCCGACGATGCACAGACCCAGGAGCGCATCCGCACCGCCCAGCACGATATCCGCACCCTGATGGATCACGCGCGCTTCCTGTCGGAGCGCACCACGTTCCTGCTCGATGCCACGCTCGGCATGATCAACACCGAGCAGAACCAGATCATCAAGCTGTTCTCGGTGGTCGCCGTCATGCTGATGCCGCCGACGCTGGTGGCCTCGATTTATGGCATGAATTTCAAGGCCATGCCCGAACTCGGCTGGCAACTCGGCTATCCCATGGCCCTGCTGTTGATGCTCCTGTCCGGCATCATCCCCTACATCTATTTCCGCCGAAAGGGGTGGCTGTAGCGAGCGCGGGGGGCCGAGGTCCGACAGCACACCCGGACATGTCGGACCTCGTCCGGCTGAGTGCCGGCCTCGCTCCGACCATCATCGCTTCCCAGCCCCCGGCTGCATGCGCAGCACATAGATGCCGTGGTTCTTGTCGGAAATGAAGATATTGCCTCGGATGTCGACCACCACGTCCTCGGTCTGGTTCACCAGCTTGCTCTTGGGCAGGGGGCCGTTCTGCTGCAAGGGGTCGGGCGGCACGAAGAAGGCGGTCTCCTTCACCAGCCGCTCGTCGGATACGTCGTAGACGCGCAGTCCGGCATTGAAATAGGTCAGATAGCAGATCGTCTCGTCGTGCTGCAGCACGCCCTCCTGGTATTGCCACTGATGCTGATTGTGTGGGCCGAATCGCCCGCCCTTCTCGCAGAAGTTCTTATAAGGCGCTGTCGTCGGCGGTTGCGGCAGCGGGAACAACGAGATCAGGCGCGGGTCTTTTTCGTTGGAAATATCAACGATCCCGGCATAGCCCAACGGCTCGTTGCAATTCTCGACGATCGCCTCCGAGTTGCAGATGACGAGTTCGCGGTTCTGCAGCGGCAGCGAGGTGTGCACGGCGATGAACGACTGGAACGGCGGCGAGAACGGCAGCTCGCTGATCAGCTTCGGGTTCTTGACATCGTCCAGATCGAGAATGACAAAGCCGCCGGCCGAATACGGCATGTACAGGCGGTTGCCGCGCTTGTAGGCGCCGCCGTGCAGGAAGTCGTCTTTATGCACGCCGCCCTCGCCGCCGGTGATATGCTGTCCCTTCCTCCACCAGCGCGACACTTCCTTCGGGTGCATCGGGTCGGAAATGTCGACGATCTGCAGGATGTGACCCTGGTAGCCGGGCGGCAGGCCGGTGGCATAGACGATGTTGCCGCCGTCGTAGTAGTTGCGGTGTGTACCCCTGCCTCCGGTGCGGAAGGTGCCCTGCCGCTTCGGGTTCTCCGGGTCGGTCAGATCCCAGATGATGAAGCCTTCGTCGAACGGCTCGCCGGGGATATCGCCCCAGCCCGGCGCGATCATCTCCATGGAGGTGATCATCCGCCCGTCGGCGACCTGCACCTGCAGTGTCCAGGTGTTCTTCGGCAGCTCGATGAAGCGGACGTGGCGCGGCTTGGTCGGATCGGTGACGTCGAGCACGTGCAGGCCAGGATGCCAGAACGTGGCGCCATACAGGTACCAGCGCGCGCCGGCCTTGTGCAGCGCCATCTTGAACACCGGCTTGTCGAGCATGCCGTGATAGCCGATCGCCTGCATGTTCCAGGCGTAGGCTTGGCCGGGTGGGAAATCCATGAGCGTGTTCCTCGTGGCGCGTTGCTTGGGATTCGGACCCGTCCTGCCGAATGCCGGCAACCAACCAGGGTCGAACCTCCTTGCCGACATGATTGGCACGGGGCGGGGTGGAACTGTGGCTTGCCGGCCGCGACAGAATCGCCAGTCGGCATACCTACCCACAACTTGCGCATCCACATCGATGGACTCGTGTCATCATGTTGGCGCTGACTTGCGTTTCAGCTTGCCGAACATCTGATGATCCTATATGTTCTCTATATGTTCCACATCGGAGACAACCCATGACCACCACCGCTGGAGACGTGATCCTCATTCCGGTAAGGACTGGGCGCGGTCCATTTTCTGATGAAAGCCTCGTATCCCTTGACAGCCTCGACGGACCGATATCGGGGTTCATAGGCTCTGACCAGGTTGTTCGACGTGGAGGAGAAAGTTTCATTCGCGCAAGGGTGCTTGCCGTACAAAAAACTACGATCTCATTGCAGCTGCGCGGTTCATTCTTCACCACAACGGGCCTTGCCCATATTGGTAGGAATTCACCCTATCTACCCGCCGCCGCGTGAACACCCATGGTTCTGTCCCAAGTCGACATCAGGGAAGCCATGGCGCGAGGCGATATCGCGTTCTCGCCTGAATTGGTGGATCGGCAGTGGGGTCCCGCAGCGATTGATCTCAGGCTCGGGTTCCAATTCACCAAACTGCGCGACGTCAAGGGCGTCACCGTCTCGGTCGCTGAAGGAATCGATAGCAACCTCAACTTGTGGGATACCAAGGAGTTGAAGGAGACGGACGCACACGGCGATCGTGAGACCTACGAGTTACCTCCCGGTAAATTCGTCTTGGCCAAGACCTATGAGTCCATCACTGTCCCCAACTACCTGATCGCACGTGTCGAGGGTCGAAGCACATATGCCCGAATGGGACTGAGCATGCATCAGACGGCGCCGTGGGTGCAGCCAGGGTGGAGTGGAAGCCTGATTCTCGAGATCGCCAACCTTGGCAGTTTGACAATAAAGCTGACGCCGCTTGTGGACCGTCCATGTCAACTTACATTCTTTGAACTGAAGACGCCATTGCCGGACGATCTCGCCTACGGCGCTCGCGCTACTGACAGATACCAGGATCAGACACACCCCCTCGAACGGAAAAAACGAAACATTTCCAAAAGCAAAGGCTAGCTTTGAAGTTGTAGGTGAGTCGTTGCTTTTGTTCAACTTTTCGCGAGACGCCTCATCCCGATCCTGCCAATCATGTTGCGGCTCGTCCGATGTGGCGGCGTTGCCGTGCGCATTTCTCTGGCAGCCCATTAGCGATAGGCAGGACGGCGACCAGGCGTTATGAGTCTCAATATGCCTGTCCAGGAGAGGTCTCACTGTCATGACCGCAAAGCCCTGCATCATCACGGTCGCCATCACCGGCTCGGTGCCGACCAAGACGGACAACCCGGCGGTGCCGGTGACGGTGGCCGAGCAGATCGAGTCGACACATGCCAGTTTTGAGGCCGGCGCCACGCTGGCGCATATCCACGTCCGCAACGACGACGGCACCGTCTCCTCGAACCCCGACCGGTTCGCTGCCGTGCAGGAGGGCCTCAAGAAGCACTGCCCCGGCATGATCGTCCAATTCTCCACCGGCGGCCGCTCCGGCGTCGGCGCCGAGCGCGGCGGCATGCTGCATCACCGCCCCGACATGGCCTCGCTGTCGACCGGCTCGTGCAATTTCCCGCTGCGCGTCTACGAGAACCATCCCGACCTGATCAAGGAGCTGGCGACGAAGATGCTGCAGTACCACGTCAAGCCCGAAATCGAGGCCTTCGACGTCTCGATGCTGTACCAGGCGATCCGCATGTCCGAGGAGGGCCTGTTGAAGAAGCCCTTGCACGTACAGTTCGTGCTCGGCGTCAGGAACGCCATGCCGTGCATCCGCCAGGTGCTCGATTTCCAGGTCGCCGAATTGCAGCGGCTGGCCCCCGACGCCACCTGGACCGCGGCCGGCATCGCCCGCCACCAGCTCGAGTGCAACCACTGGGCGCTCGAAATGGGCGGCCATTGCCGCACCGGCCTCGAGGACAACATCCGCTACGAGAAGACCGAGCTTGCCAAGTCGAACGCGCAGCTGGTCAAACGCGTCGCCGATCTGTGCGCCAAATACGACCGCCCCGTCGCCACGCCCAAGCAGGCGCGCGAGATGCTGGGGTTGAGGGCGGCGTGACCGGGGCCGGCGGCCCATGACGACGGGCCATGCGGCATGTCAGGGCGAACACTGCCGACCCCGGACACGTGATCCGGAGCAGCCACAGGCGAGCGACTGTCGCCGATGTCCGAACCCCCTCCGATCGCGACCGCTGCGGCACGCAGCAGAATCACGGCAGGGGTGGGCCAAGTAGAGACATCACCCCGAGCCTGAATATGGTGGCTGTCCCCAGCTACGCCCTTCGCGACATGACTGCCCGACTATAGCGCCGCCCCTTGCGCTCGTACCGGGCCCGGTTTGTCAATCGGCGCGGAACTTTGACCCCTTATCGGCGTGCAATTTTGACCCCGGCCGTCCGCACACGGCCCGTCGCTGAGACCGGAGCTGGGACGCGTAGCGGACCAGCGGAGGGCTCAGCGGCGGGCGCGCCTCTTTTT
>CAZCGE010000135.1:0-19912 GCA_964498125.1 uncultured Devosia sp. | reverse complement strand
GGCCTGTTCTCGATCGACTCGGTGACCGGGGTGGTGACGACGCTGGCCGACATCGACCGCGAGGCGCTGGGCGCGAGCGTCGACATCGAGGTGACGGCGACGTCGAGCGATGGCACGTCGTTGAGCGAGACGTTCACGATCGTGGTGACCAACGTCAACGACAACCTGGTTCTGGGTCCGGCCGACATTAATGGTGCGGATAACACGGTGGCGGAAAACGCCGGCATCGGCGCGTTGGTCGGGCTTACAGCGCTGGCGAGTGATGCCGATGTGGGTGCCAGCATCACCTACAGCCTGACCAATAACGCCGGCGGGCGGTTCGCGATCGACCCGGTGACCGGCGTGGTGACGGTGGCGAGCGCGCTGGACTACGAGACGGCCGCCAGCCACAATATAACGGTACTGGCGACCAGCAGCGATGGTTCGAGCAATAGCGCAGCGTTCACAATCGGCGTGACCAACGTCAATGACAACCCGGTTCTGGGGCCGGCCGACAGTAATACTGCGGCTAATACGGTGGCGGAGAACGCCAGCATCGGCGCGCTGGTCGGGGTAACGGCGCTGGCCAGTGATGCCGATGTGGGTGCCAGCATCAGCTACAGCCTGAGTAACGATGCGGGCGGGCGGTTTGCGATTGACTCCGGTACCGGCGTCGTGACGGTGGCGGGCGCTCTGGACTTCGAGACTGCAATTGGTCACAACATCACAGTTCTGGCGACCAGCAGTGATAGTTCGACAAATAGCGCGGCGTTCACGATCGCGGTCACTGACGTGGTGGAGGCACCGCCGAACCCACCTCCGACCGACATCATCTGGAATGCCGTGCAACCGGCTTCTGGGACCGCCGTGCCATTGAGCGGAGTGACCATCGCCAATCTCGCTACCGTCGATGCGAACCAGGCCAGCGGCCACACCTATACGCTGCAGGGTGGCAGCTCCGCGGGCTTTGCCGTCAGCGCAGCGGGTGTCGTGACGACGACGGCCAATATGGGAGAAACTGCAACCTACACACTCGTGGTTCGCAGCACAGACAGCGGCGGGGCGTTCTATGACGAGACGTTCAACATCATCACGGGTTCGGGGGGCGGGAATACATTGCCGAACGATGCCGAACTCGATCTGATATTGGTTGGCGACGACATCCTTTACGGATTGGCAAACACCGACCAATTGTATGGCGGTGCGAACGACGACACATTGTTTGGGCAAGATGGCAATGACGGCATTCTCAATGGTGGGACTGGCAACGACGCCGTGTACGGAGGTGCCGGAAACGACATTCTCATTGGCGGCGACGGCAACGACACCTTGGACGGCGGTGCCGGCAGCGATACGGCGTCTTACAGCGCTGCCACGAGCGGGGTGACGGTGAATCTCAGCACGATTGGAGCGCAGAATATCGGCCAAGGAAGCGATACTCTCATCAGCATCGAGAATGTCATCGGTTCGGGTCATGCCGACACCTTGAGCGGCAGCAGCGGAAACAACACTCTCTCGGGCGGTCTGGGCAACGACACGTACGCCTTCCTAGCGACCGGAAATGGTACCGATACTATCAATGATACAGGTGGATTGGATACGATCACCATCGCCACCAGCGGTGCCGCGATGACGGCACTCAATTTCGAGCGGGTCGACGATGACCTACAGATTAATTACAACAACAGCGTGATCAATGCTGTCGGTCACTATCCCAACAGCGGGGAAGGCCCCGCGGCTGGCACCATCGAGAACGTCACATTCGTCGGCGGCGCGACATATTTGGGATACGCGCTCGGCGGCAGCGCCTACAACATTGTGCCCGACCGTAGCAGCCCCTACGACGGCACGGCCAACAATGATGTGATCGCATCAAGCTCTGCCAATCATACGCTCAATGGTCTTGGCGGCAACGACATTCTGTTCGGCAACGGCGACAACGACATACTCAACGGCGGCGCTGGTAGTGACCTGCTTGTTGGTGGAGCGGGCAACGACACGATGAATGGCGGCGACAATAACGACTGGCTGGTGGGCGGCACCGGTATCGATAATCTGACCGGAGGCAGTGGATTGGACACTTTCGTCATGACCGATACGAGCGTGGCCGACCTCATTGTCGATTACAACTTCGGCGCCGGCGACAAGATCGATTTGAGCGCGCTGCTCGATGGCCCGCCGAGCGGGGTTGATTCCGACTTTGTCCGGCTGCAGATGGGCGCCGGCAACGATGTCAACGTGCAAGTCGATACGGATGGCGGCGCGAACAGTTTCGTGACGGTAGCGACACTGGTCAACTACAACACGGCTGGGGCGGACTCGGTGAAGGTGATCTTTGAGGGAATCGATCACACCTTGCCGACCATCTAACACCACCCACCGCGACGCCCCCACCCCCCCACCACGCCGGGCAGCCCTGCTGCCCGGCGATTGCCGTTCCCCTTCGCTGTCCCGGCCGGAGTGGGGTGCGGAGAGGGGACCTTCACCTGTTGGACGGGAATGGCCGTCGCCACACGGCTGCCCTGTGTGAAGATCCCGGATCACCGCGCCGCGAGGTTGCGGGTTGCCACGGGCCTGCGTCAGGGCGCGGTGTCCGGGACGGCGAGGGGAAAGTTATCCCCGCGTCGCGCTGCTCGTATAGAGTTGCGGCATGATGCGAGGGCTGCGTCAGGTGCGGCGAGGACGACAGGTCAGAGTGATGGCAGTCTTTGTTTGTCGCATTTGTCTCACGCCAAACCGGCGCCCACTTTGGCGGAAAATGCTCCAGCGCGCGGAAGCCGGACGGCTTGCCCAGGCGCGGCACGACGCTGGCGCCGCCGGTGGACGGTGGAACGGTCTTGTCGCCCATCGCGGCCCTGCTAAGTTTCCGGTTCTGAATGTCCAGCCCCTTAGCACAAGGATCGCCCCGCATGACAGGCCAGACAGCGCCAGCGCGGCCGGTGCCCCAAGCCGTCGTCGCGCGCCTCAAGGCGGTGGTCGGCGAGCGCGGCTATCTGCAACGCGCCCAGGACGTGGCGCCCTACTGCGTCGCCTGGCGCGACGGCTGGCAGGGCCGCGTCCCCCTGGTGCTGCGGCCGGCCTCGACCGCGGAGGTGGCCGACATCGTCGGGATCTGCGCTGAAACAGGCACGCCGATCGTGCCACAAGGCGGCAATACCGGGCTCACCGGCGCCAGCCAGCCGCACGACGACATGAGCGAGGTGATCGTCGCGACGGGGCGGCTCAATCGCGTCCGCGCGCTCGATCCGCTGAACGATACGATCACGGTGGAAGCCGGCGTCGTGCTGGCCGAAATCCAGCGCCAGGCCGCCGACGCCGATCGGCTGTTCCCGCTCAGTCTCGGCGCGGAGGGTTCCTGCCAGATCGGCGGCAACCTGTCGACCAACGCCGGTGGCACGCAGGTGCTGCGCTACGGCAACACGCGCAACCTGGTGCTCGGCCTCGAGGTGGTGCTGCCGGATGGCCGCATCTGGGATGGATTGCGCGGCCTGCGCAAGGACAACACCGGCTACGACCTGAAGCATCTGTTCGTCGGCGCCGAGGGCACGCTGGGGATCATCACGGCGGCTGTGCTGCGGCTGTTTCCAAAGCCGTCGGCGATCGAAACCGCGGTTCTGGCGGTTCCCGATCCGGCAGCCGCCCTGCAAGTGCTGGCGCTGATGCGCAGCCGGCTGGGCGAAGCACTGTCCGCATTCGAATTATTGCAACGCCCGATCATCGATGCCGTGATCGAGGGCGTGCCGGGCCATGCCGAGCCGCTCGACAGCCGTTCGCCGTGGTACATTCTGCTGGAGGTCTCGGGTCAGGGCCGGGCGGACGCTCTTGCCGAGCCCCTGGCGGAAGCCCTCGACGCGGCGTTCACGCAACAGCTCGTTACGGATGGGACGATTGCCCAATCGCTGGCCCAGTCGCGTCGGTTCTGGAAAATGCGCGAGGATGTCAGCGAAGCGCAACGCCACGCCGGCGCCGGCATCAAGCACGACGTGTCGGTGCCCGTGTCGGCCATCCCGGACTTCATCGAGCGGGCCGATGCGGCGCTGAGTGCGGCCTATCCGGGCATCCGGCATTGCGCCTTCGGCCACCTGGGCGACGGCAATATCCACTATAATCCCATGGCGCCTCTGGATTGGGCCGGCGACTTCATGGCCGAACGAGACCGGATCAATCTCATCGTCCACGATATCGTCGCCGGCCTAGGCGGCTCGATCAGTGCCGAGCACGGCATCGGCCGGCTGCGGCTGGCCGAAAACGAGCGCTACAAGAGCGCGGTCGAACTCGATCTGATGCGGACGATGAAGCGCGCGCTCGATCCCAGCACGATCATGAACCCCGGCAAGTTGCTGCGTGCGTGACGCCGCCGCGGCAAGGGTTCGACGAAAATAGAGCGCTTTCCATCAGGGGAAAGCACTCTCGTCCTTTGTTTGTCGCATTTGTCTCACGCCAACCGGTGCCCACTTTGGCGGAAAATGCTCTCGTCGATGGCGCAGGAAAAACCCCGGCACCGTGGCGCCGGGGCTCAGACGCGGAACAGAACGTCATGGGGCTCGAGTGCGTCCGAGGTGGCGAGCATTGGCAGGCAAGCCGCCCGCCGCGCGGATGCTCACTGCCACTTGAAAACCTGGATCAATGCGGGGCCGATAATGACGATGAAGAGCACCGGCAGGAAGAAGACGATCATCGGCACCGTGAGCTTTGGTGGCAGCGCCGCCGCTTTCTTTTCGGCTTCCGACATGCGCAAGTCGCGGTTTTCCTTGGCCATCACGCGCAATGCCTGGCTGACCGGCGTGCCGTAGCGCTCGGCCTGAATCAAGGCCGTGGACACCGACTTCACGCCCGGGATGCCAGTGCGCTTGCCGAGGTTCTCGAATGCCATGCGCCGGTCCGGCAGGTAGGACAGCTCGGCGGTGGTCAAGCTGTATTCTTCGGCCAGCTCGATGGACGTTTCACCGACTTCTTTCGAGACTTTGCCGAAGGCCGACTCCACCGACATGCCCGACTGGACGCAGATCAGCAGCATATCGAGGCTGTCCGGGAAGGCCTGCTTGATCGAGGCCTGGCGTTTCTGAATGATGTTGTTCAGGAACATGCCCGGCAGGTAGAAGCCGATGAAGCCAGCGCCAATCGCGATCAGGAACTTGATGATCGGCGGATAAGGCAGCTTCGACATGACAAAAAGATAAAACAGCGCAAACAATGCAACGACGATCGGTACGGCGATGCGGAAGAACAGGTAGGTCACCAGTGGAGCCTGTCCGCGAAAGCCAGCCATTTTGAGCTGGTCCCGCAGGGCATCGGTATCGAACTTGGCGTTCAGATTCAACAGATCGACGATCCGCTGCATGAAGCCTTTTGGCGCCTGCCGCAGCCGGCTGCCCGGCCCACCCTTGCTGTTGGTATTCATCTCGGCAAGGCGGGCGGCGCGCAGGCGCTCGCGCTCAGTGGCCATGATTTTCATGCGCTGACCCATGCGGTCGCGCGACAGCAGCGGCATCGCCAAAGTCAGTACGGTGGCGAATGTGGCGATGGCGGACAGCATGGTCACAACGACCTGCGGCCGCGTCAGCATTTCTACAATTTCCATCATGGCGGAACCTACCGTCTCGTTTGGGCATCGCTGGCGCGATTCCCGTCAGTACTTGAAATTGATCATCTTCCGCATCACGAGGCAGCCCATCAACATCCAGACGGCGGCAATGCCGAGCATGAAATTCCCCGACTTGGTCTGCCAGAGCAATGCCACGTATTTCGGCGTTGAAAGGTAGACCAGTGTTGCGACGGCGAATGGCAAGGATGCGAGAACGCCGGCGGATGCCTTGGCTTCGGACGACAGGGCTTGCACCTTCATCTGCATCCGCTTGCGATCGCGCAGCACGCCGGAAAGGTTGTCCAGCGCTTCCGACAGATTGCCGCCGGCCTGCTGCTGAATGCTGATGACGATGGCAAAGAACCGCGTCTCGGACAGGGGCAGGCGGGCGGCGAGCCGCTCCAGGGATTCGCCCAGCGTCACACCGACGCGCTGCTGCTCGACGACTTCCTTGAACTCGCTGCAAATAGGTTCGGGGCTTTCGCGCGCAATGATGCCAAGGCACTCGCCAAGCGGCAGGCCGGATTTGACGCCGCGAACGATGATGTCGATCGAGTTGGCAAAGCCCTCGAGAAACTTGGCCTGACGGCGCTTGATGAGGAAGCCGAGAACCCAGCGGGGAAGCCCCATTCCTGCCACGAATGCGATGCCGATCGCAGCCAGCGGGGTGACGTTATTGAAGAATATCAGGAAGCCGATGCCGAATATCGCCGCGGATACACCGCTGGCGATCCAGAACATTTGCGGCGTGATATCGAGACCGGAACGTTCGATTCTCTGGCGCAAGGACAGCTTTTTCTGCTCGGCCTTTTGCGCTTCGAGATCCTTCAGCGTATCCGCCACTTGCTTGCGGCGATTGTTGGCGACCGATTCCATCGCGGTCTGGGCGCGCCTTGCGGTTCGCCCGCTCTTGCTGTCGACAATGGTGCTCAAGCGCCGTTGACCTTGCTTGTCGCCCGACAAGTAGGGGTACGCCAAGGCAAAGACCAGTGAACCAAGCACCAACGCAATCAGCAGGCCGCCGATCAACTGGAGGATTTCATTATCATCCATGACCTTCTCCCATTGGGCTGCCGTCTTCGTCCATCACCTCCGCGGCCGATAGCGCTTGTGAAAGGCGATCGTGCTCGTTGTAGTACTGCGCCCGTTCGTAGAACCGCGGCCGGGCGATGCCTGTCGACCGGTGCCGTCCGAGCAGCTTGCCATTCGCATCTTCACCGGTGATCTCGTACACGAACAAATTCTGCAGCGTGACGACGTCGCCCTCCATGCCGATGACCTCGGTGATGTGGGTTATTTTTCTGCTGCCGTCGCGCAAGCGCGATGCCTGAACAATGACGTCCACCGAACCGACGATCATCTCGCGAATGGTCCGTGAGGGGAGCGTGTATCCGCCCGTCATGATCATCGACTCGATACGGCTGATGGCTTCACGAGGGCTGTTGGCGTGCAGCGTACCCATCGAACCGTCATGGCCCGTGTTCATGGCTTGCAGGAGATCGAATGCCTCGGGACCGCGGACCTCGCCGACGATGATCCGTTCCGGGCGCATACGCAGGCAGTTCTTGACCAAATCACGCATCGTGATCTGGCCTTCGCCTTCAAGATTAGGCGGCCGCGTCTCGAGTCGCACGACGTGCGGCTGCTGCAGTTGCAGTTCGGCCGAATCCTCGCAAGTGATGATGCGCTCGTCGAGGTCGATGGTCGCCGACAGGCAGTTGAGCAGCGTTGTCTTGCCCGAACCGGTACCGCCGGAAACAATCACATTGCAGCGAACCCGTCCGATAATTTCCAGCAATATCTTGCCTTCGGGAGTGATCGAGCCGAATTTCAGCAGATTCTCGAGCTTGAGGCGATCCTTCTTGAATTTACGGATGGTCAGTGCGGGGCCATCGATGGCCAGCGGCGGGGCGATGACGTTGACGCGCGAGCCGTCTGGAAGGCGGGCGTCGCATATTGGGCTCGATTCATCGACGCGGCGGCCCACCTGACTGACGATGCGCTGGCAGATATTCATGAGCTGAGCGTTGTCGGCAAACCGGACGCTGGTTTTCTGCACCTTGCCGTTGACTTCAATGAAGGTGGCGTGGGCGCCGTTGACCATGATGTCGGCGATGTCATCGCGCGCCAGCAGAGGTTCCAGTGGCCCATACCCGAGGACGTCGTTGCAGATGTCCTCGAGCAGTTCCTCCTGCTCGGCAATGGACATCACGACGTTCTTGATCTGAATGATCTCGCTGACGATATCGCGAATTTCATCTCGCGCGGCCGCCGCGTCGAGCTTGGAAAGTTGCGTCAGGTCGATCGTGTCGATCAGGGCGTTGAAGACCGTCGTCTTGACATCATAGTACTCTTCCGAGTGCCGGCGCTGTGGCTCGACAACCTCGATTTTCGGCGGCGGTGGCGCAGCGGGTTGCGTTGCCGTTTTTGTGACCTGTGGCTTTGTATCCGCCGGCTTGTGGGCCGCGCCTGAAGTTGCCTGCTGGGGCGCAGCGGGACGACGAGGCGCAACAGGATCATTTGAACGTCTGCCAAACATCGAACCGGCTCCTTAACGCGTCAATTTCAGCTTGGCGAGCAATGGGCCAAACGCCGAGGTCTTCTTATCGCTGCGATTGTCTTTGCGATGGGTTAACGCGAATGCGAGGTCTCTTATGCCCTGCACCGCCTTGGCTTTGGGATTGAGTTCTTCGATCATCTGGCCATTGTTGGCTGCCTGGCCGAAGGTATCGCCATCAAACTCAATGATGGCGGAGGTTTGCAGATCGATGGCTTGGCAGAATTCCTTGATGCCGATCTCGGGCCGCTTCGGCATGCCGACAGTATTCAAGACGAGCAGCGGGGGCCGGTCATTGGTGCGGCTCTGCTTCAGCAGGTCGACCAGGTTCTTGGTGTTGCGCAAATTGGCGAGATCCGGGGCGGCGGTAATCACGACTTCGTCGGCCTCGGTGACGATCCGCTTGGTCCATGGCGACCAAATGTGCGGCAAGTCCACTGCGACGTAGGGCACATTCTGGCGCACGACATCGATCACCATGCCGCATGCGTCCGGCGACATGTCGAAGTCTTTCTCGAGTGTGACGGGCGCGGCGAACAGGCTGAGACGCTCGGAGCATTTGGTCAGCAGGCGGTCGAGCAGAACCTCGTCGAGCCGCTCCGGGCTGGAAATAGCCTCGGCGAGGCCCTGCACAGGGTCTTGATTGAAATCGAGCCCGGCAGTGCCAAAGGGCAGGTCGAAATCGGCAACGACGACGTTTCCTTGCAGGATCTCCGACAGTGCCCATCCAGCGTTGTGGCAAATCGTGCTGGAGCCGACGCCACCCTTCGCGCCGATGAAGGCGTAGACATGGCCGACGGGATCGGACTTCGGGTCGTTGTACAGGTTGGAGAAAGCCTCCATGAGTTGCAATGTCGAGACCGGCCAGACCAGATACTCGCTGACGCCGCGCTTGAGCAGTTCGCGATAGAGCAGAACATCATTGAGCTGGCCGATGATCACAACCTTGGTGCCGGCATCGCAGCTCTCGGCGAGCTTATCCAAGTCGGCGATCAGCTCACCGCGTGCCAGTCCCGACTCGATGACGATGAGATTTGGTGTCGGACTTTCCTGGAAATGCGCGACCGCGGCCATCGAGCCGCCCATATGCACACTGACGTGTGCCTTGGACAATCGCCGATCCTCGGATGCCGTTTGCACCACCTCAGCCATCTGAGGATTGTCGCAGAAGGCCTGAATCGAGATTCGCGGCAATGGCCGCGCCCTATCGGCGCCAACCTCGGTCTTGGTGCCGCCAGCGCCACCATCGACGGCGGCGCCGCTGCCATTAGCGCTTGAATTGCTCATATCGTCGCGTCCCCTTAGTTCTTCGTGTCTGTCTTGACTTTTTCTTCGTCGCCCTTGCGGGCTCCCGTCGTCTCGCCCTGGGTGTACTTGGTCCAGGTCACCGACCGGCGTTCGGAAGAACCCGGCGTCATCGTCCTTGCACCGACGAGGTCGGCTGGATTGGCGACCATGGCGGCAAAGTTGCGCTGGTTTGCGCACCCCAGGTTGGGGTAGGGGAGGTTGTAGGGCTCGCGCGCCAGATTGCTCGGCCAGCGCCCACACTCCGGCGCTTCGGCGACGAACCTCAGGTAGGAGACGCGGATGGGTGGCTGCGCGCCACGTGCGGCCGGGTAGGACTCGATGCCGACCATCGAATCCTCAAAGCCTTGTTCGCTGACAAGCTGGCGGATCTCGCCAATGGCGTTGACCGAGGCCAGTTCATTGGACGAGCCACGTGGAACTTGAATGACGAGTTTGCTGTTGCCGGCATCGCTGGCCCGGTAGCGGCGGAGAAACTCGGCCAACTGCGCGCGCTGAACCGGCGTCAAGCCTGATGAGCCGCGGGCGACGCTGACGGTCATATCCTTGGGCTGCTGCGAGACGATGATCGGATGACGTTCCGAGGGATCGACGAGCGTGAAGCTCGTGGGCTGGACGGGATCGTCCAGGTGCTTGCAGCTGGCAAGGGCGCCAGTCGCAAGCATCAGCATGGCGAACTGGGCCAGCGTGGACGAACGTTTTGCCGGCGTCCAGATGGAGGCGGCTCGAGCTGTGGTGGTCATGGTGCTTCTCCTGCGCTGGCGCTACTCGACAATGAAGCCATAGTCGCCCTTCAGATCACCGCTTGGATGCGCCGATGACCGTCCGTAGATTCGATTGAGGTGGCCGAGGAAATTCGCCTTCATGTCGGTGGCTTCGGCCAGGCCGTCGATGGGCCGTGCCAGGTGCTGCCGCGATGTTGGCCGCACGACATAGGGCGTGACAATGACGACCAGCTCGGTTTCCTGCTTGATGAAGTCGCGGCTGCGGAACAGCGTGCCGAGGATCGGCAGGTTCTTCATGCCGGGAAGGCCATCGATATTCTGGCGGGTGTCCTCGGAGATCAGTCCAGCGATGGCCAGTGAGCCGCCCGACGGCAGTTCGACCGTCGACTTGGCCTGCCGCTTCTTCAGGGCAGGGACCGAGATGCCCCCCAAGGTCACCGCGCCCTGGTTGGTCAATTCACTGACCTCGGTCTCGATCTTCAGGCTGATGCGGCCTTCCGACAGGACGATCGGGGTGAAGGCCAGGCCAATGCCGAACTCTTTGTAGATGACCGAAATTCCCTTGTCGTCGACGACTGGAATTGGGTATTCGCCGCCGGCCAGGAATTTTGCCGACTCGCCTGAAACCGCCGTCAGGTTCGGTTCCGCCAGCGTTTTGATGAGACCGTCACGCTCCAGTGCGCGTATCGCCTTGCTGATGTGCTGTCCGCCAGCGGACCAATGGCTGGTTGCGCCCGAGTTGCCGAAGGTCCCGGCGGAAGGGCCCGACGAATACATGCAGGTAATGTTCGAGCAGGCATTGCTGGCGTCGATGGTTGGATTGAAGCCGGGGATCGGCATCGTGCCCAATCCGGCTGCTGCCGTGATTGGCAGCGCGTTAGCGGTCAAGACGCTGGTGATGAAGTTACCCGCATTGATATCGGCGGCAATGTTGATGCCGAATTGTTTCATGAGCGAGCGCTGAACCTCGGCCACCGTGACGCGAAGCATGACCTGTTCCTCGCCTTCGACCGCGAGCATGTTGATGACCTTCTTGTCATGCCGTACGGGTGCATTAGGGTCTGCCGCGACGATGAAGCGGGACGCGATGTCGGCGGCGCGGGCGCTGTCGACAGGGCTGCGCACGGAACCGGTCAGGATCACCGTTTCGTTGAGCATCTCCGCCTTGATGTTGGAACCAGGCAGGAGGCGGCGATAAAGAGATTCGAGCACCGCCGTGTCGTGCTCGACAGAGATTTCGAGCGTCAGGATCTGAACGCCATTGCTGTCGAAGAAAAAGGCGTTCGCCTGTCCGGGTCTGCCCTTGCCGATCAAATGCACGCGATTGGCGGTTTGCACGACAGCGTCGACGACTTCTGGGGCCGAGATGACGACGTCACGTAAGTCGCGGGGCAATTCAACCAGGACAGATTTGCTGCGCCCGATGCGGATAGCCTTGGTAACGGGGAGAGTATCGCGACTGGTGATGCGGATGATCGACTGATGCTCGGAACCGTAGACGAGCGGTACATTGGCTGCTGGCGCACTGCGCGTCGGCTGCGGTTTGCCGTTGGCAAGGGCCTGCTGTGCTTCGCTCGAGATAAATGGCGACAGTGCGAGGCCGGTGAGGCCCAGCAGAGCTCCACCCCAGATCGACTTCGAAAAAGTGCGCATGAGAGTATAGCCTTCCGACGAGCGACGCTTGGTAGACACGCAAGTGATCAGTTGACACCCGATGCCCGGGACTTGGTCCCATACCGTGTCACCTTCACCGAGGAGTTGGTTGAGGTGCGAGCTTTCTTCAGATCGAGTTCGGTCGTCGGTGCGCCTTCCGCCACAAGATCGCCAATGCTGCGCAGGGCGAGGCTGATGTCGCCGGACGAGTGTGCCTGCGCCAGAACTTCGACTTGTCCCGGCGATAACTCGAGCGTGGCGGTCGTGCCTTCCGCGGCTTTCTTGCCTTCGCGCGCTTCGATCTGCTGGCCGACAGCCAAGATACGGACATTGCTGAACAGCGTTTCAGAAATGAATTCGTCGCCACCGCCCTTGACCTTCAAGCGACGTGATAGGAGCACGTCGACACGATCATTGGGCAGGATCATCTTGCCGACCGCGGTCTCGTCCTTGATCTTGGTGGACACGGCGCGCATGCCGGGCGTGAGGATGGCCGCGAGCACGCCGCCCTGGCCGATCTTGATCAGTTTGCTGGTCGTGACCGGTTCGCCGGCTGCGACAGGCGTTCTGGCTACGGCGCCGATAAAGTCTTTCAACGAGGGGCCGCCGCCGGTGCGCGTGACAAAATTTGGACTGACGGCGTCCTTTGGCCATGTCTGCCAGCGAAAATGTCCTTCGTTGGCAACGATGCCCAAGCCGATATCGGCGCGTGCGACGAGCACCTCGGTCGAGGCGATTTGCTCAGTCACGACGACCTTCTGCGGCTTGTTGACGATGCCGCGCATCATGACAAAGGCCAGTATGCCTGCCACGAGCGCTATCGATATCCCGATCAGCTGTGCACGTCTCATCGCGCAACCGGTCCTTTCAACCGCAGTTCCTCACATCGTGTGTGAGGCTGGACTGTGCGCGACAAACGTCAATGTCGGGTTAACCGCCGTTGCGGAATGGGTCGGTAATGCAGAATTACATGGGGCGGGATGGGGTCGCCACCGGTCAACAACTCGGCAATCGCCGAGCCTCGATCTGTTTCAGGTCATGACCGCGGTGAAAATCCTGGTCGAGGGGAATATCCAAAGTGCGGCGGCCGCCAATGCCAAGCCGTAGGGCATGTCGGCCTTGCGGCTGTGCAGTTGCTCGATCCAGGCGTGGCGTAACGCGAATGCAGGCAACGCGAAACGGCGAAAGGCGATCAGTAGCAGCGCAATGGCGCCACCGCAGATGGCGACCATGAAGATGTAGCTCAGAAGATGCTCGAAGCCGATCCAAAGTGCCGCGACGGAGAGGAGCTTGGCGTCGCCGCCGCCGAACATTCCGACTGCATTGAGGACTATGCCAACCGCCAGCACCAGGATGAATGCGGCGACGTGGG
Organism: uncultured Devosia sp.; assembly: GCA_964498125.1. Lineage (GTDB taxonomy): Bacteria > Pseudomonadota > Alphaproteobacteria > Rhizobiales > Hyphomicrobiaceae > CAMDBL01. The sequence continues at coordinate 6,737 of CAZCGE010000135.1, read as the reverse complement.
CAAGGAAGCCGGTCAGTGTCAGGCCGCTGAATGGCGCAATAACAATGAACGCCGCCACCAACGTGATGGAGATCGCGTTGGGAATTCTGAACGTCAGAAGATCTGTTGCCGCCGCAAACGCCATTGCCGCGGGGAAGATCATAAGCAATACGGTCTGGAACACGGGCACACTTGCTCTACAGTGGGCTGATGGCGCCCGAACTCTGTCGATCCCCATGTTCTCTAAAACGGGTTAAGCAAGCGTAAATGCCGCTCAATCCGATTGCAATTTGTTACCCGGCATCCTGCCGGCGCGTGTCACTGCGACGCGCCGGCGGGTCGTTGCCGGTTGCAGCGCTTACTCCGCCGCCACCTTGGATATCGCCGCGGGATCGGCGCCGACTCGTCCGGACAGCTTGTCGGCCTCGGTCGCCTTGGACAGCGAAAAGTCGTAGCGCACGCTGGGCTGGCCCTGAATTGGGCACGTCGGCTCAAAATCCTTGATCTGCACCACCAATTCGGGAGCCACGCCGAATACGACGTCGTCCTCGATGTGTGTGTCGCCGGCGATATACAACGCTGTGACCAGCTCGCGGTAGTCGGGCGAGCTGATCAGATAGTGGACGTGGGCGGGCCGCATGCCATGCCGGCCCTGATGACGCACCAGTTCACCCACCGGCCCATCCATCGGGATCGAGTAGCCGACAGGAATGGTGGTCCGAATCAGATACTTGCCCTCGGCGTCGGTCGTGAAGATGCCGCGCACATCCGGATCGTCCTGGTATTGAATGTCATAGAGACCATTTTCCGCCGTCTGCCAGATGGTGACCTCGGCATGGGGGAGCGGCTTGCCTTTGACATCGGTGACGGTGCCCCACAGTACCAGCTCCTTGCCCTCGACCTTCTTGGCGATCTGGTCGCCGGCCTTGTAGCGCGGCGTGTTCTCGCGAAAGAACGGCCCGAGCAGGCTGGTCGTCGTCGCCACTTCCGCCGCCGTCTTGTCATGCATCAGGTGCACCAGTGCACTGAGGCCCATCGTGTCGGACAGCAGGATGAATTCCTGCCGGGTCGGGGTGCATTTTTGTCCGACTTTGGTCAGAAAATCGATCCCCATCAGCCATTCGGTCGGCGTCAGGTTCACCTCACGGGTGAAGGCATGCAGGTGGCGCACGAAGCTTTCCATCACTTGGCGCAGCCGCGGATCGGGCGTCGCCGCCATCTGCTGGACGGCCACTTGCGTGATGTTCTCGATCGTAAGTTCAGACATGGTCAAGCCTCCCAGGGCGCTTGATTGCAGAGTGTGAACGGTCGGTGTCAGCCCCGTGGGTCCGTCACCATCAGGCGTTATTGCGCCGAGGCAACCGCGCGTCCGGCCATCACCGTCACCAGCGCGGCGCGGTAGTCGGCGCTGCCGTGGATATCGCTCAGCATGCCGGACGGCGCCACCTTGATGTCCTTGATGGCGTCGGCGGAGAAATTGGCGGCGAGCGCCATCTCCATCTCCGGCACGCGGAACACGCCGTTACCGCCGGCGCCTGTCACGGCGACGCGAACGCCCGACGCCGTCTGCGCCACGAACACGGCGACGAGGGGGAAGCGCGAGGCGCGTTGCTCGAACTTGGCATAACCAGCCTTCATCGGCTTGGGGAAGCCGACGGCGGTGATCAGCTCGCCGGGCTCCAGCGCCGTGGAGAACAGCCCGGTGAAATACTGATCGGCTGCGATCTGGCGTTTGTTGGTGACGATCGTCCCGCCAAGAGCCAGCACGGCGGCAGGATAATCGGCGGCGGGATCATTATTGGCGAGCGAGCCGCCGATGGTGCCGCGATGGCGAACCTGGGCATCGCCGATGCCGTCGGCGAGCTTGGCCAGCGCCGGGATCATCGAGCGAACGCCCTCGTGCGCGGCCACTTCGGCGTGCGTAGTCATGGCGCCAAGCCCCAAGCCACTGCCTTGCACATGAACGCCCTTGAGCTCGGGCACCTTGGCCAAGTCGACCAGCACCGAAGGCCTGGCCAGCCGCTGCTTCATGGTCGGCAGCAGGGTTTGCCCGCCCGCCAGATACTTTGCTTCAGCGGACCTGTTGGCGGCCCCGACGGCGTCGGCGACCGAACCTGCGCGCGTATAGTTGAATTGGTACATGTGTGCCTGTCTCCCTGGGATCGTTACTCGGCCGCCTTCAGCGCCGGCATCTTGTTGATTGCCCGCCATACCTTCTCGGGGCTGGCCGGCATGTCCATGTGGTCGACGCCATAGTCACGCAGAGCGTCGCAAACGGCGTTGATGACAGCCGGTGGCGCACCGATGGCGCCGGCCTCGCCGCAACCCTTGACGCCGAGCGGGTTGTGCGTGCAGGCCGTCACTGTCGTTGTCACCTTGAATGAAGGCACATCGTCGGAGCGCGGCATGACGTAGTCCATGTAGCTCGCGGTCTTGAGCTGCCCGTTCTCGTCGTAGACCGTGTTTTCGAGCAGCGCCTGGCCGATGCCTTGCACCAGGCCGCCATGCACCTGGCCTTCGACGATCATCGGGTTGACGACATTGCCGAAGTCGTCGGCGGCGACAAACGAGACGATTTCGGTCTGGCCGGTGGCTGGGTCGATCTCCACCTCGCAGACATAGGTGCCGGCTGGGAAGGTGAAGTTCTTCGGATCGTAGAACGCTGTCTCCTCGAGGCCCGGCTCGATCGTCTCGATCGGATACTTGTGCGGCACATAGGCCGTCAGCGCGATCTCGCCGAACGTCTTCTTCTTGTCGGTGCCCTTCACCTGGAAGGCGCCGTCCTCGTAGACGATATCCTTTTCGGAGGCCTCGAGCAGATGGGCGGCGATCTTGCGCCCCTTGTTGATCACCTTGTCGATGGCGTTGACGATCGCCGTGCCGCCGACCGCCAGCGAGCGCGAGCCGTAGGTGCCCATGCCGAACGGGATCTTGGCGGTGTCGCCATGCACGATCTCGACGCTCTCGTAGGGGATGCCGAGCTTGTCGGCGACCACCTGGGCGAACGTCGTCTCATGCCCCTGGCCGTGGCTGTGCGAGCCGGTCAGCACGGTGACGTTGCCGGTCGGATTGACGCGCACGGTGGCGACCTCGTAGAGGCCGGCGCGGGCGCCGAGCGCGCCGACCAGGCTCGAGGGCGCGATGCCGCAGGCCTCGATGTAGCTGGCGACGCCGATGCCGCGCAGCTTGCCCGCGGCCTTGGCGGCGGCCCGCCGCGCCTCAAAACCCTTGTAGTCTGACAACTCGAGCGCCTTGGCCATGCTCGCCTCGTAGTCGCCCGTATCGTAGACCACCGCCACTGGGGTCTGATAGGGGAACTGTGAGGGCTGGATGAAGTTGCGCCGCCGGATCTCCGCCTGGTCGAGGCCCAGCTCACGCGCCGCCTTGGACATCAGGCGTTCGATCAGGAACGAGGCTTCGGGGCGGCCCGCGCCACGATATGCGTCGACCGGCACCGTGTTGGTGAACACCGCCCTGACGTTGCAATAGACCGCCGGCGTCGTGTACTGGCCGGCGAGCAACGTGGCATAGAGCCAGGTCGGCACGCTGGTGGCGAACGTCGAGAGATAAGCGCCCATGTTGGCCAGCGTCTCGACTCTGAGCGCCAGGGCTTTTCCGTCCTTGTCGAAGGCCAGCTCGGCATGCGTGACGTGGTCGCGGCCCTGGGCGTCGGACTGGAACGACTCGGTGCGCTCGGCGACCCATTTGATCGACCTGCCGACCTTTTTCGATGCCGCCGTGACCAAAGCTTCCTCGGCGTAATGGAAGATCTTGGAACCGAAGCCGCCCCCAACGTCGGGCGCCAGCACCCTGAGCTTGTGCTCGGGAATTCCCAGCACGAAGGCGCCCATCAGCAGCCGGATGACATGCGGGTTCTGGCTGGTGGTGATCAGCGTGTAGTCCTCGGTGGACGTGTCGAAGCTGCCGATGGCCGCACGCGGCTCCATGGCATTGGCGACCAGCCGCTGATTGACGATGTCGATCTTGGTGACGTGAGCCGCCTTGGCGAACGCCGCGTCGGTTGCGGCCTGGTCGCCGAGTTCCCAATCGTAGCAGGTGTTCTCGGCCGCCTCGTCGTGGACCAGGGCGCCGCCCTTGATCGCCTTGGTCATGTCGACCACGGCCGGCAGCTGATCGTAGCCGATGGTGACCAGTTCGGCGGCGTTCTTGGCTTGCTGCAAGGTTTCGGCAATCACGGCCACCACCGGGTCGCCGACATGGCGCACCTTGCCGTGCGCCAGGATCGGATGCCGCGGCTCGACCATCGGCTTGTTGCCCTTGCCGGTAATCAGCCAGCCGCAGGGCATGCCGCCGACGCTGGTGAAATCCTCACCCGTCAGGATGGCGACGACGCCCGGCGCCTGCTCGGCCCTGGCCTTGTCGATGCCCGTGATCTTGGCGTGCGCGACGTTGGCGCGGATGAAAAAACAGTGCGTGAGATTGGGCAGGCTCATGTCGTCGGTATAGCGGCCTGTGCCGCGCAGGAACTTGAAGTCTTCGCGGCGCTTGACCGAAGCGCCAATGCCGGTGCTGCTGGACATGGGTTTTCCTCAGCGTAAGTGTGACGGAGCGGGCGACTGGTTGTTATTCGGCCGCGGCCTTGCCGGACATGGCGTTGGCGGCGATCTGCACGGCCTTGACGATGTTGTGATATCCCGTGCACCGACAAATATTGCCCTTGAGCCAGGTGCGAATTTCGGCCTCGCTCGGGTTCTTGTTTTTCTGCAGCAGGTCGACGGCCGACATCACCATGCCCGGCGTGCAGAAACCGCACTGCAATGCATGCGCCTCGCGGAAAGCGGCTTGCATGGGATGCAGCTCGTTACCCTTCGCCAACCCCTCGATGGTCACCACCTTGGCGCCATCGGCTTGCACCGCCAGCGTCGTGCAGCTCTTGGCCGAATGACCATCGATGTGCACCACGCAGGCGCCGCACTGACTGGTGTCGCAGCCGACGTGCGTGCCTGTCAGCGAGAGATTTTTGCGCAGGAAATCGACCAGCAACGTGTTCGGCTCGACATCGGCCGACACCTGCTTGCCATTCACCTCCATCTTGACCTGGGGCACGGGGCGTCCTCCTTGTTGGTTCGCATTTGTAGCATTGAAATTTTGGCGTCGATCGTGCGGCGGCCAGGGTGGTTTTCGCGAACGTCAACGCCTCGGCCTGTCGTGCCGACCGTCCGTCCCGCGAGTTGGTCCTGTCCGACCCGATAGGTAACCGGGGCAAGCCTAGTTCGCCCCCTTGCCGCATTCAAGGAGGAACTGGTGGCGGACGGTGTGGACGGGGTCAGACCCCGCGGGTCTGACCCCAGGCGCCGACGGTGCGGGTTGCGGCAGTACGCGCTCGACGACCTCGGTCGCGGCGAGGGTCGCGCCGGTGCTCTTGCTGGGAGCGTGTGCCATGGGGTCAGACCCGCTGGGTCTGACCCCGACACCTGCGTTCAATCAAACATGATGACGCCGCGGGCGACCGTGCCCTTGATCATGTTGGCGAAGCCCTCGTTGATCTCCTCGAAGCGGTAGGAACGGCTGATCAGGCCGTTGAGGTCGAGGCGCTTGTCCATGGCCAGGTCGGCAAGGTTGGCGAAGTCGATCCGCGGCCGGATCGAGCCGTAATAACTGCCGGTCAGCGTCTTCTCGCCGTAGACCATGTTCATCGGCGAGATCGGCGCGCGCGCGGTGACGGCGGGGATGCCGACAAGGACGGCGTGGCCGCCCGGCGCCACGGCATCGACCGCCTGCACGGCCGTCTTCTCGCTGCCGATGGCATCGAAGGCGAATTCGGAGCCGAGACCCTTGGTCAGCTCACGCACGGTCTTGACCACGTCCTCGTTCGCGGCGTTGATCGTGTGCGTGGCGCCAAAGGTGCGGGCGTACTCGAGCTTGTTGTCGAGCAGGTCGGCGGCAATGATCATCTGGGCGCCGGCGAGCCTTGCGCCCTGCACGATGTTGAGGCCGACGCCACCGCAACCGATCACCAGCACACTCGAGCCGGCAGGCACCTTGGCGTGCCGCGTCACGGCGCCGACGCCGGTCGCCACCGAGCAGCCGATGATCGCCGCATAAGCCCACGGCAGATCCTTGCGCACGGGGACGAGCTGCTCGGCCGGGCAGACGACGTGCTCGGAGAACGTGCCGATGCGCGCCATCTGGTTGACGCCTTCGCCGTTGAGCTTCAAGCGCTGCGTGCCATCGTGCATCACCCAGCGCTGCGTGTCGTTGTGGCCGATGCAGAGCACCGTGCGCCCGCTCGAGCAGTAGCTGCAATGCCCGCAATTCGGCCGGAACGAGAATATGACGTGGTCGCCGCGCTTGACGCCGGTGACATCCGGGCCCACCTCCTCGACAATGCCGGCGGCCTCGTGGCCGAGCACCATCGGCAGTGGCAGCGGCCAGTCGCCGTTCATGATGTGCCAGTCGCTCATGCAGACGCCGGCGGCCTTGACCTTGACGCGGGCTTCGCCTGCTTTCGGCCCCTCCTGATCGAGGTCGAGGATTTCGAGCGGCTTGTTGACGGCGGTCAGCACGGCGGCGCGCATGTGGGGCTCCTTCCCAGATTCGACACAATGACTGGCGTCAAGACTACGACGCTTGCCGACGCGGCTCCAGATGAAGAATGCCAGGACCTTCCCCAAAAAATTCAGGGGAAGCGGAAGGCGAGCTGGGGCATCGCCTGGAGGGGCCTGATCGCGCGTCGGGGTGATCTGGCGCAGACCTCACGAATGCCGTCGGCGATGGCGTAATAGCGGAAATCCGGT
>CAZCGE010000134.1:0-152723 GCA_964498125.1 uncultured Devosia sp. | reverse complement strand
CGGCAGGGACGGGCGCGAGGAGGCGGAGGACATGCTCACGCGCCGCTCGGGCCACAAGGACCATCCGCGCATCCTCGGCGCCTTCAACAAGCCCTGCCCGGACTGGCTCGCGTTCTTCTGCTTCACGATGTTCACGGACCGCGACGGCAAGTACCAGCTCGCCGCGCTGGCCGAGTCGGCCTTCGACCCGCTCGCGCGCTCGACCCAGTTCATGCTGACCGAGGAGGCGCATCACCTCTTCGTCGGCGAGACCGGCGTCGGCCGCGTCATCGAGCGCACCTGCGAGGCGATGAAGAAGGCCGGCATCGAGGATCCCAACGACATCGAGCGCGTGCGCAAGCTCGGCGTCGTCGACCTGCCCACCCTGCAGAAGAAGGCCAACTTGCATTACGCGCTGTCGCTCGACCTGTTCGGCTCGGAGGTCTCGACCAACGCGGCGAACTTCTACAACGCCGGGCTCAAGGGCCGCTTCCAGGAAACCAAGATCGAGGACGACCATCTCCTGACCAGCTCGACCTATCCGGTCCTGAAACTGATCGGCGGCGTCCCCAGGCTGGTCGACGAGCCGGCCTTGTCGGCCATCAATATGCGGCTGCGCGACGATTACATCCGGGACTGTCAGGGCGGCATCAACCGCTGGAACAAGATCATCGAGAAGATGGGCGTGAAATTCGAGATCAAACTGCCCAACGTCGCCTTCCATCGCCACATCGGCGAGTTCAGGAGCGTCAAGTCGGCGCCTGATGGCCGACTGATGGCGGCAATCGAGTGGGACAAGAAGAAGGACGGCTGGTTGCCCTCCAAGGACGACGGCGCCTTCATCGAAAGCCTGATGCAGCCGTGCTGGGAGAAGGCGCAATATGCCAACTGGATCGCGCCCCCAAAGGTCGGCATCGACAACAAGGGCGGCGATTTCGAGTATGTGAAAGTGGCGAAGGGGTGATGGTCGGGGTCCTGCGGGTCTGACCCCAAATTCCGCCACGCCTCAACCAAGGCTGATGATGATGCCTGAAATCATCAGGTTCTTCGGTATCGTCATCGCAATATATTTCAATGACCATCCACCGTCGCACTTTCACGCCAAGTATGGAGAGCACAAAGCCAAGATTGATGTGGCGACCGGTCGAGTGCTCGAAGGACGGCTGCCAAGGCGAGTTCTGGCGCTGGTCGAGGAGTGGAGACCGCTGCATACCGCTGATCTCGAGGATGCTTGGGCGAAGATTCGTGCACGCGAGCCTTTCGAGAAAATCGCACCGCTGGAGTGAGACATGCTACCCAAAGTGATCGATGCGCGACATGCCGGCGACTACAATGTCTGGCTTCGCTTTGCCGACGGCCTCAGCGGCGAGATCGATCTGGCCGATGAGCTGTGGGGGACGGTGTTCGAGCCACTGAAGAGCATCGAGCTGTTCGCTAAACTTCGCGTTGATGGCGATCTCGACACGATCGTCTGGCCCAACGGTGCCGATTTTTCACCGCAATGGCTTCATGAACAGCTCGAGGCAAAGGCGGAGGCCACTGCTGCGGAATAAGGGGGGAAATAGGGTCGGTCAACGCCGTGAGGTCCGATCGAATCGCGCCACCAAAGATTGCATCACCAACAAGGGCGGCGATTTCGAGTACGTGAAGGTGGCGAAGGGGTGATAGGTTGGAGGCCCATGACCACGCCGACACAGGCATTGGAGGCGATCGATGAGCACCTCGCACCCAGGAGGGTTCGCCGAAACCGCTACGGCATACGAAGCGACCGCAGGCAGCGACTTCGTGCAGGCGGAGCGGGACCGCCTGCGTGCGGGGCTGCTCGATGGGGCGCCCGTGACTGATCGCAGCGATCCGCGTTTGGCAGAGGCTTTGCGATTGCCGATCGTTCCCATTGATGCCGTATCCGCGTCACGCCTGCACATCTTCGCTGAGCTGTGGCGAACGCGGCATCAGGTACGGTTCCGCGAGTTTGCGCACGGCACCGCTGTGCAGGTCGATTTCGCGAGCGGGCTATATGTGATTGCCAACAAGCGTTGGGCAGCGAGTGACCGACTAGGTGATTTGTTCGGGGCACGTCGATCAGCTTGGTCCTTCGAGCATGGCGTGCCGATCACGCTCGGAGGCGGCCTTTGGGCGTTGAATTCGGAAGCATAGGTGAACGGCGGCGACCGCTTATTCGGATCTCGGTGACTGCCAGGGAAAGCTTCTTGGCCCTGCTCGACACCGGATTCAATGGCGACCTTTACATGACTGAAAGCGTTGCCGCGGCGCTTCACTTGGATATTTCCGATGGTAAGGCAGACGTAGAATTGGCTGGCGGTCGTCAGACCAACGTCTGGACCAGTCGCGCGCAGATCGCGTGGATGGGCGCGTCTCGGACCGTCGACGTCTTCGTCGCTCCGGACACCGAGCGGTCCAGGCCGCCTCACGATGGCGATCCTGTCGCGCTCGCCGGCACCGGCCTGCTCTATCCTCATCTCATCCTGCTCGACTTCGGTGCCGGCACCGTCGAGATCGAACAACAATAATTGGGGGCGACTTCGATTGCGTGAAGGTGGCGAAGGGGCGAGACATCCCCTCTCACCATCGCCCTGTACGCGCGATGGTGAGAGGGTTAGGGTGAGGGGCGGAAGTCTGCTCCCTCAGCAAGGGTTGGAGGATTAATCGGTTCGCATGGTCTGGAATCAGCAACCAAAAGACGAAGCGTATAGCGTGATCTATCCTGGCTCTGCCCTTCAGAGTATGTCGGAGAGCCATCTAAAGATATTGATGATTGCCACTCAGATTGCCAACGACATTGTTCTACTTGAGCGCCTTGCACTTGTGAGCGAGCAGGGGTTCGAGAAAAGCTCCGGTGACTTACACGAACGAAATGCCCAAAACGTCATGTGGCATTGCGCATTGCTCCTGCTTGCGGGCAAAGTTTGGGAAGGCTGGGATGCATGCAATCGTATTCTTCCGAGAGCTGTTGATCCGCGATGGCGTTGTGGTGAGGCTCCGCGCCAAGCGCTAAAGTCCTTCCTGAGGCTACGCAAACATTTCAGGTCAAGTCGATCGCCTATGTCGTTGATTCGAAACAATTTCAGCTTTCATTACAACACCGAGAAGCTGCTGAGCAAGCAGGTTAAGGGCGTCCAGAGCGACGATTTTTCAATGTTGTTGGGCCATGTCACCGGGAACACACTTTATATTTCAAGCGAAGCTTCTCGAGTGTTTGGCTTGTTGGATCTGGTGTACCCCTACTCATTGTTTGGCCGGGATTACGAAGAGTGGCGCAAGGATAATTTTGGCGCCTACAGAAACTGGCAGCATTTGCGATTTCACGACCTTATCGTAGGGGCTTCGCATGACTTGGGTCGCTTCTTGAATGATCTGATAACGGCGATATTAGAGCCTATTGACGCACAACCGCAGCTGACCTCTATCTTCATGGACAAACGTCCAACGCTGGCCAGTCTGCAGCTTCCCTTCCTCGTCCGGATCGGTGAGACCGGTGATGCTTGCGACTGAGGCCTTAGAGCCATCCCCCACCGCCCTCCGCAAGCAGCATCTCATCGATCCCGAGATCTGCATCCGCTGCAACACCTGCGAAGCGACCTGCCCGGTCGGCGCGGTGACGCACGACGACGTCAATTACGTCGTCGACGCGGAAAAGTGTAACTACTGCATGGACTGCATTTCACCCTGCCCCACCGGCTCGATCGACAACTGGCGCATCGTGCGGGCTGCCTTCTCGCTCGACGAACAGCTGGGCTGGGCCGAGCTGCCGAAGCAGGAGGAGCTGGCCGACGCGGCAACGGCTGGCAGCGATGCCATCGAAGCCGAGATCGAGGCGCTGCTGGCCGAGGCGCACAAGGGGGCCGGCGGCAAGGCCGTGGCGCCGGCCTCCGCCTCTAAGCCCGCGGTCAACCTTTTCACCCGCGCCGCCCCCGCCATCGCCACGGTGCAAGGCAACTTCCGCATCACGGCGGCGAGCGCGGAGAGCGACGTGCGCCACATCGTGCTGTCATTTGGCAATGCCGTGGTGCCGGTGCTGGAGGGCCAGTCGATCGGCATCGTCCCGCCGGGCACGCGCGCCGACGGCCGGCCGCACGACATCCGCCTCTACTCGATTGCCTCGGCGCGCGACGGGGAGAAACGCGGCGCCAACAACGTCAGCCTCACCATCAAGCACGTGCCAGGCGGCGTTGGCTCGACCTACATGCGTGACCTGAAGGTCGGTGACGAGGTGCACGTGACCGGGCCGTTCGGCGCCACCTTCCTGATGCCGAATGATCCCGACGCCGACATTGTCATGATCTGCACTGGCACCGGTTCGGCGCCGTTTCGCGCCTTCACCGAGCGCCGCCGTCGAGGCCCGACCGATGCCGCGGGCCGACTGGTGCTGTATTTTGGCGCCCGCACGCCCGAGGAGCTGCCCTACTTCGGCCCGCTGCAGAAGGTTCCGACGAGCCTGCTCGAGCAGCATCTCGTCTTCTCACGCGTCAAGGACAGGCCCAAGGAATACGTGCAGGACCGCATGCGTGTCGAGGTCGGGCGCCTGACTGCCCTCTTGCGCAAGGCCAAGACCCACATTTACATCTGTGGCCTGAAAGGGATGGAAGCCGGCGTCGACGAGGCGCTCGCCGATATCTGCCGCGGCGCCGGCCTCGACTGGGCCGCGATCAAACCGCACATGCGCGCCGAGGGGCGCTATCATGTCGAAACGTATTGAGTTCGGGCTCGCATCTTGGCTCTGCAAAAGGCCATAGTGTGCCACGGCCGCACAAGAAACCGTTGGAAATCAAAGGGAGGAAGATCAATGTCTTCAAGAACGAGAATCGTGCCGTCGCGCCGTGGCCTGCTGCAAGGCGCCGGCGCCGCCGCCGTCGCCAGTGCAGTGCCGACCGGTTGGGCCATCGCCCAGGCCAAGCCGTTGAAGGTCGGGCTGATGCTGCCTTACTCGGGTACCTTCGCCAAGCTTGGCGAGAACATCACGTTCGCCGTCGAGCTGCTGATCGCGGAAAAGGGCGGCAAGCTCGGCGGTCGCGAGGTGCAGATCATCAAGCTCGATGACGAGTCCAAGCCCGAGAACGCGCCGCAGAACGCCGACCGCATGGTCAAGCGCGATGCCGTCGACGTGCTGATCGGCACCGTGCATTCCGGCGTGCAGATGGGCATCCACAAGGTGGTCAAGGAAAGCGGCACGCTGACCATCATTCCCAATGCGGGCAATGACGTCATTACCCGCGCCGAGTGTGCCAAGAACGTGTTCCGCACGTCGTTCTCGAACTGGCAGACGACCTACGGCATGGGGCTCACGCTCGGCAAGAAGGGCATCAAGAAAGCGGCCTGGATCACCTGGGACTACGCGGCTGGCAACGACATGGGCGCCGGCTTCAAACAGGGGCTCGAGAGCACGGGCGGCCAGGTCGTGCAGGAATTGAAACTGCCGTTCCCACAGACCAACTTCCAGCCGCTCTTAGCGCAGATCCAGGGCCTCGGTGTCGAGGTCGTCGGAGCGTTCTTCGCCGGTGGCGCCGCCGTGCAGTTCGTCAAGGAGTACGCGGCGGCCGGCATCAAGGTGCCGCTGTGCGGCGCCGGCTTCCTGACCGAGGGCACGCTCGGCGCGCAGGGCGCCGCGGCCGAGGGCATCGAGACCACGCTGCACTACGGCGACGGCATCGACAACGCCAAGAACACGGCGTTCCGCAAGGCCTTCAAGGACAAGGCCGGCCGCGATGCCGACGTCTACGCCGTGCAGGGCTATGACGCGGGCCAGTTGCTCGCCGTGGGCCTCGAGGCGGTCAAGGGCAAGATCGAGGACGAGGCCAACCTCTACAAGGCCCTGCGCGCCGCCAAGATCGACAGCCCGCGCGGGCCGATCTCGTTCTCGGCATCGCAAAACGTGGTGCAGAACATGTACCTGCGCAAGGTCACCAACGGCGAGAACAAGGTGATCGGCATCGCCGCGCCGAACCTCGCCGATCCGGGGACGGGGTGTAAGCTGGCGTAAGTGCAGGCGTGACGTGCAGTGCAGTGGGAAATCGGAAGTCGGAAATCGGAAATTCGAGTACCGTATGGTTTCCGACTTCTGAATTCCGATTTCCGACATCCCACTGCACTTCCACCACTCACCACTCACGCTTCCTGGCACCATGACCCTCGCCGGCTTCGCCACACAGTTGCTCAACGGCGTGCAGTACGGCCTGCTGCTGTTCCTGATCGCCAGTGGGCTGACGCTCATCTTCGGCGTGCTGGGGATCATCAATCTGGCGCATGGCAGCCTGTTCATGATCGGCGCCTATGCGGCGTTTCTCGTGACCAAACATTTCGGCAGCATCTGGCTGGCCTTGCCGGTTGGCATCATCGCCGGCATCGCCCTTGGCCTGGTTCTGGAGCGTTTCCTGTTCCGCCAGTTCTACAAGCGCGAGCATCTCGACCAAGTGCTGCTGACGTTCGCGCTGATCTTGCTGTTCGAGGAAACGCGATCGTTCCTGGTCGGCAACGATTTCCACTCCGTGCCGGTGCCGGCGGCGCTCGATTTCTCGGTGCCGGTCACGGCGGGATTCAGCTATTCGGCCTATCGCTTCTTCGTCATCGGTTTTTGTCTGGCGTTGGCGGCGGGGCTGTTCTTGTGGATCGAGCGCACCAAGCTCGGCGCCGTCATTCGGGCGGCATCCGAGAAGCCGGAGATGGTCGACATCCTCGGCATCGACGCGCGCCGCATCTACCTCGTTGTCTTCGCCATCGGCACGGCGCTGGCCATGATGGCCGGCGTGCTGGCGGCCCCGCTCTACTCGGTCTATCCGAACATGGGCGACGGCTTCCTGATCATTTCCTTCGTCGTCGTCGTCATCGGCGGGCTGGGCTCGATCGCCGGCGCGTTCTGGGCGGCACTGCTGATCGGCGTCGTCGACACGCTGGGCAAGGTGCTGGTACCAAAGGGCGCGGGATTGGCGGTCTATGTGCTGATGGCAGCCGTCTTGCTGTGGCGGCCTGCCGGGTTGTTTGGCCGGCGGACAAACTGAGGCGAGGACTTGAGGCCCCATGCTGCCGGCATCAAAGATGCACTGGGGTCTTCTCGCGGCCGGCGCGCTCCTGCTCGGGCTCGTGCCTGTCTTCGCGCGTCCCTATTACGTCGAGCTTGGCAGCACGGCCCTGATCGCGGCAATGCTGGCCTTGAGCCTGCAACTGTTGGTCGGTTGCACGGGGCTCGTCAGTCTCGGCCATGCCGCCTTCTACGGGATTGCCGCCTACACGGTTTATTCCATCACGCCGGCCGACAGCGGCCTGTCCGTTCTGATCACCTTGCCGGCCGCCGTGGTGGCGGCGGCCATCGCCGCGCTGATCGTCGGTGCACTGTCACTCAGGACGCGCGGTTTTTTCTTCCTGATGGTGACGCTCGCCTTCGGCCAGATGGTGTTCTTCCTGTTTCACGACACCAAGCTTGGTGGTGGCACGGACGGGGCCTATCTGGCGCGCCCGCAGCTCGCGGCATTCGGTTGGAGCCTGCCGCTGACGCGGCGGCAGATTCCCGTTGCCGTGTTCTATGTGAATCTCGCGCTACTGGCAGCGATGTATTTGGTCTTGGTGGGCCTGATGCGTTCGCTGTTCGGGCATGTCCTGCAGGGCATCTGCGTCAACGAGCACCGCATGCGCGCGCTCGGCTACAACACGACGCGCTACAAGCTTGCCGCCTTCGTCATCGCCGGCGCGCTGGCAGGTGTTGCCGGCCACATGTGGGCGATGCACCGCGGCTTTGTGAACCCCGAGCTGGTCTCCTGGCACCGCTCGGCCGAGGCGCTGCTGATGATTCTGCTTGGCGGTCTCGGTAGTCTGCATGGGCCCATTCTGGGCGCGCTCGCTTTCGTCGGTCTGGGCGAGGCCAGCCAGCTCATCACCGAGCGCAAGCTGCTGGTCGAGGGGGTGGTCATTCTCGTCGTGGTGCTGGTCATGCCGAAAGGGCTGGCCGGGTTGAGGTTGCCGCGCTGGATGGGGCTGGCCGAGCCGAAAGAGGGTGTCGGATTCGGTTCTGATAATGCGGATGCCCCTCGATCCCAAGGGGAGGCCTCCGGTGATTGAGGCCGCCAAGAGCCACAACTTCCTCCTCGTCGTCATGGCCGCGGAGGCGGCCACCCAGCCATGCGGCAGGGATACTGCTGACGAAATCCTGGTGTTCCGTCTCAACCTCGTTGTTCAGCCCGCGCCACCGCACTTTTCGAGGCTTGTCCTGGGTGGCCGCCTCCGCGGCCATGATGGAAATTGGGGACGCGGCATGGTCCCGACGTTGGCAGCACGTGTTGCCGCGATGGCTAATTGTCGCGAGAGCGCAGCCAATGCCGGGCGCCATGGGAGGAGGTCATGACCGCCTCCGCCACGCCCCCCGTCCTCGAAACCCGCGGTCTTGGCCGTCGCTTCGGCGGCCTGCACGCCGTGCGCGACGTGTCGATGGCGCTGAGGGTCGGCGAGCTGCATTGCGTCATTGGCCCGAATGGCGCCGGCAAGTCGACATTGATCAATCTGCTGTCGGGCGATCTGGCGCCGAGTGCGGGCAGCATCCTGCTCGATGGCCGCGACGTGACGCACGAGCCGGTGTGGCGGCGCGCGGCGCTCGGCATTGGCCGCTCGTACCAGCGCACCAATATCTTTCCGAGCCTGACTGTGCTGGAAAACGCCCGCCTGGCGGCCCAGGCGCGCAAGGCAGCGGGTGGTTTGATGGCGCGTGCCGACAGCAGGCTCGATTTGGTCGAGCACGCCAAAGCCGCGCTGCACAGGGTTGGCCTGCAATGGCTGCACGAGCGACCCGCCGAGGCGCTGTCGCACGGCGCCCAGCGCCAGCTCGAGATCGCCATGGCGCTGGCCACGCAGCCGAAGGTGCTGTTGCTGGACGAGCCGCTGGCCGGCATGGGCAGCGAAGAAAGCATCGAGATGGCGACGCTCATTCGCAAGCTCGCCGCCGATCACGCCGTGCTGCTGATCGAGCACGACATGGATGCCGTGTTCCGCGTCGCCGATACCATGACGGTGATGGTCGACGGCGCGGTGCTGGCCAGCGGTGCCCCGGCCGCGATCCGCGCCAACGCGCAGGTGCAGCGTGCCTACCTCGGGGGGCGGGCATGACGGCGGCAACAGACCCCAGCGCGCCACCTCTGGTCGCTGTTCGCGATCTGCACACCTACTACGGCCGGAGCCACATCCTGCGCGGCGTGACGATCGAAATCGGCGCCGGGGAGACGGTGGCCCTGATGGGTCGCAACGGCATGGGCAAGACCACGCTCATTCGCACTGTCATGGGCTTGGTTCGACCGCGCCAGGGTGAGGTGCGGATCAGAGGCAGGGATGTGACCAACGAGGCGACTTACCGCATCGCCGGGCGCGGGTTGGCCTATGTGCCCGAGGGGCGCGGGATCTTCGCCACGCTCAGCGTGCGTGAAAACCTGGAGATTGCCGAGCGCGTGCCAGAGGGTGGACGCCGCGAGTGGACGATTGCGCGCGTGCTGGAGCTGTTTCCGCGCTTGGCCGAGCGCCTCGATAACGGCGGCGATCAGCTGTCGGGAGGCGAGCAGCAGATGCTCGCCATAGGCCGGGCACTGCTCACCAATCCGGGACTGCTGATCCTGGACGAGGCCACGGAAGGCCTGGCGCCCATCGTTCGCAACGAAATCTGGCGGACAATCGGCCTGATTCGCGCTTCGGGCATCGCCACATTGATCGTCGACAAGAATGTCGAGGCCTTGGCCGGCCTTGCCAATCGAGTCATTGTCCTGGTCAAAGGCGAGGTCGCCTTCGCCGGCACGCCGGCGACCTTGCGGGCCGAGCCCGACCTGATGCACCGGCTGTTGGGGGTGTAGGTCGGGTCGACGAAGGAGACCCGACAATGCCATCGCCAAGAGATGGAACGGGAGGACGACAGACATGGGCCAGATCACGTGGACGCGCCCGACCGGGCCTTATAACGCCGCCGTCGATTTCGTCGATCGCAACGTCGCAGAGGGCCGGGGGGGCAAGCCCGCTTTCATCGATCCCGTGCGCACGCTCACCTATGGCGAGCTGCAGGAGCGCTGTGACCGTTTCGCCAACGCGCTTCCCCGTCTGGGTATCAGCCGTGAGCGGCGCATCGTGCAGATCATGCTGGATACCGTCGATTTCCCCGTCGTCTTCTGGGGCGCGATCAAGGCCGGTGTCATTCCCGTTCCCATCAACACGCTGATGGCTGCCGAGCAGTGGCGTTTTCTGATCGAGGACAGCCGCGCCGAAGCGGTCATTGTGTCGGCCCAACTCTACGAAAAGGCGGCGCCGGCGCTCGCCGACATCGCCAAGATCCGGCACCTGCACGTGATCATCGTTGGCGGACCAGGCAGTGATGTGGCGCTTGGCCTCGATGCGCTGCTGGCCGGCAGTCCACCGCTGGCCAAAGCCGCCGCTACACATGCCGACGAAGTGGCATTCTGGCTCTATTCCTCGGGCTCGACGGGGAGCCCCAAGGGCGCCCGCCATGTGCATTCGAGCCCGATGGCGACCGCGCGCCTGTTCGGGGTGGGCGTGCTTGGCTTCATGAGCGACGATGTCGTCTTCTCCGCCGCCAAGCTGTTCTTCGCCTACGGTCTTGGCAATGCCATGTCGTTTCCCATGGCGGTCGGCGCCACTGCCGTTCTGCTGCCGGATCGCCCGACGCCCGACAGCGTCATGGCGCGCATGCAGGCCACCAACCCGACCATCTTCTGCGGCGTTCCAACCCTGCTCGGCGCCATGCTGGCCAGCCCGGCGCTCGGCAAGGGCGCAGGTTCATCGCGGCTCCGGCTGACGACCTCGGCCGGCGAGGCGCTGCCCGCCGATATCGGCCAGCGCTGGCAGCACAAGGTTGGCACCGAAGTGATCGATGGCATCGGCTCCACCGAAATGCTGCACATTTTTGTTTCGAACCGGTCTGGCAAGGTGGCCTATGGCACGTCCGGTAAACCCGTGCCCGGCTATGATGCGCGCATCGTGCTCGACGACGGCAGCCCCGCGCCCGACGGCGAGATCGGCGAGTTGCTGGTTCGCGGGCCGTCCGCGGCTGAAGGCTACTGGAACCAGCGCGACAAGAGCCGCGCCACGTTCGCCGGCGAATGGACCCACACCGGCGACAAATACCGCTGCGACGAGGCCGGCAACTACGTCTACTGCGGCCGCACCGACGACATGTTCAAGGTCAGCGGCATCTGGGTCTCGCCCTTCGAGGTCGAGTCGGCGCTGCTGACGCATGCAGCGGTGCAGGAGGCGGCCGTGATCGGCAAGGCCGACACCGATGGCCTGCTCAAGCCCAAGGCCTTCATCGTGCTGAAAGCGGGCGCCGCGGGCGACGATGCGCTGATCGAGGAGCTCAAGGAGCATGTCAAATCCGCGGCAGGTGCATGGAAATACCCGCGCTGGGTCGAGATCCGCAGCGAGCTGCCGAAGACAGCAACCGGCAAGATCCAGCGTTTCAAACTCAGGGAGGAGGGGTGAAGTTGCCGGCTGAGCGATGCCAGCCAAACACCAGCTGTGCTGACCCTCGATGACGAAAGCAGTCGCCCGCCGATGCAATTGCAACCCCTGCCTTCAGATATGCAACGTTATAACGTAACATTCCAAAAGCAGGGGAATGTGCATAGGTGGACCTGGGGAGTTTGCCCGGCACCGAGGTCTTGGCGCGTTTCTTTCGTTTCAGACCCCGATCACACAGTGCGCGATGTTTACTCGCCGCGCCCCGGATCGTAGCGGTGCTTCTGGCGCCATTCGGAAAAGAAGTAAGACAGCGAATCGTCGATCGTTTCCGGCATTGAGATGCGGACACTGACGAGTTGATCACCTGTCGTCCCCGCTGCAACGTTGCGCACGCCCTTGCCGCGCAAGCGGAAGACTTTGCCTGAGCTCGTACCCTTGGGTAGCGTCAGTTGGACCCGACCAGATATGGTCGGCACTTCGATCTTGCCGCCGAGAACAGCCTCGTCGATCGTAATCGGCACTTCGATAGCGATGTCATTGTCGACGCGCTTGAACTGCGGGTGCAGCCGCACCTTGATCTCGACCAGCGCATCGCCTGCCTCGCCGCCGCGCAGGCCCAGGGCGCCCTTGCCCTTAAGGCGCAGAACCTGGCCATCGATGACGCCCTCGGGCACCGTGAGGTCCAGCGTTCCGCCGTCGGGCATGGTGACCCGTTTCTTGGCGCCAATGACAGCCTCGGTGAATTCCACTTCGAGGGTATAGCGCACGTCCTGGCCACGGGCGGCAAAGGCACCGGCGCGGCCGGCGCGTTGGCTGCTGAAAAAATCCGAAAAGATGTCGCCAAAGTCGACGTCTTCCGGAGAGCCCGGCCGGGCGGTGCGTGGGCCGCCGCGCGGGCCGGAATAGGCATGCGTATAGGCACGGCGCGGCTCGCCGGAGGCATCGATCTCGCCCCGGTCGTACTGGCGGCGCTTGACAGGGTCGCCGACGACGTCGTTGGCCCCGGTCAGGCGCTTGAACCGGTCGGCAGCCGTCGCGTTAGCGGGATGCAGGTCGGGGTGGCATTCCTTGGCGAGTCTGCGAAAAGCGCGGCGAATATCCTCGTCCGAGGCGTTTCGCGCTACGCCCAGTACGGCATAAGGGTCTTCGGCCATCGGTGGGATCCTGTGAGACCGGCGGTCGTTCGGGCCTCATTGTACCCAAATTGTGGCGGCGGTGGGTTGGATTTCACAGTTCGGGGCTAACGCCGCGCAATCTTGATGTCGGGGGTGCGGTCGAGCAGCCGGGCCAGCGCCTCGAAACGGCGCCGCAACCGCTCGCCTTCGAGCGCAGCAAGGCTCGCGGGGATGGTCAGGACCAGGCGGCCGGGCTGGTAGCTCAGTGGCGCGTTGAGAATGACGCCGCTGCGGCCAATCGACAGCATGTGGGCGGCGCGGATGGCCGCGCCCACGATCCGCGCCCGCTTCAGGCTGTGGCGGGAGACCATCTCCTTCATGCGCACGGACAGTTCCTCGCCCTTGTCCTCGCCGGCGCCAGCGTGCCGGAAGTAGACCGTCAAGGCGAGGAAAACGCGGCCAGGGTGGTCGATGCCGGTGAGACCTGCGTGGGCCACCACGTTGAGGCTTTGCTCGCCGCGATAATCCGGATGCGCCCGCCAGCCGATGTCGGCGATGATGCAGGCCGCGTGACGCAGCCGTCGCTCATCGGCCGTTTCCGTGGGGCCGGGCGCGGCAAACAGCGCATCCGTCCACTGTGCCAGCTCGAGGCCGTGGCCGGGGCTGCGCGAGCGCTGCTGTGCATAAAATTCGCAGAATGACAGCAGCGGATCTTTGTCGCGCTCGGCAGGCGGCAGCAGCTCCATCAGCAAGCCTTCGCGGATGCCGAATACGGAAAAGACAACCTGCTTGGGCTCGATGCGCCGCAACAGGCGCTCCAAGACGAGCGCGCCGTACGGCAGCACCTCGCGTCGCGGTTTGGCGATGTCCTCGATGCCGGCCAGCGACGACAACTTGCGCGCGCGCCGAACCATTTCACAGCACTCGATGGCCCCCCGCGTGGTGATGGCATAACCCTGCATCACCCGCAGCGGATACCGCGTCTGCTCCATATGCATCCGCGCCAGCGCCCGCCAGGCACCGCCGACGGCGAAGAAGGTGCGGCCACGGCCCTTGGCAATCCAATTGATCCGGCTCAAGCGCTCATCGACGATGTCGATGGCCCGATCGATGCGGTCGCCCGTCTCATCGATCAGTCGCAACCCTCCGAGCGCCAGCGTGGCGGCCTGCCTAAAACTCTCGTTGCCGACATCGATCAATTCGAGGCTACCGCCGCCGAGATCGCCGACCAAGCCATCGGCATTGTGGAAGCCCATCATTACGCCCTTGGCGGCCAGTTCGGCCTCGCGCTCGCCCGACAGCACTTCAATCGGGGTGCCGCAGATCTGTTCGGCAAGTGCGATGAATGTCTGCCCATCCTCGGCGTCCCGCACAGCGGCGGTGGCCAGAATGCGCGTGCTGCCGACGCCCAACAACGTGATGATGGCCTTGAACCGCTTGAGCGTCGCCAGCGCGTGGCCGATGCCGTCCGCGCCGAGCCGGCCCGTGGATGCCACCGACCGGCCAAGTCCGCACAGGACTTTCTCGTTGAAGAGTGGTGCGGAGGCGCGAATGGCGCCCTCGTAAATCACCAGGCGAACGGAGTTCGAGCCAATATCGATGACGGCGATCGGCGCAAGCTCGGTTTGCGAGCCGCGGGTTTCGTCGCGCTTTACGGTGTCGTTCACGGGGCCTCACTCAATCCGTGTGCGGCAGGCTGAAACTGGGCGGCGGGCTTTCCTTCAGCGCCTGCCCCCGGCCCGAAAGGCTGGGATTGGTCATGAAATATCTGTGGGCATTGAAGGGCTCCTCGCCGGCTTTAGGCTCGATTCGCACCGATGAGCCGTCCGCCTTGATACGCCAGCTCTGCTGGTTGTCCTTGAGGTTTGCCACCATTATCTGATTCAGCACCTGTTCGTGAACCGTGGCGTTGCTGATCGGCACCATGGCCTCGACTCGCCGATCCAGGTTGCGCTGCATCATATCGGCCGAGCTGATGTAGATGGCGGCCTTGGGCGAAGGAAGGTCTTCGCCGCCGCCGAAACAATAGATGCGCGCGTGCTCGAGAAATCGGCCAATGATGCTTTTGGCGCGGATATTGTCCGACATGCCTGGCACACCCGGCCTGAGGCAACAAATGCCACGCACAACGATGTCGATTTCAACGCCAGCTTGGCTCGCTGCGTAGAGTTTCTCGATGATCTGCGTATCGACAAGCGCGTTGAGCTTCATCCAGACGGCCGCCGGCCGGCCGGACTTGGCGTGGGTGATTTCCTCATCGATGTGCTTGAGTATCAACTGGCGGATGCCATTGGGACTTGCCGCCATCACTTCGAGCTCGCCCGGTTGGCCGTAGCCCGTCACGAAATTGAGAACCTTGGTGACGTCGCGCGCAATCGCCGGGTCCGTCGTGAACAAGGACAGATCCGTGTAAATGCGCGCCGTCTGCGGGTGGTAGTTGCCGGTGCCGATGTGGCAATAGGTGGTGATCTCGTGGCCATCGCGGCGCACCACCAGCCCGAGCTTGGCATGCGTCTTGAGCTCGATGAAGCCATAGACGACGTGCACGCCGACGCTTTCCAGATCACGTGCCCAGCGGATGTTGGCGGCCTCGTCGAAACGCGCCTTCAACTCGACCACGGCCGTGACCGACTTGCCGGCCTCGACGGCCTCCTTCAGCAGTTGGATGATCGGACTGTCTTTCGACGTGCGATACAGCGTCCATTTGATCGCCATGACGTTGGGGTCGGCGGCAGCCTGGCGCAGGAATTGCACAACCACGTCGAAGGACTCGTATGGGTGGTGGACGATAATATCCTTGGCGCGGATCGCCGCGAAACAATCGCCGCCGAAGTCGCGGATGCGCTCGGGAAAGCGGCTGTCGTAGGGTCGAAAAACAAGCTCGGGCCGGTCTGAAACGATGATCTGCTGCGTGTCGGTCAGGCCCAGCAGGCCGTCCTTGACGAACACCGAGTGCGCGCTGACTTCGAGTTCGTCGATGACGAATTTCCGCAAGCGTTTGGGCATGTCCGCTTCGATTTCGAGCCGGATGACGTTGCCGCGCCGCCGGCGCTTCAACAGCGTTTCGAACGTACGGACCAGATCTTCGGCCTCCTCCTGCATCTCGATGTCACTGTCGCGGAGCACACGGAAGGCACCGTGGCTCTTGATCTTGAAGCCCGAGAACAGCTCCGCGATGAACTGCCCGATCAGTGATTCGAGGCGGATGAAGCGCCGTTCGGTGGGATTTGGTCCCGACGGTGGCAGGCGCACGAAGCGATCGAGCTGTGCCGGAATTGGGATCAGCGCGTTCATTGCCCTGCCGTCTCGCGCCCGTGTCATCTCGACGGCCAGCGTCAGGCCCTTGTTGAGAATGAACGGGAATGGATGGGCGGGATCGACGGCAATCGGTGTCAGGATCGGAAAGATCTGATTCTTGTAGCTGTCCAGCCAGGCGATCTCCCCGGCGCGCAGGTCCGCGGCCTCGACAATATGCATATCCGCGTTCGCCAACTCCGACTTGAGCACCCTCCAGCAGGCCTGCTTCTCGTCCACCAGGCCGGCGACGAATTCGTTGATCTGCGCCAGCTGTTGGGCCGGCGTCAGACCGTCCATGCTCGGCGTCGTCACGCCTGCTGCGATCTGGCCATAGATGCCGGCCGCGCGCACCATGTAGAATTCATCGAGATTGGTGGCTGAAATCGACAGGAAGCGCAGCCGCTCGAGCACCGGGTGGCTGGGGTTTTGCGCCTCTTGCAAAACGCGCCGGTTGAATTGCAGCCAGGACAACTCGCGATTGTAATATCGTGCCGGGCCCTGTGGCGGATCGGCCTTGGTGGTCTGTGCCTTGTCCGTCGATCTGCTGCGTGCGCTGGCCATCTGCTGCTCCATTGCCCAGTTGCCAGGCCGGATCAGGCAGCGGGCCTGCTACAGGACCATGACACGGGCCGCCGGGCAAGCCGGCCAAGCAAGGTTGCGGCGATTCATCAACCGTGGCTCGATGCCCGCGGCAGTTCGACCCCGGAAGCTGAAGGACAGAGCAGGGCGTGGTCCGAGCAAGGCTGCCAGGTCAAATCCGAGCAGGGGAAATGCGCATCTGCCCGGTGGCCACGCCTGCGATCGAGTGTAACCGCCGGGATCATTCCTGCTATGAGAATGCTCAGCGCATTTCGGCTGGACAGGGTTCGGGCATCGACCCGGGAGATGGTGAGCATCGCCATGAGCGTGCAACGGTTGCAGACCGCGGGGAGAATCGGTGCGGTGCTCGGTACTGTGACGATCGTTGCGCTCGCCGTGACCAGCCCGCTGGCAGCCATGCCGCACGACACCGCCGAAGCGCGAGGCTGCAAACCGCGTATCGAAGGCAGCGCCAACTTTGCGTGTCCGGCGTCGAGCAGCAGATCCTGCGTCGCTCGGCAGGTCGGCCGCAAGCGAGCCGTAGCCGCCTGGCAGGAGCAGGCGCTCGGTCTCCATGGCGACAAATTCGCAAAGTGGAGTAGCGGCTACTTGCGCAGACTCAGGATCGAGGGCGGAGGCGGAAACTGGAGCTACACTGTCAGTGCCTACCCGTGTCCGGCGCATTGATTGCGAGACTTTTATGGTCGTTGAAGCCATTCATCGGAGGGAGCGGTCCATGTTCAAACCAATGGTTGCCGATATTTATCACGGCGACGTCGTCGTCGACCTGAAGGCGACCGCGGCGGCTGGAATCAAAGGGATCATTCACAAAGCCACCCAAGGCACCCGTATTGTCGATCGCACGTACGGCGAGCGCCGCGAGATCGCGCGCAAGCACGGTCTGCTGTGGGGCGCCTATCACTTTGCCAATGACGAGGACGTTGACGCCCAGGTCGAGCACTTCCTGAAGGTGGCCAGCCCTGATGACGATACGCTTCTCGCCCTGGATTTCGAGCCCAATCGCAACAATACCATGTCGCTCGACCAGGCCCGCGAATTCATGCAGGCGATCTTTGAGAAGACCGGTCGGCGGCCCATCCTCTACAGCGGAAATCTGATCAAGGAGGAATTGGGCCGCACGTTCGATCCGTTTTTTGCGATGCACCGCCTGTGGCTGGCGCAATATGGTCCCAGGGCGAAGTTGCCGCCAACCTGGAAGAAATACTGGTTGTGGCAATACACAGGCGATGGCATTGGCCCGTTGCCGCATGCAATAGCCGGGATCAGGGGACAGGTCGACCTGAATATCTACGCGGGAACCCCGGAGCAGCTGGCGGCCGAGTGGGTCGAGGGTCCACCGATGGCAGTTGCCAGTGCTGCGGAAGCAACCCTACCGGGCAATGATCCCCTGCCGGAGGCAGCCGATGAGCCAGTCGAGCCACCGGTTGTCGTGACCACGCGACCCATCAGGCCCTCCCCGGCATCGACCCGAGCACCGCGTGGTGGAGGGGCGGTGGCGGACGCAGGCAGCTCGAAGTTCGCCAGATTCGCGTTTGCGGCACTGCGGGTCATTGCCATCCTGGGATTTATGGCCTGCAGTCTTGGCGGAGCAGCACTCGGATTTTGGGCGGCGCGAACTTGGACCGATGGCTTTGCGCCGGAGTGGGGTGGCGCTGCCGGTTTGGTTGCCGGCTTCATTGTCGCGATATTGGCATTTGGCGCACTGCTGCTGCTTGTCGACATCGCTGAAAACGGGCGGCGGTCGCGTGCAATACTCGAGCGTGAACTCCACTGAACCAACTTATACCAATCTGCATGGGTATTGACCCATGCAGATTGGTATACGCGCGCAGGGTTGGCGTGGCGGCTGCGCGCAAACAAAAGAGAATACCAACCTGCGCACGGCATAACTGAGAGTCAGAGTCTGCGCAGGTTGGTATTAGTGTTCTGGCCCGTTCATATGATTCCCGGCGCTATTGGCTTCACGACTGGAGCCGGTCCCAGACCCCGCTGGGAGGGAAGCACTCCCAGACCCGCCCCTCTTTATCCATAATAAAGAGGGGGTTTGGACGTCCCCCAAGCGGGGTCGTGCCGGAGGCACGCAAGTAAATATGTGGGCGGCAGCCCTTCTCGCGTAGCGAATGCTCGGCCTCGATCCAGGTACCATATGAATGAGTCGCAACATTAGATTTGCGCACGGACGGCGAGTGGATCAAGCCGTTCGAGTCCGCGGTAATGAGACGCCGGTCACTCCGGCAAATCACCGCCGCCCATGACGCCAAGGACCTCCTTGACGATCGGAATTGACACCGTGGCTCGGCGGGCGAGTGCCAGTTGATCGGCTGCGGCGACGACGCGGGCGACCGCGGCCAGGGACTGCTCGACATGGCGGCCGATGTAGTTGACGACGCGCGGATCGACCGCGATCTGCCGGTCGGCAAAAAGTTTCACGGCAACGGCTTTGATCAGCGCCGCATCGGGCGGCGAGATGGCAACCATTGGCAGGGCGCGCAGTCGCGATCGCAGGTCAGGCAGGCTGATGCTCAGCGCGCCGGGTGCCGCGCGCGAGGTGAGCAGGATCGACAGCTTGTGCTCGCGGGCAAGGTTCAGCAGGTGGAACAACGCACGTTCGCTGGCGATACCGCGGTCGATGTTTTCGACGACGAGGGCTCGCTTGGCTGCAAGGCCTAGGAGCGTCGCTTCGGACAAAGCGCTGGCCAGCTCCAATGCGGCTGCGGATTTGAATTGCCAGACATGGGCGAGGTGGCTCTTGCCGCTGTCGGATGGGCCGGTGACAATGGCGGCCCACAAGGGCCACCGCGGCCAGCGGTCGATGAGATCGACAGCTGTTGCGTTGGACTCGGAGACCAGGAAATCCTCGGCTCCCA
This sequence comes from uncultured Devosia sp., assembly GCA_964498125.1. Lineage (GTDB taxonomy): Bacteria > Pseudomonadota > Alphaproteobacteria > Rhizobiales > Hyphomicrobiaceae > CAMDBL01. The sequence continues at coordinate 133,414 of CAZCGE010000134.1, read as the reverse complement.
GTGCGGCGCGATGGGACAGATCGAACGCCAACTGTCGATGCCGCGCGGTCATGGAGTGCGATCTGCCGGGGGACCAGACCCGCCGCCGGGACCGTGGAACATCTCGCTGTGCGTGTAGACCTGCAGGGCAAATCGAACCACCACACCAATCGCCGCGGCGACCGGCACGGCGACCAGCATACCGACGAAACCGAACAGGTAGCTGAAGACGAACAGGGCGAAGATCAGCCACACCGGGTGCAGGCCGATTTTTGAGCCGACGACCTTGGGCGACAGGAAACCGGCGTCCACGGCCTGCCCGACCAGGAAAATGCCGACCACCAAGGCGAGCGGCAGCATTTCAGGCCAGAACTGCACGGCGGCAAGCCCTGTGGCCGTGATCATGCCGAGGGCCCAGCCGACGAATGGAATGAATGTGAAAAGCCCCGTGGCCAGCCCGATCACCAGGCCGTACTTCAAGCCGACCCAGCTCAGCAGCACCGCATAGAAGATGCCGAGGATCAGGCAGACGGTGCCTTGCCCGCGGATGAAAGCGGACACGGCATCGTTGATCTCGCCAGCGAGCCTGCGAATGGCGGGCGCCTGCGCACGCGGCAGCCAGCCATCGACCTTGTCCAGCATCGGGTGCCAGTCGACCAGCAGATAGAACACGACCAGCGGCGTGACCAGCAGCAGCGAGATGAAATTGAACACCGCCAGGCTCTGGCTCCAGATCGAGCGTGCCAATACTCCGGCCCAGGCCGACCAGTTCTTGGCCAGTTCGGCGGCGGCGTTGTCGAGGCCGGCTTCGACCTGGGCAAAGTGCATGCCGAGCTGTTCACGGGCCCAGGTCTCGACGATCTGCTTGAGCCGCAGGATCTCGTCGGGCAGCGTCAGGGCGAGCTGCTGCACCTGCGAGGCGATGACGGGCACCAGCAAAACCAGCGTAGTGACCAGGATCAGCCCGGCGCTGGCGACGATGATGGCGGAGGCCAGGGCCCGACTGAGGCCTATTCGCTCCAGGCGGTCCGCGAGGGGATTGAGGAAGTAGGCAATCACCATGCCGACGACGAACGGCAGCAGGACGTCTTTGAGCAACAGGATCGCGAACAGCGCCAGCATCGCCGCCGACAGCCAAAACAGAATCTGCTTTTCAGCCCGCATCACCCTTCCCCCTTCCCCCGTCGTGCGTCAGTGGCAGCTACCCGCTGCCGCCGAGTTGCAAAAAATAGCCTTCCCGTTCAGGGTTGGCGATCGCTTCCCGTCGACGCGAAAAGCGCCATGTGCTTCAGCCATGTTCGCGCGTAAAGCGCAAGCGAGGCCACGGTCAAGATCGCGGTCAGCCACACCAGGACCAAGCGCGTGCCATCCAGGCCGAGGTTAAACCCCTCGTCAGCCAGGACTGTGGCAGCCAGCACGATCTGCGAGGCCGTATTGGCCTTGCTGACGGCGGACGGCTGGATGCCGACCGGATGGCCCAGCAGCCAGGACAAGACAATACCCAGCACGATCAGGATGTCGCGCGACACGACCGCAATGACGATCCAGGACGGCAATTCACCCAGAACACCCATGGCGACGAAGATCGAGACGATGAGCAGCTTGTCCGCCATCGGGTCGAGGTAGGCGCCGAGCACCGTTTGCCAGCCGAAACGCTTGGCCAGGAAGCCATCGACGGCATCGCTGACGCCCGCCAGCACGAACAAGAAAAATGCCGCTTGAATCTGGTGTGTGACGACCAGCCAGAACACCACCGGCACCAGGATTACCCGGCCCAATGTGATCAGGTTAGGCAAGCTGACAGCACGCGTGATCGAAGTCTCCCTTTGGCTATTTGCGCTCGATCGGGCACACCGAACCAACGGCGTGCCGCCACGACGCGCTCTTGTGGCGCTGGCGCAATATGATCGAATAAAGCCTATCCTCCTCGCCTTGGCGCCGTCGAGTGGCAATTACGGGGCAAAGCGGTTTGGCGAGGATTTCTCGCAGGCCTGGAGTGCCGGCCTGGAGCGGGTGCAATGGTCGCGCTCGCGATCAAGGGGCAGGGCGCAATGTCCACATGCCGCCGGCCCGGCTCAAGTCCATGCCCTGCGCCTCCACGGCGTCAACCAGTTGCTCGGGGCCGCCGGGGAAGCGCAGGGCCAAAGTGGCGCTGCGGGTGGTCAAGGACACCACGTCGACTTCCTCGACGCCCTGGATCCGTTCAAGCCGGTTGCGCATTTCCTCCCATTGCACGCGGCTGCGAAACTCCACTGTCAACTCGAAGGCCGCCGCAGTCTGCGACAACGAGGCATTGCCACCACGATTACGCAGTGCTTGCGCCTTCCAGCGCCCCTCCAGGATGCCGAGCCCGACCACGGCCGCCAACTCCATGGTGTAGGTGAGGTCGCCGCCGGACAGGCGATAGCTGCGCTTCAACAGGATGGGTCCGGAGGCGTCCTCGCCCGATAGCCAGATATGCAAGCGATTGTTCGGCAAATCTGGCTCGGCAATGACGGCAACGGTGAAATCCGAGCGGAATTCGGCGGCCAGCGGTGCAATACCGGCCTGGTCGCCAGCGATCAGCCGCTGCATCGTGTTCGCGGGCGGCGCAGCCTTTGGAGAGCCGAGCCGGACGGGTGTCAGCGCATGCTCCAGGTCGAGGCCCGACCAGGTGTCCAGCCAAAGCTTGGAATTTGCCGCGCTTTCGGGTTCGGCGGCCTGAGCGGCCATGACGATCGGCACGACGACGGTCTGCGCGGCCTGCTGATCGATGAATGCGATGCCCTCACGGCGCAATAGCGTGCGCACAGCCTGCGGACTGAAGGCGAAATCGAGGCTGGCGATGTACTGGGTGGTCGAATTGCGCTCGGAGCGAACCGAGACGCCTTCGACGAGGTCGGCTGCCTTGACCTTGCGCAGCGACTTCAGCCGGTTGTAGGCGGTGACTGGCACCAGGCGTTTCAACAGGGACCGGAATGCGGCCTGCTGGCCCTCGGCCAGTGCGCGGTCCTTGGCGGTGACGGCATCTTCGGCCTGGGCCTCGACCGGGTAATTAGCGATGGTATAGGCCTTGTCGGCGCGCGGCTGGGCGCTGGCTTCGCCCGGCGCGAGGCCGGCGCCGGACAGCCCGAACACGAGCACGGCAATCATGCATCGGCCAATCATGCGCGGATGAGTGCCCACGTGCCCTCCTGCAGAAATGGCTCGACTATTCGCGCGGCTTGCTCCACGCCGACCGAGCCGCGGCACATATAGCAGGTTGCTGAACCGCTCGCTGGTTTGCTAGGACGCCACATATCCTGCGATTAATAGGGCGGAAGTTGGGATACCTTCGTCCGTGTCCACGCTCGCATGATCCCCACGTGCGAACCGCGACAGCCGCGAAGTCCGATCCGCACGCCGATCCGAAGCAAACCAAGAGGTTTCATGGCCCAATCCCCCGACGAGCGCAACAGGCCGATCACCTATGCCGAGGCCGGCGTCGATATCGATGTCGGCAACGCGCTGGTGCGGGCGATCAAGCCCTTGGCGCGCGCGACGCGGCGACCCGGCGCGGATGGCGACCTGGGCGGCTTCGGCGGGCTGTTCGATCTGAAGCGGGCAGGCTTCAAGGACCCGATCCTGGTGGCGGCCAATGACGGTGTCGGCACCAAGCTGAAGATTGCCATCGACACCGGGCGGCACGCGACGATCGGCATCGATCTGGTCGCGATGTGCGTCAACGATCTGGTCGTGCAGGGTGCCGAGCCGTTGTTTTTCCTGGATTATTTCGCTTGCGGCCGGCTCGATGTGGGCGTGGCGAAGGATGTCATTGCCGGCATCGCCGAGGGCTGCCGGCAGGCCGGCGCGGCCTTGATTGGTGGCGAGACGGCCGAGATGCCCGGCATGTACCACGGCAAGGACTACGACCTCGCCGGTTTCGCGGTGGGCGCGGCCGAACGCGGCGAGTTGCTGCCGCGTGACGATATCGTCGTGGGCGACGTGTTGATCGGCCTGCCGTCCTCGGGTGTGCATTCCAACGGCTATTCGCTGGTGCGCCGGTTGGTGGCGGAAGCCGGGCTCGACTGGGACGCGCCGGCGCCGTTTGGTGTCTTGGTGTCTGACCTCCGGTCAGACACCGTTTCCACCCTCGCCGAGTCCCTCCTCACCCCCACCCGCATCTACGTCAAACCGTTGCTCGCGGCTCTGACGGCCACGGGCGGCGCCAAGGGGGCGATCAAGGCGCTGTCGCACATCACCGGCGGTGGCCCGAGCGAAAACCTGCCGCGGGTGCTACCGGCCGGCGTCGCCGCCGAGATCGACCTGGCGGCCTGGTCCGCACCGGCCGTATTTGGCTGGCTCGCCAAGGCTGGTCGCCTCGGTGACACGGAAATGCTGCGCACCTTCAACTGCGGCATCGGCATGGTGGTGGTGGCCGACAAGGCGCGCGCCGACGCGGTGCTGTCCGCATTGCGTGCTGCCGGAGAGGCCCCCGTTGTGATCGGCAGCATCGTGCCGCCCACCGGCGTCAAGACGGAGGCTAAGGGCAAGGGCGAAGCCTGGGCTGTGCGATATCTGGCACAGATCCGGTTCGCTGGCTGATGCGTTCGCCTCAGGCCGCCTGCGGCTCGGCCAGCAGCGCCTGCAGATCCAGGCGACGCGTGTACATGGCGAGGCCGCCATTGGCGTCCTTGGGCCACAGCTCCTTTGGCCGGTCCCAATACAACTCGACGCCATTCTCGTCGGGGTCGTGCAGGTACAGCGCCTCGCTGACACCGTGATCGCTGGCGCCGTCGAGCTGGATATCGGCGGCGATCAGCCGCCGCAGCCCATCGGCCAGCAGCGGCCGCGTCGGGTAGAGGATGGCGGTGTGATACAGCCCCGTGCTGCCGGGGGGTGGCGGCGTGCCGCCAGCGCTCTCCCAGGTGTTGATCGCCAGGTGATGGTGATAGCCGCCGGCCGACATGAACACCGCGCCCTGGCGGCGAAAGGTGACCTCGAAGCCGAGCACGTCGCGATAGAATATCAGCGATCGCTCCAGGTTGGCGACCCTCAGGTGCACGTGGCCGATGCGGACGGAGGGGTGGATGGCGTTGGATGCCCGCTGCCCAGCAGATGCGTCATTTGGCATTGTCGTTGCTCCGTTTATCTTGCGCCCGTCACCCGCAGCACCTTGCCATCCGCGCTGTCGGTCAGCAACCACAGCGCTCCGTCCGGGCCCTGACGCACGTCGCGGATGCGCGCGCGCAACTCTGTGAGCAGCCGTTCCTCGCCGACCACCTTGTCGCCGTCGAGCACCAACCGGTTCAAGTGCATCTGCGCCAGTGCGCCGACGAACAGGCTGCCCTTCCATTCCGGCACGACATCAGACGTGTAGAAGGCCATGCCGGACGGTGCAATCGAGGGGTCGAAGTAGTAGACCGGCTGCTGCATGCCGTCCTTGGCCGCGCCGACGCCGATCCTGCCGCCGGAGTATTCCCGGCCATAGCTGATCACCGGCCAGCCGTAGTTTCGTCCGGCCTCCGGGATGTTGACCTCGTCGCCGCCGCGGGCGCCGTGCTCGGCGGTCCACAGCTTGCCGGTTGCGGGATGAATGGCCGCCGCCTGCACATTGCGGTGGCCAATCGACCAGTTCTCTGGCGCCCAGCCCGGCAGCTTCGGATTGCTGGCATGCGCGGTGCCGTCCGCGTTCAGGTGCACCACCTTGCCGATGTGGTTGGCTGGGTTCTGTGCCTCGTCGCGCGCGGCGCTGCGCTCGCCCAACGTGACAAACAGCGCGCCGTCGCGGGAAAAAGCGATGCGCGAGCCGAAATGATGGCCTGAGTCCCAGGCGGGCTGCTGGCGAAAGAGGACGCGGAATTCCTCGAGGCGGCCGCTATCGCCGGCCAGAACGAAGCGAGCGCGCGCCAGCGCGGTGGCATTGGTGTTGCCGCCACGCGGTTCGGCGTAAGTCAGATAGATGCTGCCAGAGTCGGCAAAGCGCGGGTCGAGAGCCACGTCGAGCAGGCCGCCCTGGCCGCGCGCGGCGACAACCGGGACGCCGGCAACGGCTGGCGACAACTTGCCGTCCTTGCTGACGATCCTGAGCCGCCCCGGCCGCTCGGTGACCAGCATGCGCCCGTCCGGCAGGAATGCCAGTGCCCAGGGATGCTCCAGCCCCTTGGCGACAGTCTCGACCTTCGCCGCGACGCTGTGCGTGGGCCGCGGCGCGTTGGTCATTTCGGCATGCGCCGGGCCGGCCAGCATGGGACTGACCAGCATGGGTCCGGCGGCCAGGAGGACGTAAAGCCATATCGGCATGGGCGACACCTCGTCGAAGCGTGCCGTTACATAGTGCGCAGAGTGGCCGAATGCGAGCGCTTCGCGCGCAATTCTCTGTCGGGTCGCGCCGCGCTTCGGGTGGTGTCTCAGTTTGAAATTTCTTCGCCGCGCTTTTTGTAAGTCTTGGGCCGTCCCGGCTTCGGCGCGACGGCATCCATCAACGCAACAACGTCTTCCATACTCATCAGCTTGCCGGTGAGGCCAGCGGCCATTGCAGGCGTCACCCACAGCGTCTTGTGAATACGGATGAAGTTGTACCAGACGGCATAGAGAGCGACCATGTTGACGTAGCTCTCGAACTTTTTGCTGAATGCATTCGTCAGCCTCGTGAAGCGCCGCATGTGCATGCGCATCGTCAGGTTCTGCCTCTCGGCATAGGAAGTCGAAATGTGCGCCGGATCGGGATCACCCTCGATCCGTGTTTTGCGGGCGCCGACACATTCGGCCGGCGAGTAGCGCTTCTCGACTTCCGGGCTTTCGCCGTACAATTTCACGAGCTGAGCATAGTCCACGTCGGCGCCGAAGGCGCCCTCGACCGCTTCGAGATAGGCCTTGAGGCCGTCGCTGGTCAGTTGCACGCGCGTCGCGAGACGGCTGGCCAGATCGTTGATGAAATACTTGGCAGTGTCGCCGTCGCGGTCGCCGACGTACCACTGTACGATCAACTTGGTGTCCGCCTCCAACGCCGTCCACGTCCACACGTCGCCAGCGCGATCAACGGGCTTCTTCATGGTCGGCACATTCTTCTGCTTGGCGGCGCAAAACGACCAGATTTCATCGACTTGCACCCGCTTGGCCTTGACGTTCCGCACGTTGGCGTCATGGAACGCCATGCAGACCTTGCCGGCATCTTCCAACATCTTCGCGATGGTATTGATCGACACGTCGCAGACCCGCGAGATCGACCGCATGGACGATCCCTCGCAGAACATGGCGAGGATTTGGACGCGCTTCTGTATGGGCAGCTTGTTCATGCCCATAATATATGATATTTTTGCCTAGCGTCAAGTATAAAAGTCATTTTTACGATCTTATATCCACTTGCGTAAACTTACGCCATGTCGTAAACTTACGCAACATCGTAAGGGAGCGTAAGAATGCAGCCTGATCTCTTCGCCAACCCATTCGTGCCTGGCTCTGGGCACGCGCCTCCGTATCTCGCCGGCCGAACCCTTGAGCAGGACGAGTTTAGACGGCTCCTCCGTCAACCCATAATCACCCAGAATCTGATTCTTTCGGGATTGCGCGGAGTAGGTAAAACGGCGCTCCTTGGGCACATTAAGCCCATTGCTCAACAGGCAGGCTGGCTCTGGACGGGGGATGAGTTCAGCGAACAAACTACCTTGAACGAGGAACGCATTGTCGTCCGCATAATTACTGATCTCACCCTTTTACTTGGCTCTATTTTTCTAAAAACCCAAGTTGAGATGCCGATAGGATTCATCGGTAAAAAGACGACGAAACAGCGCCCGCTTGAGTATGCCGATCTTCAAAAGATCTACGACGGCACACCAGGTGTTGTGGCCGACAAGCTCAAAAGTGTCCTCAGGCACGTTGGCAAAATGATTTCTTCGACCGGGGTCAAGGGTATTATTTTTGCCTACGACGAGGCACAAAACTTGGCTGACCACGCACAAAAGGATCAGTACCCGCTTTCGCTGCTTTTAGACGTGTTCCAGTCGGTGCAGAAGCATCCGGGGGGATATCCATTCATGCTAGTTCTAACTGGCCTTCCGACTCTGTTCTCTCGGCTCACAAAGGCGAGAACTTACTCCGAGCGCATGTTCCATACGCTGATGCTGGACAGACTCAGCGAGGAGGAATCTCGTGACGCTATCACGGTACCCCTTCAGCAGGAAAAATGCCCCGTAAAATTCACGCCAGAGTCCGTTGAGGCCATCGTGAACCATTCAGGCGGATACCCGTTCTTCATCCAATATATTTGTAGAGAGGCTTTTGATGTATATATGGCGAAGCTCATATCAAATGAACCACTCGTCATCCCTGTCGCACAGGTGCTTCAGAAGTTGGATCAGAACTTCTTCTCTAAGCGTTGGGATCTCGTCTCTGATCCACAGCGAGTCTTTCTGAAAGTCGTAGCACAGCTTCCAAACTGCGAGGCGGAATTTACAGCTCAAGAAATCATCCGCATTTCCAAGGACGTACTCGACAAAAAGTACTCCAGCAGCAGCGTCGCGCAGTACCTAAGCCGTCTCGAAGACAAGGGCTTGATCTACAGGAACCGATTTGGTCGATACCAATTCGCTGTCCCGATGCTTTCCGGTTTCATCAGAAGGCAAACGGAGAAGGAGGCTAATCTGCCTTCTCGGTTTCGGTCTTCCAGCGGGACTTAGCTGCTCTACGCGCGATCTCAACCCTGCGCTTTGGGCTTAGCACCTTGGCACGGGCTTCCCCACCTCGCCTTCCGAGCGACTGCGCGGCCTCGTCCTTGCCGTCGTCGGTCAGCACCTCGGACTCCTCGCCGGTGGCGATCTTCATCACCTTGACGGCGTTGCCGATCACGTCGGCGGGGCGCTTCTCGCCCTTGGGGCCTTTAGGCATCTTTTCGCCTCTCTCCGGGTGCCATCATCAAGTCGCGCACGGTTTCTTCGGTGAATGCTTGGGCGTCCTCCTTGCGAGCAAACGACTTTGAGTAGACCGAGCCATCTGGCGATAGGACAACGCCCACGAATGGTTTACTCGCGCCATTCGTGGCCTCAAGAACCCAAATCGGGTATCGATTTTCTTGCATGGAAACCTCGCTGCTTGTCGCCAAGCATATAGTGCTTCGCGGCAGCGGGCGACACCCCTGGCAACCTGGCTAGATTTCAAACTGAGACACTACCGCGCTTCGCGCTTGCTTGACCCAACCTACATGCGCACACTGGGTCTGACCCTCCTTTCTTGCACCCGCCTCCGGCGGGACGCGTCTGACCCCGACCGATCCGCCGACATCGTACTCACCGCGATGCGGGTACGGCGCGTGGTGTGGGCGACGGCAAAGCCGGTGCCTGTTGCTGCCCCATCACGCCCGACAGGATCGCGGCGGCGCCTGCGAAGCCATCGCCACCGCCCGAGCCGACGACGGTATGCGGCACGAGGCGACCGACGAGCTGGGCGAGTTCAGGCTTCCGTTCCAGTGTCGATAGCAATTTTTCCAATCCCTGAAGCAACGCGACCCGGTCTTGGCCCAGCACGTCGGCCTGCGCCCGCTGGCCGCGCGCGGTCTCTTCCAGGAAGACGCGCTCGGCGCGGCCCAACGCGGCGCGCTCGGACTCGCGCTGCATGGCCATCTGCACCGCGATCTGGGATTCCACCAGCTTGGGTTGCTGGTTGGCGGTGGCGCGCGCCTGCTCGGTCTCGATGCGCTTGGCCTGCGCCGCCGTCTCGCGCTCGTAGGCCTTCGACAGCTGGTCGGCGAGCTGCTCGCGCAGGCGCGAGACCAGAAGCTCCGGCGGCAGGGATGGCTCGCCGAGGCGGATTTCCTGCACATCGACGCCGGCCTTGCGGCCCTCGCGCTTGACCAGGGTCTCGATGGTTTGTTCAAGCGACTCGCGGTTCTCGATCAGGTCGAGCACCTGCGTCTTGCGGCGGATACGGCGGGAGGGATTGGCAGGATCGGGCAGCTCGATCTCCGAGCCCGCGACGTTGCGCACGATCGAGCGGATGGCGGGCGTCAGGATGCGGTCCTCGATCTCGGTGAGACCACCGACGGCGCCGACCACGATCGGGGCGTTGCGCGGCGACACCTGCACGAGAACGCGCAGCTCCTGCGGGATATCCCAGCCCTCGACCTTGACGAACACCGCGCGGTCGGCTGCGTCCGGCAGCACCGGCTGCACTTCGCTGCGTTCGGTCTGGCGGATGTTGCCCTGCTGGTCGACCGACAGATCGATGAGGCGCTTGGTGTAGCCGCCCTTATATTCCCAGGTCTTGACGCGGGTATCGACCAGCGTGATTTCGTAGGCCTTGCGGTTGAGATAATAGGCGCCGGGAAACAGCGGATCCTTCCAGATGCCGACACAGCCGATCGGCACCAGCGGCACGGACAGCGCGCCCTCGATTGCGTCGGTGGCCTTGACCTCCTGCTCGACACACTGCGTGCCCGGCTTGGAGACGTTGCTCTTGACCACGCCGACGTGGCCCGCCGGGATGATCGTCGCTTTGGTGTTTTCACCGATGCGAACGTTGAACAGATAACGGTTGAGGCGGTAGTCGCCGGGCTTGAGCACCGTCTCCTGCGGACCGCGATGCCCCCCCTGTGTCAGGAACGTCTCGGCCTCGAGCATGCCGGCGACACGGTCATCGGGGATTTGTGGCGCTATATACATGCCGTCGGGCATCGGCCGGCCGTCGATGGCGACGATTTCGCCATAGGAGCCCTCGGGGACCTGGATGACGGGCAGCTCCTCGACGGTATAGAGCACCTGCACCAGCGGGATCATATGGAAACCGGGGCCAAGAATGCGGGCTTGCGGCCCCTTCTGGCCGGCCAGCGCGACGATGCGGCCGGGCGGCAGCTCCTGCATGGCGTAGATCCGCTTCAGATGGCCGACACTGTTGGCCTTGATCTGCACGAATGACGTCGAGGCCAGCATCATCAGACCGGCCAGCATCAACAGGACGCCACCGAGCCGGCTTTGCAGCATCCAGCCGAGCAGCGCAGGCAAATTGCCGCCGATTCGTCCCGTGCCGACCGGGACCGGTAGCGTCGTGGTCCCGCCGCGCGCCCGCAGCACCGACAGCAGGCCAGCCACGAAGGCAAGAAAACCCAGGACCACGTAAAGCATGGGAGCCTCTCAAAGAATCAGATCTCTAGAGGGTTATTCTGTATAAATAGATTAACAAATACTAACAACTCAATGAATTATTGTATTGTTATAGATCAATGAGGCAGCCGCCTCGGCCGCACGTTTCGTTCAGCGAGGGTGCAAGGTAAGCCACCGTCCCTGGTTCCGCGAGCGTCCAATCTCTCCCCGCGGAGTTCGGCATATGCGAAGCCGGGCCGATGTGGTACCAGCGCTGCTCTTCAAAAAATTGGATTGGAAATCCTACCCCAGCGTCACCCGCCGCAGGGTCAGGTTGATGCGGCCCCCCTCGGCGAGCAAATCGCTGGTTCCAGGCACGATCCGGTCGATGCCGTGGTAGGCGCGCCGGCTGGCGCCCCCCAGCACCGCGACGTCGCCGGACCTCAGCGTCAGGCGCGCCTTGGGGTCGCCCCGTTTCGGGCCTCCGACGTGAAAGACAGCATCGTCGCCGAGCGAGACTGAGACGACGGGAGCGGTCGTGTCCGCCTCGTCGGCGTCAACGTGGCTGCCCATGCGGGCGGCGCCGGCGTAATAGTTGATCAAGCAAGCCTGGGGTGGCGGGAAGCCGCTGGCCACGTCCCGCCACAGCTCCAGCAGCATCGCCGGCATGGGTGGCCAAGGTTGCGCCGTCTCGGGGTGCGTCGACTGGTAGCGGTAACCGCCGCTCTGGTCGGTGACCCAGCCCAGGGGCCCACAATTGCACATGCGCACGGACATGGGCTTGCCGGACCGCGGCATGCGCGGGACGAACAGGGGTGCGGCAGCCAGCACATCGCGAATCGCGCCGAGCAGCGCCGCTTGCGAGGCCCTGTCGAAGTAGCCAGGATACTGGCGAAACCCTTCGGGCAGCACAGCCGTTGCGTCCATATCGAGGCCAGGATGATCTCTCGATCTGGCAGCCTCGCAGCTGCACGTGCCATGGTCAATTCCAACGGCAGGTGTCATGTATCGACGGCGGTTGCCGGCTCGGCCCCCCGGTCCTGAAACACGGGGTGAGGAGAATTGATCACAGGTGCGTGAAGCAGGCCCGTTGCACCACGGCGGGGCGGCCCCTATATATCGCCGGAACCAGCCGGCCAACTCTGGGGACCGGGCTCCTCGTATCTCGTTAGAGACATCAAGGAAGCAGGATGCCGCTCCGCGGGTCCTGACGGTCCGCCGCAAAAGAAGAGGATCGAAGCGAACATGTCGAAAGTCATTGGTATTGATCTCGGCACGACCAATTCGTGCGTTTCTGTGATGGAAGGTGGGGTGCCAAAGGTCATCCCCAATGCGGAGGGCATGAATACGACGCCCTCGATTGTAGCTGCCACCGACGACGAGGTGCTGGTGGGTCTGCCGGCCAAGCGCCAGGCAGTGACCAATCCGACCAAGACGTTCTTCGCCATCAAGCGGCTGATCGGTCGCCGCTACGACGACCCGATGGTGGAGAAGGACAAGAAGATGGTGCCGTACTCGATCGTCAAGGGGGCGAACGGCGATGCCTGGGTCGAGGCAGGTGGCAAGCAGTATTCCCCGCAGCAAATCTCTGCCTTCATCTTGCAGAAGATGAAGGAGACGGCCGAAGCCCATCTTGGCCAGACCGTGACCCAAGCCGTGATCACGGTGCCGGCCTATTTCAATGACGCCCAGCGCCAGGCGACCAAGGATGCCGGCCGTATTGCTGGCCTCGAGGTGCTGCGCATCATCAACGAGCCGACCGCCGCGGCGCTGGCCTATGGCCTCGACAAGAAGAAACAGTCCCAGGTCATCGCCGTTTATGACCTTGGCGGCGGCACGTTCGACATCTCGGTTCTCGAAATCGGCGACGGCGTGTTCGAGGTCAAGTCGACCAATGGCGACACGTTCCTCGGCGGCGAAGATTTCGACATGAAGCTGGTGCATTACCTCGCCGACGAGTTCAAGAAAGAGACCGGGATCGATCTCAAATCCGACAAACTGGCGCTACAGCGGCTCAAGGAAGCTGCCGAGAAGGCCAAGATCGAGCTGTCGTCTTCGGCTCAGACCGAGGTCAACCTGCCCTTCATTACCGCCGACAAGAACGGGCCCAAGCACCTGATGAACAAGCTCTCTCGCGCCAAGCTCGAGAGCCTGGTCGAGGATCTGATCGAGAAAACCAAGGCGCCTTGCCTGCAGGCCATCAAGGATGCGGGCCTCAAGGCAGCCGATATCGACGAAGTCGTGCTGGTCGGCGGCATGACGCGCATGCCCAAGGTGCAGCAGCTGGTCAAGGAGCTGTTCGGCAAGGAGCCGCATAAAGGCGTCAACCCCGACGAGGTGGTGGCGATCGGCGCCGCCATTCAAGGTGGCGTACTCAAGGGTGAGGTCAAGGACGTCCTGCTGCTCGACGTGACGCCGCTGTCGCTCGGCATCGAGACATTGGGTGGCGTATTCACCCGTCTGATTGATCGCAACACGACGATCCCGACCAAGAAAGGCCAGGTGTTCTCCACCGCCGAGGATGGCCAGAGCGCGGTGACGATCCGCGTCAGCCAGGGCGAGCGCGAGATGGCGGCCGACAACAAGCTGCTCGGCCAGTTCGACCTGGTCGGCATCCCGCCGGCCCCGCGTGGCGTGCCGCAGGTCGAAGTGACGTTCGACATCGACGCCAATGGCATCGTCCACGTTTCAGCCAAGGACAAAGCGACCTCGAAGGAGCAGTCGATCCGCATCCAGGCATCGGGCGGGCTTTCCGATGCCGACATCCAGAAGATGGTCAAGGAAGCCGAGGCCCACGCCGCCGAGGACAAGGTGAAGCGCGAGTTGGTGGAGGCTCGCAATCAGGGTGAGGCCATGATCCACGAGGCCGAGAAGGACCTGAAGGAACACGGCGAGAAGATCCCGCCGGCCGACAAGACGACGATCGAAGGCGCCGTTGCCGCGCTGAAAGAGGTGCTCTCCGGTGACGATAAAGAGGCCATCACGGGCAAGCTCAACACGCTGGTGCAGGCGCGCATGAAGATCGGCGAAGCCATTTACGCCCAGAAGGGCGCGGACGGACCAGATGACGGGGCAGCCGGTGGCGCCGGGGGCGCCAAGGCACCGGGCGATGACAAGGTGGTTGACGCCGACTTCGAGGAAGTCAAGGACGACAAGAAGAAATCTGCCTGATCACACACTGCGGTCGGGTGCGCCCATGCAGGCCCTTGCATCGTTGGTTGAGCCGATGAGCCGCAAAGCTTGCCGGTCAACGACTGTGCGGGGCACGCGACATGTTCAGTGTCAGCGTTGATGGTGCCCCCTGGGGACGAAGAATCGGACAGCCGGGACATGGCAAAGCGCGACTATTACGAAGTGCTGGGGGTTGCCCGCGGCTCCAACGAGCAGGATCTGAAGTCGGCTTTCCGCAAGCTGGCCAAGGACGTGCACCCCGACCGCAATCCGGGCGACGCCAAAGCCCAGCAGCGCTTCCAGGAGCTTGGCGAAGCTTATGAGGTTCTGAAGGACCCACAGAAGCGGGCGGCCTATGATCAATTCGGGCATGCCGCGTTCGCGGGCGGCGCGGGTGTCAGGGGCGGTGCCGGCGGCTTTGGTCCCGACTTCGCCAGCTCCATGTCGGACATTTTCGATGACCTGTTCGGCGAGTTCATGGGCGGCCGGCGCACCCGTGGGGGGGGCCGCGAGCGTGGCGCCGATCTGCGCTACAACATGGAGATCACGCTCAAGGAGGCATTCAGCGGCAAGACAGCACAGATCCGCGTGCCGACCAGCGTCGCCTGCGAGACCTGCTCGGGCAGCGGCGCCAAGCCAGGCACGCGGCCAGCAACCTGCTCGATGTGCTCGGGTCAGGGCAAGGTGCGCGCATCACAGGGCTTCTTCACCATCGAGCGTACCTGCCCCACGTGTCAGGGCCGCGGCCAGGTCATCGAGGACCCCTGCACACCCTGCGCCGGCTCCGGCCGCGTCACCAAGGAGCGGACGCTTTCGGTGAACATACCGGCCGGCGTCGAGGACGGCACCCGCATCAGGCTCGCCAACGAAGGCGAAGCCGGCCTGCGCGGCGGGCCGACCGGCGATCTCTACATCTTCCTGTCGATCAAGCCGCACGAGTTTTTCCAGCGCGACGGCGCTGATATTTTCTGCCGTGTGCCGATCTCGATGACGACTGCGGCGCTCGGCGGTCATGTCGATGTGCCGATCGTCGAAGGCGGCATGACGCGCGTCAAGATCGCCGAGGGCACCGAGACGGGCAAGCAGTTCCGCCTCAAGGGCAAGGGGATGCCGGTGCTGCGTTCGAAAACGGCCGGCGACATGTACATCCAGGTCGATGTCGAGACACCCAAGAACCTGACCAAGCGCCAGCGCGAGCTGCTCGAGCAGTTCGAGAAGGACAGCCACAAGGATACCAGCCCCGAAAGTGCGGGGTTCTTTGCCAAAGTGGCCAGTTTCTTCGAGGGCAAGGGAAGCTAGCGCTGCCGAGGCTGCCGGCCGCTTGGGTTGCCAAGCTCGCCGCACGGCCCAGTCTCCGGGTCGCACAAGGCCGCCGCCGCGGTCGCTCGCGCAAAATAGTTCTTGATTTGTTCCAGGGCTTGCGGCATCCTCAAGCCACAAGCACGACCCGTCACGAGCATTGCGTTCGATGGGTGTCTCATGAGTATCGAGATCCTGCTGACCGACGTTACGGAAATGCATGGCGAAGCCTATTGCCTGGCCGGCTGGGATGTCAGTCATCGGCGCATGGTGCGTCCGGTGCTGGCGGAGGGCCGATGGTCGGCCGGGCTGGTACGTGATCGCGGCATCGCGCAAGGCCGGCGATTGCGGTTCACGCCTGCGGCGCGGTCCGCTCACGCCAGCCTGCCGCATGCGCGGGAGGACACGTCGGTGCTGCCGGACGACATCGCCACTCTGCCTGGTCCGCGGCCGGCGTGGCAGGGTGAAGGCGCGCCGGAAGTGGCGGACAACGTGATGCGCGCATTCGATGGACTTGTGCTGCACGCATTCGTGAAACAGGGCACGCGGCGGTGCGCCCATGTGCCGGAGGGCTCGCCGACGCGCTCGCTGGCCGCGCTCAGGCTGCCCTGGTCCGCCGTCGACGTGTTCGAGGTGACGCACAGGAACGGCGACAAGCGGCTCAGAGCCATTCTGGACGACGGCGATGCACGCTACGATCTGCCGGTGGTCAGCCGGGCGCTGCGCACCGCCTACCGCGACGGCGGCATCGCCGCCGTGCGGGAGATACTGCCCGTGCGCGGCGCGATGCACGTACGGCTCGGCCTGTCGCGCGGCTGTTCGGAGCACCCTGGCAAGTGCTTTGTCATGCTCAACGGCATTCTGTGGTGAGAGGCGGAGCTTGGCATGGGCATGACCACACAGCAACCGACCACCGTATTTTCCATCGGCCACTCGGCGCACACGTTTGACGTGTTTCTCGCCCTGCTGCGCGGTGCCGGGATCACAGCGATCGCGGACGTCAGGTCCTCGCCTCATTCCCGGTATTTGCCGCAGTTCGGTAGGGACACGCTGGAGAAATCGCTGCGCGAAGCCGGCATCGCTTATGTCTTTCTCGGCAAGGAGCTGGGCGGCAGGCCGGAGGGCCGCGGCATGTACAGGAATGGTGTCGCCGACTACGAGCGCATGGCCGCCGCGCCAGTATTTGCGCACGGCATCGGGCGGCTGATCGAGGGTGCGGGGCGGCATCGCATCTGCATGCTGTGCTCGGAGAAGGACCCGCTGGATTGCCATCGCTGCCTGCTGGTCGGCCGGCGCCTGTGGCAGCGCGGCATCGCCGTGCGGCACATTCTCGGCGACGGCGCTCAAGCGACGCACGAAGCGATCGAGGCGAGCCTGCTGGAAATGACCGGACGCGCCGCCTCGGACCTGTTTGCGACCCGCGAGGAGCGGCTGGAGCTGGCCTATCGCGAATGGGGCGCCAAGGTGGCGTTCAGCGAGACTGTGGAACGTGCCGGCGCCGTGGACGTTGGTGGCGCGCCATGAGCAAGGGCCGCGTCTTCACCATCGGCTTCACGCAGACCACGGCGAAGAGCTTCTTCGAGCGGCTGCAGGCCGCCGGCGTCAGGCAGGTGGTCGACGTGCGCCTGCACAACACGTCGCAGCTCGCGGGCTTCGCCAAGTCCGACGACCTCGCCTTCTTTCTCGAGCGCATCGGCGGGATCGGCTACCGCCACGAGCCGCTGTTGGCGCCGACCGACGAGATCCTCAAGGGCTATCGCAAAGGCGAGACGGCCTGGGACCGCTATGAAGCTCAATTCCGCCAGCTGATGCAGGAGCGGCGGATCGAGACCAGGCTCGATCGCGCCCAACTCGACGGCGCCTGCCTGCTGTGCTCGGAGGCCGAGCCGCATCATTGCCATCGCCGCGTCGTCTGCGACTATCTGAACACGCACTGGGACGGTGCATTGCAGGTGCGGCACTTGTGAGCGGTCGGGGCCCGCGCCGATGCCGCGTCATCGGTTCGCTTCTTTTTCGGAGTTTTCTCAGCATACGCATCGAATCTTTGTGCAACAATTTTGGCGACGACATTTTCAATTCGTCTGCCGGCCGACTGTCGATGGGCGCGGTCGTCACCAGTGTTGGCGCTGGACTGAACTGGTACTTAAATTGCAGCCAAATCCCGGAATTAAACTCGCAATTAAAATAACCAAAGCCCCGGTTTATTTTTTCACAAATGAGCACAATGCAGCGCATGAATTGACCGGATGTGTTGCGGATTGTTTCATTTATTTGAAGCAAGTTCATGGTGTTGGCGTATTTCGATCATTAAACCAACACGGTTAAAAGCGAAACACTCATCCGTCGCCGAGCCGCATCGCGGTGCTTGAAGCAGCCGCAGCGGCTCACCGGCGCCAAGCTGGCAGAGGATCAGGACGGAAGGTACGCCCGATTCGCCGGCAGCCAGGGTTAGGGCCTGTGGGGGGCCAATTGAAAAGGTTTGCGTTCGCATTCGAACGAACGCCGTTGGATGCCGCGCGAGCGTGGCGCAACCTGATCACGGGTTGCTGTTTCGGAATTGATTCTGGAAAGCCGCCTCGTGCGACTTTCCGGGACGGGCGGCAGAGGTTCCCCGCTTCTCTGCCGCTCGCCTTTTATCGACGTCCTGCCGCCGGTTAAGGCCGCGGTGGACGCACCACTTCGCCGGAAGACTTTGCGCGGCCGCACCGCCACACACCTCCCTCCCCGACGCGGCTCGCAGGGTCTTCCGGCGAAACCAAGCAGGCGATGCCGTCAAGCAGCGCGTGGCCTCACAGGCAGCCGGTGATCGTCGAGCCGCACTTGACGTAGCTGATCGCATCCCAGGCGCAACACGGCTCTTCCTTCTTGCACACCCACGCGCGTTGCTCGCCGCCGGGAAATTTGTAGCGGCAGACCTTCTCGCCAGGCCCTGCTTTGGGCGATGACGATTTGGCGGCGGCCTTGGCCGGAGCCTTGGCATCTTGGGCGCTGCCGGCAATCGGGGCGCACGCCAGTGCTGCGGCAAGCGCGATGGGGGCAATGAAGCGGATCATGGCGACAACTCCAGTTCGAGGTGAACGAGGCCGCCAGTATGCCTGCAATTGGACGCATCCGGCTATGACCCGAATGCACTAAGCAGACTTTCGTTGGAAGACCAACGAATCATCTACTTAGGACTTTGTTTTAGAGGAGTTTTATCGCAAAACCGCGAGGCGCACTTTTGCGAACTCCGCTTAGCGTGCAGCCGTGCGGCACTGGGCAGGCAGCCCTGCCGGCGCCCGTCAAGCCGGAGCGCGCGTGCCGGGTAATCCTACGGCGGGCCTGGCGGGAGCCGCGTCCAGGACGCTCCCGCCGCCACAAACCGGCTATTTCCTGGCCAGCAGCGCGTCGCGAATCTCTTTCAGTAGCACTTCGGTCGCAGGTGGCGCGGGAGGTGGGCCAGCGGCGGCTTCCTGCTCGAATCGCGCCTTCATCGTGTTGATGCCCTTGACCAGCATGAAGATGGCGAAGGCGGTGATGAGGAACTTGATGACGGCATTCAGGAACAGGCCGTACTTGATTTCCACGCCCTTGCCGGTCGGCGTCGGCAGGACGGCGGCGAGGGTGGAGAAGTCGATGCCGGCCATCAGGTAGCCAATCGGCGGCATGATGATGTTGTCGACCAGCGTCGACACGATCGGTCCGAAGGCGGCGCCCATGATCACGCCGACGGCGAGATCAACGACATTGCCTCTCATCGCGAATTCCTTGAATTCCTGTGCAAGGCTCATAGCTTGTTCTCCCGTGAACTGTTTCAGTCTGGCGTATCGCCACTTTCAGGGTACGGCAGGTGACGTTTGACGCAACAGCCTTCGTCCTTGCCGCATGCACCCCACCCGAAGCCGGGCATAGCAGGCCATGGCGGTCGCGTCGTTGACCTCCAAGGCTTAATGTCAGTGTACAGAGTCGAGAATGGAGTTCAATCGCCGATGCGCCGGATCGGCTTGTAACGGCATCTTTAGACATTACGGCGCAAATCTGCTCCGCAATGCTTTATAGTCGCACTGGCGTTTCGTTGGGATCTGTCAAGGGACACGCTCCCTGATCGCGAGTCGGCGATGTTTGAGGGTTGGTTGATCGTTGCAGTGGCGCTCGGGTACGTCAGTGCCCTGTTCGCGCTGGCCTGGACTGGCGACCGGGTGCTCAGCCCCGGCCGAGACGGCCTTGGCAGGCCGCTGATCTATGCTCTGTCGCTGGCCGTCTATTGCACGTCCTGGACGTTCTTTGGCAGCGTCGGGCGCGCCGCCTCGACGGGGTACGATTTCATCCCGGTCTACATCGGCCCGATTCTCATGTTCGCATTGGGCTGGCCGCTGGTGCTGCGCATCGTGCGGCTGGCCAAGACGCAGAATCTGACCTCGATCGCCGATTTCCTGGCGGCCCGCTATGGCAAGAGCCAGGCGGTGGCCGCGGTCGTCACGACTGTCGCCGTTGTCGGCACGCTGCCCTACATCGCGCTGCAGCTCAAAGCCATTGCCGTCGCGGTCGAGACGCTGCTGGGCGGCAGTCCGCTGGTGCCGATGGCGCTGCCCAACATCGGCCTCACCGACACGGCCTTCGTCATCACGCTGGTGCTGGCTGCCTTCGCCATTCTGTTCGGCACGCGGCACATCGATGCCACCGAGCATCAGGACGGACTGATGCTGGCCATTGCCGCGGAGTCGCTGATCAAGCTGGCGGCCTTCCTGGCCGTCGGCTTTTTCGTGGTTTTCTCCATGTTTGGCGGAGTCGGAGAATTTCTCGCCAACGCCCGCATCAACCCGCACGTGCAGGCGACATTCGGCCAGGGTTTCAATGGCGGCACATGGCTGACGATGACGTTTCTGTCGTTCGTCTGCATCATTCTGCTGCCACGCCAGTTCCATGTCACGGTGGTCGAAAACCACTCCGAGAAGGAGGTGCGCCGCGCGGCCTGGCTGTTCCCGGCCTACCTTGTGCTGATCAACCTGTTCGTGGTGCCGATTGCCGCCGCCGGCATCATGGTGCTGCCTTCGGGACTGGCCGACCCGGATTTTTATGTGCTCTCGCTGCCGCTGGCCGCCGGTTCACCGACCCTGTCGCTGATCGCCTTCATCGGCGGCCTGTCGGCGGCCACTGCCATGGTGATCGTGGAGTCGATCGCGCTGGCCATCATGGTGTGCAACGGCATTGTCATTCCATTGCTGCTCAATAACGGCTTGGCCGATACCGAGCGGCAGGAAGATATGGCGGTGAAGTTGCTCGTCATCCGCCGCGTCGCCATCGTCATCATTCTGCTGCTGGGCTATACGGTCTACCGTGCAATCGGCCAGAATCAGGAGCTGGTGGCGATCGGCCTCGTTGCCTTCGCCGCCATCGCGCAATTGGCGCCGGCGTTCTTCCTCGGTCTGGTCTGGCGGCGCGGCACGGCCCGCGGCGCGATAGCGGGCATGCTGACGGGTTTCGCGCTGTGGGCCTACACCTTGCTGCTGCCCTGGGTTGCCAAGGCTGGCTGGGTGTCGACGTCGCTGATCTCGGAGGGTCCGCTTTCGTTGGGCATTCTCAAGCCGCAAGCCTTGTTCTTCCTGCAGTTCGAGCCGCTGACCCATGGCGTGCTGTTCTCCATGGCCGGCAATATCGCCGCCTTCGTCATCGTCTCGCTACTGCGCGCGCCCGAGCCGATCGAGCGGCTTCAGGCACACCTGTTCGTGCACGATGACCTGCCGCCAGGGCCGATGCCGGCGCCCGCGTTCCGCATCTGGCGGTCATCGATCACGGTGCACGATCTGCAGACCACGGTGGCGCGATATCTTGGCCATGAGCGCGCCGAGCGCTCGTTCGCCGAGCACGCGGCGAGCCGCAACAGTCAGTTGCCGGCGCATGCCGAGGCCGATATCCAAACCGTGCGCTTCACCGAGCACCTGCTCACCAGCGCCATCGGTGCCGCCTCGGCGCGGCTCGTTCTGTCGCTGCTGCTCAGGCGCAACAACGTCGGCAGTCTGTCGGCGCTGAAGCTGCTCGACGATGCCTCCGAGGCGTTGCAATACAATCGCGACTTGCTGCAGTCGGCACTTGATCAGGTCCGACACGGGCTCAGCGTGTTCGACAAGGAATTGCGGCTGGTCTGCTGGAACCGGCAGTTCCGCGAGCTGCTCGACCTGCCCGCCGATGTCGGCCGCGTCGGCGTGCCACTCGAACGTATCCTGCGCGTCTGCGCGGAGCGCGGCGACTTCGGCGATGGTCCGGTCGAGCCGTTGATTGCGGAACGGCTGATGCGGCTCTCGGTCACCAAGGAGACATTCCAGGAGCGGATCAATCATGGCGGCCGCATACTGGAAATTCGCACGGCAGCCATGCCGCAGGGCGGCTTCGTCACGACCTATTCCGACATCACCGATCGCGTTTCGGCGGCAACGGCGCTGGCGCGGGCCAACGAGACGCTGGAGCGGCGCGTCATTGAACGGACCACTGAGCTGCTGCAGGTGAACCAGGCCCTCGCCGTCGCCAAGTCCAAGGCGGATGCCGCCAACCTCGACAAGACACGTTTCATCGCCGCGGCAAGCCACGACATCCTGCAGCCGCTCAACGCGGCGCGGCTTTATACGGCGAGCCTGGCCGAGAGCCAGCTCGATAAGGGCGAGGCGACGCTGGCGCGCAACATCGATGCTTCGCTGGAGGCCGTCGAAGAGATCTTCTCGACCCTCATCGATATCTCGCGGCTGGATGCCGGCCGGCTCGAGCCGGACATCAGCGAGTTCTCCCTCGGCGATATCCTCGAGCAACTGAAGGTCGAATTCGAGCCCATGGCAGGCGAGCGCAATCTCGAGTTGAGGGTGGTCGAGACCAAGATCTGGGTACGGTCGGACCGGCGCCTGTTGCGCCGTCTGCTGCAGAACCTGGTATCGAATGCCGTGAAATACTCCCGCACCGGCAGGGTGCTGGTGGGTGTGCGCCGGCGCGGCGGCGAAATCCTGATCATGGTCGCAGATACCGGACCGGGCATTCCCGCGGACAAGCACAGCATTATTTTCAAGGAGTTCCAGCGGCTCGACGAGACGGCGAACCTGGTCCGCGGGCTGGGGCTTGGCCTTTCCATCGTCGAGCGCATCGGCCGTTTGCTGGGCGCCCCCGTGCACATCGTCTCCGCGCCTGGGCGCGGCTCGACATTCTCAGTGGCTTTGCCGCGCGCCGCGGCGCAGGAGCGTCGGGAACCCTCGGCACATGCCGCGCCCGCCGTGTCCGGTAATCTCGCCGGTATCACAGTGTTGTGCGTCGACAATGAGCCGGCTGTGCTCGACGGCATGGTGACGCTGCTGCGCGGCTGGGGCTGCATCGTATTGCCGGCAGGCGGTCTCGCCGAGGCGCTGGCCATTTTGTCGGCGCAAGCCAAGCCGCCGGATGCAATCCTGGCTGACTATCACCTGGATCAGGGCGTCGGCCTCGACGTCATCGCCGCGGCGAGGGTCAGTGCTGGCCGGCACATCCCAGCCATCGTCATCACCGCCGATCAGTCGCCCGAGGTGCAGCGCGATATTCGGCGGCAGGGCGCCGGGCTGCTGCGCAAACCGCTCAAGGCTGCTGCGCTGCGTGCGATGCTGGCGCAATATACGCTGCGGCGCATGGCGGCGGAGTAGGTCGCAAGCGGGGCCTGCCCCCAACAACAATGAGGATGACGGCATGGCACGACACGACCTCAAAGCGTCCCCGGAGACGGTGCACTGGGGCTATTTCGACGCCACGCAAAAACCCATCCTGACCATCGCCAGCGGCGATGAGATCACGCTGGAGTCGATCAGCGGCGGGCCCGAGCATCTTCCCGCGGCCAGTAAGAACCTCGCCATTCTGCCCGAGCATGCCGGCATCCACGCCAAGGTGGCGCGCTCTGGCATCGGCCCGCACATCATGACTGGACCGGTGGCGGTGACAGGCGCCAAGCCCGGCCACGTGCTGCAGATCGATATCCTGTCGGTCGAGCCGCGCCAGGAGTGGGGCTATGCGCTGATCCATCCGCTGGGTGGCGCGCTGGCCGGCGATTTCCCCGAACCGCGCATGCACCACATTCCGATCGATCTCAAGGGCAGGAAAGCCAAGCTGCCGTGGGGCGGCGAGATCATGCTGAAACCGTTTTTCGGCAACATTGGAGTAGCCCCACCGGCGTCTTGGGGCCGCATCACCTCGATGATCCCTCGCCGCCACGGCGGCAACCTCGACAACAAGGAACTGGTGCCGGGGACGACGCTGTATCTCCCCGTACTGACTGAAGGCGCGCTGCTGTCGATCGGCGACGGTCATGGCGTGCAGGGCGACGGCGAGGTGTGCCTGACCGCCATCGAGACGGCGCTGCGCGGCACATTCAAGGTGACGCTGCGCACCGACATGACGCTCCTGATGCCGCGCGCCGAGACGCCGACGCACATGATCACGATGGCGTTCGATCCGGATCTGGACGTGGCCGCCAAGAACGCCCTGCGCGACATGATCACTCTGATTGCGGACCGTCGCGGCATCGACCGCGAGGACGCCTACATCCTCTGCTCGCTTGCCGCCGATCTGCGCATCACGCAGATGGTCAACGGCCACAACGGCTCGCACGTGATGCTGGAGAAGGGGTATTTGCAGGGGTGAGAGGGCAGGGCGATGGCGGGCCAACAGGCAGCCGGTACGCTCTTGTGGTGTTTGCTGGCGTGTGACATCGTTGCCGCAAGCATTGCTCCGGTCGGCCCAAGCAAGGCGTCAGATCGGGCATGTCACCAGGGAGAGAAACGATGCAGCATTTGGGACGCACCGCGGCTCTGATCATCGGCATCGGTGCGCTTTGCAGTTCGGGAGCCGCGGCACTCGCACAGACCTACCCGACGAAACCGATCACGTTTGTCATCGGCTTTGCACCCGGCGGCCCGAGCGATGTGCTCTCGCGCATTCTGTGCAGGAAATTGGAGGAGGCGCTGAAGCAGCCGTTCGTCATCGAGAACAAGGCCGGCGCCGGCGGCGGCATCGCCGCGGCGCATGTCTCGCGCCAGCCGGCCGACGGCTATACGTTGATCCTCGGCACGACCAACATGTTGGCCGGCAACCAATTCATCTACGACAACATCGGCTACAACCCCGAGAAGGACTTCGAGCCGATCAGCATCGTCGGCCAGCAGCCGAACGTGCTGTTCGTGCATCCCTCGGTTCCGGTGCAGAATTTGGCCGAGTTCGTGGCTTACGCCAAGGCCAATCCGGGCAAGCTCAGCTACGGCACCGGCGGCGTCGGCACGTCGAGCCACTTCGGCGGCGAGCAGTTGAAGCGCGACGCCAAGTTCGAGATGATCCATGTGCCGCATCGCGGCACCGGCCAGGTGATCCAGGCGGTGGTCGGCAATCACATTCAGGTCGGTCTCAATCCGCCCTCACCACTGATCCCGCTGATCCAAGGCGGCCAGATCCGGCCGCTGGCGGTGACCTCGCTGAAGCGCTCGGGCGCGCTGCCGGACGTGCCGACCGTGGCGGAATCAGGTTTCCCCGGCTTCGAGGCGATCGTCTGGCACGGCATCATGGGGCCGGCAGGCCTGCCGAGGGAGGTCATCGCCATCTTGCACAAGGCCATCGTCGATGCGCTGAAGGATGAGAAGATCCGCAAACAGTTGACCGAGCTCGGCGTCGAAGTCTGGGGCACGACACCGGAGGAATTCCGCAAGGAGATCGCCATCCAGATCCCCCATCAGGGCGAGATGGCGCGACTGGCGGGAATCAAGAAGCTGGAGGTCAAGTGATCGGACGGGGAAAGGCCCGCCTCACAATTTAACCACGGCGCCGCCCTGGCCCGCCGACCTGACGATCGCCTCGAAGATGCGGGTGTTGTCAACGAGGTGGTCTGTCGTGAAACGGTACTTGCCCTTGCCCTGATTGGCGTCGGCCCAGGCGATCAGATTCGCTGTCACCGTGTCCTCGACCTTGAAGGTACTGGTCGTCGTCGTGCGTTCGCCGGGCCTGGTCGAGACGACCAAGTGCGTCGGCCGGTTCCAGTCGACATTGGCCTCGCTTTGTACTTCGACCCAGCCGGTTTCACCGTAGGCTGTGAAGCGGCCGTAAAAAGGCGTGCAGCTGAGCGCCGAGAACATGGCGCGGACGCCCGACTTGAACAGGATTTTTGCCCGAACGTAATCCTCCATCGGCTTGTCGTAGACCAGCGTATCCGTCTCCGCGCGCACTTCCACGGGCGTGCCGGCCATGGCGCAGAAGATGTCGGTCATATGGATGCCGGTGGCCGTGTACATGCCGGCCGGCGACATCTTCGGGTCCTTGCGCCAATTGCTCTTGTCGAGCGCCTGGAACTGGTTGTGCGAGACGTTGGCCTCGATGCTCAGCAGCCGGCCGATGCGGCCATCGTTGACGATCTTGAACAGCTCCTCGAAGGCGGGCTCATAGCGCCGCTCGTGGCCGATGCCGAGCACCTTGCCCGCCTTGGTGGCAGCCTCGGTCATGCGCCTGGCGCCGGCGCCGGTCATGGTCAGCGGCTTCTCGCAGAACACCGCCTTGCCGGCCGCGAAGCCGGCGATCGTCTGCGCCTCGTGGAAGGCGTTGGGCGTGGTCAGAATCAAGCCCTCGATGCCCTTGTCAGCCAGCACGGTGTCGAATTTCGACTCGAGCTTGAAACCATACTCCTTGGCCAATTCCGGCGCATCGGCCGGCGGCATCGGATCGACGACGGTGGCCACCTTGATGCGGTCCGTCTTCGCCAGGCTCTTGACGATCTGCTTGCCCCACCAGCCAAAGCCGGCAACGGCGACGTTCATGGTCATGAGTGTTTCCTCTTTTCTCAACGTGTGGGGTCAGACCCTGCGGGTCTGACCCCTGCCGCCTACGATTTTTTTCCAACCCCCGCCAACTCCTCTGTCAGCTTGACGGTGGCGATGAAGTCCTCTCCCGCATGGCCGCGGCTGATGAGTGCCGAATAGGTCTGGCGCATCAGCGCGGTGAGCGGCGCCGGCACGCCGGTCGACTGGCAGGCGCCGAGGATCAGGTCGATGTCCTTGATCATCTGCTTGCAGGTGAAGGTCGGCGTGTAGTCGCCCTTCTCCAGCGGCGGCGCCTTGTACTGCATGAACGGCGAGCCCATCACGGAGTTGCACAGCACCTCGAGAATGTCTTTCCTCGAGATGCCGCCCTTCTCTGCCATGACAACGGCTTCGGCGATCACGCCGGAGGTCACCGCCACCATCTGGTTGATGGCGAGCTTGGCATAGCGTGCCTGCTCCGCGGTCCCGAGCCACTTCTGCGATTTCGAGAAGGCGGCGAGCGTGGGCTGCACGGCCTTGAAGGCAACTTCTGGCCCCGAGCACAGCACGCTGGCGATGCCGGCCTCGACCGATACCGGATTGCCGGAGACGGGCGAGCGCACGTAGGCGATTTTCCTGGCGGCCGCGGCCTCGGCGACCTTGGCGGAGGCCTCCGGCGAGACAGTGGATGTTTCGACCAGGATGGCATCGGCCGGCATGACGGCGAGGATGCCACCGGGTTCAGCAACGGCCGCCAGCATGACGGTGTCGTCGGGCAGCGACGTGAACACCGCTTTCGCCCCCTTCACCGCGTCGGCGACAAAATTCGCCGTCGCCAGCTTGCGCTTCCTGGCCTCGGTGAGGCGCTCCGCGCTGACGTCATAGGCGACAATATCATAGCCCGCCGCGGCAATGCGGGCGGCCATCGGCAAGCCAAGCTTGCCGGTGCCGATCCAGGTAATCCTGCCAAAGTCTTTGACCGTCATGCTGTTCCCCTCTTGTAGCCAATGGCCTCGAGGATGCGATCGCCGGACGCCTTGAGCCGCGACTTGGCGCGGTCGATGTCGCCGTACGTCAGCTTGCCGCCGCGCTTCTTCCACTGTCCTGCGATCATCACGGAGTCGATGTTGCCGAAGCTCGTCTGCATGACCAGCGAGGACACCGGCTCGTGCGCCGGCCAGATGTTGAGGTCGTCGGCGCGCACCATGACGAGGTCGGCCTGCTTGCCGGGCGTCAGTGAGCCGATCTTGCTGTCGAGGCCGAGTGCCTTGGCCGGCTCCGTGGTGATCCAGGACAAGGCCTGCCGCGTCGTCACCGTGCTGGTCGCCGGGATGGACTGCGTGCGCTCGCGCGAGGCCGAGTTGTCGAGCGCGCGCTGGATGCCGAGCGCGACGCGGATCGATGACGTCATGTCAGCAGAGGTCAGCGTCTCGATGTCGTTGCCGAGCGTCGGGTTGCCGCCCTGGGCGAGCAGGCGGCCGGTGATCGGCCAGCCGTGGCCATGGCAGCACTCGCTCTCCGGCGTCACCGAGAACGACACGCCCTTGTCGATGAACCGCTTCAAGCGCCGATCATCGAAGTCGGTGGCGTGTACGATGTTGAGATAGGGGCCGATCAGGCCGTCCTTCTCCAGGATGTCCCAGCCGCCGGGCGTCTTCGGCATCGGGCCGGCCTGGTGCATCGAGGCGACCAGGCCGAGCTCCTGCGCCAGCTTGAAGTCGTGGCGCGAGACGTCGAGCGTGGAATAGTGCGGCCCGAGGATGGCGAGCCCGAGCGTCACGAGTTGATCGCGGCTGGCTAGGCGGCCCTTCATCAGCCGCTCGATCTCGTGGCGGGGGTGGTTGACCTCTGAGAAATGCGGTTGGCCGGGTTTGGGGTCGGGCTTGGGCGAGCCGTGCAGGAAGACCGCGCGGATGCCAGAGTCGAACAGGCCGGCGATGGCGGCGTCAGTGTGCTCGGGCGACGGGTTGTTGTGGCACCAGTCGACCAGCGTGGTGGTGCCGGCATTGATCTGGGTCAGCGCGCCGAACAGGTTGGCGATGCCGATATCGTCAGGCCGGAACTGGGTGGCGAGGCCGGCGTGGATCCATTTGAAGTACTCGAGCAGGGTCCAGTTGGCGGCCACCGCCTTCAGCGCCGCTTGCCAGGTGTGCATGTGGGCGTTGATGAAGCCCGGCGCGATGATGCGGTTGCTGCCGTCGATGATCTCGGCGCCGCCTGCATCCAGATTGCGGCCAATGGCTGCAATCTTGCCGCCGTCGATCAGGATGTCGCCCGGCAGTAAATCACCGAGCTGGCGGTCCATCGTGACAATCATGGCGTTCTTGATCAGCGTTTTGGCCATTGCTGGCTCCTCGTTGTGTTGGGTCCTGTGATGTCATGTCGACTGCGGTGGCTCTCCTGCCCAGGCGCGGGCGATGAGGTCACGAATGGCGCCACGCTCGATTGGGCGCGGATTCCAATAGGGGTTTTGGGTCGCAAGGTGGCCGCCTTGTCAATGCCGCCTTCCGGCATGCCGAGGTCACGCAGGGCGAGCTTGGCACCGACCTTTTGCGCCAACCCATAGAGACCGGGCGCGGCATCCTTGGCGCCAAGGGCACGCGCAATGCGGGCCATGGCGTCGGGCGTGGCAGGCGCATTATAGGCCGTGGCATGCGGCAGCATGATCGTATGGGTCTCCGCATGCGGCAGGTTGAACGTGCCGCCGAGGGTATGGCAGAGCTTGTGGTGCAGCGCCATGCCGACAACGCCCAGGCAGGTGCCCGCGAGCCAGGCACCATAAAGCGCATCGCCACGCGCCGTCGCATCCTTCGGGTTCTCGACGATGCGCGGCAGTGCCCGGCCCAAGGCGGAAATCGACTCCTCGGCCATGATACCGATGATTGGGTTGCGGTCCTGGGCGTATAGGGCCTCGACCGCGTGGGCGATGGCATTGATGCCGCTGATGCCCGACAACTGCGGCGGCATGGTCAGCGTCAAGTCAACGTCATAGATCACGGTCTCGGGCAGAACCTCGAGACTGCGCTGGGTGGATTTCACGCCGTCCCGCGTTTCACCCAGGATCGGCGTCATTTCCGATCCGGCGTAGGTCGTTGGAACGGCGACTTGCGGCAGGCTAGTCCTCAAGGCGATGGCCTTGGCCAATCCAATGGTCGAACCGCCGCCCATGGCAATGACGCAATCGGCTCGGGTGTCCTTGACGACCTGCATGGCCTTGTCGGTCACATCGAACGGCGTGTGCATGACGGCGCCTGAGAATACGCCCGCCGCGCGGTTGCCAAGTCTGGTCGCAATCGCGTTCCCCCACCCCGTGCGCGTCGGCGTTGTCAGGATGAGCGCTCGCCTGGCGCCGAGCCGGTCGACCTCGGCCGGCAGCTCGGCCAGCGTTCCAGAGCCAAAAATGACGCGAGATGGCAAGCCATTGTAGATGAAACGTTCGACCATCGGCTCCTCCTGCCGGACGGGTTGGTCTTGCCCACCCGCCGGTGCGATCCCAATCGTACAGGCAGGCT
This sequence comes from uncultured Devosia sp., assembly GCA_964498125.1. Classification (GTDB taxonomy): domain Bacteria; phylum Pseudomonadota; class Alphaproteobacteria; order Rhizobiales; family Hyphomicrobiaceae; genus CAMDBL01. The sequence continues at coordinate 103,666 of CAZCGE010000134.1, read as the reverse complement.
GGGTCGAGACACAACCCGGCAAGGCTGGGCCGACAATGCTGGGCCGACAAGGCTGAGGTCGGGAAGGGGTACCAGATCGCATGGCGAGCGGTCCCCAGCGCTGTGGCCGGAAGCCCGAGTTGCAGCACCAGAGCCTTCTTTTCCAAGGTTCTGGCCAAGGGTTGCGGCGCCGCCCTCCCCCTCTTAACCGGACCTTATTAAATGATACCTACATTTGATCTATCTGTAGCGGGAAGATGCGTGTCGCAATGTTCCATGCCAAAGCTGCAAAGGGCAACAGCAACTCGCTCATGGGCGAGTACTCGACGTTGCTTGCCGATGCTGTGCTGCGCAACCGCACACGCAAGGCCGAGCATGCCGCCCGCATCGAGGCCGAGCTTGCCAGCAAGGTCAAGTCCGAGTTCATCTCGAACATGAGTCATGAACTCAGGACGCCGTTGAATACCGTCATCGGGTTTTCCAAGCTCCTGATGGAGCAGGATCGGCGCCACCTGCCAGATAATGAGATTGTCGAGTACGCCAATCTCGTGAACGACGCCGCAAGCCACCTGCTGTCGGTCATCAACGACGTCCTCGACATTTCCAAGATTCAGAGCGGCCGCTACACGCTGGACAGCCGGGAGGTGGCGCTCAGCGAAGTCCTGCTGTCCTGCCTGGCATCGCTGCAGCAGCAGGCCAACGAGGCCCATGTCACTTTGGACAAGGAAATTGCGCCGGCGCTTGGCCCGATCCGCGGCGACCCGGTAAAATTGCGGCAGATTTTCACCAATCTGTTTGGCAATGCCATCAAGTTCTCGCGCGCCGGTGGAGCCGTCGCCGTGCGGGCGACGCGGACCGAGGAAGGCGGCGTTTACGTGCAGATTCATGATGCCGGCGTCGGCATGACCGAAGAAGAGTTGAAAATCGCCCTGACGCCGTTCGGACAGGTCGATGGCGGCCGCGCACGCTGGCGCGAGGGTGCCGGCCTCGGCCTGCCGATCGCCAAGGCACTGATCGAACTGCACGGTGGTCAGATCGAGATCCGCAGCGTCAAGGACGAGGGCACCACAGTCATCGTGTCATTGCCGCCGCGCCATCTCGTCAACATTCACGAGGGTCGCGACGCCGTATTTGGGCAAGGCTCTACGTTTTGATGCGAAAATCTCGGTAGCAAGGGACCTGAAGCACATGCAGTCGGCAATCCTTTCCGGTGATGACGGACTGACGATCCCAGACAGCTCGATTGGCCGAATCGTCGCTGTTACCGGTTCCAAGGCCATCGTGTTGCTCGATGCGGTGATTGATGGGCGATCGCGGCAGGCCCTGCCGCGCCCAGAGATGGGCACGCTGTTGGCGATCGATACCGACACCACCATCGTGTTGGCCATCGTGACCGGCCTATCCGTACCCGTCCCCTCACAGGGCGACAAGGAGTCCGAGATCTGGATTGCGGAGCTTGGCCTGGTCGGCGAGATCTGGAAGCAGTTGGATACGCGTCCGGAGGCCTTCAATCGTGGCGTCACGATTTATCCCGGCCTGGGCGATCGCGTGCGCGTCGCCACCAAACCCGAGCTGCAGCGCGCCTTCCATGGCGATGCCAAGTCCTCCGTGCGCGTTGGCACGATCAAGCAGGATGCTTCGATCCCGGCCATGATCCGGATCGATGAGCTGCTCGGCAAGCATTTTGCCATTCTCGGCACGACAGGCACCGGCAAGTCCTGCACCACCGCGCTGATCCTGCGGGCCATTCTGAGCAAGAATCCGGCCGCGCACATGGTCTTGCTCGATCCGCACAACGAATATGCGACCGCATTCGGCGATCAGGCCGAGGTGATCAGCCCCCGCAACATGCATCTGCCTTACTGGCTCCTCAACTTCGAGGAGATCGTCGAGGTGCTGGTTGGTGACACCTCGCGCAAGGCCGAAATCGAGCTGTTGCAGGAACTGATTCCCATAGCCAAGGGCCGCTACAGCGCCGGGCGCCAGAATGACAAACAGCATGTGCGCCGTGGTCCCCTCGATAACGGCCGCTTCACCGTCGACACACCGGTTCCCTATCGCATCTCCGACCTCACCGCGGTGATCGACGAGCGGATGGGCCGGCTCGAGAACAAGCGGGACCTGCAGCCCTATCGCGCCCTCAAGTCCGCCATCGATAGCGTCACCCAGGACGGCCGTTACGCCTTCATGTTCGGTTCGCTCACCGTCTATGACGGCATGGCGCAGGTGCTCGGTCGCATCTTCCGCGTGCCGGTCAACAACAAGCCGATCACCATCCTCGAGTTGACGGGCCTGCCCACCGAGATCGTCAGCGTCGTCGTGTCGGTCATCTGCCGGCTGACGTTCGATTTCGCACTGTGGTCGGAGGGCCAGGTGCCGGTGACGATCATCTGCGAGGAAGCGCATCGCTACGTGCCGCTCAATTCCAACCTGGGCTTCGAGCCATGCAAGCGCGCCATCGCCAAGATTGCCAAGGAGGGCCGCAAGTACGGCGCCTCGCTGTGCATCGTCACCCAGCGTCCCGCCGAGATTGATCCGACCATCCTGTCGCAGTGCAATACGGTGTTTGCGCTGCGCATGTCGAATGATCGCGACCAGGCGATTGTCACCTCGGCGGTGTCGGACACCGGCTCGGGACTGCTGGAGTTTCTCGGGGCGCTTGGCCAGCGCGAGGCCATTGCCTTTGGTGACGGCGTGGCGCTGCCCGTGCGCATCAAGTTCGACGAGTTGCCCCAATCGGCCCTACCGCGGTCGTCGACGGCGCGGTTCTCGGAGAAGTGGCAGCATTCTGTCGGCAACGAAAGCCTGCTCGAGGCCGTCGTGGATCGCTGGCGCTCGTCGGGTGCCGGCAACCATGAGCACCAGAACCTCGCCATGTTCGCGGAAGCGATGGGGATTCAGGGCGCAAGCGATCTGGAGGCGCAAGGCGGGGAGGACAACGGCTCGGGGCTGGAGCACCAGCATATCGCCGCAGCCGGCGCAGCGCGGCGGCCCGCGGATGGTCAGCTTCGCCCGATTGTGTCGCCCGCTCAAACAGGCCAGCGCAAGCCGGTCCCCGCGCGCCCAGAGCCCGCCCACGTGCCGGTGACCGACGCTGCCACCGCGGCGCAGAACGCCAGTGCGTTCCGCTCACTGCGCGAGCGCCTGACCAATCGCTAGCCATTATTGTGGATTGCGCGATGTCGCCGCTGTCGATGCCCGGTTGGCAGCGGACAGATTTGGCGGCCAGCCTGTCCTTAACGGGTCTTGTGTTCGACCTGATCTCGCGTGATGGTGTCGGCGAAAACGTGAGCGCTGTGCGGGACTGGATCTCGGCATGGCGAGGCGGCTGGCTGACGAGGCAAGATGCGCGCAATTCACCCGGTGATTTTGTCGGGCGGCTCGGGGACGCGACTGTGGCCGCTGTCCAGAGCCATGTATCCGAAGCAGTTCATCCGTTTTTTCCATGGCCAAGCCACGAGTTTGCTCGGCACGACAGTGCAGCGGCTGGCGGCCGAAGGCGGGTTTCATCCGCCGATCCTGCTGTGCAACAACGATCACCGCTTCCTCGTCCAGGACGAGTTGGCGCGTGCCGGCGTGGCCGCCAGGCAGATCATCCTGGAGCCCGTCGCCCGCAATACCGCTGCCGCGATCGCGGTGGCGGCTCTAGCCGTTGCCGAGACCGATGCCGATGGCGTGCTGGCGGTGATGCCCTCGGATCACGCGATCCGCGAGCAGAGCCGCTTTGCCGACGCGGTGCGCCATGCCGGCGCGGTCGCCGCCACCGGCAGGCTGGTGCTGTTTGGCATCAAGCCAGATGCACCCCTCACCGGCTATGGATACATCCGTCAGGGCCAGCCGCTCGCAAAGGGTGCAGGTGGCGCCTACGCGGTCGAGGCGTTCACCGAGAAGCCTGATCGCGCCACCGCGGAACGCTATCTGGCCGATGGGCGCTACTATTGGAACAGCGGCATCTTCGTATTGCACGCGCGCACGTTCATCGACGAGCTGGCAAAGCTCGAGCCAGCCATACTCGCGGCGGCCCAGGCGGCACTTGCCGGTGCGACGGTCGACCTTGGCTTCCTGCGCCTGGACGGCGCTGCTTTCGCTGCCTCGCCCAACATCTCCGTCGACTATGCGGTCATGGAGAAGACCGCGGCGGCCGCCATGCTGCCGATCGATGTCGGTTGGAATGACGTCGGCTCCTGGTCGTCGCTGTGGGATATCGCGCCACGCGATGCGGCCGGAAACGCCGTACACGGCGATGCGATCCTGGAAGACACCTCCAACAGTTACATTCACGCCGAGAAATCGCTGGTCGCCACCATTGGCGTCAAGGACCTGATCATCGTCGACACGCCCGATGCCTTGCTGGTCGCCGACAAATCGCGCGCGCAAGAGGTCTCGACGATCGTCGCCCGGCTGCGCACGTCAGGACGCAAGGAGCAGGCTCAGCACCTGCGCAGCTACCGGCCGTGGGGGTTCTTCGAGACACTGTCGATCGGCCCGCGCTTCCAGGTGAAGGTGCTGCACGTCAAACCGGGGGGCAAGCTGTCGCTGCAGATGCACCACCATCGCTCGGAACACTGGGTGGTGGTGCAGGGCACCGCCAAGGTCACGGTCGGCGACAGCGACAAGCTCGTGCGCGAAAACGAGAGCGTCTACATTGTCGCGACGCAATGGCACCGCTTGGAGAACCCCGGCATGGTGCCACTGGAAATCATCGAGGTGCAGATCGGCTCCTATCTCGGCGAGGATGACATCGTGCGCACCGACGACATCTATCATCGCGCGCCGGAAGAGACGAAATAGGGGCTCGGACCCGCCGCTGATTCGATTCGAATGGAAAATGCTCTAGTGAACGCGACCGGACCGGCCGATCAGGACCTGCGCGTGGCCGCCTTCGGACCGGTAGCTGGCGAACATCTCCTCGACGCCCTTGGCAGTCTGCTGCGCTGCGGCGATGACGTGGGCGCTGGCCTCAGCCGTGGGCCAGGCAGCGCGTTGCGGCATGCCGGCGGCCATCAGCACCGCCGCCATGGGCCATGCGGGTATGCCGGAGGGGCGAGGAAACAGGCGCAGCCAAGCCTGCCAGGGCGCCATCAGGTCGAAGGGCGCCGCCACCTGGGGGGCGAAGATGCCTGTCGCTGGGCCCATGAACGCGGACATGAACGGCATGGCGGGCGCCGCGCGCATCATGGCCGCCATCGGCTCGGCGAAGGGTTGAAACGGTGACCATGCCGTCGCGACAAAGGGGAACGGCGACGCGATCGCATCTGGGTGGCGATACCAGGACCGCGTCGTCTTGCGGCGCAGTGCGGCCGGCGTCAGGTCATTTGCCGCGGTATTCGCCACATTGGCCCAGTACGCGGTCGATTGCCTGGTTGCGTCCGTCCACAATGCCATTGAGGACGCGGTATTGTGTAGCATCAGTCGGGATGCGGCCTGCGCCAGTTGCAGTGGCATGAAGGGATCAAACATCAGCAGGCACGCCTTCTTTTTTCCAGGACAACGGTCATCGAGCCCGGGCAGCTCGATCATAGCAGTCATATTGCAGTGCAGCAATAGCTTCCGCACCGCAATAAATGCTGATTGCTGATAAAATTCCGTGAATGCCCGCCTGGCTGTTGCCGAGGGCGACTGTTGCTCAGGTCGGCTTGCGCGGCAGGGGTGCTGCTACAGGGGCCGCGGGTGGAATGGCGGGCCGCGCTGGCCAGCCGCTCGCGGGCTGTGCCGGGGTAGCCGGCGCACGAACGATGACCGGCGGCGGGGCAACAGCGGCGGGTGGCGGCCGATCGCCCTCGGCCGGGGGCGTGTCCGGCCTTGGCATTGCCAATAGCCCGAAGGTCAGGCCGCCTGCCAGCCCGGCACAACCAAATGCCGCCGCCGCATACCAATTGGCGATCGAGGACTGGTTTGCGGCCTCGAAGGCATAGAGCACCGCTTGGCCGGCGCCGGCGATCGTCAGTCCCATGGCTGCGTCGACACGCACACTTCGCATTTTTTGCCAGGCCAAGACCGGCACGACGACGGCGACAAACGGCGCGGCAAACAGCCCTGAAAAGATCGTGGCAACGATCGTCCGCTTCGCGGCGTCGGCCAGGCTGTCAAGGAACCCCTGTCCAGGCTGAGCCAGCAGTTCCGGCGCCGTGGCAAAGCCAGCCTGGATGATCCCGGCAACGAGGCAGGCGGCCAGAAAGCCGAAAAGACCCCGCAACACAGTCGTCAGCATACTGCCTCCCTTGGAGGCGCGGGACGCGCCGCGGCCTGGCCTATCGACCGTCACCGCATGATAACCCCGTTATTACTTCTTTTTCGGTTGCCGTGGCCACCAAAAGACAGGGAACGCGCGGTTTAAGCAGCAATTTGCGGCGGGCCGGCGGCACGCTGTCGCCGCGGATGCAAAGGCATCGCTCAGAGTACGGGGTGGATTGAATCGCCCATAGTGCAGCTGGAGATGATCGCGGTTGAGACCGGAGGCTTGGCGCAAGCGGGACGTCCGCGCCCATCAATCGATGCTACTCACCCAGCCGTGCTTGTCCGGCGCCATGCCGCGCTGGATGTCGACGAGCTTCTGCTTGATGCGCATCGTCGTCTGGCCAGGGCCGCCGGCTCCCATCTTGAACTCCCCGTTGGCACTCTTGACGCTGCCGATCGGCGTGACGACGGCGGCCGTGCCGCAGGCGAAGGCTTCGGCGAGCTTGCCGCTCTTGGCGTCCTGGCGCCACTGGTCGAACGAATAGGGCTCCTCGCGCACGGTCAGGCCTTCGTCGCGGGCCAGTGTCATCAGGCTGTCGCGCGTGATGCCCGGTAGGATCGTTCCCGACAGCGGCGGCGTCTGCAGTGAGCCGTCCTCGAACACGAAAAACACATTCATGCCGCCGAGTTCTTCCACCCAGCGATGCTCGGCTGCATCCAGGAATACGACCTGGTCACAGCCATGCTTGCTGGCCTCGGCTTGGGCGACGAGGCTCGAAGCATAGTTGCCGCCGCACTTTGCGGCGCCTGTTCCCCCCGGCGCCGCGCGCGTGTAGTTCTGCGAGACCCAGAGCGAGACGGCAGGCGCCCCGCTCTTGAAGTAGCCCCCGACCGGCGAGATGATGACCAGGTAGAGATACTCCGACGACGGCTTGACCCCCAGGAACACCTCGTTGGCGAACATGAAGGGGCGGATGTAGAGCGATCCGCCCTCGACGCTCGGGAACCAGTCGCGGTCGACGCGGACCAGCTGGCGGATAGAGTCGAGGAACGTTTCCTCGGGCAGCTTCGGCATGGCGAGCCGCTCGGCCGACGCGTTGAAGCGGCGCGCATTGGCATCGGGGCGGAACATCGCCATCGTGCCGTCGGCGAGGCGGTAGGCCTTCAGGCCTTCGAAGATTTCCTGCGCGTAGTGGAACACGGCCGCGGCCGGATCGAGCGTCAGCGGCGTCCTGGCCGTGATCTTGGCGTCGTGCCAGCCTTGTCGCTCGCTGTAGCGGACGACGGCCATATGGTCGGTGAAAACGCGACCGAAGCCCGGGTCGGCCAGCAGCTTGGCGCGCTCGGCCGCCGCCACGGGCTGCACATTGCGCTCGAGCGCGAAAGACGGCGTGGCAGAAGCCATGTTGATCCTCCCATTAAGGGTGTGTGGCGAGGCATGCTGCAAAAAACTTGGCGCTCGGATACAAACGAGCGCGGCCACACTTCTGCCACCGAAGGCGACCCCCCTGGTGCAGGCCAAGGCCGGCCGACACCGCAAATGTCGCCAGGAAACGTCTTGCCACGAGTAGCGATCGGCTCCAAATAAGTCAACATGACTGACGTAAATCCAGAGGCGTCCGAAGCCGGCCCCCGCGAGAGCCGCCCGCAGCCGCCACAAGGTCGTGCCGGACCAGACCCGCAGCTGGTGACACTGGTCGAGCTGTTGTACTTTGCCTATCGTGATTTCACCGGCGATGCGGACGCCGTTCTGGCCAAGTTTGGCTTCGGCCGCGCGCATCATCGGGTGCTGCACTTCGTCAGCCGCAATCCGGGTATCCGGGTGGCCGATTTGCTTGATATCCTGAAGATCACCAAACAGAGCCTGGCTCGGGTGCTGAAGCAACTTGTTGACGAAGATCATATCGTGCAACTTGCGGGCGTTTCCGACCGGCGCGAACGTCAGTTGCACGTGACGCTGAAGGGATCGGAACTCGCTCGCGAGCTCATGGCACTGCAGACGGGGCGAGTCGCCGAGGCCATGGCCGCTCTCGGACCTTCCGCCCAGGCCCCGGCCGAGCGCTTTCTCTTCGGCCTGATTGCGCCCGAGGAACGGGGCAGAGTATTGCAACTTTTGCGTGCGACCGGGCCGGCGCGCGACAGTGCGACGTGACGCGAATTGGAGGATCACAATGTCCACGTCGATGACGCCAAGCGGCCGCCAGGTGCTCCAACCTCTGCCCGATGATGCGCCGCATATCCTCGTCGTGGATGACGATCACAAGATTCGCGACCTGCTGGCCAGTTACCTCGTGCGGCAAGGGTTCCGCGTCACCTCGGCCGGCGATACGGCGGCGGCGCGAGCGGCCATGCGTGGTTTGAGCTTCGATTTGGTGTTGCTCGACGTCATGATGCCGGGACAGAGCGGCCTGGATTTTGCCCGCGAGCTGAAGGCCGAAACAGCCATCCCGATCTGCATGCTGACGGCGCGTTCGGAACCGGAGGAGCGCATCGCCGGACTCGAGATCGGTGTCGAGGACTACGTGGCCAAACCGTTCGAGCCGCGCGAACTCCTCCTCAGGCTGCGCAATATCATGCGCCGCGGACTGGCAGCCTCGCAGGAGCCACCCGAAGAGGTGCGCATGGGCGATTATATGTTTCACATTGGCCGTGGCGAATTGAAACGTGGCGAGGAAAGCATCAAGCTGACCGAGCGCGAGCGCGATTTGCTGCGCCAGTTCGCACAACGCCGGGGGCTGCCGGTGCCACGCCAGGATCTGGCGGCCGATGAATCCACGGGCAGCGAGCGTGCGATCGACGTGCAGATCAACCGGCTGCGACGCAAGATCGAGGCCGATCCATCCAATCCAGTCTATCTGCAGACGGTGCGCGGAAAGGGCTATATTCTATATACGGACTGAGGTCTGGCGCCGGCGGCGGCACAGCAGACGATCGAAAGGCACGAAGAAACCAGATGGCGGTGGTCCCACAAGAGACAGCAGAGCCGCGCGCGGCCATGTGGCCGACGCTGAAGAATCGGCTTGCCTGGATTCGTGAGCGGCTGTCTCGTCTGGGCGCCGAGCTTCTGCCCAAGGGACTCTATGCCCGTGCCCTGATCATCATCATCGCGCCGATCGTCGTTCTCGAGGGCGTCATCGCCTTCTCTTTCATGGAGAGCCACTGGCAGCGCGTGACGCACCGGCTGTCGGAGGCGACCGCGCGCAACATCGCCGCACTGGTCGACCTCTATGTGGCCAACGAGAAATCCGACTACAATCGCCTGATCGAGATGGCGCGGGACAGGCTCAATTTGTCGATGCAGGTGCTGCCGGCAGGCGATCTGCCGGCGCCTCTGCCGCGGCCGTTCTTCGCCCTTCTCGACCGGGCCCTGCAAAATGAGATCCAGCGGCACGTCAATCGGCCGTTCTGGCTCGATACGGTCGGAGAAAGTCGCCACGTGGAAATTCGCGTGCGCGTCGATAATGCCGTGCTGCGCTTCGTGGCCACGCGCAGCCAGACCTATCCCTCCAACAGCTATATCTTCTTGCTGTGGATGGTAGGCACGTCGGTGATCCTGTTGACCGTCGCCATTCTTTTCCTGCGCAATCAGATCAAGCCGATCCTGCGGCTGGCCGAGGCGGCCGACGAGTTCGGCAAGGGACGTCCGATCCCGGAGGATTTCCGCCCGCGTGGGGCGCGCGAGGTGCGGCAGGCGGCGCAGGCGTTTTTGGAGATGCGCGATCGCATCACCACCCACGTCGAACAGCGCACGACGATGCTGGCCGGCGTCAGTCACGACTTGCGCACGGTTTTGACGCGCTTCAAGCTCGAGTTGGAAATGCTCGACGACAGTCCCGGGGTCAAGTCGCTGCGCTCCGATATCGGTGAGATGCAGCAAATGCTGGAGGATTATCTGGCATTCGCCAAGGGTGACGGAGGCGAGGAGGCGCGGCCCGCGAGCTTGCGCCAGCTCCTCGAGGAGGTCCACATCGAGGCGCATATTTATGACACCCAGATTGAACTCAAGATGCGCCGTCGCATGACCGATCTGGTGCTGCCGCTGAAACGCAATGCATTCAAGAGGGCCGTCACCAACCTCGTCAGCAACGCCTGCCGCTTCGGAGAACGAGTGGTCATCCGAGCGGCTACAGAGGGGCCGTGGCTTCGTGTCGAGGTGGACGACAATGGGCCGGGTATCCCGGCCGGTGAGCGCGACAACGTGTTCAGGCCGTTCTACCGCCTCGACGATGCCCGCAACCAGGACAAGGGCAACACCGGCCTGGGTCTGGCCATTGCCCGCGACATCGCCAAGAGCCATGGCGGCGATATCACGCTGGGCACCAGCTCCATGGGCGGCCTGCGCGCGGTGATCTCGGTGCCGCTGTAATGATTGTGCGGAGCATGGGGTCAGCCAAACACCAGCTGCGCTGACCCTCGATGACGAAAGCCGTCGCCCGCCGATGCCATTGCAGCCCCTGCCTACTGCGATGTAATGTTATAACGTAACGCGTAAAAGGTAGAGGAAGATGCGTAGGCGGACCTGGGAAGTTTGCCCGGCACCGAGGTCTTGGCGCGTTTCTTTCGTTTCAGACCCGTCCATATGGAGCATGGCTTCGCCGTGACGGGTCCGACCTCGTCCGCGCCTACTCCGCCTTGAACGCCGCCGCACGGGTGCGCCGTGCCGATGGCAAGGCCAGCATGATCAGCAGGGCCATGGAGGCCAGCATCAGGCCGAGGCTCACCGGGCGCTGAAAGAAGATCAGCGGATCACCGGTCGCGATCAGCATGGAGCGGCGCAGATGCTCCTCCAGCAATGGGCCCAGGATGAAGCCCAACAGCATGGGGGCTGCTTCGCATTTGAGCACGCGCAGCCAGTAGCCGAGCACGCCGAAGCCGGCCGCCAGCATCACCTCGAAGGCTGAATTGTTGACGGCGTACACGCCGATACCGCAGAACACCAGGATGGCGAGATAGAGATAGTGATACGGCACCTGCAGCAGCCGCACCCAGATGCCGATCAGCGGAAGATTGATGATCAGCAGCATCAGATTGCCGATCCACATGCTGACAATGAGACCCCAGAACAGGTCTGGTCGCTCCTTCATGACGAGAGGGCCCGGCTGGATGCCGTGGATCGTCAAGGCGCCGATCATCAGCGCCATCACGGCATTGCCTGGTATGCCGAGCGTCAGCATGGGGATGAACGACGTCTGTGCGCCGGCGTTGTTGGCGGCTTCAGGCCCGGCGACCCCCTCGATCGCTCCGTTGCCGAACTCCTCGGGGTGGCGCGAGATGCGCTTTTCCAGCACGTAGCTGGCGAACGCCGATAATGTCGCCCCGCCGCCGGGCAGTACGCCGAGCAGGGAACCCAGCGACGCACCTCGGATCCAGGCTGGCCAGCAGCGGCGAAGATCGCTCGGCGTCGGCCAAAGTCCGGTGATCTTCTCGGCCAGAATCGAGCGCTCTGTCGTCGATGTGCCGCGTTTCAGGTTGGATATGATCTCGCCGATGCCGAACACGCCGATCGCCAGCGGCACGAAGCCGATGCCATCGGCCAATACGGGAATGTCAAAGGAGAAACGGCCATTGCCGGTGCTGGGATCGGTGCCGACCAGGCCGAGCAGCAGGCCAAGGAAAATCATGGCTATGGCCTTCAGCACCGAGCCGTGTGCCAGCGCCACAGCAGCAATCAAGCCAAACAGCATCAGCGCGAAATACTCCGGCGCACCGAATGAGCGGCCGACATAGGACAGCGGCGGGGCGGCCAGCGCAATGATCAGCGTGGCGAGGGTGCCGGCAAAGAACGAGCCGAGTGCGGCCACCGCCAGCGCCACGCCGGCCCGACCCTGCCGCGCCATCTGATAGCCGTCGATGCAGGTGACGACCGAGGAGGTCTCGCCGGGCAGGTTGACGAGGATCGCCGTGGTCGAGCCACCGTATTGCGCGCCATAGAAAATGCCCGACAGCATGATCAGGCCGGCGAGCGGATCGAGATGAAATGTCAGCGGTAGCAGCATCGCCACTGTCGCCACCGGGCCAATGCCGGGCAGCACGCCGATGCAGGTGCCGACCAGGCAGCCGATCAGCGCAAAAAACAGATTGGCCGGCGACAGGGCTGCCGCAAAGCCCGTGGCGAGATTGCCGATGAGGTCCATGTCAGTAATCCGGCAGCCAGATGGAGAACGGCAGGCCGAGACCCCAGACGAAAATTGATACGCAGAGCAGGACGAGGAAGGCTGCCGCGGCCACGACGCCGAGGGGCTTTTGCCCGCTGGCCGCCGTGCCGGCGACGCCGACTGCCAGCAAGATCGCCAGGACCAGTCCGATCCGCTCCACGGCGAAGCCAAAAACAAAAACGGCGGTCGGGACCAGGATCAGCGATCGCCACGAGATCGGCTCCTCGTCGCCGCCGATCCGCCCGGCTGACTTTTGCAGCAGTCCGCCGAGCGTTATCGCCAGGCCGAGCCCGAGCAGTGCAAAACAGACCAGCCGCGGCACATAGGCGGTACCCATGTGTATGGCCGTGCCGATATCGAGATTGCGGGCGAGGTAAAGCCCCAACGCGCCCATGGCCATGAACAAGAGGCCCGCCAGCACGTCGGCGCGCAGCAGGATATCTAGCAGGCCCGGCGTCGCTCGACGCGCTGGTTGCGCGCGGGCGCCGTCAACGCCCAATCCATCCTCGGCCATCACTCCTCCTGGGCGCGCGTGCGGCGCGGCAAGCCGCTCATTGCGGCTGGATCTTCGATTCCGCCGCGATTTTTTTCCAGCGCGCGACTTCCTTGTCATGGAAGGCCTTGGCGGCATCCAGAGACGGCGAGATATCGATGTAGACCTGTTGCTTGTCGAACGCCTCCTTGACCAGCGTCGTGGCCGCGGCATCGGCGAACGACTTGCGGATCAGCTCCAGTATTTCGCGCGGTGTCGCCATCGGGGCCAACACGCTGGCCCAGTTCGAGCTGCCGAAATCGGGATATCCGGCTTCCGCCATGGTCGGCACATCGGGCAACTGAGGATGGCGCGTCGGCCCCTTGTAGGCCAGCGCCCGCACCTGGCCGGCCCTGATCACGCCGACCGCGGTGGCCGCATTGACGAAACCGTAATGCACATCGCCGGACATGATGTCCTGCAGCATACCCGCGCCGCCGGACTTGGCAGTCACGTGCTGCGCCTCGAAGCCCTCCTTGATCTGCAGCATTTCCTGGTCGTAGTGCGGATAGCTCGCAACGCCCGGCACGGTGAAGCGCAGCTTGCCGGAGTTGGCTTTGGCATAGGCCACAAATTCCTTCATTGTCGTCGGCGGCAGATTGCCAACCGGCGTGATAATGAAGAACGAGAACAGGTCATAGACCTTGGTGATGGTGACGACCTCTTTCTCGAAGTCGATCTTCATCTTGCTGCGGTAGACGTTGGGCGTGATGGCGTTGGTCGAGACGTTGCCGAACATCAGTGTGTGCCCGTCGGGCTTGGCGCGGGCCATTTCCTCGATGGCCAGGATGCCGAACGCGCCGGGCTTGTTCTCGATCACGACGCCGTGGCCCCATTGGGTGCGCAGCGCATCGGCCAGAATGCGGGCGGTAATGTCGGTGGCCGAACCCGCGCCGTAGGGCAGGATCAGCCGGACGTTCTTGGATGGGAACGTCTGTGCCTCCGCCGAAGTCCAGGTGGTCAGCAGCAGACCAAGGCTCACAAGAGCAGGCGCCAGTTTGCGCATCTACGTCGTTCTCCCAAAGGCAATTTTGCCGAAATTCTACACCGGGTCGGCTTGCGGCGCACGAAAGTTATATGGGGCGGTTGTGGGGCCCGGGCGTGAGGCGGGCGTGAGGGCGCGCCAACAGGTTGGCGAAAGCCTTCCATTGGCACAATGGCGCATGTCCACGGCGATCATTTCCAACCATCGCTAGCTCGAGGCATGGGCCATGACACAATCGCGCCAATCGCCAAATTTCGCCGGCAAGCACGACCGGCGCGCGGCCGGCATCGATGAGCAGTTGCTTCGGCAACAAATTGCACACCTTGCCCATCACGACCTCCTGACAGGGCTCACCAACCGCCACAGGTTTCACGAGGAACTGGGCATCGCTTTGAACCGGGTGGAACGGGGCGATCAGTTCGGGCTGCTTTGCCTCGATATCGATCGCTTCAGCCAAATCAACGATACGCTGGGTCTGGCGGCTGGCGATAAGCTGCTACAGGCGGTTGGCCAAAGGCTGAAGGGAAGCCTGCGCAAGACCGATGTCGTGGCGCGCATGGGCAGCGACGAATTCGCCGTCATTCAGGTCTTGGCCAAACAGCCCGAGGGGGCAACGGCGCTGGCGGCACGGCTGATCGAAGACCTGTCCAAGCCGCATGAGGTCGATGGCCACCAGGTCCTTGTCGGCACCAGTATCGGTATTGCCTTGGCGCCGGCTGACGGAACGGACGGGGATGTCCTGCTGCGCAATGCCAACCTTGCCCTATCCCGGGCCAAATCCGAGGGGCGCGGCGCCTTTCGCCTGTTCGAAGAGGGCATGGACAGGAAAATGCAGGCGCGCCGCCGTCTGGAGATCGATTTGCAGGAGGCGGTTGTTCGCGATCAATTCGAATTGCACTACCAGCCGGTGATCGATGCCACCACACGCGCGGTCACCGGGTTCGAGGCCCTGTTGCGCTGGCGGCACCCGCAGCGGGGGCTGGTCTCGCCGCTGGACTTCTTAGCTGTAGCCGAGGACATCAGTCTGATGGGCACCATCGGCGCCTGGGTGTTGAAGCAGGGGTGCATCGAGGCCATGCACTGGCCGGCAGGGTTACGCGTCGCCATCAACGTCTCGCCGGCGCAGTTTCGCGCTCGCTGGCTGGAACTCGACGTGATGGCCGCGCTCGATGCCTCGGGCTTGCCGGCAGACCGGTTGGAACTCGAGATCACAGAATCGGTGCTGCTGGAAACAGCGGGCTCGACCGTCGGCATGCTCAATCGCTTGCGCGAACTCGGAATCAGGGTCGCAATGGACGATTTCGGCACCGGGTACTCCAGCATCAGCTATCTGCTCAGCATACCCTTCGACAAGATCAAGCTCGATCGCTCCTTCGTCAGCAACCTCGGGCAATCGCGCAGCGCGCTAACGATCATTCAGGCGGTGGTTGGATTGGCCAAGGGCCTGGGCATGTCGACCACGGCGGAAGGCGTCGAGACCGAGGAGCAATTGCGCCGTCTGCAGGCGGAAGGCTGCACGGAAGTGCAGGGCTATCTGTTCAGCAAACCCGTTCCCGCCGGAGAAGTGCAAGATCTCCTGCGCCGCCTGGGATCGCGATCGGTGCATGCCGGCTGATCGCAATTGCGCACCGGGGCCGCGGCAAGCGAAGGGCTTTGTCTCTCCGCTTCTGAACCTCGGCCCCTGAACCTTCGGTTGACAATCTGCCACAGGCCAATCGATCTTGCAGGGGTACCGACGGCCCCCTGGCCGTGGGCAGCCGACATTTCCCGGAGGACCTCCATGAGCAAGCCGATGCTTCCGCGCGAGCGCGCGCCCTATTCGGCGATCGTCGACCGGCCGAAATTGAAGCTGCCGGGCAACGGCCGGATCATCGTCTGGTCGATCGTCAACCTGGAAGTCTGGGACATCAAGAACCCGATGGCGCGGCAGATCATACCGCCGCCGTTCGGGCAAGCGCTGCTGCCCGACGTCGCCAACTGGAGCTGGCACGAGTACGGCATGCGCGTCGGCGTCTGGCGCTTCTTCGACCTGTACAAGAAGCTCGCGATCCGCCCAACGCTGTCGATCAATGCGCGCGTCGTCGAGGACTACGCGCGGGTGGCGCAAGAAGCCAAGTCCGCCGGCTGGGAGTTCATGGGGCACGCCTACGAGCAGGGCCCGATCCACAAGATCGAGGACCAGGAGGGCATGATCAAGCAGGCCCAGCAGGTGCTCGAGACATTCTGCGGCAAGCGGCCGGTCGGCTGGCTCGGGCCCGGCCTGACGCAAACGCTGGAGACGCCAGAGCTGCTCGCCAAGCATGGCGTCAAATACATTGGCGACTGGGTCTGGGATGACGAGCCGTCGATGATCTCGACCGGCAACGGACCGCTGGTGACGCTGCCCTACACCGTGGAGCTCAACGATATCCCGACCATGATCGTCCACCACCACGAGTCGCGCTACTGGACCGAGCGCTGCATCGACTATTTCGACCGACTCTACCAGGAAGGCGCCGAGCGGCCGCGCGTGATGGCGATCGCCATCCACCCCTACATCTCGGGCCAGCCGCACCGCATCAAGCACCTCGAGGCGGTCTACGACTATATCAACCGCTTTCCTGGCGTCGTGCACATGAACGGCGAGGAGATGCTCGACTGGTATCTGGGTGAGAGGACGCGGCTGAAGCTGGGGTGAAGATGTGCCCGGCAGGCGGGGGCTGGCGGTGGCAATGTCCTGTGATCCGAAATGCCAGCCTTTGCGGGGCCGATGCGACGTGCACTTGAGTTGATGTATCTTTTGTGATACATGCGATGCGGATCGGTGTTGAATGGCAGCCGACAAGATCGATCTGGTGTTCTTTCAGACCGAATCCGGCAATGAGCCGGTTCGCGTTGGCTCAGAGAGCTGCCCGAGGATGATCGCCGCGCTATCGGACAAGATCTCATGCGCGTCCAGTGGCGCTGGCCGGTCGGCATGCCGCTCTCCCGCAGTCTCGGCAAGGGCCTGTTTGAAGTTCGCAGCAGTCTGCCGTCGCGGCGCATCGCGCGAGTCATATTTTGCGAGCATGAGAGCGAGATTGTCGTGCTGCTCGGCTTCATCAAGAAGACGCAGAAGACGCCGAAGTCCGACCTCGATCTCGCATTGAAGCGAAAAAAGGATCTGGAACCATGACCAGCAGATCAGCGAAAAAGAGCCGCCATCCCCGGCACGGATCGACCCTCGACGAATTCCTCGAGGAGGAGGGCGTGCGCGATGAACTCCAGGCCACCGCCATCAAGGAGGTCGTCGCCTGGCAGCTGCAGCAGGCGATGGCCGAGAAGAAAATCACGAAGGCCAGGATGGCCGAACTCATGCAGACGAGCCGCGCACAACTCGATCGACTCCTCGATCCGCGCGCCGGCAACGTGACGCTCGAGACCCTGCAGCGCGCGGCACGCGTGCTCGGCCGCGCGATCCGGGTCGAACTGGTCGAAGCCTGAGCCGTCGGTGTCCGACCCTCCGGGTCTGACACCGTGTGCACGCCGTCACCACCTGTTCCAGGCGTCAGACGCGGAGCGTCAGACGCCTTTTCACCCCTTCGGCGCCACCGACAAACCCTTGACTTTGTGCTGGGCGATGAAGCTGGCGACCAGGCCGGAAGCCTTGGCCGCCTCGACGAACTGGGAGAGATACGCCGCGCCGGCCGCATTCGTCTTGGCCGTGCCGATGGCCTGCTGCACGGCGGTAAACTGGCCGGGCAGGATGACGGAGCCCGGCTGCTTCAACTGGTCTTCGATCAGGCGCGGCTCGAGGCCGGCCAGCGCCTCCAATTTGTCGCGCACGTACACCTCGTAGGAGGCATCGATGGTGTCGGTGCGCACCAGCTCGGCGTTTTTGATGTTGCGGTCGAGCCAAAGGCCGTAGGCGCTGCGGCCCGTGACGGCGATGCGCACGCCCTTGGCGTCGACGTCGGCAATGCTTTTCAGGGGCGAGCCCGCCGGCACCAGGTAGGTCGACTTGATCTCGACGTAGGCGGCGGTGAACGCGATCGTCTCGGCGCGCTGCGGCTCGGCGCCGATCAAGCCGATGTCCCAGACGTTCTTGCCAGCCTGGTCGGCAAGTTCCCCCGGCGACTTGAAGGGCACCAGCTTCAAGGGCACACCGAGTTTGTCGGCGAGCGCCTTGGCCATGCTCGGCGACACGCCTTCGGGATCACCGTTGGCGCTCTTGCCGGTCACCAGCAGGAAATTCGACAAATTGATGCCGGCACGCAGCACGCCAGTTGGCGCCAGCTCGGCAAGGATCGTGAGGGACATCGGCGGGCGCTCCTCGATTGCAGGGTCGCGGCATCCTACGGTGCCGACGGCCGTCCCGGCAACGCCTGCTTTGCCGCCCGCTTGCCGGCACTCGAGCCGAGCGCCGCCGACACCTCGTCTGCCATCGCCGACAACGAGCGCACGAAGGCCGGCGCATCCTGTTTGCGGAAGCGGAAGCGCGGCACCGTCACCGTGACGTTGCCGGCGACGCGACCGCTCGCATCGAAGAACGGCACGGCGACGCCGACGCCCTCCAGCGTCCGCTGATGATGCGTGATGGCATGGCCTTTGGCGCGGATCTCGGCCAGCGAGGCCTTCAATTCCTTCCTGTCGAGCGGCCGGCCATCGGCGGGCGATGGGTCGGCACGGGCGGTCACCTCGGCGATCTCCTCGAGCGACAGGAAGGCCAGAATGGCGCGTCCGGAGGCGCCCCAAGCCAGCGTGCCGAGCGTGTTCATGGCGATGACGTAGCGCATCTGCGCCGGCGCATCGGCCTTGGCGGCAAAGAACATCTGCAAGGCGGCCCGATCGAGCACCGTCAGCAGCGAGGTCTCCGCATACGTTCGCGTGAAGTCGTCGAGCAGCGGCTGCGCAATGCGGCGCAGCGGCATCTCCACCGCCAGACGTCCCGCCATGCGGTAGAGCCCGAGTCCCGGCCGGTAGACGCCCTGCCCGTCGCTGTCGACGAAGCCTTCTGCGCGCGCCAGGTTCAACAGCCGATGCACTGTGCTGCGCGGCAGTTCGAGCCGGCGAGCCAGCGCCGCCAGCGGCCACACCGTCTGCTCGCTGAAGCAGGCGAGAAGTTGCAAGGTGCGCGCGACAGTGCCAGTCTCGGTCGTCATGCGGCGATCTGCTCTTTGCCCGGCGCGGCCGTTTCCGCCTGATCGGCTTGCCGCGTTGCGTGGGTGTTTGACAAGGTATGGGGCATCCGATACCGTTTCGAACAGCGATATGGTGTTCCGTTTACCGGAATGGTGCCCGGACGTCAATCGACAGCGCGGCCTTTGCCTTTCAGCATTGCGGTTGGCGCGCATGGCCGGCGACAAAACCGGCCGACACATTGAAAACGTGGAGAAACGCCCGTGAAAATTGGAATCCTGCTGGGCGACGATATCGGCCTCGAAGTGGTGCCGGAAGCCGTCAAGGTGGCCAAGGCCGCCGCCTCCAAGGCCGGTCTCGACATCGATTGGAGGCCGCTGCCGATCGCCAAGAAGGCGCACGAGGAGTTCGGCACGACGTTCCCCGAGATCACGCAGAAGACCTTGTCCGAGATCGACGGCTGGATCCTGGGCCCCGTGGGCCACAACGCCTACCCGCGCAACGATGCGACCTGGTTCTTTCCACCGATCCGCAAGAAATACGAGCTGTTTGCCGCGCTGCGCCCCTCGAAATCGTTCCCGAACATCCCTTCGGTGCACAAGAACGTCGATCTCGCCACCGTGCGCGAGATCAGCGAGGGCATGCTCTACTCCGAGACGGTGATCGCCGGCGCCGGTGAGTTCCGCCCCAACGACGACATCGCCATCGGCATGCGCGTCGTCACGCGCAAGGGCGCCAACCGCTGCGCGCGCGAGGCCTTCGAGTATGCCCGCACGCGCAAGAGGAAGTTGGTGACGGCTGCGCACAAGGAGCCGGTCTACAAGCAGGTCTGCGGCATGTTCGCGGAGGAGTGCCGCAAGGTCGCCAAGGAGTACCCGGACATCGAGTACAACGAGGGCCTGATCGACACTGTCGCCTCGAAGATGGCGATGGACCCGATGCGCTACGACGTGATCGTCACCACCAACCAGTTCGGCGACATCCTCTCCGACATCGGCGCCGGCGTGGTCGGCGGTCTCGGCCTGGCGCCCGGCCTGTGCGTCGGCGCCAAGCAGGCGATGGCGCAGTGCACGCACGGCTCGGCCCCCGACATCGCCGGCAAGGGCATCGCCAATCCCTACGCGATGACCATCTCGACGCAGATGCTGCTCGGCTGGCTCGGCCGCAAGCACAACAATCCGCAGGCGATCAAGGCCTCGGAATTGATGCTGGCCGCCTGCGAAAAGGTGATCGCCGATGCCCGGACGATCACGGCTGATATCGGCGGTACGGCGAAGACGTCGCAAATGGGTGACGCCATGGCCGAGGCGGTATTGAAGATGTGACGAGGGATGGGGTCAGACCCTGCAACGGGCGGGGTCAGACCCTTGGGTCTGACCCCTTCATGGCTACAGGTGGTTCGAATAAGGGGTCAGACCCAAGGGTCTGACCCCGTCCACGAAGCGGAGGAAAACTGCATGCTGAACACGATCGGACGAGCCGCGCTGGCGGCCATGACCCTGGCCCTGATCGCGGGCACGGCAGCGGCCGAATGGCCCAACGACAAGCCGATCAGGATGATCGTGCCGTTCCCGGCTGGTGGCGGCACCGACTATTCGGGCCGCCTGATCGCCAAGCACCTGTCCGACCGCCTCAAGGCGAACGTGTTCGTCGAGAACCGCGCCGGCGCCAACGGCCTGGTCGGCCTGCAGGCCGTCAAGCAGTCCGCGCCCGACGGCTACACCATTGCGACCGCCTCTGACGGGCCGCTGGTCTACAACCACGGCCTCTACAAGGAGCGGCTGCCCTACGATACCACCAAGGATTTCGTCGGCGTCGGCATGATCATGAAGCTGCCGGCGATCCTGGTCGTGCATCCTTCGGTGCCGGTGAAGACGACCGCCGAGCTGATCAAGCTTGCCAAGGAGCAGCCGGGCGTCCTCAACTTCTCCTCGCCGGGCTATGGCAACTTCGGCCATCTCGCCACCGAGTTCTTCATGAAGGGCGCTGGCATCAACATGGTGCACGTGCCGACCACGGGAACAACGCCAGCGGTGCAGGCCATCGTGCAGGGCGCCGTGCAGGTGCATATCAACAACGTGCAGACGCTGCTGCCACTGGTCGAGGGTGGCCAGTTGCGCGGGCTCGGCGTCGCCGAGCTGACACGGTTGAAAAATGCCCCAGACATTCCGACCATCGCCGACACGCTGCCGGGATTCGACATGGCGCCCTGGACCGCGGTGATCGCCCCGCAGGGAACGCCGGCCGCCATCGTCAGGCGGATGTCGGACGAAATGCTGGCGATTCTCAAGGAGCCGGAGGTCATCGCCGCGCTCGAGAAGCAGAGCGTCGTCGCCTGGCCGATGTCCGGCGCTGAACTCGATACCTTCATGGCCGCCCAGATCACCAAGTGGAACAAGATCATCGACGACGCAGGAATCAAGATGAAGCAGTGACGGACGGGGTCAGACCCCGCGGGTCTGACCCCTGCTCAATCACTACGATCCGACATGGGGTCAGACCCCCCGATCTTGCCCGCCTCCGGCGGGACGGGTCTGACCCCGACTACGAAAGGACCCCAAATGTACAATCTCCGACTGAGCCCCGAGCAGATCGAGATCCGCGACACAGTTCGCGATTTCGTTACCAAGGAACTGAAGCCGGCATCGATCAGGCCGGCACGCATGGAGGCCCTCGATCGCAGCCCGCTGTGGCCGCAGATCGACCAGGCCTCGCAGATGGGCCTGCGCGCCTTGCGCTTGTCCGAGGACCTTGGTGGGGCCGGCGCCGATGCGCTCACCGCCGCCATCGTCTCGGAGGAGCTCGCCGTCGGTGATCCCGACGCCGCCGCCATCCTCGCGGAGACTGCAGCTGTTGCGCGGGTGCTCTTTGGCAAGGCGATGAGCAAGGCGCAGCGTGACAAGTATCTGCCCGCATTCATCGCCGATGATCGCTATCACCTGGCACATGCGGCTTGCACACCGCAGGCCGAACTCGGCACCACCTATCACAGCCCCGTCACGGCTGCGAAGGCGACGATCACGGCCAAGGCCGCGGGCGGCGACTTCGTGCTCAACGGCACCGCTGCCGCCGTTGCCAATGCGCCGTTCGCTAAGCTGTTCGCGGTCGAGGCCCAGGTCGACGGCGCCAAGGGCATCTCCACTTTCATCGTGCCCGCAGGCACTCCGGGCCTCGGCGTCAAGGCGCTGCCGGCCGGCCGCTTCATGGGCGCCATGGGCGAGGTGACGTTGCAGGACTGCCGCGTGCCGGCCGACCAGTTGCTCGGCAAGGGCGGCGAGGGCGTCATGTTGAACGGCTCGACTCTGGCACGCCAGGCCATCAACCTCGGTATCGGTCGCGCCGCCTACGAAGCCGCGGTCGAATATGCCGGCATGCGCGTGCAGGGCGCCAAGCGCATCATCGAGCACCAGGCGATTGCCACCAAGCTGGCAGAAAGTCTGATCCGGCTCGACGTGGCGCGCAATGCCATCTGGAAGGCCGCCTGGGTGTCCGAGCATCCCGAGGCCATGTCCGACGGCAGTGTCTCCGCCGACATTCCCTACGAGACCATCGCGCAGGTGTTCGTCGCCGAGCAGATCCACCGCGCCAGCAAGGATTGCGCGGAGTGCTTCGGCGCCATGGGCGTGATGCGCGACATGCCGCTGTGGAAATACATCGCGGATGCGCGCATGTGCCTGCACGCCGGCGCCGGTGTCGCCGACACCAAGCTCATCATCGCCGAAGCCATCGCCGGCTACCGGCGGGAATAGGGGTCAGACCCCCTCCGCCAACACCGAGGATTTCCCCCATGGACTTCAAACTCAACGAAGAACAGTCGGCCTGGCAAATGAAGGCGCGCAAGTTCGGCGCCGAGGTGCTGAGGCCCAATTCGCTGAAGCGCGACCGGATCCTGGATGCGTTCGGCACCTGGGACTGGGACATCATCAAGGCCGGCTCCAAGCTCGGCTTGCGCACGTCCTGCGTGCCGAAAGCGTTCGGCGGCCACGAGATCGACTTCGTCACCCAGGCGGTCGTCATGGCCGAGCTCGCTAAGGCCGACAGCGCCATGTCGAAGGCGTTCAGCCAGTGCTGGAAATGGAGCCACCTGATCTCGCAAGCCTGCACCGAGGCGCAGAAGAAGCGCTTCCTCGCTCCCTTCATGGCCGACGACACCTATGTGCTCGGCATGGGTTCCACCGAGCACATCGGCGGCTCCGACAACCGCCTGCCGCCGGAGTCGATCAAGTCCGGCATGCGGCTCAGCGCCGTGCGCGAGGGCGACACCTGGATCCTCAACGGCGAGAAGGCGTTCATCGCCAACGGCAGCGTCGGCAAGCTGTTCTTCCTCAACGCCCGCACCGATCCCAACGTGCACATGCGCGACGGCGTGACCACCTTCGTGGTCACGAAGGACACGCCCGGCTTTCGCATCGGCAAGGTTTTCAACAAGAGCGGCTGGCGCTTTTATCAGAACGCCGAGCTGATCTTCGAGAACGCGCGCGTGCCGCACGCCGACATCCTCGGCGAGGTCAACGGCGCCCTCAAGCGCTCGGTCGGCGACAACTCGGGCGACATGTTCGGTGATCTCGAACTCGCCGCCAACGCACTGGGCTTCTGCGACGACGCCTGCGAGCAGGCGATCACGCTGGCCAAGACGCGCAGCCAGGGCGGCAAGCTGCTGAAGGAGCAGCAGAACGTCCAGCTCAAGATCAACAAGATGAAGATGCTGACCGAGGCTTTGCGCTCCTATGTCATGCGCACGGCCTGGGAGCACGACCAGAAGATCAAGGGCACCAACGCCGGCCTGGTGATGAACTACTCGACGTTTGTCGGCCAGGAGGTGACCGAGCTGTTCCTGGATGTCTGCGACCAGCCCGGCGTGGAACTGCACGAGCACGCCGACAAACTGGTGCGCGACAGCTTCATCTGGAGCCATCTCGCCGGCGACAGTGTGCAGCAGATGCGCGTGGCGCAGAAGATTCTGAAGTGATCCGTGAACGGGGTCAGTCGAACACCAGCTGCGCTGACCCTCGATGACGAAAGCAGTCGCCCGCCGATACAAATGCAGCCCCTGCCTTCTTCTATACAACGCTATAACGTTACACGCTACAGGCAGGGGAATGTGCATGGGTGGACCTGGGAAGTTTGCCCGGCACCGAGGTCTTGCCGCGTTTCTTTCGTTTCAGACCCATACGCACTAACTTTGGTCTGTTGGAGGGTGCAACCTATCCTCTGCGTCCCCGGACAAGCGATCCGACCGCGAGGTCGGAGGGCGAAGATCCGGGGTCTTTACACTTCTGAGATGGGGAAGAGCCCGGCCCTGCGCGGCCACCGCCGCTTCGGCCGGGGACGCAGTCGATAGGTAGCACTCTTATGTTAGCGCGTATGGGGCCAGCCGAACACCAGCTGCGCTGACCCTCGATGACGAAAGCAGTCGCCCGCCGATACAATTGCAGCTCCTGCCTTCCGCGATGCAGCGTTATAACGTTACATGCCAAAAGCGCGGGAACTTGCATGGGTGGACCTGGGAAGTTTGCCCGGCACCGAGGTCTTGCCGCGTTTCTTTCGTTTCAGACTCCTCACGTCAGACGTCTCGCTTCGATCGCCACCGTCGATGTGAGGGGTCTGACCCCGCTCACGGGAGCAGTCCAATGTTCCGCCCCCGGCCTCGCGTCCTCTCCTACTTCAAGTCTGTTTCCAGCGTCGTGGTGGCTATGATCGCGCCATCGCGGATCAGCTCGCCGCGGCCCCGGTAGAGGCCGACGGGCCATGGCGCCGCGCCGCGCGCCTTGCCGGCGGCTGCGACGTGCACTTGCCGGGCCGCAGGGAGCGGTGGCTCGAGCCCGCGGATGGTGAAGCCCTGCGGGCCATCGACCGTGATCCGCACCTGGTCGCCAGCGCGCATGTTGGCGATGCGCACGAACATGACCAACATCGGACTGGTGGCCGTCGCCTGCCTGAAATCGAGATGATCGTGCTCCAGCGCCGCCCGGCTCGGCACGGCCTCTGCGAGCCCAGAGCCCAGAAATTGGCCGTTGACGTAGGGAAAGGCGCGGGTCACCGCCGCGTCCCACAGTCCGCTATCGCCGCCGTCGCGCGCGCAAGAACCTTCTTGGCCACGCCCCGAGAACGGATCGATCACCTTGCCGTCCTTGTGCACCGACAGATGCAGATGCGCGAAGTCGGCGAGCCCAGACCAGCCGACCTCGCCGAGCTTCTCGCCGCGCTTGAGCCGCTGTCCCTGCTTTGCCAAAACGCTGCCCTGCCGCAGGTGGCAGTATTGCGTTTCCCAGCCGCCGCCGTGGTCGATGACCATGCCGTTGCCGCATTCGCGATCGGTGATGCCGGCTTTGCCCGTTTCGCGCGCGAAGGCGTCGATCATGCCGTCGCGTACGCCCTTGACGATGCCCGGCGCTGCCGCGATCACCGGCACGCCGGCCTTTGCCGCCGCCGCCGACAGCACGCGGAAATCGACGCCCTTATGGTCGTCGTAAGTGGCGCTGCCGCAGTGGAAGTCTCGCACCCCCGCACCGGTGTCGATATCGACGTAGTGCTGGATGAAGCAGGTGCGACCGGGATCACAGTCGAGAGGTAGTCCGAGGTGCGGCGCGTCCTGGGCCGCCACAGGCCATGCCGCAGCGCAGGCGAGCACGGCAACGCCTGACCGGATGTAACCGCGCATCGCGCCTCCACACACTGTTGCACTTGCCCCTCGCAGGCCTGCAGGCTAGCACTACCAACGGATAAACCCAGTGCCCAGCTTCGATAGAGACGGATCTCCGCCATGACCACACACTCCCTGCTCCTTATGCCCGGCGACGGCATCGGCCCCGAGGTCATGGCCGAGGTCGAGCGCCTGATCGCCTTCTTCAACAAGAAGGGCAAGGCAACGTTCGAGACGTCGTCGGATCTGTGCGGCGGTTGCTCGATCGACAAGCACGGCATTCCCGTCACCGACGCGGCGATGGCCAAGGCCGACAGCGCCGACGCCATCCTGTTTGGCTCGGTCGGCGGGCCGAAGTGGGACAAGGTGGCCTACGACATCCGCCCGGAGGCCGGCCTGCTGCGTCTGCGCAAGGACCTCGATCTATTCGCCAACCTGCGCCCGGCGATCTGCTATCCGGCGCTGGCGGAGGCCTCCTCGCTCAGGCGCGAGTTGATCGAAGGTCTCGACATCATGATCCTGCGCGAGCTGACGGGCGGGGTCTATTTCGGCCTCCCCAAGGAAATGGTGACGCTGGAGAACGGCCAGCAACGCGCCGTCGATACGCAGGTCTACACCACATATGAGGTCGAACGCATCGTCCAGGTCGCCTTCGATCTCGCCCGTGTACGTCGCAAGAAAGTGCACATGGCAGCCAAGTGGAATGTCATGCGCACCGGCGTGCTGTGGCAGCAGGTGACGGCGGCGGTGCATAAGTCCTACGCGCCGGAGATCGAGTATCAGCCGATCCTGGCCGACAACTGCGCCATGCAGCTGCTGAAAAATCCCAAGCAGTTCGATGTCGTGGTGTGCGACAACCTGTTCGGCGACATCCTGTCGGATGAGGCGGCGATGATGACCGGCTCGCTCGGCATGCTGCCTTCGGCCTCACTCGGCGCTCCCGACAGCAAGACCGGCAAGCGCAAGGCGCTGTATGAGCCGGTGCACGGCTCGGCGCCCGACATCGCCGGTCAGGGACTAGCCAACCCGATCGCCACCATCTCCAGCTTCGGCATGGCGCTGCGCTATTCCTGCGGCATGACGCGGGAGGCCGACCTGATCGACAGCGCCATCGCCAACGTGCTCGGTCAAGGCTATCGCACCGGCGACATCATGCAGCCCAACATGAGGAAGGTCGGCACCACCGAGATGGGTCGCGCGATCGAGACGGAGGTGGCGCGATTGGCCGGGTGAGGCCGAGCCGGCTGGAAAGGGCATCGGTATGACGGAGACAGGAATTTTTGTCGTGCGCGCCGAGGTTGGCGATCCGGCCGAACGGGAGGCGTTCGATACGTGGTATGCCGATGAGCACTTGCCCGATGCCGTGGCCGGCTTCGGTGCGAAACGCGCCTGGCGGTGCTGGAGCGAGATTGATCCCGCCGTTCACGTGGCATTCTACGAATTCGAGTCGGTCGCCGCCGCCAAGGCCATATTGGACAGCGCCGCGCTCACCAAGCTGATCGCCGAGTTCAATGCGCGCTGGCAGAACCGCGTCACACGCACGCGGGAAATTCTGCGAGTCGCAGGCTCATTTCCCGCGGGGAGCTGAGCATCGAACACCCCTATCGCAGCACCCAGGTCCGCTCATGACTCGCTCCAACATTGGCGATGCTCCCAAGCGCCGGGAGGACGCACGTTTCATCATCGGGCAAGGCCGGTATCTCGACGATTGCGTCTTTCCCGGGCTAGCACACGCCGTCGTGCTGCGATCGCCGCACGCGCATGCGCGCATCCTGTCGATCGATGCCCGTGCTGCCCGTGCTGCTCCTGGAGTTCTGGCGGTCCTCGCCGCCGCCGACGCTCGCCAGGACGGCCTGGGGCCTCTGCTGCCCACCGTCGAGGCCAACGTCAAGACCGGAGAGCGCTGCGCATTCATGCCGCAGCCGTTGCTGGCGGAGGAGAAGGTGCGGCACGTCGGCGAGGCGGTGGCGTTGGTCATCGCCGAGACGCACGAACAGGCGCTCGATGCCGCCGAGCGCGTCGCCATCGATTACGCGCCGATCACCGCCGTGGTCACCACGGCAGCGGCGCGCGCGCACGGCGCGGTCGAGATTGCCGCCGAGGTTCCAGGCAACCTGTGTTTCGACTGGCAGACAGGCGATGTGGCCGCGGCCGAATTGGCGTTCGCCGCTGCTGCCCACGTTGTGCGGCTCCGCGTCAACAATCACCGCGTCGTCACGAACCCCATGGAGCCGCGCGGCGCCGTCGGACTCTATGATCCCGGTCTTGGCCGCTACACGCTGCACGTTTCGAGTCAGAGCATCCACGTCAATCGCGATCACACCGCCCGTGCGCTGGGCGTGGCCGCGGCCGATGTGCGCTTTATTGCGCCTGATGTCGGCGGCGGCTTCGGCGCCAAGAACTTTGCCTATGCCGAGTATGCGCTCACCGTGGGCAGCCAGGCGCCTCGGTCGGCCGGTCAAGTGGATCGCGACCCGCGGCGAAGTATTCACGTCGGACCATCAGGCGCGCGATCACGAGGCCGACGCCAGCCTGGCGTTGGACGCGCAAGGCCGCTTTCTGGCACTGCGTGTCGACAGCATCGCCAATGCCGGCGCCTACATGCGCAGCGCCGGCGGCGTGCAGAGCTACCAGTATGTGCATCTGTCGGGGTCGGTCTATCGCATCCCGGTGATTGTGTTGCGCATCGCCGGTGTGCTGACGAACACGACACCGGTTGGCGTCACCCGCGGGCCGGGCTTTGCCGAGGCCGTCAATATCATGGAGCGGCTGATCGACAGGGCGGCCCGCGAATGCGGGTTCGATCGGGCGACGCTGCGCCGGATGAATATGGTGGCCAGCACCGCCATGCCGATGACCAATGCGCTGGGCGAGACGGTGGACAGCGGCGCCTTCCCGGAAACGTTCGACCGCGCCCTTGCCGCCGCCGATGTGCAAGGGTTTGACGTCCGGCGCCAGGCGAGCGAGGCGCAGGGTCGCTTGCGCGGCCTCGGCTTTGCCTACCACATCAAGGGGACCGGCGGCTTCCCCAGCGAGAATGCCGACATTCGCTTCGAGGCGGACGGCACGGTTTCGCTGATCGTCGGCACGCAAGGCGTCGGCCAGGGTCACGAAACGACATTTCCGCAGATCGTCGCCGATCGGCTTGGCTTGCCGAACGCCAGCATCCAGCATCGCCAGGCCGACACCGACCTCATTGCGATGGGCGGCGGCTCGGGTAGTTCACGCTCGACGTACATGGCCGGCACGGTGATCTTGCGGGCCTGCGATGCGATCATTGCCAAGGGCCTGCCCGCGGCCGCCGAAATGCTCGAGGCCGCGGCAGCCGACGTGCGCTTTGCCGACGGTCGCTTTGTCGTGGCGGGAACCGATCGCTCGGTCGGGTTGCTCGACGTCGCCGCGACGGCGCGCGCGAGCGGCCGGCCACTCGATAGCTATCAGTGCTGGACGCGCGAATGGATGACCTTTCCCAATGGCACCCATGTCGTCGAGGTGGAGGTGGATCGTGACACCGGCCAGGTCACGCTTGCACGTTACACCGCGGTCGACGATTACGGCATCATGATCAATCCGATGATTGTCGCGGGACAGGTGCATGGCGCGATAGCACAAGGCGTCGGCCAGGCGCTGTTCGAGCAGGCGGTCTATGACGCGGCATCGGGCCAGCCGCTGACTGCATCCTTCATGGACTACGCCATGCCGCGCGCCGACGATCTGCCAGCGTTTGAATTGAGCTTCAACGCCACGCGCTGCACGACCAACCCGCTCGACGTCAAGGGCTGTGGCGAGTCCGGCGCCGTCGCCGCATATCCCGCGATCGCCAATGCTGTCGACGATGCCTTGGCGCGGCTGGGGGCGGCGCCGATCGATGGGCCTGCAACCCCTGAACGGGTCTGGCAGGCGATGCGCGATTGCCGGGCCGCCGGCGCCAAGTAGGCGGCGAAATTCATGCGCTTGACACAACCCGTCGAAGGGGTGGAGCCTGAGTGTCCACGGGGGATCAGTGGGCGCAGTTCAACGCACTGGAGACGAACCATGACGTTAGTCGAGAAATCCCGCGAGACAGTCGCCCAATTGCTGGCGCGTCGCCATATGCCGATGACCTATGAGCAGAGGTGCCAATACGCGCTCGATCTGGTCGACATGCATCTGCACGAGGAGAATCCCGACCGCATCGACGAATGCATCCAGCTTTATACCGAGGATGCCGTCTGGGAGGCGCCCTCGCGTGGCGTTGCCTATTCGGGCCGGGAGACGATCAAGAAAATGTACTTGCGTGTCTTCGACTCCGCCGAGGGGATCGCCTTTCATCCGATCGAGCGTTTCGCTTCGCCCGACCGGGTCTTCGACGACATGCGGGTGACGTTCCGACTGTCCGGCGATGGCTTCGAGAATTGTCCGTATCCCATCGGCACCAAGGTGAAGATGCGGCTGCTGCACAACTTCCATATTCGCGACGGGATGATCGCAAAGGAAATCGGCTACGAGGTCTGGTCTCGCGACGAATAGTCGGCCCGCCGACGGCATTCTTGTAGGTTGGGTCAAGGGAGGCGTCAGCCGAGCGCGACCCAACATAGCGCGCGCCGTTGCCGGAATGTCGTGTCTCCCCGGATCAGGTGTCCGGGTCGACCCGACCTACCCCCTCCTGACAAAACTCTCCACCACCCGCTTCCGCCCGGCCTTGTCGAAATCGATGGTCAGCTTGTTGCCGTCGATCTCGGCAACCGTGCCGGGGCCGAATTTTTCGTGGAAGACGCGCTCGCCGACCGCGAACTCGGAAACGTGGCCGGTGGAGGCGGCGATCAGCTCGCCTTCGATGGTGATGGGCGCGCCCGCTGCGCTCAGACGGGCGCCGGCGCGGTCGCGCGTAGCCCGACGTGGCTCCGAGAAAGCCCCTGTTGGGTTAGGCCCTGCGCTCGCGCTCAAGGCCTAACTCAACCTATGCAACTGCCGGTCAATTGCGAGCTAGCTCCAGAAATTTCTTCTCGGAGCGTGTCGTCCGAACAGCAGTACTTCTAAGGAAATACCAAGAGCTGAGACCTAGGTTGATCGCAAGAAAAAGAATCGCAAAAAGGCTTGTGCTCTTTATTTCGTAACTACCTCCAAGGGCTATCATCTTATACAATAGCGCGAGCAATCCCCCGAATAGGACGGCGGAAAGCAGAGAAGATATTACGGCAATGATCTGATTTGGCCGACGAACCCTCTTGTATTGCATCCCTTTCAGACGGGGGCCATCGGCCAAAAAGTCTAAGAACAACGCGGGATCTGTGTGCAGGAGTGCAATAACCATTCCTTCGCCTGGGCGCAGATAGTCGAAAACAATACGACCGTGACGCGGTCCTTCGTTTTGATACAATATGTTGCACTGGGGTGAATCTGCCGCAACTACCTGACCACCCAATATCGTGCCCTCACTTGAAAACTGGATACCGTTCGGAATGTTTTCTTTCGTAATCGCTTGATTGCCCCTATTTCTGATAAGAAACACGGATTGCGTCAAGCAGTTGCTCGCATGTCCAGAGTAGTTTGCTGTAATGCGCACACCGCCAATCTCTGTGGGGGCCAAAATGATGAGATTTGACACATCATAGGTGAGCTTCCAAAGCTGGCGTTGGTTTTGCCAGAAATATATCGAGAGGAGCAAAGAGGCAATACCAACCAGCCAACCAGCCAGTTGCGTAATTGGATGTGAAATAAATTCTTGCATGGCTGGCATGTATTGTTTTCTCGCACTGTTTCACGATCATTGCTGCGGCTAGCTTGGTTACCCCTTCCTTACAAAACTCTCCACCACCCGCTTCTGCCCCGCCTTGTCGAAATCGATGGTCAGCTTGTTGCCGTCGATAACAGCGATGGCGCCGTAGCCGAATTTTTCGTGGAAGACGCGCTCGCCGACCGAGAACTCAGAGACGTGGCCGGTGGAGGCGGCGATCAGCTCGCCTTCGATGGTGATGGGGCCGCCGCCGGAACCAGCAGAGCCGCCGCTCGGGCGGGCGTTGGCGCGGCCGCGCTCCTTGGGGCCAGGGTCGTCGCGCCAGTTCTGCTTGGCGCGTTGCCAGCCCGGCGTCTGATAGCCGGCCTGGTCGCGATCCGACAGACCGCCGGCGCCGCTGTCGCCGGCGGGGCCCGAACCGGTCGGGGCGGGTTTGGCTGCGCTCGCGGGCTTGGTGGCGGTGCCGCCACCTCCGCGCGCATTGTCGAACCGGCTCGGCCCGAATGGATTGTGCCGCCCGAACGCCGGGCCGAAATTCTGGTAGGCGCCACCGAACGGGCTCTTATTCTCGACCACCGTGACGCTGGCCTCGGGCAGCTCGTCGATGAAGCGCGATGGCGACGCGGACTGCCACAGCCCGCGCATGCGCCGGTTCTGGGCGAACGAGATGCGGGCGCGGCGGCGGGCGCGCGTCAGGCCGACGTGAGCCAGGCGGCGCTCCTCCTCCAGGCCGGCCAACCCGCTCTCGTCCAGCGCCCGCTGGTGCGGGAACAGACCTTCCTCCCAGCCCGGCAGGAAGACCGTGTCGAACTCCAGCCCCTTGGCGCCGTGCAGCGTCATGATGGAGACGCGTTGGCCGTCCTCGCCGGCGTCGAGATCCATGACCAGCGACACGTGCTCGAGGAAGCCCGCCAGCGACTCGAACTGGTGCATGGAGCGCACCAGCTCCTTGAGGTTTTCCAGGCGGGAATGGGCCTGCGGGCCCTTGTCCGCCTGCCACATGGCGGTGTAGCCGGATTCATCCAGGATCAGCTCGGCGAGCTCGGTGTGCTTGAGATCGTCGATGCGCGAGCGCCAGCGTTCGAAGGCGCGCAGCAGGTCGGCGAGCGACCGGCGCGTCCTGCCCGCCAGCTCTTCCGTCTCGATGATCTCGCGCGCGGCCTGGACCATTGGAATGCTCCGGGCTCGTCCCAACTCGTGGATGCGCTTGACCGTGGTGTCGCCGAGACCGCGCTTTGGCACATTGACGATGCGCTCGAATTTCAGGTCGTTGGCCGGGTTGGCGGTGACTTCGAGATAGGCGACCGCGTCCTTGATCTCCTGGCGCTCGTAGAAGCGCGGGCCGCCGATGACGCGATAGGGCAGGCCGAGCGTGATGAAGCGGTCTTCCAGCGCGCGCATCTGGAAGGAGGCACGCACCAGGATGGCGATACCGTTCAAGCGATGGCCGGCCTTGCCCAGGTCCTCGATTTCCTCGCCGATCCGGCAGGCTTCCTCCTCGTCGTCCCAGACGCTGGAAACAGTCACCGGCTCGCCGGCCACGTCCTCGGTTCTCAGCGTCTTGCCGAGCCGGCTCTTGTTGAAGGCGATGAGATGCGACGCGGCGGCCAGGATGTGGCCGGTCGAACGGTAGTTGCGCTCCAGCCGGACGACTTTCGCGCCGGGAAAATCCTTGTCGAAGCGCAGGATGTTGTCGACCTCGGCGCCACGCCAGCCATAGATCGATTGATCGTCATCGCCAACGCAACAGATGTTGGTGGAGGACGGGGTCAGACCCACGGGTCTGACCCCGTCCGGTACCTTCACTCGCTGCGCCAGCAACCGCAGCCACAGATACTGCGCCACGTTGGTATCCTGGTACTCGTCGACCAGGATGAAGCGGAAGCGGCGCTGGTAGTCGGCGAGCACGTCGGGATGCTCGAGGAACAGGCGCAGGTTCTCCAGCAGCAGGTCGCCGAAATCGCAGGCATTGAGCTCTTTCAGGCGGGCCTGGTAGGCGGCATAGAGATCGCGGCCCTTGCCGGCGGCGAACCCGAACGCCTCGCCGGCCGGCACCTTGTCCGGGGTGAGGCCGCGATTCTTCCAGGAATCGATGAGAGACGCCAGCTGACGCGCCGGCCAGCGGTCCTTGTCGAGGCCGGCCGCCTCGATCACCTGTTTGACCAGCCGCAGCTGGTCATCCATGTCGAGGATCGTGAACCCGGACTTCAGGTCGACCAGCTCGGCGTGGCGGCGCAGGATCTTGACGCCGATGGCGTGGAAGGTGCCGAGCCAGGCCATGCCCTCCACCGCGCCGCCGATCAGCGTGCCGACCCGCGCCTTCATCTCGCGCGCGGCTTTGTTGGTAAAGGTGACGGCAAGGATCTGGCTCGGATAGGCGCGGCCGGTCGCCAGAATATGGGCAATGCGTGTGGTTAGCACCCTAGTTTTGCCGGTTCCAGCGCCGGCCAGCACGAGCACCGGGCCGTCGAGCGTCTCCACCGCGGCGCGCTGCTCGGGATTGAGCCCGGCGAGATAGGGCGCCTGGGCGCCGGCCACGGCCATGGCGCGCGCCGAGATCGAGAGGCCGGAGGCCTCAGCCGCCGGTCCGGCCTGATCCGGCGCGGCGGTGGCGGCGTCAGGCTCGGCCGCGTTCTCGGAATGTTTGCGTCGCGTGGGCATCATCTGCAACTATAGCATCGGGGGTTGGGCCGCAATCAGGGGTGCGCCGATTCCCACCAGGTTGGCTAGCCGGCGGCACCGCATGCATGTTGACATCGGGCCGGCCCTGCGGCTCTTAGCGCGCAACCGGCAGCCTGGAGTTTCGACCTTGACCGACGCGCCCTCCCGCCCGCTCGCATCTCACCCGGCCGGCCCGTTGCGGGGCCGCGTGCGCGTGCCCGGCGACAAGTCGATCTCGCACCGCGCCCTGCTGCTCGGCGCGCTGGCGACCGGCCGCACGCGCATCACCGGCCTGCTCGAGGCCGAGGACGTGCTCAATACCGCCAAGGCGGTGACAGCGCTGGGCGCGCCGGCGCGCAAGGTCGGCGATGCCTGGGAGGTGCTGGGGCGCGGCGTCGGCGGCCTGACGCAGCCGGCGGGGCCGCTCGACTTCGGCAACTCCGGTACCGGCACGCGGCTGATGATGGGCGTGATCGCCGGCCACGACATGACCGTGACGCTGACCGGCGATCCCTCGCTGTCGAAGCGGCCGATGGCGCGCGTCCTCAAGCCGCTGCAGCAGATGGGCCTGGAGATTGTCGACCAAGGAAAGGAGCGGCTGCCGCTGACCATTCGCGGCGCCGCTCGGCTGCTGCCGATCACCTACGCGCTGCCGGTCGCCTCCGCCCAGGTCAAGAGCGCGATCCTGCTCGCCGGGTTGGCGGCGCCCGGCGAGACGACGGTGATCGAGAAGGAGCCGACCCGCGACCACACCGAACGCATGCTCAGGCATTTCGGCGCCGAGGTGCGGGTGGTCGAACGCCCCGGCGGCGGCCGGGCCATTACCGTCATCGGCGATGCGGAGCTGGCGGGCACGGATATCACGGTGCCTGGCGATCCGTCCTCGGCGGCGTTTCTTGTGGCGGCGGCGCTAATCGTGCCGGGCTCGGAGATCCTGATCGAGGCTGTGCTGGTCAACGATACCCGGACCGGCTTCTACACGACGCTGATCGAGATGGGCGCCGACGTGGCGTTCCTCAACCCGCGCGAAGACGGCGGCGAGCCGATCGCCGATATCCGCGTGCGCGCCTCGCCCCTGAAAGGCGTGCGGGTGCCACCCGAGCGCGCGCCGTCGATGATCGACGAATATCCGGTGCTGGCCGTGGTCGCGGCCTTTGCCAGTGGGTCCACCCGCATGGAGGGCCTCGCCGAACTGAAAGCCAAGGAGAGCGACCGGCTGGCGGCGACGGCCGCCGGGTTGGCTGCCAACGGCGTCAAGGCCGACGTCGAGGGCGACACGCTGATCGTGCACG
This sequence comes from uncultured Devosia sp., assembly GCA_964498125.1. Lineage (GTDB taxonomy): Bacteria > Pseudomonadota > Alphaproteobacteria > Rhizobiales > Hyphomicrobiaceae > CAMDBL01. Next base: position 68,429 of record CAZCGE010000134.1, on the reverse strand, counting down.
GCGGCGGCGCCGTCAAAGGCGGCGGCCGCGTGGTGACGCACATGGATCACCGCATCGCCATGGCCTTCCTGACCCTCGGATTTGCCGCGCAATCGTCCGTCATGGTGGACGACACCACCTTCATCGCCACCAGCTTCCCGGAGTACCAGGGGCTGATGCAGGGCCTGGGTGCAAGGTTCACGGGGTAGGTTCAGGCATGCCGGGAGCTTGGGACGCCGCGGCGAAATGTGCCTGACGCTCGAAATGACGCTGCTGAAGTGCCTTGCACGCGAGAACACAGACTCGCGGCACGCGGGTATGTCCGGCAAGAAAGTTCTCTATTTGCCGTCGCGAATAACCGAGCTGGGCGGCGGCTGTGTTGTGCGTGTAATGGAGTGAAACCAGCCATTCTCGGAAGTCGGCGGCGGTCATCATATCTTCAGCAAGTCGCTCAACGCTCGTCGCCGGCATATCAAGAGCGTCGTCGTCGCCCCATGCAATGACTTCGCCGTCGTCGATGAGATGAACGGTTGCAAACAGAGCTTCGTTGGAGCGCAGCAGCTTGTGGAATTTCATGGAGTTGATGAGCGACGAGAGGTCAACCAATTCAGTGCGCGGCGCGCGCCGGCCTTCGCTCCAGGTGACCTCGACCAGGAGCTTGCCAGACGGCTTGACGGCCGACATTTTTGGCATCGTGCGCGGGAACAGCTGTCTAATCGCGTTCATTCAGCTCGCTCCATTTTCGATACAAGAACTGAAGATGAGCGGCGGCGTACGCGCGCAGGGCAATTCAATTCTCCCTCTCCTCTCGCCTTCCCGGCCGAAGCCGCGCCGCTCAAGGCGCGAGCGGAGAGCCGGGTTCTTCCCCAACTTCAGAACGGTGAAGATCCCGGATAGCCGCGCCATCGGCCGTCGGGGATGTGGCGCGTATCGCGCGGCGCGGCTTCCGGGAACGCGGTGGGGGGAGTGAGCGTCGAGGATGAACTGAATCGCACTGGCATCACGCCCCCGAACCTTCTTTTAATGCTGCACAGGCAACGGCCTTACAACAAACCCTACCCCCTGTTCCCGCCCAGCACTTTGCGCGAGATGACAACGCGCATGATCTCGTTGGTGCCTTCCAGGATCTGGTGCACGCGCAGATCACGGACCAGCTTCTCCAGGCCGTAGTCCTTCAGGTAGCCGTAGCCGCCGTGCGCCTGCAGCGCCTGGTTGCAGATCTCGAACCCCAGGTCGGTGGCATGACGCTTGGCCATGGCCGCGTACATCGAAGCCTGCGGGTCGGCGCGGTCGAGCGCATCGGCGGCGCGGTAGATCATCAGGCGGGCGGATTCCAGGTCCGTCGCCATGTCGGCGATCTTGAACTGCATGGCCTGGAACGCGCCGATCTTCTGGCCGAAGGCGGAGCGCTCGAGCACGTAGTCGCGGGTCTTGTCGAGCGCGTTCCAGGCCGCGCCCAGCGAGCAGGCGCCGATGTTGACGCGACCGCCGTCCAGGCCCGACATGGCGAACTTGAAGCCCTGGCCTTCCGCACCGATCAGGTTGCCGGCTGGCACCTCGCAGTTCTCGAAGATCACCGCCCGCGTCGGCTGCGCGTTCCAGCCCATCTTTTTCTCGTTGGCCCCGAACGATAGGCCGGGCGTGTCCTTCATGACGGCGAAGGCGGAGATGCCGGACGATCCCTCGCCGCCGGTGCGGGCGAAAACGAAGTAGAAGTCGGCGGCGCCGGCGCCCGAGATGAACTGCTTGGAGCCATTGAGGATGTAGCGATCGCCTTTCTTCTCGGCCCGCGTCTTCAAGGCGGCAGCGTCCGATCCGGCGCTGGGCTCGGTCAGGCAGTAGCTCGACAGCCAGTCCATGCTGGCGAGCTTCGGCATCCAGTCGGCGATCTGGCGCTCGGAGCCGTTCTTGGCCACCATCCAGGCGACCATGTTGTGGATCGAGATGTAGGCGGATATCGCCGGACAGCCGTAGGCCAGCGCCTCCATGATCAGCGCGCCATCGAGGCGGCTGAGGCCGGAGCCGCCCTTGTCCGTCGGCACGTAGATCGTCGCCATGCCGAGCGCCGCGGTCTCGCGGATGACATCGACGGGAAAGTGCAGCCTTTCGTCCCATTCGCCAGCGTGCGGCGCGATGCGCTCCTTGGCGAAGGTGAGCGCCATATCCTGGATGGCGGTCTGTTCCGCGGTCAGGGCAAAGTGCATGGGTCAGGAACCTCGTTACAATGCGATGTCGATCACGTCGTCACGGAACGGCGTTTTGGCAAGCTTCGCGATGAGCTTCCTATCGGCCGTGGCAAGCTGCGTCGAGCGCTCCCGCGCAAGCAGAATATAAATGAAATCCGCCGGGGAATGCGCGTGCACGAGGCCGAGCTGCAAAGCGGGTGCGACCAGATGCTGGGCATCGGCGATCTCGCCCACGAGCCGCGGCAGCGCATCAAACGCGCGCCTGGCGAGCGCCTCGTTGATGGCGCCGCGCCGCACGTACTTGGCGAGCGTATTGGCGACTTCCATCAGCAAAAGAGAGGGCGCAATCAGCGGTTCGCCACCGGCCACGAATGCCATCACCTTGGCGCTGACCGGGCGCTGCACGAAGCAATAGACCAAGACGTTGGCGTCGACGACGGCCATCAGCGCCCTTCGCGATCCTGCCGGATCAGGTCGGCCGGGTCCGCCTTGACCTTGGGAAAGCCGTGCTCGGCGTGGATGGCCTCGATCAAGGCTGCGCGCCCGGGGCCTGTCAGCGGCGCCGCCTCCGTCAGGATCTGCCGCGCTTCCTGCTGCAGCGATCGGCCCTTGGCCTCTGCGCGCTGCTTCAGCCGTTCGATAGTGGCCTTGTCGAGATCGCGGACCAACAGATCCGGCATTTCGTGGGCTCCGTCGCGTTAGAGTGCTATCAATATTGATAGCATGGCATGGCAGGCCTGTCACGCTTTCGGGTGGGCAACACCTGTTAGGCACAACCCGCTTGCCCCCTTGGGCTTCGGCCGCGAACGCAGTAGTGTCGGAGTCAACCAGACGCATGCAACCGCGAGGCCTTGGATGCCGTCACCTGCCATCGTTCAAATGCTCGCACGCTCGCCGTTGTTCGGCCGGCTCGATGAGCCAGAGCGCAGCGCCATCGCCGACGAGATGCGACCGACGGCCTACACCGCCGGCCAGATGATCTTCTCGCGTGGCGATCCAGGTCGCGAGGTCTACCTCGTTACCGAAGGCCGGGTTCGCCTGTCGGTGCTGACCGTGGAAGGCCGCGAGCTGTCGTTCTGGCATGCCGAGCCGGGCGCGATATTCGGCGAGATCGCGGCCCTCGACGGCGGGCCGCGCACGGCTGACGCCACGGCGGTCACGGTGGTCAAGGCGCTTATCCTCGGCCAGGCCGGCCTCAAGCGGCTGATGGAGCGCAAGCCGGTTGTCGCCGAGGCCGCCATCACGCTGCTCTGCAACCGGCTGCGCGAAGCCGATCAGCAGCTGGAAGCCATCGCCTTGCACCCGATCGAGGTGCGGCTCGCCCGCTTCTTCCTGGCGCAGGCGCGGCAAAAAGCACCGAGTCAGCGCGGCGGCAACATCGAGATCGACCTCGGCATGTCACAGAGCGAGCTGGCCCTGTTGATCGGCGCCAGCCGGCCGAAGGTCAATGCGGCCCTGATCGCGCTGGAAGACAGCGGCGCCGTCACCCGCAAGGGCGCGGTGCTGGTCTGCAATGTCGATGAGCTGATCCAGGTGGCGAGCCTCGACTGATCGCGGCGATGCGTTGCCTATTGCGCCGCCAGCCGCATCTTCGGCGGCTCGCGGTCCATGTCGAGCAGCGGGAACAGCAACTCGGCACAACGCTCACATTCCTCACTGGATGGCCAGCCGGCCAGAATGAAGGCGTCGATACCCTGCTTCGCCTGCAATTCGCGCATGCGTGCGGCCACGTTTTCCGCACTGCCGACGAAGTAACCGCCCCAGCCTTGGTCGAGCACGTCGAGCGCCCCCCAGGAGTTCGGCCCCATCCAGATGTTGGGGTAGGATTCAAGCGCGCGCAGATCGGGCAGCTTGCCGGCGCGCAGGGCATCGAGCCGGGCCTTGATCTTGGGATCATCGCTTTGCAAGCTGTCGAACAATGCCTCGTCGCGCGTGTCGGTGGCCGCATTGTAACGCCCCGACCGCAGCCGCGCCTCGATCTGGCGGACGATTTGCTTGGCGCCCGTCTTCTCCAGCACCCACTGTGCGTGTGCCCAGGCCTCGGCCTCGGTCTTGCGCACGATGATGTTGCACAGAATGCCGGCGCCGAGCGTGCGGCCGCGACGGGCGGCAATGGCGCGCGCCTCGCTGAACTGCTGCTCCAGAACGCGGGGCGGATTGACGTAGGATAGATAAACGTCGAGCACGTCACCGGCGTGGCGTACCCCGTCCGGCGAGGCGCCCGAACCCCACACTGGCGTATACGGGTCCTGCACGTGGATGCCGCCGCCGGCCACCGGCGCGCGATTTTCCGGCGGCGGGCCGACAGTGAGATACTTGCCCTGCCAGGCGTTGATCTCGCCGGCATAAAGCTTCTTGAAGACCGTCCAGTACTCGGCGCTCATGGCATAGCGTTCGTCGCTCGGCACGGTGATGCCAAAGGGACGCACGATCTGATCGGTGCCGTTGACCTGGTTGATCAGCAGCCGGCCGTTGGAGACGGAGTCGAACAGCATGGCCTGCTGCACCATGAATGCCACCGGCGTCACGCCTGGGTAGATCGGTACGAGATAGCGCAGCTTTTCCGTGATCGGGATCCAGGACGCGGTCTCGATCAGCGGGTTGCGGCCAACCACCAGCGTGCCGTAGTAGCCGAGCTGGTCGAGGCGAACCGCGATGCGGCGCGAGCGCATCAGATCGGGCGTGATGCGGCCCTCGGGGGCCCAAGGATAGGGTCCGTCGTTGGGATTGATGTACCACATCACCCGCATCTGCCTGGGCATGGCGCGAACCTCTTCAAGGTGTGGGCGCGCGCCGCGGTCACAGCGCGAAGTCTTCTGCGCCGCAAGCTAAGGCGAAATTTTGCTGAAGGCCATGGCGATCGTGCATAGCCGATCAGCGTGACGGAGCTATTCCCCGAATGGTCCGTCTCGAGCACACGACGAAACGCCAGCGGGGCGTGCCTTTGTCAAGGCCGCCCCGCGGGTGTCGATGCAAGAACTGGCTGTTCGCTGCCGCCTATTCCACGGCCACGTAGCGGCTGGTGGTGCTTTCGCCAGCGCTGGAGCTGCGCGTATAGCGGCGCAGGATGGTCTTGCGCTCGCTGGATGGGGTGCGGGTCGGCTTGGCGTCGCGCTCTTCACCGGTACTGGCCGCGGCGACCTCTTCCTGCGCGCCGACCTGGAAGCGCTGCCAGGTGACCGTGACGGCGGCGCCGACCTGGACCTTGGGATAGAGATCGGTCACGTCCTCGTTGAACATGCGGATGCAGCCCTTCGACACCGCCTGACCGATGGTCCAGGGCGCGTCGGTGCCGTGGATGCGATAGGTGCTGGAGCCCAGATACATCGCGCGCACGCCGAGCGGGTTCATCGGGTGGCCGCCCGGCACCCAGATCGGCAGCTTCGGATTTTCCTTGAGCATGATCGGCGTCGGCGTCCAGGACGGGTTCTCGCGCTTCTGCGAGACACTGGTGACGCCCTGCCAACGGCTCTGGTCACGCGGGATGGCGATCGGGTAGCTGACGGCCTGGCCTGGGCGCACCACGTGATAGAGGCGCCGGTCGCCGAAGCTGACGACGATGTGGCCCGGCTTGAAGGTTGGGCTGAAACTGACGGTTTGGCGGCCCCCACCCCATTCCTTGTCGCCACCCCAGTCGTAGTGAACCGCGCCCTGAGCGTTGGCGCCTGAGAGGGGAATGGTGGCGGCAAGCAACGCCGCGCCTGCAATGTTAAACAGCCTGCTCATCTTGTCGTCGTGTCCCTGGGTTGGTGCTGGCAACGGTTTGGGCAACGAGTACTGGCCGTTCGATGCGGCGCGGGAAGCGCATGCAGCGGCATGCTGGCGTGCGTTGATGAACAGAGTGTATATCGCAGAGAAGTTTTCGGCGGCAGAGCAGGGAAGCCACACTCTCTATGCGTTCTTGTTGCGGCGCGCTTTGACATGGCGGAGTTCGGGGACCTGGCGGTGTTCGGGCGGTCGCTGGCGCAAAATCATGAAGATGAGCCGTGTATTCCCTTTTTGTTCTTTTTCATTGACAGGACGTGCGCGAAGAGTTAGAACAAAAAAAGAACATATTGACCTGTAGCCTGAGTTCCTCTGGCTTCCAGGGCCCCGTCACGAGAGAGCCCCCGTGGATCGGATACCTCCAGATGCTGGCGCCTTTTCCGCGGGCGCGCCGCGGGTCTCACCGAAGACGCCGCCGCGTTCCAGCTCGAATCCTGTCGGGCAGCGCGCCTTCGCTGCGCGCCGGGACGGCGATTCCCTCCTCGCCGCCGCGGCAACGGAGCATCCTGATTGCAAGACGGAGGGCTCGATACGGGCCAGCGTCCTGCGGCGCCTCGCTGCCCAGGTCCGCTCGATCGAAGGGCGCGGCGCCGATGCCCGCGGTCGCCAGGCACGAGGTGACATTGCCAAGACGGCATGGACGCTCGGCGTCGCGGCGGTCGACAACCGGCTCGAGCCCTGCGGGCTGGCGCTGGGGGCCCTGCACGAGATCAAGCCGGCAATGACCGGAGTTCATGGGGTTCGCGGCGGTGATTGGGCCAGCGCCTTCACCGCATCCGTGGCCTTCGCCCTGGCCTTGTGCCTGCGCCGCCGCATCGGTCAGACCGAGGCTGCTGGTCGCGGCAGGCCAGCGTCGGGCACGATCCTGTGGTGCTGGCCCGTCGCCATGGCGCACGAGATCGGCGGGCTGCATGCGCCCGGTCTTACCGATCTGGGCCTCGATCCCGCCGCCCTGATCGTCGCCGAACCGGACAAGGCCGCCGAAGTACTCTGGGCGATGGAGGAAGGGCTCAAGGCGCCCGGCCTCGCCCTCGTCGTCGGCGTCCTGCGCGAGGCCGGATTGACGCCCGCCCGCCGCCTCGCCCTTGCCGCGGCAACCCACGGCACGCCCTGTCTGCTGGTCACCGATCCGCGCACGCCTGTCACCGGAGCGACGGCCACACGCTGGCGCATCGGCCGGGCCGTCAGCGCCCCGCACCCGTTCGCAAACCGGCTCGAGGATGCACTGCCCGGTGCCCCGCGCTACCGCGTGGCGCTCGAACGCAGCCGTGCCGCGGGGCTTGCGCCCCCAGTCTCGCCCCTGATCCTGGAATGGTCACATGCGACGCAGTGTTTCAGTCTGGTTTCCCCATCTGCCGATCCAGCGATTGCAGAGGACAGAGCCCGGCGCCATCGCCGATGACAAACCCTTCGTGCTGGTGGCCAGCGAGGCGCGCGGGCAGGTGATCACCGCCGTCAACGGCCCGGCGTGGCGGGATGGCATCCGTGTTGGCATGGCGCTCGCCGATGCGCGCGCTATGTTGCCCGGCCTCCGCTCGCGCGCGGCCGAGCCGGCCCGCGACCAGGCCCTGTTGCTGCAACTTGCGCGCTGGGCCGGACGCTATGGCCCCAACCGCAATGTCGAGAACATGGACGGGCTGTGGATCGACAGCACCGGCGTCGCCCACCTGTTCGCGCCGAAGGTGTCCGACATCCTGTCAGACACCGTTGGCACGACCGGAGCAACGGTGTCTGACCAGAGGTCAGACACCTCCTCCAGCGCCGAGACCGCCCTGCTGGCCGATCTCGTCCGCCGGCTCACGGCCTCGGGCCTGACGGTGCGCGCTGGGCTCGCCGACACGCTTGGCGCCGCCCACGCCCTGGCGCGCTTTGTCCCCGCGGCCGCGGGCAAGTCCTGTGCCATCGCCCAGCCAGGCGAGACGCGGGCCGCGCTGGCGCCGCTGCCGGTCGAGGCGCTGCGGCTGACGCCGGATGCGGTGCTGTTGCTGCGACGGCTCGGTCTCGGTCGCATCGGCGATCTCTACGGCCTGCCGCGCGCCGCCCTCGAGCGCCGCTTCCGTGACAGGACAATCGCCGCGCGCGTGCTCACCCGGCTCGACCAGGCGCTGGGTATCAGCGCCGAGCCCTGCCGTCCCCTCACCGAGCCGCCGGCGCTTTCGGTCCGGCGCATTTATGCCGAACCGCTGATCGTCTCCGTGGCGATCGAAGCCGAGGTGCAAGGCCTCGCCACGGATCTCGCCGAGCGGCTTGCCGCCGCTGGCCAAGGTGTGCGCCGGCTCGCCCTGTCGCTCTATCGCACCGACGCGAGTGTCGCCACGGTCACTGCCGGCACCAGCCAGGCCAGCCGCGATCCGCGCCATCTCTTCGGCCTCATCGCCGTCAAGCTGGCCGGCATCGACGCCGGCTTCGGCATCGATGCCATCGTGCTCGACGCTGAGAGCATCGAACGTCTCGGTGCCGAGCAACAGGCTCTTGCCTCGGCTCTTGGCAGGGACGGCGCCGTCGCGACCGGAGTTCTGATCGACCGCCTTGCGAACCGTTTGGGTGCGTCGCGTGTCTTGACGCTGGAACGCCAGGCCAGCCATCAGCCGGAGCGGTCCGTGGTGACAATCCCCGCGCTGGCGAGCGGAGACCGGCGCCGGGCGCAACTTGAAGAACCGTTATTTGCTCATGGGCGCGCGCCCCGTCCACCCTTCCTGCTGCCGCGACCCGAGGCGATCAGCGTCATCGCCGAGGTGCCCGAGGGTGCGCCGGCCCGCTTCACCTGGCGCCGCCTCGCCCGCGCGGTGATCAAGGCCGAAGGGCCGGAGCGCATCGCCCCGGAGTGGTGGCGCACGCTGCATGGAGCCAACCTCGCGCCCATCGCCCGCCGCGTGCGCGACTATTACCGGCTCGAGGATGAGGCCGGCGGCCGCTACTGGGTGTTCCGCCTCGGCCTTTATCAGCAGGAGGCCGAGGACGGCGCGCCCGCCTGGTACATGCACGGGCTTTTCCCATGATGAGACATGCATCCGCCTCGCCGCGCGCCGCCTATGCCGAGCTGCAGGTGACGAGCAACTTCACCTTCCTGACCGGCGGCTCGCATCCCGACGAGCTGGTGGCGCAGGCCAAGGCGCTCGGCCTTGCCGCACTCGCCGTCACCGATCGCAACACGCTGGCCGGGGTCGTGCGCGCTCACGTTGCCGCCAAGCAGGTCGGTCTCCGGATCATCATCGGCGCCAGGCTGGATCTCACGGCCTCATGTAGCGAAGCGGTAGGCCAGAGACATGCCTCATGTAGCGAAGCGGTAGGCCAGCAGGAAAGCCGCGGCACGAGCCTCATCTGCCTGCCGACCGATCGCGCCGCCTACGGCCGCCTCTGCCGCCTTCTCTCGCTCGGCCAACGCCGGGCGGAGAAGGGCAAATGTCTTCTGTACCTGGAGGACGTCGCCGCGCATGCCGAGGGCCAGGTCTTGATTGCTCTGCCGCCTGACGACTGGGATCGGCGGGAGGCCGCCGAGGTGTCTGACATCCTGTCAGACACCTCGGCAACGGCGCGGATCATCCCGTTCCAGGGACGTCCCGCGCCGGCCTCCCCGCCCCCCGATCCGCAGCGGCGGCAGACGCTCGAGACCTGGCTCCGCCGGCTGAAAGCGACGCTGCCCGCACCCCTCTATCTCGCCGCCTCGCACCGCTACCACGGCGACGATCGCGCCCGCATCGCCGCGCTCGCCACGTTGGCGGAGCGTACGGGGCTCCGTCTCGTCGCCACCGGCGACGTGCTCTACCACGCACCGCAGCGCCGCGAGCTGCAGGACGTGCTGACCTGCATCCGCCTGGGGCGGACCATCGACGCGGCCGGTTACAACCTCGAGGCCAACGCCGAGCGTCACCTGAAGAGCCCCGCTGTCATGGCCCGGCTGTTCCGCGGCTTCGAGGCGGCGCTGGCGGCCACGATCGAGATCGCAAGCGCCTGCCGTTTTTCGCTCGACGAACTCGTTTATGAGTACCCTGACGAACCGGTGCCGCCGGGCCACACGCCGCAGGCGCATCTGCAGGACCTTGTCTCGCTAGGCGCGCGCTGGCGCTTCCCCGGCGGCGTTCCACCCCGCGTCCGCGATACACTGGCCCGCGAGCTGGCCCTGATCGCCGAGCTGAATTACGCGCCCTACTTCCTCACCGTCCACGACATCGTCAGCTTCGCCCGCGCCCGCGCCATTCTCTGCCAGGGCCGCGGCTCGGCCGCCAACTCCGCCGTCTGCTATTGCCTGGGCATCACCGCCGTCGATCCGACTGAGGTCGATTTGCTGTTCGAGCGCTTCATTAGCCCCGAGCGCAAGGAGCCGCCCGACATCGACGTTGATTTCGAGCACGAGCGGCGCGAGGAGGTGATCCAGTACATCTACGCCCGCTACGGCCGCCACCGCGCCGGGCTCGCCGCCACCGTCATCTCCTACCGCGCGCGCTCGGCGGTACGCGAGGTCGGCAAGGCCATGGGATTGTCGCCGGATACGGTCGCAGCTCTCGCGGGCATGGTGTGGGGTACGCGTTCCGGCGACGCGCTGCCCGAAAAGCACGTGCGCGAGGCCGGTCTCGACCCGGCCGATCCCCTGCTCGCCCGCGTGCTCGAGCTCAGCGCCGAGCTGACCGGCTTTCCTCGCCACCTCTCCCAGCACGTCGGCGGTTTCGTGCTGACGCGCGGGCCGCTCGACGAGGTCGTGCCGATCGGCAACGCGGCGATGGCGGACCGCACCGTCATCGAATGGGACAAGGACGACATCGCGGCACTCGGCCTGCTCAAGGTCGATGTGCTCGCTCTCGGCATGCTGTCCTGCATCCGCCGCGCCTTCGCGCTTCTCGAAGCCCATCACGCCCGACCGATGACGCTCGCCAGCGTGCCGCGTCAGGACAGCGCCACGTTCGACATGCTGTGCCGGGCCGATTCGATCGGCGTGTTCCAGGTCGAGAGTCGGGCGCAGATGAACATGCTGCCGCGTTTGCGCCCACGCACCTTCTACGATCTCGTCATCGAGGTGGCGATCGTGCGGCCCGGCCCGATCCAGGGCGACATGGTGCATCCTTATCTGCGGCGGCGCTCGGGCCTCGAGCCTGAGCATTACCCCTCGCCCGCGCCCGAGCACGGGCCCGCCGACGAGCTGCGCCAGATCCTGGCCAAGACCAAGGGCGTGCCGCTGTTCCAGGAGCAGGCGATGCGCATCGCCATGGTCGCCGCCCGCTTCTCGGACGCCGAGGTCAACGAGCTGCGGAAAGCGATGGCGACCTTCCGGCGCGCCGGCACCATCGGCCAGCTCGAGGACAAGATGGTGTCGGCGATGGTGAGACGCGGCTACACGCGCGACTTCGCCGAGCGCTGCTTCAACCAGATCAAGGGTTTCGGCGACTACGGTTTTCCCGAGAGCCACGCCGCCAGTTTCGCCCACCTGGTCTACGTCTCCGCCTGGCTCAAATGTCATTATCCGGCGGCGTTCGCCTGCGCGCTGCTCAATTCGCAGCCGATGGGCTTTTATGCGCCGGCGCAGATCGTGCGCGATGCGAAGGAGCATGGCGTCGAGGTGCTGCCGGTCGATGTCAATCATTCGGACTGGGACTGCACGCTGGAGGAGGGGGGGAGCCATCCCCCAGCGGGACCCGCGCTGCGGCTTGGTCTCAGGCAGATCGACGACCTCAACGCGGCGGAGGCGGAGCGGATTGTCGCGGCACGCACCAGCACCTTCTCCTCCGTGCACGATCTGTGGCTCCGGGCCGGTGTGTCACATGCCACGCTGGAGAAGCTCGCCGCCGCCGATGCGTTCCGCTCGGTCCAAGCGGAGCGTGGCTTCGCCAAGACGGGCCTCGATCGCCGCCAGGCGTTGTGGGAGGTGAAGGCCTTGGCGCGGGCGCCGCCCTTGCCGCTGTTTCAATGGCGGCAAACCGAGGAAGGTGGCTGCGAGCCGGAGGTGATGCTGCCCGTCATGCCGCTGTCGGAGCATGTCGTCAACGACTACCAGACGCTGCGGCTGTCGCTGAAAGCCCACCCGATGAGCTTCCTGCGCCAGCGGCTCAAACGGCGGCGCGTGGCGGCTTGCGAGGATCTGCGCGGGTTCGAGAATGGCGCCGCGGTGACCATCGCTGGCGTCGTGCTGGTGCGGCAGCGGCCGGGCACGGCCAAGGGCGTCGTCTTCATGACGCTGGAGGACGAGACCGGCGTCGCCAACGCCGTGGTGTGGCCGAAGACGCTGGAGCGCTACCGCAAGATCGTGATGGGCGCGCGGCTGATCCTGATCAAGGGCCGCATCCAGCGCCACGAGGACATCATCCACGTCGTCTGCGGACAGCTCGAGGACCGCAGCGACTGGCTGCGCGAGCTTGCCGAAACAGCGCGCGACCCGCAGCTGCCGGTGGGCAATGCCGACGAGGTTGTGAAACCCGATCCCGGCAGCGGGCACGCATCGGGCCAAGCGCACCCCTCCGGCCATCCGCGCCTTGCCCGCGTCATCCCCAAATCGCGGGATTTCCATTGAGCCAGGAGTGCGCGACACTACACATTCGCCCAGGAGTGGGCGAAATGCGCCGTGAGCCGACCCAACGACACAGGCTGTTACTCCGCATGAGGATTAACCGACCGCGACCACCGCCACGCCTTCACGCCAGCCAAACGCTGCGCGCAGCCGCCGTGCTGACCGCCGTCCTGCTCGTCCTCGGCCCGCTGACCCCGCCGGCGCAGGCGCAGCGCGGCCAGATCGAACCCGAGATCGGCACCGGGCGCGAGACAAAAACGCTGAGCACGGCGCACCGCCACATGGTGGCTGCCGCCCATCCCTTGGCGGCGGAGGCGGGTCTCGAGATGCTACGCGCCGGTGGCACGGCGACCGACGCCGCCATCGCCACGCAACTGGTGCTGGGGCTAGTCGAGCCGCAGTCCTCGGGACTCGGCGGCGGCGCCTTCCTGCTGCATTGGGATGCCGCGAGTCGCAAGCTCGACAGCTACGACGGCCGCGAGACGGCGCCGGCCGCCGCCCGGCCCGACCGCTTCCCGCAAGGCCGCCCGTTCGACGATATCGTGGCATCTGGCCTCGGCATCGGCGTGCCGGGCGTTCCTCGCCTGCTCGAGGCCATCCACAAGAAGCACGGGCGGCTGCCCTGGCCGCGCCTGTTCGAGCCCGCCATCCGGCTGGCCGAGGACGGCTTTCAAGTGTCGCCACGGCTCAATGCCGGCCTGACCGCGATGGGCGCACAACGGTTCTCGCCGGCGGCGCGGCGCCAGTTCTTCGCGCCCGACGGTACGGCGTGGCCGGTGGGGCATCGGCTGCGCAATCCGGACTACGCCGCGACGCTGCTGGCGCTGGCGACCGAGGGCGCCGCCGCCTTCTACCAAGGGCCGATCGCATCCGCGATTCTCGCGGCCGGCCGCGACGCCCCGCATGCGCCGAGCGATATGTCGACTGATGATCTGGCGAGCTATCGCGTCATCGAACGCGCGCCCGTCTGCTTCGACTATCGCGAGCGGCGGATCTGCAGCATGGGCCCGCCCTCCTCCGGCGGCCCGGCGCTGGCCCAGATCCTCGGCCTCATCGAGCCGTTCGACCTCGGCCGCGGGCGGGGCGCCGCGCTGGCGCCGCATGCGCTGCATCTCATCGCCGAGGCTGAGAAGCTCGCCTACGCCGACCGCGACCGCTTCATCGCCGACCCGGGCTTCGTCACGATCCCCACGGGCCTGCTCGATCCCGGCTATCTCGCGACCCGCCGCCATCTGATCATGCCCGATCGCGCCATGCCCAAGCCGTCCGCCGGCCAACCGCCGGGCCTGGGGCGGCGGGCCATGGGCGAGGACTCGACGCTCGAGCTTTCCGGCACCAGCCATCTGTCTATCGTCGACGGCATGGGCAACGCCGTTTCCATGACCACCACCATCGAGGCGGCGTTCGGCTCGCGCGTGTGGGCGGCGGGCTTCCTGCTCAACAATCAGCTGACAGATTTCTCCATCCGCCCAACGGACGGTGATGGACGACCGGTCGCCAATGCCGTCGGCCCGGGCCAGCGGCCGCGTAGCTCGATGGCGCCGACGATCATGTTCGACCCCGGCGGCCGACTGTCCGCCGTGCTGGGTTCCCCCGGCGGCAGCCGCATCATCCTCTATGTCGCCAAGGCGCTGGTCGCCTTGATCGACTGGCGCATGGACCCGCAGGCCGCCGCCGGGCTCGTCAATTTCGGTAGCCGCGGCGGTCCATTCGAGATCGAAACGGTGGGATCAGCCGTCGGGCACGCACTGAAGCTGCGGGCGCGCGGGCACGAGGTGCGGTTCGACCAGATGACGTCCGGGTTGCACATCATCACCATCAAGGACGGCCGGCTGCTGGGCGGCGCCGACCCGCGACGGGAAGGAGTAGCAGTGGGGGAATAGGCAGTAGGCAGTAGGCAGTAGGCAGTAGGCAGTAGGCAGTAGGCAGTAGGGAGTGGGCAGTGGGCGATAGGGCGCCAATACCGGACTGAATTCTGTATTCTGATTTCTGATTTCCGACTTCTGACTTCCGACTCCCTACTGCCTACTGCCCACTCCCATGCTAAATCATCACCCATGACAAAGCTCTCCATCACCGTCGTCGGCGCTGGCGTGACTGGCCTGTGGCAGGCGTTCGAGCTGGCGCGGCGTGGCCATGCCGTGACGCTGCGCGAGGCGACGGCGGAGACCGCGCCGGGCGCCGCCAGCCGTTTCGCGGGCGCCATGCTGGCGCCTTATTGCGAAGCCGAAGCCGCACCACCTCTGGTGCAGGAGCTTGGATTGGAGGGCCTCGCCCATTGGCGCGAGGCCTACCCCGGGGTGGTCCAGCGCGGTACGCTGGTCGTCACCACGGCACGTGATCGCGGCGAGCTGACGCGCTTTGCCCGGATGACCGCGGGACACCGCTGGCTCGAGACCGGGGAGCTGGCAGCTCTGGAGCCTGAGCTGGCCGACCGCTTCCCACGCAGCCTCTACTTCGCCGATGAGGCCCACGTCGTCCCGCGCGACGCCTTGGCCTTTTTGCTCTCGGAGCTGCGGCGGCTCGGCGCTAGCATCCGCTTCGGCGATCCGGTGGCGGAGCCGGTTTGGCAGGCGGCGGCCGCCGGCGAAGCGGTGATCGACTGCCGCGGCTATGCGGCGCGCTCGGATCTGAGCGGCCTGCGCGGCGTGCGCGGCGAGATGGCGGTGCTACGTGCCAGCGACGTGAAATTGTCACGGCCGGTCCGGCTATTGCACCCCCGCTTCCCGCTTTACGTCGTGCCGTGGGGTGATGATCTTTACATGGTCGGCGCCACCATGATCGAGAGCGACGACATGGGCGCCGTCACCGTGCGCTCCGCCCTCGACCTGCTCGGCGCGGCATACGCCGTTCATCCAGGCTTTGCCGAAGCCGAGATCGTCGAGCTTGGCGCCGGCGTGCGGCCGGCGTTTGCCGACAACGTGCCGCGCATTAATGCGCGCGGCCGGCGCATCCTGGTCAACGGCGCCTACCGCCATGGATACCTGCTGGCGCCGGTGCTGGCCCGGGCCGTCGCCGACTACTTGGAAACGGGGAACGCCGAGCATCCCCTGTTCGCCGCGAACCCGGAGGTCACATGACGACGCTGGATTTCTGGTACGAGTTCGCCTCGACCTATTCCTACCCCTCGGCCATGCGCATCGAGGCGGCCGCGGCTCAGGCCGGCGTCGACCTGCGTTGGCGGCCCTTCCTGCTCGGGCCGATCTTCGCCGCGCAGGGCTGGACCTCCTCGCCCTTCAACCTTTTCCCGTCCAAGGGCCGCTACATGTGGCGCGACATGCAGCGCATCTGCGCCGGTCACGGCTTGGCGTTCCAGCAGCCGACGCCATTTCCGCAGGTGAGCCTGCTGGCCGCGCGATCGGCAGTGGCGCTCGATGATGCCGCGCGGCCGGCTTTCAGCCGGGCCATGTATTCGGCGCAGTTCGCCGAAGGCCAGGACATCGCCAAGCCGGAGACGATCGGCAGTGTCCTGACGAAACTCGGCCATGACGGCGCGGCTGTCCTGACCCGCGCCGCGACCCCGCCCGTCAAGGACCAGCTGCGCGCCGCCACCGAGCAGGCGCAGCGCCTCGGCATCTTCGGCGCGCCGGCCTTCGTCACCGCCGACGGCGAGCTGTTCTGGGGCAACGACCGGCTCGACGAGGCGCTGGCATGGGCCAGGACGCATGGCTGAGATCAGAAGGGATTGCGGGGCTCGGTGCCGAGGTCGGTCTGCCAGAGCCGACGCGCTTGGCGGTCAGCGGCCACACGGCGGCCCGGCAAGAACTGTAGCGTGCTGCCATCGCCGTCGAGGTCATGGCCGGTGCAGGCCGGGGCGCCACGCCACGAGCCCACGAGGTCCGCATGCGCTTTTTCGGCAGTGTCCCTACTTGCTGGCGCCGATGCCGCCGAGCTTGCGCGCGCGGATGATGCGGCCCCACTCCTCCCACTCGCGATCGACCTTGGCGTTGACCTCAGGCAGTGTCATCGGCGTCACCAGCATAGAGGCGGCGGCGACGCGCTCGCGGTTCTCCGGCAGCGCCATGATACGCATGGTCTCCGAGTGCAGCAGCTCGAGGACGGGGGCGGGCGTGGCCTTCGGCGCGAACACGCCGAGCCAGTAGTTGGCGCGCACTGCTGGCGCCACGGTCTCCGACACCAGCGGCACGCTGGGGAATAGCGGCGAGCGCTGCTCGCCGACCTGGGCCACGACCCGCGCCGCGCCAGCCTGCACGTGCGGCGCGATCGAGAGCACGTCGAACAGCGCGATGTCGATGGTCGAGCTGAGGAACGCGACCGAGAGGGGACCGCCGCCGTTGAACGGCACGTGCGCCATCTGCGTTGCGGTCTCAGCCATGAACAGCTCCATCGCCACGTGGCTGAACGAGCCGACGCCGTGGCTGCCGAGATTGAGCTTGCCGGGGTTTGCCTGGAGGTAGGCGACCAACTCCCGCGGCGTCGTGATCGGCAGCTTGGGATTGACGACGATGATCGAAGGACCGCCCAGGGTGATGGCGACCGGTGTCAGATCGCGCGGCGTCACATAGGGGACCGGCTCGCGCAGTTGGGGTGCGATGATGAAGCCGCTGTTGGAGCCATAGACCAGCGTGTGGCCGTCCGGCGGGGCGGCAACGGCGGCACGGGTGCCGAGAATGCCACCGGCGCCGCCGCGGTTTTCCACGATCACCGGCACGCCGAACTTCTGCTGCATCGGCGCGGCCAGCACGCGCGCGAACACGTCAGACTGGCTGCCGGCGACCGCTGGCGAGATGATCGTGATCTGACGGCTGGGATAGGCCGCCTGCGCCAGCGCGGGACTGATGAGCGCGGGACTGGCAACACCGGCTGCAGCGGCGGTGGCGGCGCTCCCGATCAGGATTTGGCGCCGATCGAACTCCGTCATGATGTCCTCCTGCTCCGGTTGGTCGAATTGGGTATGTCAATGCGGCGCATCGCTGGCTCACTCGCGACGTGCAACTTCCAATAGCATGCGGCGCGATGCCCGGCATTGGCCGTGAAGCGCGGCCTCGATCAGACAGGCAGGCTCGGCGACGGCCCGAAGCTTGTACACCGGACGCTTCGCCGGCTTTCGCTCCTGCCCGCGGCCGTCTACTGTAAGGGCGTCCCGCGGGAGCTACAGGCGCAAGGGAGGCTCACAGTGCTGAAGATCTACGGCCGCGACAACTCGATCAACGTGCGCAAGGTGCTGTGGTTCTGCGCCGAGATCGGCCTGGCCCACGAGCGCTTCGACTTCGGCCGCGGCTTTATGCCGACCGATTCGCCGGACTTCCTGAAAGTCAGCCGCTTCGGCGTCGTGCCGGTGATCGACGATGACGGCTTCATCCTGCGCGAGTCCAACAGCATCGTCCGTTACCTGGCCGCCAAGCATCGGCGCGAGGACCTCTATCCAGCCGACCCGCGGCAGCGCGCGATGGTCGAGGCCTGGATGGACTGGGCCGCGATGGATCTCGCGGTCGGCGTGCGGGATGTATTCTGGGGCCTCCACCTGAAGCACGCCGACTTCGCCGACCCCAGGCAGATCGAGCGGGGCATCGCCAACCTGACTAGGCAGATGCAGCGGCTCGACGACCACCTGACGGCGTCCGGCCCCTACCTGATGGGTGCCAAATTCACCATCGCCGACATTCCCGCGGGACTCGCCGTCAATCGTTGGTTCAGTATCGATTTCAAGAAGCCGCGGCTCGATAGGGTCACGGCCTACTATGACCGCCTTGCCGAGCGGCCCGCCTACATGCGGCATGGCCGTAACGGCACGCCATGACGCACGCTGGCGACACGGGCCCGGCAACGATCCCGGTCCGCCATGGTGTTGCCGTTTTCACGCCTGAATGGGCCATGTATGCGCCAAGTCCATGAAGCGTCGAAAAGACCTGCGGTTGGCCTCTTGCTTGCGGCGGCGCTGGTGTGGCCAAGCTTGGCAGCTCAGGCGCAGGGTATTTGCGTCGTGTGTGAAGGCCCCGCCGCGACCTACCGCTGCCAACCGAGCAGCGGCGGCACCGCGACTGGCGACGCCCGCCTCAACCTGCTCTGCATCACCGAGATTGCCAAGTCGGGCAGGCACGACACGTGCGGCGTGCGCCGCCAGCAGGCGACGTGCGAAGGTCCGGTGCGCACGGTCGACGTCGGGCTCGCGCCGTTTGTTCCGCCTGACCGGGAACCAGCCGCGGAGGCAACAGCGCCCGCCGCCGGCGCGCCGCCCAAGTCGGGCCCACCCGAAACGGTTGCCGACCTCGCCAAGCGGACCGCCAGCTCCAGCCAGGACCAGTTGCAGAAAGCGACGGACGCGGTTGGCGATGCGGCCAAGAAGACCGGCGGCGCCGTCAACTCTGTCGCCAAGAAGAGCTGGCGCTGCTTGTCCACTTTATTCAAGGAGTGCTGAAGGGCGCGGCAACGGGTGATCGCGAAAGCGTCGTCATGGCCGCGTCTTGGCGCAGCCAAGTTCCACTTGGACGCGCCGCGCCCAGAGGCGCCGAGGAGGATAGTCCTTTAGGTCGGGGCGAGTGAGGCCGCGAGAGCGCGGCTCCGTCATGCCGAAGGCATGCAACAGACAAGCCAAGCGAGGCCCGACGCGACCTGGTGTCGTGGAAAGTCGGATCTCGCATCATCGCGCAGCGATGCGTCCCGCATCGACAGGCCCGACCTGGGCTATATGCTACTGCCACCCCGGCCGGCGTTTTCGACGCCGGATGGCACGGTGCTGATGGCCGCACGACCACCGTCGAGTTCATTGATTTGGCTGCTACTCGCTATGTCGCGTCCTCGCCGCTGCCGCCAAGGTGCTTGAGATGTACCTCGGTACCCTCTGGAAACGACACGACCAGTTGCAGCTCGCCGCCGATCGCCTCAACGTAGCTCTTGAGCGTCGACAGTTTCATGTCGGTGCGCCGCTCGAGTCGGGAGATGTAAACCTGCCGGCCACCCAAGCGTCTCGCGAGTTCCTCCTGTGTCACGTGGCGCAGCCTGCGCAGATCACGCAGAGCCAGCTCCTCGGCGACGATCTCGGCGGCACGCGCCTTGATGCGGGCCTGCCGCGCGGCGGGCAAACGCCCGATCGTCTCATCGACCGGAACAGCGCGGTACTCTTTCGTCATGCCCGCCTCCTGTTTTTCAGCGCCGCGAGGTGCTCGTCGAACCTCGCATCCGCTATGCTGATCAGCGCCTTGTAGAACCGCTTCTGCGATCCGCCCGATTTGTCACCCGCGACCAGCAGAATGGCCTTCCGCTCGGGATCGAAAGCGTAAGCCACACGCCAGACCCCGTTATCGGCATTGAAGCGAAGCTCTTTCATGTTGGCGTGCTTGGAGCCGTTCAGCGTGTCCGAGCGCGGCCGCTTCAGTTGTGGCCCGAGCTGTTTCAGCGCTTCCGACAGCGCCAGGACATCGTCTTGGACCACTTCCGCGAGCCCGCCCAGCTCCTCGGCAAACCTCGGATGCTGCTCCACTTGCCATGCCACGACAGATATACCTTAGAATGCATATGCCTGACAAGGACTATCGTCGGATTCCATGATCGGGCAAGTCGGGGCCGACCGGCTACGCTGTTGCGCCGTATCACGATATATTAACCGCTATATCCATCTCGCATTGGAATTGCATGACTGCAAGTCATGTCAAATTTGGTATTGGACGTGCGCAGGCGTCACTTATGACCGGTTGAAGAGGCTTCGGCAGTGTTTGGCGCGGCGGCGCGGCTTTGCTACATAGTATGTCTTTCATGTGGGAGAATTTGATGCCTAAGCTCGAAGTCGTTGCCGGCGGCAAGACGGAGGCCAGAGCCATGCTCAATTCGGCCCGGCGTACGCTCGAGCTCGAGAGCGAGGGTCTCATTGCCCTCAAGGCCGCGCTCGACAATGGCATGGCCGAGCCCTTCCGCCAGGCCGTACTGATCCTCAAGGCCGCGCGTGGCCGGGTCATTGTTTCCGGCATCGGCAAGAGCGGCCACATCGGCCAGAAGGTCGCCGCCACGTTCGCCTCGACCGGCACGCCGGCGTTTTTCGTGCATCCGACCGAGGCCAGTCACGGCGACCTCGGCATGATCACGCGCGAGGATGTGATTCTTGCCATCTCCTGGTCGGGTGAGACTGTGGAGCTCGGCAATATCATCACCTACTCGCGCCGCTTCAGCGTGCCGTTGATCTCCATCACCTCGCGTTTGGACTCCGCTCTCGGCCAACAGTCGGACGTGGTTCTGGAGTTGCCGAAAGCCAAGGAGGCTTGCCCGCACGGGCTGGCGCCCACCACCTCGACCACGATGCAGCTGGCCATCGGTGACTGCCTCGCTGTCGCCCTACTCGAGGCCAAGGGCTTCACCGCGCACGACTTCAAGGTGTTCCACCCCGGCGGTTCCCTGGGGGCCAGCCTCAAGTATGTGGCCGACGTGATGCATAAGGGTGACCGGCTGCCGCTGGCGCTGAAAAGCGAGGCGATGGGCACGGCGCTGGTGGTGATGACACAGAAAAGCCTCGGCTGCCTCGGGGTCGTCGACAACAAGGGCAAGCTGGTCGGCATTGTCACCGACGGCGATCTGCGCCGGCACATGGGCGCTGATTTCCTGCGCTCCAGCGTCGGCGACATCATGACGAAGAATCCGAAGACGGTGTCGCCCGATACGCTCGCCGCCGAGGCGCTGGAGATCATCAACGCCAGCCGCATCACGGCATTGTTCGTCGTCGACCAGGGCAAACCGGTTGGCGTCGTTCACGTCCACGACCTGC
Source organism: uncultured Devosia sp. (assembly GCA_964498125.1). Classification (GTDB taxonomy): domain Bacteria; phylum Pseudomonadota; class Alphaproteobacteria; order Rhizobiales; family Hyphomicrobiaceae; genus CAMDBL01. Next base: position 47,290 of record CAZCGE010000134.1, on the reverse strand, counting down.
TCAGGGCCGGTGTGGCCTAAAGGGGCCGACCTCACGCTCCCATCTTGCCGGACTTGGCTGCGTGCTGCGGGCGATGCAGCAGCATCATCCACACGGGGCCGAAGATCGGGTCCTCGAGGATGCGCACCCATCGGAAGCCGGCTTTTTCATAGACACGGACGGCGGCCTCGTTCTTGACCGAGGTGAACACCGAAACGGCGACGGCCAACGTTGTCGAGAAAACCTCCGCGGTCAGCAGCCGCAGCGCTGCCTCGCCAGCACCACGGCCGCGCGTCGCCGGCTCGGCGATGAAAAGGTCGAGATCCCAGGTTCCGGCCGGTAGCCCTTGCGGCAGATGGCTGCCCCACAGTGCGGCGTCGATGGCGTGCCCATAGCCGGCCGCCCGGCCATCGACCTGGATGATACGGCAGAGGGCGGAGGGTGAGGATAGCGCCAGGCGCACCTCGGCAAAGGCGCTGGCCGCATCGCCCCACCAGCGCTGGATGTCGGGCTGCCGGATCCAGGCTTCGATCAGCGCCTCGTCGGTGCGCGCGACGGGCCGAAGCAGGACAGCAGGTGCGATCGGCACCGGTTGGGCCGGCATGCGCTTCACCTCAATGCCGGAAATGCCGCATGCCGGTGAACAGCATGGCTAGGTCGCGCGCATCGGCGGCCTCGATCACCTCGTTGTCGCGAACCGAGCCGCCGGGCTGGATGACGGCGGTGACGCCAGCCTCGGCGGCGGCGATCAATCCGTCGGCAAACGGAAAGAAGGCATCAGAAGCGACCACGGAGCCGGCCACCGGTATGCCGGCCATCCCTGCCTTGATGACGGCAATGCGGGACGAGTTGATGCGGCTCATCTGCCCCGCGCCGATGCCGACGGTGGCGCCGTCGCGCGCGTAGACGATGGCATTGGACTTGACGAATTTCGCCACCGTCCAGGCGAAGGTCAGGTCGGCCAATTCCTTGGCGGTCGGTGCGCGCCGCGAAACGGTTTTTAACGCCTCGAACAGAGCCAGGTCCCCATCCTGCACCAACAGGCCGCCGGCGACCTTCTTCCAGTCGAGGCGCGGCGCGCTGTGTCGAGGCCATGCCCCGGTCACCAGCAGACGGACGTTCTTCTTGGCGGCGACGACCTGCTCGGCGCTGCTCTCGACCTCGGGCGCAATGATCACCTCGACGAACTGTCGCTCGACGATGGCCTTCGCGGTGTCGGCGTCGAGCTTGCGATTGACCGCGATGATGCCGCCGAAAGCCGATTCAGGGTCGGTCTTGAAGGCGCGATCGTAGGCGGCCAACAGGCTGTCTGCCTCGGCGACGCCGCACGGGTTGGCGTGCTTGACGATGACGCAGGCCGGCTTGGTGCCGAACGCCTTGACGCATTCCAGCGCGGCATCGGCGTCGGCGATATTATTGTAGGACAGCGCCTTGCCCTGCAATTGGCGCGCCGTGCCGATCGAGGCCTCGCGGCTGTCGCGTTCGACGTAGAACGCCGCGCCCTGGTGCGGGTTCTCGCCGTAGCGCAGGGCCTGTTTCTTGACGAGTTGCTGCGAGAAAGTGCGCGGGAAGCCGGTGGCCTCACCCGCCGGACTTTCGACAACCGCGCCGAGCCAGTTGGAGATGGCGCCGTCATAGGCGGCCGTCCGCGCGTAGGCCTTATGTGCCAGATCGCGCCGCAGGGCGAGGCTGGTCGCGCCGCCGTTCGCCGCCATCTCGCCCAGCACGCGCCCGTAATCGGCGACATCCACCACCACCGTCACGGCGGCATGGTTCTTGGCGGCCGCGCGGATCATGGCAGGTCCGCCAATGTCGATGTTCTCGACGCAGTCGGCGTAGGCGGCGCCTTTGGCCACAGTCGCCTCGAACGGGTACAGGTTGACGACCAGCAGATCGATGGGCGCGATGGCGTGGGTTTGCGCCTGGCTCTCGTGTTCGGCATTGCCGCGCACCGCCAAAAGCCCGCCATGCACCTTGGGATGCAGCGTTTTCAACCGGCCATCCATCAGCTCGGGAAAGCCGGTGTGCTCGGACACGTCCTTGACCGACAGCCCAGCCGCTTTCAGCGCCGCCGCCGTGCCCCCGGTCGACACCAGCTCGACGCCGGTACTCGCCAGCGCGCGCGCCAGCTCGATCAGCCCGGTCTTGTCGGAGACCGACAGCAGGGCGCGGCGGATTTTTTCATTGCCGGTTGTCATGGGCTCATGGTCCTCGTCTGCGCGGGCCGAATGGTGCGACTCGTTCGTCTTCAAATTCGCCGCCGGTCAGATTCGGCGCCAGCGTGCGGTTGCCATTGTACTCAGGCATTTTGCCCTGATTGCAAGGGCGCAACCGAAGAACTGGTGGATTCGGCCTGGACCTCGGTCTTGGCGTCGCTGTGCCGCGCCAATGTCCAGCGCACCTCGCTGTCGCCGGAACAGTACGATCGCAGGACCAGTTGCAGCGTCCGGCGCGGGCCGGAAAAATCGGCGTAATAGACGCTGTCCTCGAAACTCAGCGTCGCGCCTTGCGCCGTAAAATGCCAGATCTGGCCATCGCCGAGCAGCAGTTCCGCCGAAGTGGCGTCCGGGCCTTGGCTGCAGCTGACATCGGGATGCAGGTGAAAGTGGATGGCGAACGGTAGCTTACGCTGCCGCCGCGCCGCGCCCTGCTGCGGCGCAAGTTTGTCTATGCCATCGAGCTGGTGCCCGGTCTCATCGAGGAACAGCCGGCGGCTGTGGACGAGATCGTAACGCGGCTGGTAGCCGTCGTGACGCATGTCGATTTCGATGCCGCCGTCGCGTTGTGCCAGTTTGTGGGAAACGCGCGCGGGAAAACGGATCGGCGCGGCGCCGACGAGGCTTTCCAGGAGGCGATTGCGAACCAGACGCGCGGACGACTTGGCGTCGAGGCACAGCGTATTGTGGCTGGCGCTGGCGCGAGCGGCGGCACGCCAATGTTCGTCGGCCGGGCCTGGTGCGCCACCGTTGACCATCAGCGCGCGCGTGCCGGCGCTGATCTCGAATGAAAGGCAGCCGGCATGGGCCTGGCCGGCCAATCGCAGCGGCGGCGGCGAGCCGACGTCGCTGATGATGATCGTTTCCCCCCGCTCCAGCCGGGCGTACCTGGAGGCGCTGGCCGCGGCCATGGCTTCGCCCCGATGGCTTTCGTAGGCGAGTACCGTGGCGAGTGCGTCGGGCTGGGGCGTACCCATGCCGTTGAAGCGGGCGATGGAGCCGTCGCCGAGCCGCATGAAGCGCACCATCGGCAGCATGCGTGCGATGGCGCCGGCCAGCGCCTTGGGTGGCGCGCGGCCACGCACGGCAAAGCATTGGCCGAGCGGCAGAAAATCCAGAAGAAGCTCGACCAGCGTGCCCGGGTTGCGGCTGATGTGGCCGCCATCCGGCAGAATCTGGCGCTCGATCTCGGCGGCAAACATGGCCTCGATATTTTCGAGCTGGCGGTCGTGGTCAGCCACGCACAGATCGGCGAGCACCAGCGCGGTCAGCGTGACCAGGCGCGGGTAGCCGTCCGGCGCATTGCGCCAGGCCGCGGATAGATGGACCATCTGGCCGCCGAGGCTTTCGGCGATGCGGTCGTAGCTCTTGGGCGCAATGCCATCGAGCAGGAAAGTCGCGTGTGAGATCCAGGATATCAGGCGGCGGCCGATGACGGCTGGCTCCCAGGCAATGCCGCGCCTGGCGCGATTGCGCCCGATCCAATCCAGTACGAATGCAAGCGCCTTGGCCTTGGCCTCGTCATTGCGTGCCGCATCGAGATGGCGCAGCCAGCCGAAGCCATGCAACTCACGCGACCAGGCCTGGCTTGGTGGTTGCAAATTGAATGGCGATCCCTGCTGCAGGACGGCCACCGCGCCAGCGAGGCCAAAGTGCCCGAGGTTGATTTCGCTCCATACGCTGGGATCGGCCGTGCGCATGTCCTGAGGCACGATCAGGAGCTGATCGGCGATCGGCGCCCCATAGCGCCAGCGCAGCAGCGGCGACAACAGCATTTTGGCGGCGACGGCTCGACGGCTGCGGTCGACCAGGAGCCGGACGAGCCGCGCCTGCTCGCCGAGGCTCAGCTGCGCCATGACATGCCCTCCGCGGACGGTGCGGCGGTGGTCCTATGGCGATCGGCAATTACAGCTCTCGAGCACATCATGGTTGTCCGGCATACCGGCAGGGTGTGATCAATACAAGGCCCGCGCGGTTGCCCAACAGGCGTTGTGAGGCACAGGCAGCGTCATCCCGCCTTGCGCAGGCGCGCGACATAGAACCCGTCGATGCCAGCGGGGACCGGCGGCGGCAGAGGGCTGTGGTTCGGCAGCGTCCGCAGATCACCGGCCGTCGTGATCCAGTCGGATCGGCCCGCGACTTCGTTGGCCAGGACGGGCACGCGCGCAAAATCGCAACTGCGCGCCAGGAACTTTTCAACTTGATCCTGCCCTTCTTCCGGCTCCAGCGAGCACACGCAGGTGATCATCAGGCCGCCCGGTCGCACCAGCCTGGCTGCCGCATCGATGAGGCGCGCCTGGGTCTCGGCCTGCGCAGCGATGTCGCGCTGCCTTTTCAAGCGCAGGATGTCTGGATTGCGGCGAATGGTGCCGGTCGCCGTACAGGGCGAATCGAGCACGACGGCGTCGTACAGGCGGCCGGGCTGCCAAGTGGCAACGTCGGCGTTGACCATGTCCGCATCGAGCTGCAGGCGGAGCAGGTTCTCGCGCATGCGCGCCAGCCTCGTGGCGGAGTTGTCGATCGCCGTCACGCGCGCGCCGGCCGCGGCGAGTTGAGCGGTCTTGCCACCAGGGGCCGCGCACAAATCGGCAACGTCGAGGCCGGCCACATCGTCGAGCAGGCGGACCGGCAGGGTGGCGCCCGCGTCCTGCACCCACCAGGCGCCCTCGGCGAAGCCGGCGAGGTCCTCGATCCGGCCCAGGGAGGTGAGACGAATCGAGCCGGTTGGCAGCAGCACCCCTCCCAGCCGCGCGGCCCAGTCCGCCGCATCGGTTTTTGCTGAAATATCCAGGGCGGCTTCCTTGAGCTGCGCCTCGGCGATAGCGCGGGCGACGGGTTCGCCGTAGGCCCGGCACCAGCGGCCGAACAGCCACGGCGGTATGTTGAGTGCGACGGAGTCGAGCGCCGCCAATCGGGCCGGGCCGTCGGTGGCGACCCTGCGCAGCACGGCATTGGCCAATTTGTCGAAGTGGCGCGCGTCAGGGTCGGTGCGGCAGTGCTCGACGGCAAGGCTGATGGCCGCGTGCGGCGGGGTGTCGAGCATCAGGAGCTGGGCGCTGGCCGCCAGCAGGATCGGCCACAGATCGCCGGTCTTCTTCGGCAGTTTATTCTCGAGAAAACTTCCCAGAACGCATTCGAGCTCGCCGAGGCGGCGCAGCACGGTGGAGGCGATGAGGCGGGCCAATCCACGATCGCGGGGCTCCAGGCGGTGGGTCGCGGTGAGCGCATGATCGAGCGAGCGGCCATCGATCACGACGGCGGCAATGACCTGCACCGCCGCCAAACGCGTCGCCAAACCCGGTGGCCCGCCGCGGCCGCCGCGCCGTGGCGCAGGCGCTGACGCGGGAGAGACCGATTTGGCGGGACGGCGGCTCTTGGGTCCGGTCACGATCTCTATCAGCCCCATGGTCCACGGCGACGGCCGCTGTCGCGTGGCACGTTAGCCCACGGTCCGCCTTCGGTAGATGCGGATTGGGGCGTCGCTGCTCCCATTTCCTGCGCCAACTGCTCGAGTGCCGCGATGCGGTTCTGCGTGTTGGGATGGGTCGAGAACAGACTGTCGAGGCCGCGGCCCGACAGCGGGTTGATGATAAAAATGTGGGCGCTTGCGGGCACAGCCTCAGCCGCCGAATTGGGGATTTGCTGTGCCAGATTTGCGATCTTGGCCAGCGCCGACGCCAGCGACAGCGGATCGCCGCAGATCATGGCCCCGAGGCGGTCGGCCTGATACTCACGCGAGCGCGAGATCGCCATCTGCACGAGCATTGCGGCGAACGGCGCCGCCAGCATGGCGATCAGCGTGCCGATCCACCCGATATTGTTGCTGCGACGGCCGAACAGGGCGCCGAACTGCAGATACTGGGCCAGCATCGAAATGGCGCCGCCGATGGTGGCGGCCATGGTCATGGTCAACGTATCGCGGTTCTTGATGTGGGCCAGTTCGTGCGCCATCACGCCAGCCACTTCTTCCCGCGTCAGGGTCTCGAGCAGGCCGGTGGACGCGCATACGGCCGAATGCGAGGGGCTGCGGCCAGTCGCAAATGCGTTGGGCTGAGGAGAATGCATGATGCAGACGCGCGGCATCGGCAGCTCGGCGCGGCTCGCCAGTTCGGCCACAAGGTTATAATAATCGGGTGCGCTGGCCTGATCGACCTCCTCGGCGCCATGCATTTTGAGCACGATGGTGTCCGAACTCCAGAAGCTGACGAGGTTCATGACCAGCGCCACGAGAAAGGCGATAGCCATGCCCGCCTCGCCACCGATCACAGCCCCCATGGCCACGAAGATGGCCGTCAGCATGGCCAGCAAAAGGGCGGTCTTGGCAAAGTTCATGGGCATTGATCGGGTCTCCGGGCATCTTTGCCGCGCGCCAAGGGGATGGTGCTGGGAGCGGGCTATCCTGATATATAGGAAGCCCCATTGCCGACAAGCAGGTGGCCGACCATGAGTGCTGAGGTTCCCGAGCCGACGGCCAGCAACGTCGCGATAGGACGTGAGCTGTCGCCCGAGGCGCGGCGCGCATTAGCCGAAGCCGATGAGCGCCGCCGTCTGCGCGATGCGCTGACCGCCGCGCGGCCCAAGGAAACCGGTGGCCGGGAAGGGCCGGATCCGGTCCGCTACGGTGACTGGGAAAAGGGTGGGATCGCCTCGGATTTCTGACACCCCGGATTTCTGATGCCCGGATTTCTGACACCATGACGGGCCGGTGCTTGGCCCCACCCATGGCGGCAGACCAGGTTGCGTCCCAAAGTCAGGACGGCATGCTGCTTGCCGCCGCGTGTACCGGCCTGATCGGCACGCTTCGCGCCGAGGTGCTCAACAGCAACATGCTGTCGAGCAGCAGGCTGCTGGTCAGCGACCACAGTCTGAAGGGCATGGCGTGCATTCCGAAGGCGTCGCGCGCATTGCCTTGCTCGAGAGGCGCGCCGAGCCCTTGGGCGCGCAGTCTGGCGGCATGGCGGTCCGGCGCGCTGTCGTTGGCCGGCTGAAACGTGAATGCAGATCCCGATACTTCGTGCGCCTGGCCGTTGGCGCGAGCGGTGGCGACGGTGCGGTCGATGCCTGAGAGCTTGGGCATGTCGAGGGCACGGGGATCATGCGCCCGCACGAAGCGGCTGATGCGCGAGGCGATCTCGGAACGGAAGCGCGAGCCGTTGAAGATGCCGTAGTGGCCGACGCCAGGGCATTCGTAGTGGAATTTGTTGTGGCGCGGAATGGAGCTGCACAGGTCGATGGCCGCCGCGCATTGTCCGATGCCGGTGATGTCGTCCTTCTCACCCTCGACCGTCATCAAGGCGACGCGACGGATGGATTTGAGATCGACGCGCCGGCCACGGTGCAGCATCTCGCCCTTGGGCATCAAGTGGCGCACGAACACGGTGTCGACCGTCTGCAAGTAGAACTCGGCCGTCAAATCCATGACCGCCAGGTATTCGTCGTAGAATTCGCGATGCTTCTCCGCCGAATCGCCGTCACCGCGCACAAGGTGCCGAAACAAATCCTTGTGTGCACTGACATGACGATCGAGATTCATCGTCATGAATCCAGTGAGCTGCAGGAAGCCCGGGTAGACACTGCGGCCAAAACCGATGCTCGGCCACGGCACACTGGTGACGACGTTGCGGCTGAACCAATCCGTTCCCCGCTGCTCAGCCATCCTGTTGACCTTGGTGGGGCTGACGCGAGTGTCGATCGGCCCGCCAGCCAGCACCAAACTCAGCGGCACGTTGGAGTCGTTTTCCTCTTCCATCAGTGCGACGGCGGCGAGCACGGGCACAGCCGGCTGGCAGACCGCGAATACGTGGACATCACCGCCAAAGTGCCGGAACAGGTCGCCCATGTAGTCGATGTAATCGTCAAGATCGAAACTGCCCGCGGTGGCCGGAACGGCGCGCGCGTCTACCCAGTCGGTAATGTAGACGTCGTGATTGGGCAGAAATGCCTCGACGGTGCCCTTGAGCAGCGTCGCGTAGTGACCGGACATCGGCGCCACCAGCAGCAGCCGGGAGTCCTTTGCCGCGCGCTCGGGGGCGATCGCCCGCTTGAAATGCACCAGCCGGCAGAATGGCCGCTGCCAGACCACTTCCTCGGTGACCGCAACCGATTGGCCATCGACGACGGTCTGGCCGATGCCGAAATCCGGCTTGTCATAGCGTCGCGTCGTGCGCTCGAAAACTTCACAGGCAGCGGCGGCATGCCGGCCCATCGACGTGTGCGAAAGAGGATTGAAGGGGTTGTTGAAGAAGAAACGGCACGAGTCGGCCGCCGCCCGGGCCGGTCGCACTGCTGCGTGGCTCATCTCATACCAGTGGTAAAGCAATGTCGGCGCCCCCGTTGATCAACCACCGATGCAGCCTGTCACAAGAACAATCCGAAAGGACCGCATGATCGACAAACTGCTACCCAGATATTGACGTGTACCCCACCAGGATTCTGCACTGATTCGGACCTTGCTCAAAGCCGCGTCGCTTACAACACTCTTTGCAAACGTGACACGATCGCGTCTACCGCCGTGGCATGCGTGAAGTGTACAACGAATTCTCCTTTGCTATCCATAAGATAAATGATCGAGGTGTGATCGAGTGTGTAGCCCGCCGCGGATTTGTCATCCTTCACGCTCTTGAAGTAGACGCGATAAGCGCGCGCAACCTCCTCGATTTCCTGCTGCGTTCCGGTCAGTCCGATCAGGCGCGGGTGAAAGGCGCCAACGTAGCCGGCGAGCTGCGCTGGCGTATCACGCGCAGGATCGAGCGTAATGAAGACGGGCGTGATGCGGTCGGCCTTGGCGCCGAGTTGGTCGAGCGCGGCGGCGATCACCTGCAAGCCCGTCGGACAGACGTCGGGGCAAAACGTGAATCCGAAATAGACCAGCAAGTGGCGGCCTTGGAAGTCCTTGTCGGTGACGCGTTGGCCGGTGTGGTCCGTCAATGCAAAGGGACCGCCGACTTGCGCCTTGCCGGCAGTGCGGAGATTTTCCACCAGTTTGGGCATCAGGTGCTCGCGTGCCGCGGGAAAGACCAGCAGGGCGCCGAGCCCGCCGCCTATCAGTCCTAGTGCAGCGACAATCAGCAGCCTCGTCGAAACGCGCATGTCTGCTCCTTGGGCCATTGGCCAGGTGGTCCGCCCACCCCTAAGTAGTCTTTCGTAGGAAGACCAACGAAGCAACTGCCGGGATGCTTGCAGCACGTCTCGCCCCATGCAACCGTACTGCTATTGATATTGGTTAAAACAGACCGTGCAGAACACGGCAGGCAAAAAGGCGGATGAAACGGACATGCCAGGCGACGAACTGATCTACAAAATTGAGGACGGCATCGGCCGCGTTACGTTCAACCGGCCCGAAGCACGCAACGCACTCACATTCGCCATGTATGACCGGCTGGCGGAGATCTGCGCGGACATCGCCGTCGGCGGCGGCGTGAAGGTGATGATCATCACTGGCGCTGGCGACAAGGCCTTCGCGGCCGGCACCGACATCTCGCAGTTTCGCGCCTTCAAGACGGCCGAACAGGGCCTCGCCTACGAAAAACGCGCCGACGAGATCTTCAAAGCGATCGAGGCATGCCCGGTCCCCATCATCGCCGCCATCTCCGGCGCCTGTACCGGTGGCGGCGCCGGCATTGCGGCTTGCTGCGATATTCGCCTGGCGACCCGCGACATGCGCTTCGGCTTTCCCATTGCCCGCACACTCGGCAATTGCCTGTCGGCGGCGACGCTGAGGCGGCTGGTCACGGTCGCCGGCCAGGCCCGGGTCGGCGAGATGATCTATACGGCGCGGCTGCTCGACGCCGAGGAGGCCCGCGCGATCGGCCTTGTCAATGAGGTGCTCGATGATCACGCGAGCCTGATGGCCCGCGCCGACGCCCTGGCCAACCGCATCAAAGAGCATGCGCCGCTGACCATGCGCACGACCAAGGAATTGCTGCGCCGGCTGCGCGACAGCGGCAATCCAGTCGACGACGAGTCCTTGATCGCCACCGTCTACACCAGCCACGATTTCCGCGAGGGCATGGAAGCGTTCCTCGGCAAGCGGAAACCGAGTTGGCAAGGGAAGTGACAGTGAGGCAGTAGGCAATAGGCAATAGGCAATAGGCAGCAAGAGAACGACTGCCTCCTCAAGCATCCTTCTACTACTGCCAACTGCCAACTGCCGACTGCCGACTGCCCAAACAAGGAGCATCCATCATGACAAAGATCACCGTCATCGGCCTTGGCAACATGGGCCTGCCGATGGCCGGCAACCTGGTCAAAGGCCAGCACAATGTGACCGGGTTCGACATCGTGGCGGCCAACGTGACGAATTCGGGCGAGCGCGGCGTGAAAGCCGCCAAGTCCGCGGCTGAGGCCGTTGCCGATGCCGAGGTCGTCGTCACCATGCTGCCGGCCGGCAAGCATGTGCTGGACGTCTACAGCACTGTGCTGTCAGCCGCGAAGAAGGGCACGCTATTCATCGACAGCTCGACGATCGACGTGGCCTCGGCGCGCATCGCCCACGACATGGCGAAGAAGGCCGGCATGACTTCGCTCGATGCCCCCGTCTCGGGTGGCGTCGGTGGCGCGGAGGCGGCGACGTTGACCTTCATGGTCGGCGGCGCCAAGGACGCCTTCGACAAGGCCAAGCCCGTGCTGGAGAAGATGGGTCGCAAGGTCGTGCATTGCGGTGACGACGGCGCCGGGCAGGTCGCCAAAGTCTGCAACAACATGATCCTCGGCATCACCATGATCGGTCTGTCGGAGGGCATCCTGCTGGCTGAGAAACTCGGGCTGTCGATGCAGGCCCTGTTCGACGTGGTGTCGACGTCGTCGGGCGGCTGCTGGGCGCTGACCAACTACGCGCCGGTGCCGGGGCTCGTGCCGACTTCGCCCGCCAACAACGGCTTCAAGGCCGGATTCGCCAACAACCTGATGCTGAAGGACATGAAGCTGTCGCAGGAGGCCTCCGCCGCCGCGGGCGTATCGACCCCACTCGGTGCCGCCGCCACGCAGCTCTATGCCTTGCACAACGCCTATGGCGAAGGCGGCAAGGATTTCTCGGCGATCATCGAGTTGTTGCGAGGGAAAGAGGTGAAATCGTGAAATGGTGAAGTCGTGAAGTGGCTCCAGTCTCGATTTCACGACTTGACGATCTCACGACTTCACGCCTGCACTACCAGGAGCCCCCATGCCCACCACCCCCATCTACGTCTTCGATGCCTATGGCACGCTGTTCGATGTGCATTCGGCCGCCGCCAAGTACCAAGCCGAGATCGGGGCCAACTGGGAGCGCATGTCGCAGATCTGGCGCAGCAAGCACCTCGAATACACTTGGGTGCATGCCCAGACCGGGCGGCACATCTCATTCCGCAAGCTGGCCGAACGCAGTCTCGACTATGCCATTGCCACGGTGGGCGGCGTGCCGGCCGGCGTGCGTGACAAACTTATGGCCTCCTACTTGACGTTGTCGGCCTATCCGGAGGTCAGCGAGGTGCTGGCCGGCCTCAAGGCCCGCGGCGCCAAGACCGCCATCCTGTCCAACGGCGATCCCGACATGCTCGATGCAGCGGTCGCCTCGGCCGGCATCGCTCCCCTGCTCGACGCTGTCTTGTCGGTCCAGGACGTCGGCGTCTTCAAACCGGCGATGAAGGTCTACGAGATCGCCACCCGTCGCTTTGCCTGCAAAGCTGCCGACATCTCGTTCCAATCCTCCAATCGCTGGGACGCGGCCGGCGCCAAGGTGTTCGGCATGCGCTGCGTTTGGGTCAACCGCATGGGCCTGCCCGATGAATACCCCGACATGGCCGCCGACCTCGTTACGCGGGATTTGAGGCCGTTGCTGGAAGTGCAGGCGTGAGTGGTGAGTGGTGAGTGGTGAAGTGCAGTGAAGTTATACAGAAACCAGCGCCGCGCGTACCCCACACCCACCCCCCACCACCCACCACTCACGACTCACGACTCACCACTCACGCCTGCATTTACTGGAGCCCCCAATGCCCATCACCATCGACTACTTCATTTCGATGAATTCGCCGTGGACGTACCTCTGCAGCGGGCGCTTTCGCGAGATGGCGAAACGCTACAATCTCACCGTCAACGTCAAGCCGGCGCGCTATGCCGAAGTCTTTGCCCAAACCGGCGGCGTGCCCGTTCCCAAGCGCTCGCCGCAGCGGCGCGCCTACCGATTGATGGAATTGAAGCGCTGGCGCGACCATCTCGGCATTCCACTCGTGGTCGAGCCGAAATTCTATCCGACGGAGGACAAGCCGGCCGCCCACCTTGTCATTGCCGCCGGGCTGCAGGGGCGCGATGCGCTGGCCCTGTCCTCCGAGATTGGCCGCGCGGAATGGGAACTGGAGCAGAACATCGCCGAGGAGGCGACCCTGCTCGAAGCCGGCCGTCGCGCCGGCGTCGATGTCGCCGCGGTCCGGCTGGCAGCCGCGCCGTCAGCTGATCTCGACGCGCTCTGGAACAAGAATACGGCCGAGGCCGTCGAGCGTGGCGTCTTCGGCGCGCCCTCCTTCGTGCTGCCGTCGGGCGAGGTGTTCTGGGGCCAGGACCGACTCGAGTTTCTGGAACGGGCGGTGGCAAAGCTGGCGTAACCGGTCGGGACTGGTCACCACATGCCTTTGGGTCCAAATTCCACTTTGCATTCGCCAAGGCCACATAACAGGTCCGATTTTCCTGCTATTCTGAAAGACAAAGGCAGAGGCGACCATGGCTGATATACTATCGACGTATCCAACGCTCTCGGATCAGATCCTGGCCCCCTACGAAGCGCGTGCAGCAAGTCTCTCGCGCGAGGACAAAGCCAATCGCCGCCGCGCGCTCGCCTACGGCGACGAACTCAACCTTATTCAGGGTGTCGTGCCTGGCCAAGCCGTCGACCGCCTCGGTCGGCTGTGGTGCGCCGGTCAGATCACACGCGAAGAGTACTTCGACCTGCTCGGCCAACTCGGGCGAGCCGGTCTGCTCAACAGCAAGGAAGCACCGGAACGTGCCTGACCCCTATCTCGATCCGGTCAGCGGCATTCTGCGCAACAAACTGGGACTCACCGAGGATGCGGCGCTGCACATGGCGGAAGCCGCTGCTGCACGCATCAATGCCACCGTCGCCATGCAGCGGGCCGATGCCGCCCGACACCTCAACGAGAAAAGCCTGAAGGCTATTCACCACACTCTTTTCAGCGACATCTACGCATGGGCCGGGGACTTCCGCTCCGTCTACCTGCGGAAAGCGCACGGCGGACTGCCGTTTGCGCCTCCTGCTCGTCTCGCCGGCCAAATGCGGCGCCGGATCTTGCCTGCCTTCCACAAGCTCGCACGACGCGCTGGAGCCGACGATCGGGTGTTCACCGATGCTCTGGCCCAATGCTGGGGCGAGCTGACCGAGTTGCACCCGTTCCGTGAAGGCAATGGCCGTGCAATTCAAATCTTCGTTGCCGCCCTTGCCCACCGCTATAACCGCGATATCGACTGGTCCCGAATCCAGCAACAACCCGAACGCGACGCCGCAATCGCTGCAATGACGCGCAATTATGTCCCCTATGCCGACCTTTTGCGCTCCGCCTTGCGACCATGGGACCGCTCACGATTCGTGCACGGCTTCTGGATCGAGCGCGACGAGGACCGCAGCTGACAGCGAGGACACGTCGGCACAGCCACCGCACATGGAGAGGTCGGACCTAGCAGGGGCGGGCTCCCGACTGCCCTTGCGCTCGCTCCGACCCACGGCTCTCAATACTTGATTCCGGGAGAGGCCGCCGGACTATAACTGTTGGACTGGCCCTGACGCTGGACCTTGCGCTGGCTGGCCCATTTGGATTCGTCGCCGACATCGCGCGCCGCGTCTTCGCTCCTCTTCTCCAACTCGTCGAGGCGCTGCTTCGCCGGGGCAGAAGCCGCCAAGCCCGGCATGGCCTTGCTCGCCCGCAGCTTCACCGCATCCTCCTCGAACGCCTTGCGGGCATCCTCGACGCGGCCCTGATCACGCAGCTCCACCGCGCGCTTGGTGCGCTCGCGCGATTCCAGCTCGATGATCGGCGCCATCACGATCGGGTCGATGCTGGCCGAAACCTCGCTGTCCGACGCACTGAAACGGCCCTTGACGGCCAGCTCCGCGGTCTTGCGCTCGCCGCTGCCACCTGCCGTGTAGGCGATCCTGACATTGGCGATTTCGGCTTCGCCGCGGGCCACGTCCGCCGGCACTTCCATCTCGACCTGCAGACTGTACTCCGCCGAGCCATAGGCCTGCCCAACCCTCAGCTTGACACGATTGCCTGAGATCTCTCCGTCGCGACCGAGCGAGCGCAACGGCTTGACGCCAGAGCGCGTCTCGATCAGCACCTCGATGTCCTGTGCCGTGACGGATAGCACCTCATCAAATTCCTGGTTGAAGATGCGCGTCAGGTTGGACCCGGTGCGGGCGAAAGCGTGGCTGCCATCGCTGGCGTTGGCAAGCCGGGCCATCAGATCCTCGTTGTAGCCGCCGCCAAGCCCGATGGTCGTCACCGAGATGCCCTCGGCGGCGAGCTCGCGGCCAAGCCGCTCGAATTCGGCCGGCTGGCTCGGCCCGACGTTGGCGAGCCCGTCCGACATCAGGATGATGCGGTTGAGGCGCGAGGCTGACTTGTTCTTGCGCACCTCGCGGGCCGCCTCCTGCATGGCCGCCCAGATGGCGGTCGTGCCGCGCGCGTCGACGCGGCCAATCTGGTCCTTGATCGAGCTGTGATTGGTCATGCGCGTGGCGGGCGCCAGCACATCGATCTTGTCGTCGAAGACGATGACCGAGCCGATATCATTCGACCCCATGCGATCGACGGCCATGATCGCGGCCTCCCGCGCCTTGGTCATCTTGTCGCCGCGCATGGAGCCCGAGCGGTCGATGACCAGGGCGACGTTGAGCGGCGTCCGGCTCTCCGCCGTGCCCGATTTCACGCCTTTGATGGCAATGCGCAGGAACACGCGTTGCGTGGCGCCTTCCTTCATGAGCCGCTGCGACAGGCGGGCGTCGATCTCGATGGCGTCTCGTGCCAAAGCCGGCACGGCTGCCAGCGTTACGAGCGCCAGCGCGGCACCCGCCGCTGCGCCGAACAGTTTTGTTGATGACATGAGGTCAGACCCTCGTTGTGGTTGGGGGAACAGTCCAATGCTGATCTCAAAATTGGGCGCAGCGCCGACCCATTGGTGTCAGAATTGTGCATATTGCTCATGTTTTTCAATTCAGTACGCGCTGCTGCCGCGTGGCCTCGGACGGCACCTTGCGCAGTTGATCGTCGTCAATGGGCGCGCAAGCGCGGTGACATAAGTTTCAAGAACCGAATCTTGGACCACCAGGAGAACCACGATGTTCAAGCATGTCCTTCTGCCGACGGACGGCGGCGATTTATCGATGAAAGCAGTTCAGCATGGCATGGCTTTGGCCAAGCAACTGGGCGCCAAGGCGACCGCGCTGATCGTGCGCCGGCCGCTGCGTGAATTCGTTGCCGAAGGTGTGACGATTCCGCTGTCTGAAGAAGCGCAGCGCGACTATGCGCGGCAGATGGACAAGTTGCTCGACGCCGCGCGTGCCGCAGCCAAGACCGCTGGAATTGAATGCGAGGCCATGCAGGTGGTCAATGACGAGCCCTGGCGTGGCATCATCGACACCGCCAAATCCCAGCAATGCGACCTGATCGTCATGGCGAGCCACGGCCGGCGCGGCGTATCGGCCTTCCTGCTCGGCAGCGAGACGCAAAAGGTGCTGACGCATACCACCGTGCCCGTTCTGGTTTATCGGTGATGGCGCTCGGCGTAGGTCGGGTCGAGCCCCGGATTTAATCCGGGGGCGACCCGACAATCTCGCGTTGCGGGGAGATGCCGGGTCTCGCGAAGGGCTCGACCCGACCTACAACCGACACGTGCCGGCCATCACCTCACGATGCCGAACTCCGAGAACGGAATGAACGACACGAGGTCGCCTTCCCGAACTTCAGGGACCTCCTCGGCGACCTCGATCAGGCCATCGGCTTCGCGCAAGCCGGAGATCAGGCCCGAACCATCACGCTCGAACTTGGCCACGACGAGCCGGCCATCCTCCTCGCGCAGGATACCGCGCCAGAATTCTCGGCGGCCGGCCTTGCGATTGGGGAACGCGAACGCGGCGGGCATCAGGTAACGGCGGGGCTCGATCCAATGGCCGCCGCCGAGTCGGCGCAGCATCGGCACGGCATAGAGCAGGAAGCAGACCAGCACGGCGACGGGATTGCCAGGCAGGCCGAGCACCACCGTATCGCCGACCTGCCCGAACGACATCGGCCGCCCCGGCTTGATCGCCAGCTGCCACACGTGGCGCCGGCCAATCGCATCGAGGGCGCGCACCATGTGATCCTCCTCACCGCGACTGGCGCCGCCGGAGGTGATGATGACGTCGCACGACTGGGCCGCCCGGGCGAGCCGCGTGCGCACCTCGTCAGCCTGGTCCGGCCAGATGCCGAGGTCGATGATCTCGGCACCCGAAAGCGCGACGAGCGCTCCCAACATTGGCGCGTTGGCGTCGTAGACTTCGCCCGGAGCCATCGCGCGCTGGCCCGGCCGCACGACCTCGTCGCCGGTCGAGACGATGCCGACCTTCAGCCGCGCGCGGCACGGCGCCTGGGCGAGCCCGACAGACGCCAGCGCGGCCAGATCCTGCGGACGCAAACGATCACCTGCGGCGAACATGGGCTGTCCGGCTTTGACGTCCTCGCCGGCCTGGCGGACATTGGCGCGCGCTTGCAACCCGCCAGGTATCGTGACGCGCGCGACGGCCTCTTCGCCGATCACGTTCACGTCCTCCTGCATCGCGACGGTGTCGAGGCCGGCCGGCATCACCGCGCCGGTGAAGATGCGCACGGCGCCGTGCGGCGCCGGCGTATGCTCCAGCGGATGGCCGGCGGCGGCACGGCCGACGACTGGAAATTCGCTGCCTCTGGCCTTGTCATAGGCCGCATGCCCAAAGGCATAGCCATCGACGGCGGCATTGGCATGTGCGGGCACCGACGTGCGGGCCACGACAGGCTCGGCCAAAATGCGGCCCAGCGCGCTGTCAATCGCCACACCTTCGAAGTGTGTTACCGGCACAATACGATCGCGAAGTATGGTCAGCGCTTCCTGATGCCGCAAGCGATCGCGATCATGCAAGAAGCAGTCATTGAGCAATTTTGCTGGCATTGCGATGTGGCCGCGAGAAATCAGCAGGCCGCACGCTTCGGCCATGGCCAATAGTACCACAGCGAGGCAGCCGGATGCAGTTCAGATGCACCGTGCCTGAGATAAAAACACCGCTTCCGCGATTGGCTACATCGTCTGCATCAGCATAAAGATGCCGACACCGATCGCTGGGCCGAGCAGCGTTCCTAACAATGCGACTACCAACGACTTATCTACCATCACACAACCCCGCAACAGACACACGTTGTGGTACTGACTCACCACTCTTGCGTGACCGAAGGCACCCTCAATGCCTTTGATCACACTGGTAAACCTACACTAAAGTCCTACGCTCTGCACGAGCATTTCGCGGACTTTGATTCGGACATTCGCATCCACACGAATGCATCCGCCGCACGGAGCGAGGCTTTCATTTCATACGTGCATCGCGATATTTTATATCGGATGATCAACACCTTGAGTATTTTTCATGACATGGAATACACGGCGTGCTCGCGCCGGTTCGGCGCGTCACGACCCACACCCGAGCACATGCAAAACTGACAACGATAGTTGCCGCGTTGCAACACACTGCCCGGTTGGACCAATTGCCGCTACCTTAGGTCGAATAGCCGCAACTGCCTTTCATCCTGGCCTTTGGTCTCATAGGCGAGTTGCTCGATCCGATCGAAGGGGACTTGCTCCGCACTGATCAAGGATCTCTGGGCCTTCATTGCCCGAACCAGGCCTTCCTGCACCAAATGGAACTCGCCGACAGTCTGGCCGGGCAGCACGGCGGTCGGGTCGAGGCCGGACTCACTCTGGAACGCGGCTTTGAGCTTGCGCAACGCTGTATCTTCGCGCACGCGGCCGATGAACCAGGATGTGATCTGGTCGCGGCTCTTATAGTCGAGATCTCCCGGCGACTGGGTTGCCAGCATCAGTCCCAGTCCCGCCGAACGCGCACGCTTCAGGAGACTTTGCAGCGGCTCGGCGGTGGCGGGTTTGGCGTTGGCTGGAATGTACAGGTCGGCCTCGTCGAACATGACCACGGCCTGCAATTGATCGTTCGGATTGCGCTGGCAGAAGCGGAGCGCTTCCGACAGGAACTGCGCCACCCAGAACAGAATGTTCTCGTTGTCTCCCAGAAAACCCGTGTAAATGATCGACAACCGCGTGCGGCCGCTGCGCGCATATGACCCCAGGCCAAGCAGTGAATCCATGCGCAATGGCTCGCCGCCGCCTTCGAACATGACAGCGTTGCGGTGCCGCAGCGAGTCGAGCTGAGCGACGAGATCACGGCGAATTTTTCCGGATGGGTCCATGCGCTGTGTCAGGTCGGTCAGCTCCGGATCCTCGTCCTCGAGCAAATGGATGAGATCGCCGAGCGTCACTTCCTTATTCGAGCGGCCACCGAGTATTTTCAGGGCTACCGACAACGTGCCGGACTGCTTTTGATGCGTCGCTGAGTTCTTCATGTGCAGCATGTCGCCCAGCGCGGCCGACGACAGATTGGCGAGCAGTTGCTGCTCGTGCTCGGGCAGCTCGCGGATACCGTTCGGTAGCAATGTGATCGAAATCGGCCGGCCGGAGGCCCGCCCCGGCGTATAGACCGCGACGTCGATGGCATCGGCCAGCTTCTCCCGCTCGCCGCTGCGATCCGACATGCCGCCATCGCCGCTGCGCCAGACGTCGGGGTTGGCATAGCTGCACAGATCGCCCTTGCGATCGATCAGTACCGCTGGAATGCCGCTCAGAAGGAGTTGCTCGATGATCGACAACGCCAGCGTGGTCTTGCCCGAGCCCGAGCCGCCGAGCACCGCGGCGTGCCGCTTCAACACGTCCTTGTTCAGCGTGATCGGCTTCGAGCGTCCAGTCATTCCGCGCCCGGCGATAATGCTCGTGCCGTCGGCGTTCTCATCGAGGATTACCGACAGCGGCAGCTCGTCATCGCTGGCCGGTGTCGACTCGGGGGTCGTCGCGCCCCAGCCGGTCCAATCCGCCCAGGTCGGCGCCGCCACTTGCGGGGTGCCGCCGAGGTCGAGGGAATCGTCCTCACCATGCGGTTCCCCCGTCAGCGCGGCCTCCATCTGCGCGGCGGCAGACACCGCCAGTTGCGCGCTGGCCAGTGATCCTGTTTCGGTCCCCACGTTCGCTGCGGCGGCCCGCGGCAACTGACGCCCCAGCAGATCAAGACGCAGGAGTTGCACAAGGGAGAGCAAGCTCGACAACAGCTTTGCACTCTCGAACCACTCAGCGAATCCTGGATCGTGGCGATGATGTGCGTGGAACTCGCGCACCGTCATCATCCTCTCCCACTCCGGGATCGGCACCATGATGGAACGGCCGCCGTTGTCGCGAAACTTGCGGAAGGCCTGCGCGGTCTGGTTTTTCCGGTTGGGCGGATAGTCGCTCACCCGCAGCATGAAGCAGCTCTTGCCCGCCATGCTGCTCAACACGCGGTCGAGTTGACGCTTGAGGCCGCCACCCTGGGTCGGGCGATTGCAGAGGAAAATTCGCAGCTCGCTGGCGTAGCCGGACTTGTGTTTCAGCGAAAGATCGATTGCCGGCAAGTCGTCCGCCAGCTCGCAGCGCTCGATCTTGAGCTGTATGGCCCCGCCCCATTCAGGACCCGCGAGGTTCAAGGCGGAGACCAGCACATCGACCAGTTCGTGATCGTCGGAGGGGATCTCAGCCTCCGAGTTGGTTGAAAACCACTCCCACGCGTCACGGTAGTCCATCGCGGCGAACGATGAAGGCTGGGGCTCGTCCTGTCTGTCCGTGCTGAAACCCAGGGCCGCGGCCAGCGAACGGCCCCAGTCGAACCCGCCGCCATCGTCCTTGGCGTGCTCCTCGGGATCAGAGGGTGTTTCCTGAGCCCTGATCCGGTGCTGGGCGTGCTCGAGCAGGCGGCGTGTCGACAGTCCACTGAACTCCTCGAAAAACTGCGGACTGAAAAAGGCGGCGGCGTTGGGAAAGCTCAGCCCGCCCTGCGACTTTGCGGCCTGTTCCAGGCGTTTGCCGATAATGGCGCGAGCCTCCTCGGCGCTGCGCCCCTCGAGCAAGAGTATTGGCCCCGCTTTCTCGATGCGATCGATATAGGATTGGGCCAGCACACCGCGCACTTGCGTGTAGAAATCCTCGAGGCAGGAGATAACGATGATGGCCGTCGGCAGCCGATTGGCGATTTGGATGAGATCGCGCACGGCCTTCTGAAAGCGCTCTTCGGCATCGGCGAAAAACCGCAGGTCTTCCACCTGATCGATGCAAAACACCAGCGCGGCCCGATCCACGGCCCACATCAGCTTGCCGAGCCCTTCGATGATCTCGAAGGCGCGGCCGTCGCCGGTATTGGGGTCGAGCGCCGATACGGCAGCGCGCGCCAGATCGGTCAGCGGCCGGCCATTGAGATATTGACGAATGCGGGCATCGATGCGCGGGTCGGACCGCTGCAGATAAAGCAGCGCGCGCACGATGTTGATGTCGAATTGCTCCGAGGCGAAGCGAGGCGACGCGGCGATTTCATCGGCAAGGCGGAGGACCAGTGCGGCAAGATCCGCCTCCTTGAGGCTCGCCTCGCGCAAATGCTCCAGATCCGATTGTGCCAGCACGTCGGCATCCGCCACCAGCCGGGTCGTCAGCCGCGACAGACCGCTTCCCCCCCCCGCATCGGGATCATAAGGCTTTTCCAGGGAATTGATCAGGCGCCGCAGGTAGAAGTCGGCATACCCGGCAACGTCCGGCGTCATCTGCGCATAGCCGAAGTACGCCTTGCTCTGGCGGTGCGCGCCCGTCCTCAATGCGCGCAGTAAGTGCGTCTTGCCAGCACCCGACTGGCCGTGAAACAGCAGAATGCGTGCCTGACCGTGGGCTCCGCGGCGATCCGTGATCGCGTCCAGGAGATCGAAGAATTTGCGGCGCGCCTTGGCATGCACCTGCTCGACATCGACAGGGTCCGCCCGCCAGACGTCGTCCTCCCAGGTGATGCTGTGCTCGAATGCCGTGGATAGTGCGTCCGCACCCGTGGCAATTCCAGCGCTGTAGGCGACTTCCTGCTGCATCAAGTGACGGTCCTTAAACGCTGTGACGCTCACGCACGCCGAAACACGTGCAATCCGACGCCAAGTCTCAAACAACACGCTGCGAGGAGCGTGGTTGGCCCCGCCGCATCACTCCTCGACACGCACGAGGTGCCAGACCGTATTCATGTAGGTGATGACGGAGTCCTGAACCTCCTTGACCGTCCGCTTGTCCCTGAGGTCCGCGTTTGCGAGCACCACAAGACCAGCGCGATGGGCCTCCGCCAGCATGCATTTGAATTCGATCTCGGTCAGGCGCCACTCCGGACGGGCACTGCGAATCGCCTGCCAGACATGACAGATAAACGCCTTCCGATTGCCTGGCCAGCCTTCCGCTCGGGGCCGTGCTTCTTTCAACACAGCCTCGGCAAATCCGCCGAGATCGGGCCGCGCCGATGCGGCGTCGTTGGCGGCAACAAAGGGGACCGGCCGCAGGACTTGCGGCGTCGGATAACCAACGGCCTCAGCCGCCTGCTCGCTGCCGAGCCAGCGCCGCAATACCGCCAACCGCACGGCTTCCGCATCAGGCTTCGTGGCGCCGGCATGCTCCGCGGCGAGCGCTGCAATCAACCGACCGTCGGTGCCGTAGTCACGCGGTTTGCCGGCAAGCTGACCCGCCAACAATCGCCCGGCCTTGGCCGACAGGCCACGTTGATCAAATCCGCTCTTGACTTTGTTGCCAAAGGCCCGCTCCAGGGCAATGACGGCCAACTGGCTGCGCAGTCGCGACGGCGAGACGTCCGGGCGTGCCGGCAATGCGTGGGCTTGTTGCACTATGGCTGCGCGCAGCCCATCGGGTTTGGCTAACCGCTTCAGGCGCGAGGGCGCCTCCCCGCTCAAGCCGAGCGCCTTGGCGACCAACCACACATCGCGCATCTGAATCCAACCGAGCTTGGCTGCGGGCGCACGCAGCCCCAGCGTCTCGCTGAGCGCCAACAACCCGGTGTCGGTGCCCATGAACCTCGCTCGATCCTCGCGGGCATGGCCGTTGAGGACGAGAGCCGCCAGCGCGCGCTCGAGTGTCAGTCGAGCCTCGACGTGCGACAGTTTGGGCAGCAACAAAGGCGTCGTATCGCGCAGCATCTCGGCCTTGCTCGCACCGCCATCACAGGCGAGACGAGCCAAGACCGTGGTGCTCACAGCCGGCATCGAGGAACTTGTCCCTTGCCGGGCACGGAGCGCGGAGGTCGTGGATGCCATGGGTCCACACGTCCTTCTTGCGAATGGGCTTCTTGCGAATTGGCTTCATGCAGCCTCAATGCGAACTGCCAAGCGCCACGGCCGGCAGTCCCATCAGCACACGCCAACCGGACGCGCGAATCACCGGCAACACGCCAGGCACTGTGCGGAGTCGATGCCGATCGGCCAAGCAGAAATGAAGTTCTATCCAGTGGTTTGCTCGCCGCCCCTACCAGGCCGGGCCTGCCTTCCGGCCTTGGCGATATCAGCCATCCATGATGATAATCGCGGAGTGCCATCACGCACGATCCAACCTCATCACGCGAGAGCCGCAGCCATGCTCAAGACTCCGCTCTGTGACATCCTTGGCATCGAAGTGCCGATCATCCTGGCGCCGATGGGTTCATGCACGTCGGCGGAATTCGCGGCTGCCGTGTCCAATGAGGGCGGTCTTGGCGGCATCGGCACGCTGACGCGCGCCGCCGACGCCATCAAGCGCGATATCGACGTGGTCAAGGGCCTCACCAATCGCCACTTCGCGGTCAATCACATCCCGCCGACGCTCATTCCCGAGGCCTGGGCGCATACGCTCGCTGCACGGCCTGCCGTGATTTCGTTCGCGCTCGGCGATCCTGGCGACATGGTGCGGCAGGCGCATGACGTCGGCGCCAAGGTGATCATCCAGGTGACGACCCTCGCCCAGGCCATCGAAGCAGCGCAGCGCGGCGCCGACGTGATCATCGCCCAGGGCGCCGAGGCCGGCGGCTACGGCGGCATGGTCAGCACCATGGCGCTGGTGCCGCAGGTGGTCGACGCTGTCGGCCCGATTCCCGTGGTGGCGGCCGGCGGCATCTACGACGGGCGCGGTATCGCCGCCGCCCTGATGCTCGGCGCGGTCGGCGTCAACATCGGCACACGCTTCATCGCCTCCGTGGAAGCCCCTGTCGAGCTCGAGTGGAAGGAGGCGATCGTGCGCGGCCGTTCCGAGGACGCGGTCAAGCTCGACGTGCTCAACGACATCAACCCGCTGCCCGGTACGGGTGGCTATGGCACGGTGCTGCGCTCGCTGCGAACGCCCTTCATGGACGATTGGGGCGCGCGGCGCGCGGAAGCCCGCGCCGAGCGCGAGCGCCTGTCGGCCGAGATCGCAGCCATGGCCAGTGCAGGCCGTCGCCACGAGGCGCTGCTGACCTCGGGCCAGACCGCCGGCGGCATCACCGAGATTCTGCCGGTGGCCGAGATCATGCGCCGACTAATGGCGGAAACTCTAGCCGCGCTGGCGACGGCAAGACGGTTCGGCTGAGGCTTGCAGAGCGGCTGGCGAGCGGCGGGAAATCGTCCTAAGTTCCGCGCTTCCCGATCGAGCACAGGACCTTGCACCATGGCTGACAGCTACGACCTGCTGCTGAAGGGTGGCACGGTGGTGAACCAGGATGGCATCGGCACCGCCGACGTGGCGGTCCGGGATGGCCGCATTGCCGCGATCGGCGGACTATCGAATGCAACAGCGCAAGAAGTGGTCGACTGCAAGGGGCTCACCATCCTGCCCGGCGTGATCGACAGCCAGGTGCATTTCCGCGAGCCCGGTCTCGAGCAGAAGGAAGACTTGGAGACGGGATCGCGCGCCGCCGTCATGGGCGGCGTGACGGCGGTGTTCGAGATGCCGAATACCGTGCCGCTGACGACCAGCGCCGAACGGCTCGCCGACAAGGTCGCCCGCGCCCGCCACCGCATGTTCTGCGATTTCGCCTTCTATGTCGGCGGCACGCGCGAGAACATCGCCGAGATCCCCGCGCTCGAACGGCTCGAGGGCTCGGCCGGCATCAAGGTGTTCATGGGCTCCTCGACCGGCGACCTGCTGGTCGACGACGAGGCCTCCCTGGACAAGATCATCGGCCGGATCAGCCGGCGCGCGGCATTTCATGCCGAGGATGAGGCGCGGCTGAAGGCGCGCATGGGGTTGCGTGTGCCCGGCGACCCGGCCTCGCATCCGGTCTGGCGCGACGAGACGGTGGCGCTGCTGGCGACGCAACAGCTGGTGCGGCTTGCCGAGAAGCACGGCCGCCGCGTGCACGTGCTGCACATTTCGACGGCGGCGGAGATGGTGTTTCTCGCCGATCACAAGGCCTGGGCCAGCGTCGAGGTGACCCCGCATCACCTGACTCTTGCCGCGCCCGACTGCTACCAGCGTCTGGGCACATTGGCGCAGATGAACCCGCCGGTGCGCGACGAGCGGCACCGCGCGGCGATCTGGGCGGGCGTGGCCGCGGGCGTCGCCGACGTGCTGGGCTCCGACCATGCTCCGCACACGCGCGAGGAGAAGGCGCACGCCTATCCGGCCTCGCATTCCGGCATGACCGGCGTGCAGACCCTGGTGCCGGTGATGCTCGATCACGTCAACGCCGGTCGTCTCAGCCTGCAGCGCTTCGTCGATCTGACCAGTGCCGGCCCACAGCGGTTGTTCGGCATTCGCGGCAAGGGCCGCATCGCCACCGGCTACGATGCCGACTTGACGATCGTCGATCTGAAGCGGCAGGAGACCATCGACAATTCATGGATCGCCAGCCGCAGTTCGTGGACGCCCTATCACGGCGTGCGCGTGACAGGCTGGCCGGTCGGCACGTTCGTGCGCGGGCGCCGCGTCATGTGGCAGGGGGAGATTTTGGGGGCGGCGATGGGCGAGCCGGTAGGGTTTTTGGAGGGGGTGTGAGTGCGACGACTGCCCATCCGGAGAACACTAATGCGTGACAGATTGCAATCTGAAGCATTAACTGTCGAGATCGTTCTCAGGCACTGCGCCGGCGGACGGCAGGCGCCGTGACGATGCGCTGCTGACGATGCGTAGCGCGATGGTGCGCCAACAAGAGTGCTTGGGAGGATGCGATGACATGGACGCGGCGGGCCTGGCTGACGGCAGCGGGCAGCACTCTTGCTGGAGCGGCGATGACTCGCGCGGCGAGCGCGCAGAGCTTTGAGTTCTCCCCGAACCAGCGCTACCCCGATCCGGCCGTGCAGATCCTCGACCCGAGTTTTGCCAAGTACCGGATCTATTCGAGCACGGTCGAGCAGCTCGCGACCGGCTACCGCTGGGTCGAAGGCCCTGCCTATTTCCCCGATGGTGGCTATCTGCTGTTCAGCGACATCCCCAATAACCGGATCATGAAGTTCGACGAGAAGACCGGCAAGACGACGGTGTTCCGCGACAACGCCAACTATGCCAACGGCAACACGCGGGACCGGCAGGGGCGGCTCGTCACGTGCGAGCACTCGGTGACGCGCCGCGTCGTGCGCACCGAGACTAACGGCAAGATCACCGTGCTCGCCGACAAGTTCAACGGCAAGCGGCTCAACGCACCCAACGACATCGTCGTGAAATCCGACGACAGCATCTGGTTCACCGACCCGCTGTTCGGCATCAACGGCGAGTGGGAAGGCAAGAAGGAGAAGACCGAGCAGGAGACCACCAACGTCTACCGCATCGGCAAGGACGGCAAGATCACCGCCGTCATCACCGACATCTTCAATCCCAACGGCCTCGCCTTCTCGCCGGACGAGAAGAAGCTCTACGTCGTGGAATGGCGGGGTACGCCCAATCGCAGCATCTGGAGCTTCGACGTCAAGGACGACGGCACCGTGTCGGGCAAGACCAAACTCTATGACGCGGCAGACTTCGGCGCCCTCGACGGCTTCCGCGTCGACCGCGATGGCAACCTGTGGGTCGGCTACGGCAGCAACGGCGCCCTGCAGGACGCCCCGACTGATGCTGGAACGCGCAAGGTGTTTCAACTCAAGGGCAAGCCGGAGGATCTCGACGGCGTCCTGGTGCTCAATCCCACCGGCAAACCGATCGGCTTCATCCGGCTGCCCGAGCGTTGCGCCAATCTCGAGTTCGGCGGGCCCAAGCGCAACCGGCTGTACATGACGAGCTGCCACTCGCTGTATGCGCTCTATGTCGAAAGCCACGGCGCCGTGTGATCGCGGTGAGACTGCTCCAGCAACGATAGGAGAAAACCCATGCAACGCAGAGCATTTCTGGCAGTGACGGCCGCCATGGCCGGCCTCGCCGTTGGCGCCAGCGGCGCGCTTGCCCAAGGCTATCCGGCGAAGCCGATCAAGATCGTCGTGCCGGCGACACCGGGCGGCGCCATCGACACCATCGCCCGCCTCGTCGGCGACAAGCTCACGCAATCGCTCGGTCAGGCGGTGGTGATCGAGAACAAGCCGGGCGCGGCCAATAATCTCGGCACCGATTTCGTGGCCAAGAGCGCGCCCGACGGCTACACGCTGGTGATCGTCGCCTCCAGTCACGCCACCAACAAGTTCCTCTACAAGACGCTGCCCTACGACCCGGTGGCCGACTTCGAGCCGGTGGTCTACACGCACGTTGTGCCGCTGCTGCTGGCCGTGCACCCCTCCGTGCCGGCCAAGACCGTCCCCGAGCTGATCACCTGGGTCAAGGCCAACCCCGACAAGGCGAACTACGCGTCCAGCGGCTCAGGCAGCTCGCTGCACATGGCGGCCGAGCTGTTCATGGGCATGAGCGGCACCAAGATGCTGCATGTCCCCTACAAGGGCTCGTCCGCCGCCCATCCCGACCTGATGGGCGGCCGCACCATGATGATCTTCGACACCATCACCGCCATCCAGGCGCATGTGAAATCCGGGGCTGTGCGTGGCATCGCGGTGACAACCACCGAGCGCTCGCCGGCTTTCCCCGACCTGCCGACCATCTCGGAGGCAGCACTCAAGGGCTATGACGCCAGCACCTGGGGCGGCATTCTCGCCCCCGCCAAAACACCGAAAGACATCGTCGCCAAGCTGAACGTGGCCATCAACGCGGCGATGAAGATGGAAGACGTCAAGGCCAAGCTGACCGGCGCCGGCATCCAGCTGCAGGGCGGCACGCCCGAGCAGTTCGCAAAGGTGATCTGGATCGAGATCGAAAAGTGGGGCAAGGTCGTCAAGGCCGCCGGTATCCAGCCGGAGTGAGGCTGGTGGCGGTTCAACTCTGCCATTTTGCCAAATCAACCACGGATGTCATCCCGGCATTCATTGCCGGGACCCATGGCGCCATAGCCTCCGAGGCCAGAGATTGTGGACATATGGGTCCCGGGGACCCCGATCTGCATCGGGGCAGGCATGCCCCGGGATGACAGAAACTGATGGTGCAACCGGGCCCAAACCCGACTGCACTGTTCCACTTTCGACAAGCGAGACAGCACATGACCACCGGGAAAAAATCCCCCGACAGCCTCCGCTCCGCCCGCTGGTTCGTGCCCGACGATCTTCGGGCGTTCGGACACCGTTCGCGAATGGGCCAGATCGGCTACGCCGTCGAAGAGTTCTCCGGCAAGCCTATCATCGGCATCATCAATACGTGGTCTGATTTCGCCCAGTGCCACGCCCACTTCAAGACCCGCGTCGACGACGTCAAGCGCGGCGTGCTGCAGGCCGGGGGGTTCCCGGTCGAGCTGCCGGCGATCTCGCTGTCGGAATCGACGGTGAAGCCGACCACCATGCTCTATCGCAACTTCCTCGCCATGGAGACCGAGGAGCTGATCCGCTCGCAGCCGGTCGACGGGGTGGTGCTGATGGGCGGCTGCGACAAGACCACGCCCGGCCTGATCCTGGGCGCCACCAGCGCCGGCGTCCCGGCGATCTTCGTACCCGCCGGCCCGATGCTGCGCGGCAACTGGCACGGCAAAGCGCTGGGCTCAGGGTCGGATGCCTGGAAATACTGGGACGAGCGCCGCGCCGGCAACATCTCGGCCAAGGACTGGGGCGAGATGGAGATGGGCATCGCGCGCAGCTTCGGCGTGTGCATGACCATGGGCACGGCCTCGACCATGACGGCGCTGGCCGACGTGCTCGGCATGTCGCTGCCGGGGACCTCGTCGATCCCGGCCGCCGACAGCAACCACGTGCGCATGTGCTCGGCTGCCGGCCGCCGCATCGTCGACATGGTCTGGGAGGATCTGACGCCGGCGCGCATCATGACCGAGGCCGCCTTCCGCAATGCCATAACCGTCGCCATGGCGATGGGCTGCTCGACCAATGCCGTCATCCACATCCTGGCCATGGCGCGTCGCGCCGGCCACGGCATCGGGCTCGAAGACTTCGATGCGGCGAGCCGCAAGGTGCCGGTGATCGCCAATGTGCGCCCCTCTGGCGACAGATACCTGATGGAGGACTTCTACTACGCCGGCGGACTGCTCGGCCTGATGTCGCGCCTCACCCGGCATCTGGACCTGTCGCAGATCAACGTGACCGGACGGCCATGGGCCGAGGCGCTGGAGGGCGCGGTCGTCTACGACGACGACGTCATCCGCCCGCTCGACAAGGCGATCTACATGGAGGGTGCGCTGGCGCTGCTCAAGGGCAATCTGGCGCCCGACGGTTGCGTCATCAAGCCCTCGGCCTGCGAGCCGCGGCTCTTGCAGCATACCGGCCCGGCCCTGGTGTTCGACGACTATCCAGAACTCAAGGCCAATATCGATCGCGATGATCTCGAGGTCACGGCCGACCATGTCCTCGTGCTGCGCAATGCCGGCCCGCAGGGCGGTCCCGGCATGCCGGAGTGGGGTATGCTGCCGATCCCCAAGAAGATGCTGAAGCAGGGCGTGCGCGACATGATCCGCATCTCGGATGCGCGCATGTCGGGCACCAGCTACGGCGCCTGCATCCTGCACGTGGCGCCCGAATCCTACGTCGGCGGGCCGCTGGCCTTGGTGAACACGGGCGACCGCATCACCGTCGACGTGCCGGCGCGCACTATCAAACTGGAGGTGTCCGACGCCGAGCTGGCCCAGCGCCGCGCCGTCCAGCCCAAGCCTGCGCCGCGCTACGAGCGTGGCTATGGTTGGATGTTCTCGCGGCACATTAAGCAGGCCAACGAGGGCTGCGACTTCGACTTCCTGGAGACGAGTTTCGGCAAGCCGGTGGAAGAACCGGTGATTTTCTGACCGTAGGTCGGGTCGAGGAACGAGACCCGACATCACACCGCATAATTTGCATTGTCGGGTCTCCCCCGGATTTAATCCGGGGTCGACCCGACCTACGGAGACTCCGCCCATGGCCCTGAATCCCGCCACCCGCGACAAGCTGAAGTCCGTCTCGACCGCCACCATCTGCACCGCGCTGTTCAAGCGGGGCCTGCGCAACCAGATGATCCAGAACGTGCAGCCACTCGATCCGAAAAAGCCGACCATGGTCGGGTTCGCCTTTACGCTGCGCTACATCCCCGCGCGCGAGGACTTGAACCCGATCACGGTGTTCCAGGATCGCAGCCATCCCCAGCGCAAGGCCATCGACGAATGCCCGGAAGGCGCGGTGTTCGTGGTCGACAGCCGCAAGGACGCACGCGCCGCGTCCGCCGGCGCCATCCTGGTGTCGCGGCTGATGCGGCGGGGGGCTGCCGGCATCGTCACCGACGGCGGCTTGCGTGATGCCGCCGAGATCGCGGCACTGGCCATACCCGCCTTCCATCAGCGCCCCTCCGCACCGACCAATCTCACGCTCAACCAGGCGATCGACATCAACGTGCCGATCGGCTGCGGCGATGCGCCGGTGTTTCCTGGCGACATCATCGTCGGCGACGGTGACGGCTGCGTCGTGATCCCGGCCCATCTCGCCGACGAGATCGCCGACGAGGCCGTGGAGATGACCATCTTCGAGGACTTCGCTGCCGAAAAAGTGCTGGAAGGCCGCTCGATCCTCGGTCTTTATCCGCCGACCGAGGAGAAGACCCGCACCGACTTCGCCGCCTGGCGCAAGGCGAAGGGACGCTGAGCACTGTCAACGTCACGACCCAATCGTCCGGCATGAAACCACCAGGCGAGCGACAACCAAATAGCAATCCGTTCACAGCAATCCCTGGAGGGACCATGTCGAGAAAAGCCACCACACTGCTTGCGGCGCTGTTGGCCGCAACCTTGAGCGCCGGGGCGGCGTCAGCCCAGGGCAACTGGCCATCGAAGCCCGTCATGGTCGTCGTGCCGTTCGCGGCCGGCGGCAACACGGACGTCATGGCCCGCATCTTCGCCGAGCAGCTCGGCAGGCGCCTCGGCCAGCAATTCGTGGTCGAGAACCGCGCCGGCGCGGGCGGCGTGACCGGCCTCAACAGTGTGGTGAGGGCGGCGCCTGACGGCTACACCATCGGCGTCGCCACTTCCGGCGGCATCGCCATCAATCCGATCCTGACCAAGGACAGGATCCCCTACAACGTCGATAAGGATTTCACCTATCTCTACGGCATGGCGGCGATGCCGAACATCTGGATCGTCAATCCGGCGGTGCCGGCACATACGATGCCCGAGTTGATCGCCTGGCTGAAGGCCAATCCCGGCACGCCCTACGCCACGTCGGGCATCGGCACGACGCAGCACATCTGTGGCGAGATGCTGGCCCTGCAAGCCGGCGTGAAGATGTCGCCGGTCGCCTATCGCGCCTCGAACCAGTCGCTGCAGGATCTGATCGGTGGACAGATCAACATCGCCTGCGACAACTTTGCCACGGCCTGGGAGCAGGTTCAGGCCGGCAAGCTGCGCGTGGTATCGATCACCTCGCTCGCACCCTATCCGCTGGCCCCGGACGTCGAGATCACCGCCAAGACGTTGCCCGGTTTCGAGATGATGCCGGCATTCGGCTGGGTCGGACCGGCAGGCATTCCCGCAGATATCACCAAGAAGCTGATCGACGAGATCGTCGCCGTCGGCAAGATCCCCGAGGTGCGCGCGGCGATGACCAAATTCGGCGTGATGCAGACCGAACTCGCGGGCGAAGCCTACGCCGAGGCCCTCAGGCAGGAACGCAAAGGCTACGCCACGGTCATCGAGAAGGCGGGCATCAAGGCGCCCTGAGGAACACGATCGTTCCTGCCGAAGGATCCCAGACGCAGGCCAGGCGCGCGGCGCGAAGGGCGCAATAGCCCTTCGCGTATTGCGCCGGTTTGGGCGGGCTGCCGAAAAATACCGTAGGCGCAAACAGACGGTGGAGCCGGTCTTCGGCATTATCCAGGCAAAGTCCGCCAGGCTGCTAGCCGACCTCACCAAGCCGGGTTGCCACGATGACAAACCCCCACCAACAAGCGACAACCAGCAGGTTCGTGGTAGCTAATGAGGTGGAAGGGTTTATGGATTTTCGCCTTAACCTCTTGAAATCATTGGTACCGCCTCCCCGGCTCGAACGGGGGACCCCCAGATCCACAAGCGGGGTATAGCGCAATGTTTTCAATGGCTATTTTGACTCGTTGTGTCCTCCCCCGGTGATCTGGCCTCAATAGCTTATTTGTCGGGTCAGAATGTATGGCGTGACGAGGCTGCCAGTCTTGGACGGACGTCGCCCGTTCGGTCGCAAGGGTCGAGGGCGGATCAAAACCAGGAAATACGCAAGGCTCCCGCGTCCGCGGCGGGAGCGGCATGGCGCTCCAACCCGAGCCCGTCTGCCCTGGGCCGCCGTCGCGGTCCACATCAGCGGAACGGCGGCTCCTCGAACGAGCGCAGCTTGCGCGAGTGCAGCGATTCCCGTCGCATCTTGAGCAGCTCGATGGCCGCGAGCCCAATCTCGAGGTGTTGCGCCACGGCCGTCTCGTAGAATGCATTGGCCGCACCCGGCAACTTGATCTCGCCGTGCAGCGGCTTGTCGGAGACGCACAGCAGCGTCCCGTAGGGCACCCGCAGCCGGAAGCCCTGTGCCGCGATGGTGCCGCTCTCCATGTCGACCGCGATCGCGCGCGACAGATTGATACGCCGCCGCTCCTGGGCGAAGCGCAGCTCCCAGTTGCGGTCATCGTTGGTTACCACGGTGCCGGTGCGCAGGCGCTGCTTCAGCGCGTCGCCGTGCTGGCCGGTCACCCGTGCCGCGGCGTCCTGCAGTGCCACCTGCACCTCGGCCAGCGCCGGGATCGGCACTTCGAGCGGCACCAGGGTATCGAGGATGCGGTCCTGGCGCAGATAGGCATGCGCCAGCACGTAGTCGCCGATCGACTGGCTTTCGCGCAGGCCGCCGCAGTGCCCGACCATCAGCCAGCAGTGCGGGCGCAGAACGGCGAGGTGATCCGTGATGTTCTTGGCGTTGGCGGGACCGACGCCGATATTGACCAGCGTCACGCCGTCGCCGCCAGCCCCCACCAGGTGGTAGGCGGGCATCTGGTAGCGGTGCCATTCAGAGGCGGCGATGCGCGCCTCGGCCTCCGCCACCGGCGTTCCGCGCTCGATCGCGACGTTTCCCGGCATCACCAGCCGCTCGAAGGCGCCGCCCCCGAGCAGTGGCCCGACGGCCAGGCGCACGAACTGGTCGATGTAGCGGTGGTAGTTGGTGAGCAGCACCCAGCGCTGCACATGCCGCCAATCGCTCCCCGTATAATGCACAATACGGCGCAGTGAGTAGTCGATGCGGGCGGCGTCGAACAAGGCGAGCGGATAGGGGCGGCCAGTGTCGAGATCGACGAGCCCATCGGCGATCTCGTCGCCAACGGCGGCGAGGTTGGGCGTCGGGAAATGCCGGGCGAGTTCGCCCGCGCCGATACCGGCCTTCGCCACCTCCTCGATCCGCTCCAGCACGTAGGGAAAAGGGATCTCCTGGCCGCTCGTCGTCACCTCGATCTCGGCCCCGTACTCCTCGACCAGCGGCCCGAGCTGCTCCAGCAGGTAGCCGCGAAAGAAGCCGGGGTGCGTGATGGTGGTCTCGTAGACGCCCGACCGCTGCAACTTGGCGAAGGCACGTTGACTGACGGGCGGCGGTTGGGCCATGTCCTTGTAGACGATGCGCAGCAACGGATAGCGGAACGCCGCGCGCGCCTCGGCCGACGGCGGCCTGCGCGTCAGGAGGTAGGCGTCGAGTGCAGTCTCCAGCGCGGTTGTCGCGCCGCGGTAGAGGGTCTCCAGCCGCTCGATCGCCGCCACCGGCGTTAGCTTGCCGTACGTTGGGAGCTTAGTGGGCGCGGTTCTGGGCATGGGGTTTTGGCTGAGACCGATAAATGCGAATTGAGCCACCAATATAGCATCCCGTTGTGCCGCAGGTCGCGTGGTACGCTGTCCGCCACGTCGCCTCGGGACATCTCAAGAAACTGGCCGCGGGCCGCACACGCCTGGCGCCGGATCACCACCCGGCAGCGCCGTCTCGCTTTCGTCTTTCAGCGCCACGCCGGTGAGCTTGCGCGTGAGGCATGCCTCGACCAGCCAGGCGAGTTTGATGGCAGCGGTCGTTGGCGCGAGGCCGCCGGGGCGAATGTTGGAGATGCAGTTGCGCTCGGCGTCGTGCCGCCCAGGGCGCGGGTCATACGTCAAGTAGACGCCGAGGCTGTCCGCGGCCGAGAGGCCTGGCCGCTCACCGATCAGGACGGCAATCGCCCGCGCCCCCAGAGCCACGCCGATCTCGTCGCCGAGAGCGACCCGCGCGCCCTGCGCCAGTGCGATCGTTCCAAGCCTCAGCCCGAGCCCAGCGGCGAGCGGCAGGAATGCCGCGATCAGCGTCGGCGCGTGCGCGGCGACGGCCAACGCCGACAGGCCATCACCGAGCATCAGGGAGAGATCGCACTGTTTACTCTCGCATGCCGCCAGTCGTGCACGCGATACCCCACTCAGCCGGCGACCAAGATCGGGTCGGCGCAGATAGAGCGGGCGCTCATGGGCCTCGCTCTCGACCTCGACCGTGGCGAGCCCCATGGCGGCGAGGCACGCTGCAAGCGCGGCGCGGTCGAGGCGGGCATGTACGGCATCGCGGGCCCGGGCATGGGCGAGAGCGAACGACAGCACTTCACGTGTCGGCAGCGAGGCGCCGCTGCGCCCGAGGCCGATCCTGGCCGGAGTCCGGCTGGCCAGCGCGGACCAGGGATCGCGTGGCGGACCGGTCATGGGCACGGTCCTTGCAGCGGTCCTTGCAGCCGTGTCGCGTCCGCGATCAGGGGATGGCCGGCGCGAGGCGGCATCAGGCGCCCGGCCGCATCCGTGATCGCCATCTCGGCGAGCCAGGCCTCGAACTCCGGCGCCCGTCTCGCGCCAAAGACCTCGCGCACGTAAAGGGCGTCGTGGAACGACGTCGACTGGTAGCTCAGCATAACGTCGTCGGCGCCCGGCACCCCCATCACGTAGGTCACGCCGGCGACCGCGAGCACCGTGAGGATGGTGTCCATGTCGTCCTGGTCGGCCTCGGCGTGATTGGTATGGCAAACGTCGACGCCCATCGGCAGGCCCATCAGCTTGCCGCAGAAATGATCCTCCAGCGCCGCGCGCAGGATCTCCTTGCCGTCGTAGAGGTACTCGGGGCCAATGAAGCCGACGACGGAGTTGACCAGCAGTGGATCGAAGGCGCGGGCGACCGCATAGGCGCGCGCCTCGCAGGTCTGCTGGTCGATGCCGTGGTGTGCGTTGGCCGACAGCGCCGAGCCCTGTCCGGTCTCGAAGTACATGACATTGCGACCCACGGTGCCGCGCTTGAGCGCGCGCGCCGCCGCGTTCGCCTCGCGCAGGATGTCCAGCGTCACGCCGAACGAGCGGTTGACGGCCTCCGTCCCGCCAATCGATTGGAAGACCAGATCGAGCGGCGCGCCTTTTTCCATCAGTGCGAGCGACGTGGTCACGTGGGTGAGAACGCAGCCTTGGGTCGGGATCGCGAAGCGGGCGATGAGATCGTCGAGCAGGCGCAACAGTCCGTCGATGCGGGCCACCGAGTCGGAGGCCGGGTTGATGCCGATCACGGCGTCGCCGGCGCCATACATCAGCCCATCGGCGATCGCGGCCATGATGCCGGCCGGGTCGTCGGTCGGGTGGTTCGGCTGCAAGCGCACGGACAGTGTGCCGGGCAGGCCGATGGTGTTGCGAAAAGCGGTGACGACACGGCACTTTTTCGCCGCCAGGATCAGGTCCTGGTTGCGCATCAGCTTGGAGACCGCCGCGGCGATCTCGGGTGTCATCGCCGGCGCCAGGCGCGCGAGTTTCTCCGATGTCGTGTCATGCGCCAGCAGGTGCTCGCGCAGCTCTCCGACCGTGAGGCTGGCAACCGGTTGAAAAGCCACGGTGTCGTGGGTGTCGAGGATCAGCCGGGTGACCTCGTCGGCCTCGTAGGGAATGAGCGGCTCGGCGAGAATGGCCTGCAGCGGCACGTCCGCCAGGGCGAGCTTGGCGGCGACGTTTTCCTCCGCGCTCGCCGCCGCCAGACCCGCCAGTCGGTCGCCCGCGCGCGGCGGCGATGCCTTCGCCAACAGCTCCGCGAGCGAGCCGAAGGCATAGGTCGTATCCCTGACGCGTTGGCGGAACGGCATGAGCGGCTGCTTTCGGATGGCAGTGGCATGACGGCTGGAGCTCATGGCGATGTCAAGACGAGATGCGACAGCTCGATCGGACGATCCTTGGCGCCACTCATGATGGCCGAGGAAAATACGCTGGTCGCCTGAAGATCCCCCGGCAGCGGGCCCGCGACCTCGATGCCGGCGACCCGCATCAGCACCTGGAGTTGTTTCACTCCGAGCTCCGCTTTAACGCTTGCAACCACGACACCCGTATCCGGCGCCCCTCGGTTGATCCTGAGCGGATGATAACGATGCGCATCGTTGGCGACTGATTTGACATCCGTTTCGGGGACAGCACTGTTCAGGACTGCCCGCCACGCTCCTTCCCGAGCATAACGGCGAGCGGGACGGTCGCCAGTGTCAGCAGCGACACGACAATGATGGCATTGGAGATGCCGATGAGATCGGCGACGAGGCCGCTGAGTGGTGGCGAGAGGGCGGCTGCGCCGATCGTCAACGTATAGAACACGCTGAGCGCGTGTGTGCGCCGTTCCGGCG
Organism: uncultured Devosia sp.; assembly: GCA_964498125.1. GTDB lineage: Bacteria > Pseudomonadota > Alphaproteobacteria > Rhizobiales > Hyphomicrobiaceae > CAMDBL01. The sequence continues at coordinate 10,913 of CAZCGE010000134.1, read as the reverse complement.
CCGCGTAGCTCGGCACCGATCCATAGATCACCGTCGTCACCCCGTTGAGCGCAATTCCCAGCAATGGCAGCAGCATCAGCGCGAAGTCGAGCGGCAGGAGCAGGAGGGCGAGCATCCCGGCGGCGGTGAGGGACTGGGCGACGACGATGGTGGCAACCACGCCGATCCATCTGGCGATCCATCCGCAGGCGAGCTTGCCGGCGGCGCCGCCGACAAAGACCAGCGTCAGCGCCAGGCCGGCGGTGATGACTGTTGCGCCCTTGTCGATCAGCAGAAATGGCAACAGCACGAAAAACGCGCCACGAACGACGCTGTCGGCGATGCCGAACGCGACAAGAATGCGATAGCCGGATCGCAGGCGCGCGCTGGGCGCCCCTGCCCCGGCGTCCTGGGTGGGGGCCTTGTGCGCCGCGGCCGGTTCCGGAGGCAGGCGTGGCGTCAATATGAATATGGCGATGGCCACCACAATGCCGAGGAGCCCGAGCAAGCCGTAGGCCGGCCGCCACGGCATGAACAGAAGCAACGCCGTTGCCGAGGCGGGCAGCAGAACCTTGCCGACATCGCCGGCAAAATTGTAGGTGCCGAAGGCAGGCAGCGCGCGCGCCCCGGTGAAGATGCGGGTGACAAGTGCCGAACCGATCGGATGCTGCGTCGCGGCGCCGAGACCGCCGAGAAACAGCGCCGCCACCAGCCACCAGACATCATCGCCAATGCCAACGAGGCAGTAGCACAAGCCGCACAAGCCTGTGCCCAATGCCAGCACGGCGCCGCCGCCGACCCGCTCGGCGATGCGCGAGGCCGGTATTTGCAGGGCCGCCATGGTGCCACTGTAGATCATGCGCAGCAGGCCGACGGCGGCATAGCTCAAGCCGAACTCCGCCTGCCAGATCGGCAGCGCCACCCAGATCAGATCCGTATAGCCGTCGTGCACGACGTGTGCGCCGCAAGCAGCGCCGAGCGCCCGCCGTTCCCGGCGCTTGGTGGCGGCCTCGTCGGCGGGCTGATCGGGATCATTCGATGGGGCAATCGCCATGCTTGCTCCGATCGGGACCTAAGGCGTGCGGATTGCGGTGATCGCGGACAGCGACGGCCGCAAGGGTTCACTCGGCTGTGCCCGTGTCAAGCTTGCCGTAGCCCGACCGCTTGCGCCGCGAAAAGTCCGCACATATGCTTGAGCCGAGTCCAGCGACTTTGGTCTGTGGAGAAGGCGGCACATGTCGGCGGCGAAGCGATTGCGCGAGCAACTGGGATCGGGCCGGATCATTATCGCGCCCGGCGCCTACGACTGCATCACGGCGCGGCTGATCGAGGAGGCGGGTTTCGCCGCCGTCTACATGACCGGCGCCGGCACTTCGATCTCGCTCGGGTTCCCGGACTACGGCCTCGTCACCATGAGCGAGATGGTGGCGAACGCCGGCCGGCTCGCCTCGACCGTCTCAGTGCCGCTGATCGCCGACAGCGATACGGGCTATGGCAACGAGCTCAACGTCTACCGCACGGTGCAGGAGTTCGAGCGCGCCGGCGTTGCCGCGATCCACATCGAGGACCAGGTATTCCCGAAGAAGTGCGGCCACCTCGATGACAAGGAGGTTGTCAGCCTCGACGACTACCTGGCCAAGATCCGCGCCGCCGCCGCCGCGCGCCGCGGTCGCGATTTCACCCTCATCGCCAGAACGGACTCGCGCGCCGTGGCCGGCTTCGAGGAAGCGATCAGGCGCGCCAATGCAGCCCTCGACGCGGGCGCCGACGTAGCCTTCCTCGAGGCGCCGCGGACCATGGCCGAGATCGAGGCGGTGCCCAAGCGCGTGCGGGGACCCTGCCTGCTCAACGTGGTTCGCAACGGCAAGACGCCCGACGTCGACCTCTTGGCCGCCGAGAAGATGGGATACGCCATCGCCATCCTGCCAGCCCTCCTGATGGCGGGCGTGGTCGGCATCTGCGACCAGCTGCTGGCCGAGACCAGGCGCACGGGCACGCACGCGATTCCGCCGGGGGACGCTGGCCCCGCCGAGATCTTCGCACGTTTCGGCGCAGCCGAATGGGATCGGCGGCGCACGTCTTTTCGGGAAGCCCCGCCGAAGAAGGGCCAGGGGATCGATCCGCGAGATTGACCGAGCTTGCAATAATTCAAGATTCGAAACATCGGAGCTTGGATCATGCGCCACGATCTGAAGGACTTCGAGCGGAGCGTTATCGAGTCTGTCCTGCCGAAAGGCCAGCCTGGGGCGTATCGTGAAGACGATCGGCGCGTGTTGAACGGCAATTTCTAGGTGTTGCGCCCGCCCACCCCGACAGTCCGAAGAGCGCCTTGGGGTCCGTCGTCGCCACACCCGAAACGAAGTCTCATGGCCGGATCGTCCGGCTGCCACCTCAAGCCGCGGCGTGAGCCGAACCATTGAGGCAGGCCTGGGCGCGCACGGATGCCAGGGCTTCGGGATGCTCCGCCACAAAGCTTTGCAGCACCGTTTTCACTTCATGGGCATGCCGGCGGTCGCCCCGAGCCATCGACCTGCTGACGTCATCGGCGATCATGGCGGCAATGCGCCGACAGCCGTCGGTCTGACGAAGCAGGTGCTGTGCCAGTGCGGCAGCTATGATCTCCGGCACGTGCTCATGCTCGGCAATCGCCAGCACCTCCGCCTCGCTCAACCCGCACAGCCCGATGCAGTCCTCGAGCGAAATCATGGTGTCTTCCTCTCAGCCCGAAAAACGCAATGCCATGCCCGCCCGTCGCCAATGCTATTCACCATACGCTCCCACGCCTCAATTGCAACGTGGCTATCGTGCGCTGCAGCATCGACTTGGAATAACTCGGAGCCAAACGATCCGCCTTACCCCTGCCTGGGCCTTGACGAGATCATGCGCCTCACCCACATCATTGTGAGACATGCGCACCGATACGCAGGGCGTTCATTCGGTTGTGTTGTCAAGCGTGCGGAAGACGCCCCACCGTCGATGCGACATGCCGTGGCTTCCAAGGGAGGTACTTGTCATGGCACGCGCAAGCTTTCTCAAAAAGCACCGCACATGGGAGGACTATGCCGGCGTTGGCTTGGGCATCTTGATCGGTCTCTCGCCCTGGATCGCAGGGCAAACCGCCGATCAAGGCGTCATGTTCATCGCCATGGCTCTGGGACTCCTGTTGATGACATTGGCTCAACTCGAGCTGCTCGGGTCGTCTCGTTGGGGTGAGGTCGCCGAGTTGGCCTGTGGACTGGCGCTGATCGCATTGCCATTCCTTGCCGGTTACGCGGCGACCGGTCAGCTCCGGTATTGGCATTTTGCCCTCGGTGCCATCGTAGCGCTGCTTGCCCTGCTCGAGTTGTGGCAGGACTGGAGCTTGAGCGACGAGGACTTGGCCAAGCACGGACGGTAACGGCAACCTGCTCGAGTGGCGCGTTCGCACCGCCATCACCGAGCACACCGCCGCTGGATCTTCCGTGACCATCGAGGCTACGGCCGCGAACGGGAAAGTGACCCTTGCAGGGACGACCATGCATGCTCAGCAGAAGCCAGCATTGGAAAACCTGGTGCGCGGCATCTCGGGCGTCAACGATGTCGAGAACCGCATAGTCGTCGTCCGAGCCTGGAAAGGCGTTTGAATGTCGGGCCCTTGTGGCAGGAGAGAGGACTCCGCGACACACCGGCCAGTGCATCGGCCAATGCGTGGTTGTGACGAGGATCACAGCTGATCCATTTCCTCGAACGGCCTTGCTGCCTCAGGTCTTCAGCTTGGGATCGAGTTCGTCGCGCAGGGCGTCGCCGAACAGGTTGAAGCCGAACACCGCCAGCGAGATCGCAATCCCGGGAAAGATCGCGACCCATGGTGCGCTCTCGGCGAAGTCCTGCGCGCCGCCGCGCAGCATCAGCCCCCACGCCGGAACCGGCTCCTGCACGCCGAGGCCGAGAAACGACAGCGACGCCTCGGTCAGGATCGCCTGGCCGACGGTCGCCGTCATGACGATGAGGTAGGGGGCCATGACGTTCGGGATCATGTGGCGGGAGATGATCCGCCAATGCCCGTAGCCGGCGGCCCGCGCCGCGTCGACGTAGGGCATCTCGCGAATGGCGAGCGCGCTGGAGCGGACGACGCGGGCGCAGCGCGGAATGATCGGGATGGTGATGGCGATGATGACGTTGATCGTTCCCGTGCCGAAGATGGCGACGATGGCGAGCGCCAGGATGATCAGCGGGAAAGCCATCAGCACGTCCATGAAGCGCTGCACGACAAGGTCGAAGGCGCCGCCGAAATAGGCGCTGCCGACCCCCAGGACGAGGCCGATGGTGGCACCGACCAAGGCCGTGACGAAGCCGACCAGCAGGGCGGTGCGCGCGCCATACATGATACGCGAAAACAGATCGCGGCCGAACTGGTCGGTGCCAAGCAGATACTCGATGCTCGGCGGCTCGAGCATGGCGCCGAAGTCGTTGGCGGTCGGGTCGTGGGAGGTCAGCACGCCCGCGAATATCGCCATCAGAAACATGATGACCACGATCATGCCGCCGAAGGCGCCGAGCGGGTTGCGACGGCTAAAGCCCCAAAGCTCGGTGAGCCGCGACGCCTTGGCCGGCAGGTCTTCCACTGTCGCGGCGCCGGCAGGCTGTGTGATCGCCATTGCACGCCCTCAATCGTAGCGGATGCGGGGGTCGAGCCAGCCGTAGGCGAGATCGACCACGAAGTTGGAGATGGCGAAGATCAGGACCGTCAGCATCACCAGTGCCTGAGTCATGTTGTAGTCGTAGTTCTGCACCGACTCGACGAACAGCTTGCCCAGCCCGTTGAGGTTGAACACCTGCTCGGTGACGACGAGGCCGCCCATCAGGAAGGCGAATTCGATGCCGATCACCGTGATCACCGGCAGCAGCGCGTTCCTGAGCGCGTGGCGATTGATGATCAGCTTCTCCATCAGACCCTTGGCGCGGGCGGTGCGCACATAGTCCTCGCGCAGCACCTCGAGCAGCGCTGATCGCGTCATGCGCGTCGCCACGGCTGAATAGCGATACCCGGTCGCCAGCGCCGGCCAGATCAGCATCGACAGGTTGTACCAGGGGTCCACCCAGATCGGCACGAACTTGATCGGCGGCATCCACGGATTGCCGAACCATGACTTGGTGGCGATCAGGATGCCCAGGATGATCAGGATGCCGAGCCAGAACGACGGCATGGCGATGCCGGCGATCGAGAACGTGCGCACCGCGTAGTCGATCCAGGTGTTCTGCTTGACCGCCGAGATGACGCCCAGCGGGATGGCCATGGCGATGGCGGTCAGCGTCGCCATGATGGCGACCTGCAGCGACAGATGGAACCGGAGGCCGATCTCCTCGATGATCGGCCGGCCGGTCCACATGGAGTCGCCGAGGTTCAATGTGACGAGCCCCCAAATGTAGTCGATGAACTGCCGCCAGAGCGGCTGGTCGAGGCCGAGCTCGACCCGGCACTTGCCGAGGATCTCGGCATTGACGCTGCCGCCGCCGGCGGCCAGCCGCATGAAGCAGATGTCGCCGGGGATCAGCCGCATCAGCAGGAAGGTCAGCACCGCGGCCCCGAACAGCATCGGGATCATCGCCAGCAGTCGCTTCACGACATAGCTCAACATGATGGCGCCGGTTCGATCAGGTTTACGAGTTACGTGGTCGCCCTCTCCCCGTCGCCGAGCGCGGCGGGGAGAGGGCGCGCGGTATCACTTGTCGAGCCAGACCCCGGACAGGTCCTGGTTCAGGTAGTGGCTGGCGGTTATTTTCCAGCCCTTCATGTAGGAGCGGTGCGGAATGATGCGGTACCACCACAGCGTCATCATGTTGTGCACCTCGTCATTGAGCACGCGCTTCTCGTAGATCCGCATCAGCCGCTTCTGCTCGGCCACGTCGCCGGTCCGGTTCATGGCGTCGTGCAGCGTCTTCAATTCATCGTCCTTGAAGCGGCCGTATTGATCGCCGGCGACATCGGAGGGCAGGAACTTCGCCACGTCGACCAGTGGATTGACCACCGACTGGCAGTTGAAGTCCATGGTAACCTCGAACGAGCCGGCTTCCAGCGCGGCATAGAACGGCCCCGTCGCGTCGACCTTCTGGTCGACCGTGATGCCGACCTGCTTCCACTGGTCGATCAGCCATGTGCCAACGATGGTGTAGGGCTGGTCCACGCCGCGATTGGCGAGGGTGAACTTGAGGTTTTCCGCGCCCGCCTCCTTCAACAGCCGCCTGGCCTCCTCGCGCGATTTCACGATGTCGGGCCCGTAGCCGGCGAGCTGCTGCAGCTCTTCCTTGCTTGCCGCCAGCGGATGACCGGGGAAGGCAACGCCGCCCACAGTCTTGACGATGGCGATCTTGGCGAGGCTGGCGGCGCCACCCCACCGATCGATGGCCAGCGTCATCGCCTTGCGCACGCGCACGTCGTCGAACGGCTTCTTCTGGTGGTTGGGCGTTACGAACAGGGCGCAGTTCCAGTCGCTCTCCTGCACGGTAATGTCATTGCCGAGGGCGGCCACGAGATCGTCACGGCTCTTCGGCGGGAAGCCGCGGAACTCGACCGCGGCCCGGTCGCCACGAATCGCCTGCACGCGCAGGTTCTGGGTCTTGGCGAAGATCGCCTCGAAGCCATCGAGGTACGGCTTGCCCTCGTGGTAGTAGTTTGGATTGCGCTTGCCCTTGATCAGGGCGCCCGCCTCGCGGCCATCGAACACGAACGGGCCCGAGCCCATCACGTTCTTCTCGTAGAAGCGCTGGTCCTTGTCGAGCACCGCCTTCGAGTAAATGAAGTTGTACGGCGTCGCCAGCGACGGGATGAACGCGCCCGAGGGATACTTGAGCTTGAAAACCACCGTCTCGTCATCGGGAGCCGTCACGCTCTCGACCATCGAGAACTGTGCCTTGCGGGCGCTGATGATGCCCTCCTGCGGGAAGACGATGCCCTCGAAGGAGGCGTGCACGTCCTTGGCGGTCAGCGCCGAGCCGTCGTGGAACTTGACGCCCTTGCGGATCTTGAAGGTCCAGGTCTTGCCGCCGTCGGTCGGTTCGGGCATCGCGGTGCACAGATCGCATCTGAAGTCCGTGAACGTCGCCGGATTGTCGGGATCGACGCGGATCAGCACGCTGTAGAATGGCGCGATCGGGTGGATCAGCGCGAACGTCGTCTCCTTGTGCCCGTCGAAGCTCGGCGGCTCGTCGGGAACGACGAATGTGAAGATGCCGCCCTTCTTCGGCGCTTGCGCCAGCGCGGCTGGAACCGCGAGGCTCGCAACCGCGAAGCTGGCTGCGACCGCCAGCGCCAATCTCGACTGCCAATGTTTCATGTTCTGCTCTCCTCTGCTCCAGTCATTGCTGTGTTCAGGGTATGGGACCATCCACGTAGGCCGGCGCACCGCGGTTGGCCGCCTCGACGACCGGACAGGCGACCCAGTGCCCGGGTCCGAGTTCGCGCAGTGCCGGCACCGACTGCTTGCAGCCCTCCACGGCCAGCGGGCAGCGGGGATGGAAAACGCAGCCCGGGGGTGGTCGCAGCGGGCTCGGCAGCTCGCCGCGGATGATCGAGCGCGGCCGGTTGCGCTCGATCGTCGGGTCGGGGATTGGGGCTGCCTGCAGCAGCGCCTTGGTATAGGGATGCTGGGGATTGGCGAACAGCATGTCGACCGGCGCGTACTCGACGATGCGCCCGAGGTACATCACCGCCACCTTGGTCGAGATGTGCCGCACCACCGCCAGATCGTGGGCGATGAACAGGTAGGTCAGACCGAGCTTCTGCTGCAGGTCCTCGAGCAGGTTCATCACCTGGCCCTGGATCGAGACGTCGAGCGCGGAGACCGCCTCGTCGCAGACGATGAGGCGCGGGTTGACCGCCAGCGCGCGTGCAATGCCGACGCGCTGGCGCTGCCCGCCCGACAACTGGTGGGGGTAGCGATCAGCCATGTAGCCGTGCAGACCGACCAGCGACAGCAGCTCGGCCACGCGCTCCTCAATCTTCTCATCGGGCAGGATGGCGTGCACCCGCATCGGCTCGCCGATGATGCTGCCGACCTTCATCCTGGGATTGAGCGAGGAGTACGGGTCCTGGAAGATCACCTGGATCTTCTTGCGCACGGCCAGCATCTCGTTGCGGCCGAGACGGCCAAGATCAGCCCCCTCGAACACGATGCGGCCGGCCGTGGCATCATCGAGGCGCAGGACGACGCGTCCGAGCGTGGTCTTGCCACAACCCGACTCGCCGACGAGGCCGAGGGTTTCTCCTTGCGCGATGTCGATCGACACGTCGTCGACGGCGCGCACCACCTGCCGGGAACCGAGCAGGCCTTTGCGTATCGGGAAGAATTTGCTGACGTGATCGATCGTCAGGATCGGCTGGCCGGCCGCCCCGTTCGCGGCCATGGTCCGCGCCGGCGCGGGTCCGGCATGGGACGAGCGGTCGAGCGCCTCAAGCTCGTGCGCGCGATGGCAGGCGACCTTGTGCCCCGGGCCGAACTCGACATCGTCGGGAACCTGGTGGCAGGCTTCGACGGCATATCGGCATCGCGGGCGGAAGCGGCAGCCCTCGGGTGGCCGCAGCAGGTTCGGCGGGGCGCGCCGTCGATGGTCTGCAGCCTGGCGCTGCGGCCGCGGTCGAGCCGCGGCACCGCCGACAGCAGCCCGCGCGAGTAGGGATGCAGCTGGCGGCTGAACACGGCCTCCGCCGGTCCGCTCTCGACGATGCGGGCGGCATACATGACGTTGACGCGGTCGGCATAGCGGGCGACGATGCCGAGGTTGTGCGTGATGATGACGACGGCGATGCCGAAGCGGCGGGACAGATCCTTCATCAGCTCGAGGATCTGGGCCTGGATGGTGACGTCGAGCGCTGTCGTCGGCTCATCGGCGATCAACAGCTTCGGGTTGCAGGCGAGGCCGATGGCGATCATCACGCGCTGGCGCATGCCACCGGACAGCTCGTGCGGGTGCTGGGCAAGGCGCGTCTCGGGCTCGGTGATGCCGACCAGCGTCAGCAGCTCGATGGCGCGCGCGCGGGCCGCCTTCGCGCCCATGCCCATGTGGGCCAGCAGCGGCTCGGTGACCTGCAGCCCGATGGTCAGCACCGGGTTGAGCGAGGTCATCGGCTCCTGGAAGATCATCGCCATGTCGCGGCCGCGGATCTTGCGCATCTCCTCGTTGGAGAGTGCCAGCAGGTCGCGTCCGAGCAGGCTGATGGAGCCGCGCACGATGCGCGAATTGGCCGGCGGCAGCAGCTTCATGACGGCCAGCGCGGAGACCGACTTGCCGGAGCCCGATTCCCCGACGATGGCGACCGTCTCGCCCGGCAGCACGGAGTAGCTCACCCCCTCGACGGCGCGAACCAGCCCATGTGGCGTCGTGAAGTGGACATGCAGATCGCGTACTTCGAGCACCGGGGCAACGCCACGCAATTCACTCGTGGCCCCCGGCGCCGAGGCGATCACCTGGGCACGCGGCATGACGCGCTGGTCCAACGAACTCACCCTCCCATGGGCCGTCAACAGGTTCAGGCAGCCTTGATACAGCTGTCGCCCGTCACCTTGCTTATAGCAGCTTATCACACGAAATGCGTGGTTCGCGACGGCAACCGTGACGGGGGAACGCGTGTCGAGCCCGTGCGGCGCCAGCACCCGACAGCCTGCGTGCCGTGCCCCGCATTCGTCCGGCGGCCGCATCGAGCGCATCGTCGTGGTCCGTGCATGCATCGCATTTGCTGATTTTCGTGATACACGCTCCCTGCCGACAGGGTTGCGAGCACCGGTCATGCAACGCTCCGAAATTCTGCAGCGCGAGATCAAGGCCCTGGTCTTCGACCAGTACGGCACCATCGTCGATATGCAGAACGGTTTGACCGAGGCCGTCACGCCATTCCTCGGGAAGAAGGGCTGGGAAGGCAAGGCCCACAACTTCGTGACCTGGTGGCGGCGCACGCACTTCGAGAACTCGATGATCGACGCACTGTGTGATCGCGGCCATACACCCTACCGCCAGATTGGCCACCGCGCGGTCTCCCAGGTCATGGACCGCTGCGGCATCGCCTATACGCAAGCGGAGGTGTACTGGCTCGTTTCACAGATTGAGATGCTGAAGCCGTTCCCGGATGTCGTCGAGGCGCTGCACAAACTGCGGGCCGCCGGCTACCAGCTGGTGATCCTGTCGAACGGCGACCGTGATATGCTGAAGGCCGCGGGTTCACACATCGGTTTCCCGTTCGATCAGGTGATCTCGGTGCAGGAAGCCGGCACTTTCAAACCGCACTGGAAGACGTATGCGACGGCCACGGAGCTGATCGGCCTCGATCGCTTGAGCTGCCTGTTCGTTGCCAACCATGCCTTCGACTGCATCGGCGCCAAGTCCTATGGCATGCGCACGGCCTTCATCGACCGGCGCCAGCGCCCGTTCGGCCAGACCCCGCACCAACCCGACCTGATCGCCGCGAATTTCACAGAGCTTGCTGCTGGGCTCTGCTGAGGCCCATTTGCGCCCCCTCGATCAAGTCCGGATCTGTGCGAGGCTCGGGGTGAAATTCCCCGCGCGGCTACGTCAAAAAGACCGACGTCCAGCGCCTAGCCGCTGCCCGCAAACGCCGGGCCAGGGTGACGGAATTAAAACACGCCCGGAACGAGAGTCAGAACGAGCCCCGGATGCGCGAGTCAGAATGAGGCCGACGAGAACATTTGTTCTCACGGCAAGACTTTGAATTTATTGTGATTTTATTGGTACCGCCTCCCCGGCTCGAACGGTGGACCCCCAGATCCACAAACAGGAGAATACGCATCTTCCTGCAACCTCGTGCGTTCCGCTGCAAATATAATTCACGCAGTTTCAATCATTTATATTCTTGACCCCCAGTTCAATGTTGCTGTAGATTGCAGAAGGCGGCATCTCGTTAGGTCCGCTGGCGTTCCGCAACGGAGTTTCCCATGCCCAAGCTC